>JAGAIY010000009.1 GCA_017626355.1 Bacteroidales bacterium
GTGAGGATCCACCTCTTCCCATTCCGAACAGAGAAGTTAAGCTCACCATCGCCGATGGTACTGCCCCACCAGGTGGGAGAGTAGGTAGCTGCCACTTTCTTATACGACACCCTGTCATCCTTGATGACGGGGTGTTTTGTTATGCGGTGTATGCTACGTGATGTATGGGATAGAGGAATTGCAGAAGATATCAGTTACGAAAGGGAGGACTCCAAAAGAGTTCCGGAAACGTCGGTACACCGAATTGATCAAACTCGTACCGACACTCACCAAAAACAAAGATTATGAGCGATATGCGAAGCGTGGGTACACGGAATGACAGATTCGTGTACCCACGCTTCATCCATACTCTTCTCTTCTAGGATACTCTTTTCCGGACCTTACTCTTCTTTGATTACTCCATTTGGGAACTTCTTCCTTCTGGAGTCATTTCTTTTAGAACTCCTCTTTGATCTTGTAGTGATTGCGTTTGCTGCGTTCGTTAAATTATTCCGCAGATGAAGCCTGAAAGGAACGGCTGGAAACCTAATGTGCGTTTATCTATATTAGAATGTTTCAAAATTGGAATATTGTTTGTATATTTGCCAAGAAGATAAATACAGACAGCTATGTTTTACAATTTTTTATTTCCACAGTATTGCCGCGAAAGGGTAGTATCTTTTATCCTTTTGGCTGTCAGAGTGTTCTTTGGAGTACTCTTCTTCATGCATGGTCTTGATAAGATGATGAATTTCTCGGCTCTTTCAGATACTTTTCCAGATGTTCTTGGCTTTGGAAGCTATATGTCTCTGATGGTAGCTGTTTTCTGTGAATTCTGCTGCTCCTTGTTCCTTATAGCGGGCTTGCTGCAGCGTCTTACACTGATCCCGATGATTGTGTCAATGGGAGTAGCCTTTTTTGATATTCATGATGCCATGATGCCTGAGGGCGAACTTGCACTGATCTATTTCATCATATTCATCATTCTTTTCGTAACAGGTCCAGGCAGATATTCACTCGATTATGTTATAGACAATAGAATAACCAGATTAAGAAATAAAAATGAAGATAAATAAGATATTTGCTCGCGAGATTCTCGATTCTCGCGGAAATCCGACAATAGAGGCTACAGTGATGACGGAAAACGGTTATGTAGGAACCGCATCAGTTCCGTCAGGAGCGTCTACAGGTGAACATGAAGCTCATGAATTGCGTGACGGTATCGCATCGAGGTATTTTGGAAAAGGTGTCCTTAAGGCAGTTTCAAATGTAAATGATATAATTGCCCCGGAGCTTGTAGGGCATTCGGTTTTTGAGCAGACGGCGATAGACAGGATTATGATAGGACTGGATGGCACACCTGATAAGTCACGTCTCGGAGCAAATGCGATTCTTGCTGTTTCGCTTGCTGTTGCGAAGGCTGCCTCAGCATGTCTCAAGACTCCTTTGTACAGGTATCTTGGAGCTCCTAATTCCAACGTGCTTCCTGTTCCGATGATGAATATAATGAACGGGGGATCCCACAGTGACTCACCGGTTGCTTTTCAGGAGTTCATGATCCGTCCTGTCGGAGCTGAGAGCTTCTCGGAAGGTTTGAGGATAGGTGCTGAAGTATTCCATACCTTGAAGAAGATCCTAAAGGAAAAAGGTCTCAGTACTGCGGTGGGAGATGAGGGTGGTTTTGCACCGGAACTTTCGGGAGTGGATGAGGCTTTAAGCTTGATAGTCAAGGCTATAGAAAAAGCTGGATATCTTCCGGGACAGGATGTTACGATTGCTCTTGACTGTGCGTCTTCAGAGTTCTACCTCGACGGATACTATGATTATACGAAATTCGAGGGCAAGGATGCTATGGTTCTGAACCGTGAGTCACAGATCGAATATCTGAAGGAACTGGTGAGGAAATATCCGATAGATTCCATAGAAGACGGTATGAGTGAGAATGACTGGGAAGGATGGAAGATGCTCACGGAACAGCTCGGGGACAGATGCCAGCTGGTAGGCGACGATCTGTTTGTGACAAATGTGAATTTCCTGGCTCAGGGCATAAGGAACAATTGTGGCAATGCTATACTTATAAAGCTGAATCAGATAGGCACTTTGACAGAGACTCTGGAGGCTATTGCAATGGCTCAGAGACATGGTTATAAGGCAATTGTTTCCCATCGTTCGGGAGAGACGGAGGATACTTTCATCGCTGACCTTGCTGTAGCTACAGATTGCGGACAGATAAAAACGGGCTCTCTCAGCCGTTCGGAAAGGATTGCCAAGTATAACCGTCTCTTGAGAATCGAGGAAGAGCTCGGTGGCTACTCAGTTTACGGACTGGCATTCTAGGTGGCGAGGGTGTCGTCATGACGGAGGGATAGAAGAGGCAGGTATATAAAGAAAAAGCCCGGCCATAAAGGTCGGGCTTTCTGGTGGAGATAGTCGGAGTCGAACCGACGACCCCCTGCTTGCAAAGCAGGTGCTCTAGCCAACTGAGCTATACCCCCGTATTTGAAAGAACTTTCAGTAAAAAAGCAGTCTGTTGACTGCTTCTGGTAGTCGGTAGGGGAATCGAACCCCTATTGCAAGATTGAGAATCTTGAGTACTAACCGTTATACGAACCGACCGTGTTATCGTTTGGGATTGCAAAGGTACGAAAAAAATCTTACGCTCCAAATTTTTTCGTGACTTTTTTCAAAAAAAGTGCAATTATTTTAGAAAAACGAAGAAAACTGCCATTATAAGGCAGAAAAATGCAGCAAAATGATTCCACTGGAGGCCCTGTCCTTTGAACATCAGGGTCACAATCACAGTAAACACTGTGAGAGAAATGACCTCCTGTATGACTTTAAGCTGCATGAGGTTGAAAGGACCTCCGTTTTCGACGAATCCGATTCTGTTGGCCGGTACCTGTGCGCAATACTCCAGAAAGGCTACAGCCCATGAGAAGAGGATTACCACGATGAGTGGCCATCCTGATGAAATCTTCATTTCCTGAAGTTTCAGGTGGCCGTACCAGGCAAAGGTCATGAATATGTTGGATGCTACAAGCAGCAGTATTGTCCAGATAGCTTTCATTATGATTGAAGTTTGAGGGTGCAAAAGTAATATTTAATTTGTAATTGCCTGCATAAAATCTTAATTTTGCATGATGTGCAAATAAAATTGTAATTATGACACTTATCAAATCTATTTCAGGAATACGCGGCACGATCGGTGGCGCTCCGGGTGAGGGACTGTCTCCCATTGATATAGTTAAGTTTACATACGCTTATTGCGAGAAGATGAAGGAACGTCGTCCTAAGGGCGATGGCGAAAGATATAAGGTCGTGGTGGGCAAGGATGCCCGTCTGTCCGGCGACATGGTGGAGCAGCTCGTATGCGGTACCTTGGTTTCATGCGGTGTGGATGTGGTTAAGGCCGGTTTTGCCTCTACCCCGACGACAGAAATGGCTGTTACATTCGAGGAGGCCGACGGAGGTATAATCCTGACAGCTTCGCATAATCCGAAGCAGTGGAATGCCCTCAAGCTTCTGAATGAGAAGGGCGAGTTCCTCAATGCGGAGGAAGGAGCGGCCATTCTTGAATGTGCTGAGAAGGAGGATTTCCTCTTCGCGGACGTCGATTCACTCGGCCAGATCGAAGAGAAGGACTTTACCGACCAGCATCTTGATGCGGTTCTTGCTCTTCCTGCTGTGGATGTGGAGGCTGTACGTGAGGCCGGTTTCAAGGTGGCTCTCGATGCTGTCAATTCTGTAGGAGGAATCATCATGCCTCGCCTTCTCGAGCGCATGGGCGTGGAGTGCGTATGTGTCAATTGTGAACCGACCGGTGAATTCGCGCATAATCCTGAGCCGCTTCCTGCAAATCTTGTGGAGCTGAGCAAGGCTGTTGTTGATAACAAGGCGGATCTCGGAATATCCGTGGATCCTGATGTCGACCGCCTGGCCCTCATATGCGAGGACGGAAAGCCTTTCGGAGAGGAATATACTCTTGTAAGCGTGGCGGACTATCTTTTCTCACGCGTATACAATGAGGCGTTGCAGTCCGGTAAGTCTATGGATGAGCTGACGGCTCCATATGCCATGACTTCCTCTTCAAATCTTTCTTCATCCAGGGCGCTTCGTGACGTGACCGAGCAGTACGGCGGAGAGTACTTCGCTGCTGCTGTAGGTGAGGTCAATGTAACTACGAAGATGAAGGAGTGCGAAGCCCTTATCGGCGGTGAGGGTAACGGAGGTGTAATATATCCGGCTCTTCATTATGGCCGTGACGCCATGGTGGGTGTAGCTCTCTTCCTTACCAATCTCGCTTACAAGAAGATGAAGGTTTCCGAGCTGCTTGCTACATATCCTCAGTATGTGATCGCCAAGAACAAGATTGAACTTTCCGACAAGGGATTGATCGACAGGATTCTTGATGAGGTGAAAGCTGTATATGCTTCCGAGGATATCAATACGATAGACGGTGTGAAGATCTCGTTCGAGGCACGTAAGGAATGGGTTCATCTTCGCCGTTCGAACACTGAACCTATAATCCGAATCTATGCGGAGGCTGCTACGAAGGATGCGGCAGATGCGTTGGCTCAGCAGATAATTGACATTGCAAACAAGATAATAGGCTGATGTTCTCTTTCAGGACCACTTCGCTTGAAGAACAGCTTGACAAGGCCCTTCTTGAAGGAAAGGTCGGCTGTTTCTGTACCCAGAACTGCTGGGACACCGAGAGCGGACGTTATATGTACGATATATTCAGGCAGAGGGGAAACCTTCAGGTGATCTTCTCTCCGAGAGATACGGAACTGACTCCCCAGACGAACCACATCGATTTCAATGTGGAAGACATCCGGGGACTCAATGCACTTGTCGTGGAGATTCAGGATGTGGGTGCAAGGTACTTCAACTATACCAAGGATGTGATGAGGCTTATGGATGCCCTGAAGAGCATGAAGGATGAAGCCCCTTCGCTTTATGTTGTCGACCATATCAATCCTGCCGGCCGAGTGGTGGAAGGTACCATGCCGTCATCCGCGCTTGAGCCGGACGTGGCAAAAGTCGCTCATCGTCATGGACTTACACTTGGAGAACTTATGAATCTCTATTATCATGAGATAGGAGCGAAATTCGCCCTTCATGTGATTTCAGCCTTGGCTACGGATTCCAATCACCAGCTTATGCCTTGGACGATTGCTCCTGCTTCGGATATTCCTGGTCTGTTCACCTGTGATATGTACAGCGGGGGAGGACTATGGAACAATACCAACATCACTCCGGGTATCGGTACCGCCCGTCCGTATGAGTATATCGGTGCTCCGTTCATAAAGACAGGACCTAATGAGACTGTTCCTGTGGCTGAAGGAGTGATGCTCCGTCCTTGTTCGTTCACGCCTTCCTGCGGCCGTTATGAGGGCAAGAAATGCTTCGGATATCAGATCATGAGGGAGCCCGGGGTCGAGTATCATTCCCTTATGCATACTCTCCAGCTTCTTCGTTATTTCAAGGAAAGATATGAGGAGTTCATGCTTGAGGATGGCTTCGAGGCAAAGATTTCGGACCAGATGCTTCTGGACTATATCTGCGGTCGCGTTTCATGGGAAGAGACGCGTGAGCATATCAAGGTAGAGGAGCAGAAATGGATACGAAAGGCAAAGAAATTCGTCCTTTATGATGATCAGCCGTATAGAATCAAATGATTTTTGTCTTGGTGAAGCTGAAAATCGTGGAAAAGGTTGGAAAATAGTTAAAATAGTCGTATATTCGCGCCGCAAAATTAGTTAACTAAATTTATACGCATTATGAAAACAGGTATACATCCCGAAACCTACCGTCTTGTAGCTTTCAAGGATATGTCAAACGATCAGGTGTTCATCACACGCTCATGCGCGAACACCAAGGAGACAATTGTTGTCGATGGCGTTGAGTACCCAGTTGTAAAACTTGAGATCTCAAACACTTCACATCCATTCTACACAGGTAAGATGAAGCTCGTCGATACAGCAGGTCGCGTTGACAAATTCTATCAGAGATACGCAAAGAAGAAGTAATTCTTCCAAGACATATGGTACAGAACCGGTTCGCATCAGATGTGGACCGGTTTTTTTGTATACGGAAGCGAGGGTTGTCAGTAAGAGAGTGAGTCGGAAGTGAATGTCATTTCTTTTCCGGTCTCAGGGTGGATGAAGGTGAGGCTGAGGGCATGCAGGCAGAGGCGGGGACAGGTCATTCCGCCGTACAGGAGGTCTCCGGCAATGGGTCTGGCGAGTCCCATGGAGTGAGCGGAGTGGACTCTGAGCTGGTGGGTGCGGCCGGTATGCGGTCGGAACAGTATTTCGACAGTGCCGTCATCGTTAAGCGAAACGACTTCGTATTCCGTCAGCGATGGCTTGCCTTGTGATATGTCTGCTTTCTGTCTCGGGCGTTCATCATAGTCCGGTGCTAAAGGCAGGGATATGCTTCCGCTGCTTCCTTCTTCGAGCAGGGGAGAGGAGGGCGCGAATCTTCCGCGGTCCGGCCTTGAAAGCCGGGCCTTGTATGTCTTCCTGACCGAATGTTCCTCAAATTGTTTCTGAAGTGCGGCTGCAGTACCTTC
This sequence comes from Bacteroidales bacterium, assembly GCA_017626355.1. Classification (GTDB taxonomy): domain Bacteria; phylum Bacteroidota; class Bacteroidia; order Bacteroidales; family UBA932; genus Cryptobacteroides. The sequence goes on from JAGAIY010000009.1 coordinate 6,557, forward strand.
GTCCTTTGCATACACCATGACGCCGGAAGTGTCCATGTCCAGTCTGTGGACTGACCTGATGCCTTTGCCAAGAAGTTCCTGAAGTGAGATTCTGCCGTCGAGGCCCGGAACCGATGGCAGGCCGGAAGGTTTTTCCGCAATGACGATCCATGTGTCCTCATAGAGTATGACAGGAGTCTGTGGGCTCACGGCATCATCGCATCCGAGCTTCATCCCAGTCAGCATATGGCTGAGAAGGGGGCCGCATTTGCTTGTGCATGAAGGGTAGAAATGTCCGTGGGAGCGTACAGCAGTGGATGAAGCTCTTCCGTACCAGAATTCGCCCATTGCAAGGGGCTTGAGCCCGAGTGAAAAAGCGTGGTTTAGCATTTTCGGTGCGGCACATTCTCCTGTACCTCCGGGAGGGGTAAGGCCCTTGGATGCAAAGATATCCAGGATCGATGTCCTGCTGCCGTCGTATCCGGTAACGACAAAATTTTCGAAGATCCATTTCTGGAGAATGTCGGACCTGACGGCTCTTTCTTTCTTCAGAATGTCAATCTTCTCGGAATGTTCCGATATGATGTCCTTCAGTGATGATATTCTTCCTTCCCATGCAGCCTTCAACCTGCGAAGTTCCGCTTTTTCATGCTGGCTCTCCCTTGTCAGGGAGGCGAGAGTGGCGGCGTCTTCGGTTGCGGCTCGGATTCCGGCTCTTTCCGCTTTCCTGAGGCTCATAGCTGACTTGAATTCCGTGATTTCTTCATCACGTTGAAGCTCAGCAAGTTTCAGCTTCTCTTTCAGTGAAGACAGCTCTTCGGAATCTTCTGCCTTGCGGATCCTGGCACTGAGCTCGTTCAACACTGCTTCCTCTTTCCTGAAATAACCGTCAGGATCCGTGAGGTCGAAGATCGGCGGTACGAAGCCTTCTATGGTGCCTGTTCCGGCTATATTCCCGGAGAATCCGCATAAATACCCGACTTCTCCTGAAGGCTCTGATACGACCAGCACTCCCAGCATCTTTCCTTCTGCAAGACTCGCTTCCAAGGCCCTTTCCTGAGTCCCCTCGGGCATGGAAGCCCAAAGCTCCAGTTTTTCAAGCAGGGCCTCTGCCGCCCTGACCACAAGGGGGTGAGGACGGTATCTGAACGGATCCGTGAACAGTTCAGGCAGATCTTCCTGTATGGTTGCTGGGAACCGGTGCATCAGAGTACGATGTTTCTTATCTTGTAGTCGGCGCACAGATCCTGCAGGCCGCATGACTCGCATTTGGGCTTTCTTGCCGTGCAGGTGTATCTTCCGTGCAGGATAAGCCAATGGTGAGCCTTGGGGCGCAGTTCCGGAGCGAAACCTTCCGTAAGGTCGTGTTCCACGGCTTCAACTGTGGTTCCTTCGGAAAGTCCGATCCTGCGTGAGACCCTGAAGACGTGCGTGTCCACGGCTATGACGGGCTTGTTGTATATTACTGAGGCTATTACGTTGGCTGTCTTCCTTCCTACTCCTGGCAGTTTCTCAAGTTCAGACGGCTCGGAAGGTACCTCGCTGTTGAAATCGGATACAAGCTTGGCGGCCATCCCTATGAGATGTCTGGCCTTGTTGTTCGGGAAGGATATGGACCTGATCAGTTCGTAGACTTCCTCAAATGAAGCTTCTGCAAGAGTTTCGGGAGTGGGGAAGCGTCTGAATATCACCGGGGTGTGCATGTTCACCCTCTTGTCCGTACACTGGGCGGACAAGATGACGGCAATCAGCAGGTGGAAGGGAGAGTCGTAATCGAGTTCTGTCTCCGCCGTCTCCATGTTTGCCGAGAACCAGTCTGTTACCTGCCTGTACAGCTCCTTCCTTTCCATCATATGGTAAGTTCAAGGTCAATGGCTTCATCCGGACCCTGCTCTGTGCATGTCTCGTCCTTGCAGACCATGACGCGGCCGGGATATTTTTCGAATATCTGCCTGTTGTGGGTCACCATGACTATGGCGGTGCCCTTTTCGCGGTTGATTCCTGTAAGAAGCCTCATGATGCCGTCTGCAGTCTCATTGTCGAGGTTTCCTGTAGGCTCGTCGGCTATGATCACTTCAGGGTCATTCAGAAGAGAACGTGCGATCGCGATTCTCTGCTGTTCTCCTCCGGAAAGCTGATGCGGCATCTTGTGAGCCTTGAGCTCCATGCCGACAGCCTTGAGGACTTCGGTGATCTTTCTGTCCATTGCCTCCTGGTCCTTCCAGCCTGTGGCCTTCAGCACAAAGGACAGGTTGTCTTCCACAGATCTGTCCATCAGAAGCTGGAAATCCTGGAATACGACTCCCATCTTCCTGCGGAGGTAGGGGATGTCCTTGTCCTTTATCCCCGCCAGTTCAAAGCCGCAGGCCTTGCCTGAGCCTTTGTAGAGAGGGTTCTCGGCTATGATTGTCCTGATTATGGAGGTCTTTCCGGTTCCTACCTTGCCTACTATGTAAACGAAGTCTCCGGGATATACGTCCATGTCCAGACCATAAATGACGGTGGCTTCACCGTTGACGATGTCAGCGTCTTTAAAAGAAATGATGGAATCTTTGTCGCTCATATTCAAAAATATCGTGTATAAGGACACAAATATAGTGGAAAATGGTTAAATTTGTAGTTTATTTAATATGAAAAATCCGAAAACGGAATAAGATGAAGAAATTGATGACTTTTGCGGCGGCCCTGTGTTCAGCCATTATATCTGTCAGCCCGATGAGCGCTGATGAGGTAAGAAAGGCTCTGAGACTGTACGAGGACGGAATGCTGGTCCGCTCGCGTTCGCTTTTTGATGCTGATGCCAGGAAATCGGCTTCTGCCGATCCTCAGGGATGGTCTGTACTTTGTGACGTGCAGATGAGGACCCCCGGCTATGTCGGAAGGATGGAGGCTTTCCTGAAGGCCAATCCGCATTCTATGCTGGTGCCCCAGATACGATATGCCCATGCGGCAAATCTGTTTGACCGACAGGAGTATATAGCTGCTGCCGATGAGTTTGCCAAGATCGAAAGAGAGAGACTCTACAAAGATCAGATCGATGAGTTCATATTCTGTCAGGCATACTGCGATCTTGAAAACAGCAGGCTGACGGCTGCGACTGAGAAGTTTTCCGAACTTACGGCCAGACCTCATTCCGATTACACTGCTCCGGCCCAGTACGTCCTCGGTTACATAAAGTACGAATTGAAGGACTTCCATTCGGCACTCGGATGGTTCGAGAAGTCTGTATCCGACGCGAGGTTCACGGAAAACTCCAACTGGTACATAATGGAGTGCCGCTTCATGATGAAGGACTACCGTTATGTGACAGCCAATGCGGAACAGATGTATCAGAACGTGCCTGAGGAGAGAAAGGCTCATCTTGCACGAATAATTTCAGAAGCCTACCTTGTTCTCGGTGATGCTGAAACTGCAAGAAAGTATTATGACCTCAATACCAAGCCGGATTCCGACAAGACAAGGGCTGACTGGTTCTACAGCGGCTCGCTCCTTTATGCCGTCCAGGACTACAAGGGTGCGATCGACAACTACAACATGGTGACGATGCGTACCGACTCCATCGGTCAGGTGGCCAACTATCACCTTGGCTTCAGCTATATCCAGACGAAGAACAAGGTTGCGGCAATGCAGGCCTTCAAGGATGCATCCATGGTTTCATTTGATTCCGAGATGGCGGAGGATGCGCATTTCAATTATGCCAAGCTTGCCTTCGATCTCAATGACGATCCTTCTGTCTTCCAGGATTATCTCGCGAAGTATCCTGCAGTGGAGAAAGGTGACAAGATCAACAGCTACATAGCCGTTGCCGCCTTGTATAACCATGATTATGCAGGAGCTGTAGATGCCTATGACAAGATCGATGACCTCGATGACGACATGAGGGACAACTACATGAAGGCCAATTACCTTCGTGCCCGTCAGCTTATCGAGAGCGGATCGTACAGAATGGCCATTGACTGCCTCAAGGTGACTGTGTACTATTCGGAACGCGGAAGCCGTTTCAACCAGCTCGCCCGCTTCTGGCTTGCAGAGTCGTATTTCAGGAACGAGCAGTATTCCCAGGCGCGTCAGATCTTTACCGACCTTTACAATACCTCAGCTCTTTACGGAGCTCCTGAATCGTATCTCATCCCGTACAATATCGCTTACTGCTTCTTCAACGAGGAGAATTATCCTATGTCAATCAAGTGGTTCGACGAATATCTTTCCGAGAGGAAGGTCGAGTTCAGGAAGGAGGCTCTTGAGAGAAAGGGAGACTGCTTCTTCATTGCCAAGGATTATGATGCGGCCTATGCCTCGTACGATCTTGTCATCAGGGATTATTTCAATGTGAACGACATATATCCTTACTATCAGTCGGCTATCGCATATGGTCTTGACAGAAAGACCGATAAGAAGATCGAGCTTCTGTCGAGGGTCATGGATGCCTCTCCTGATGCGGAGTTCTATCCGGATGCCCTTTTCGAGCTCGGACGTACCTATGCTGTCAAGGAGGACGATGACAATGCCTTCAAGTGCTTCAACAAGCTGGCTCAGGAGGTGAAGGACAGCAATTTCGTTGCCCAGGCCTATATAGAGATGGGTTCTCTTGCCCGAAACCAGTCCCAGTTCAACGAAGCTCTCGGATACTATAAGACAGTCGTTGAGGAAATGCCTAATTCCGGATATGCTGAAAGCGCCCTTCTGGCGATAGAGTCGATCTACCAGACCAAGGACAGCCCTGAGGAGTACATCGCATATATCGAGAACATCGGAAAGGGTGCGAGCAAGTCTGCTGATGAGAAGGAGATGCTCTATTTCAATTCTGCCGAGCAGCTCTTCCTTTCCGCCAACTATCAGAAAGCGCTGGTTTCTCTTCAGAAGTATCTGGATAAATATCCGTCAGGAAAGAATTCGTACAAGGCCGAGTTCTATATGGCCGAGTCGTACAGAAGCCTCGGAAGGCTTGAACAGGCCTGCGATTTCTACAAGAAGGTCATCGCCGGAGGTGAAGGCTCGTTTGTCGAGCTTTCGATGCTCAATTTCTCGAAGATATCATTCGATCTCGAGCGTTGGGCTGATGCGTATGGCGGATATTCGTCACTTTATGGTGCGGCCAAGCTGGAGAACAACAAGTATCAGGCTCTTCTGGGTATGATGCGTTCGGCATTCAGAGGCCGTGAATGGAACGAGGCCGTGAAGAATGCGGACCGCTTGCTTTACGACAGCCGTTCGGATGCTCAGGTGAAGCAGGAGGCTGATTATGTGAAGGCCAAGTCATATCTTGCCACAAGCCGTCGAGATGAGGCTTTCGCCATCCTTGAAAAGCTTTCGGCTGACATGACGGGAGCTTATGGCGCTGAGGCTGCATATCTGATGGTTATGGACAGTTATGACAAGGGAGATTTCGACAAGGTGGAGGAGAAGGTATATGCGTTCTCGGAGACCGGTTCCGGTCAGACCTACTGGCTTGCCAAGTGCTTCATCATTCTGGGTGATTCGTTTGTCGAGAAAGGGGAACTCAAGCAGGCAAAGGCTACATTTGAGAGTGTACGCGACGGGTATACTCCTTCCGAGGGTGGTGACGACATCCATGATAACGTCAATATGCGTCTGAGAAAGCTCGACGAACTGATTGCAGGACAAAACCAGTGATGATATTACTATGAAGATCAATATATTGAAACCATGGCTTGCGGCAAGTCTTGCCGCCTTATCCATTGCATCAAATGCGCAGAATCTCGATCCTACCGTTGTGGTGAACAGGACATACGAAGGTAAACTTCTTGAAGTTCATAAACCTGTGATCGAAATGGCTGTTCCGGATTCTGTGCAGCAGTTCAACCTCGATTTCGATTATGATGTCTTTGAGAATCCATACAAGGGCTCATACGATTTCAAACCCTACCAGCTTCTTCTGAAGCCTGTTTCTTCGGATGTGGACATGCCGGCTCTCTGGCTCAAGGCCGGTGCCGGATATACTCTTCATCCTGAACTGGGGCTTGTGTGGACACCTGTGAAGGCAGGTCCTTTCAAGATGAATGTTTACGCAGATTACGGGGCCTATTTCGGAAAATACCGCAATATAGCTCCTAAGCTTGCGGAAGGCTCGCGTAATGAGATCGTTCTTGACAAGACCTTGGCTTCAGACGGCAGGAATGAGCTTTGGAACGGCTATCGCATGACGGCGAATGCCGGCGTAGACGGAAGGTATGATTGGGAAAGGTCTGCCTTTTCTTTCGATCTCGGATATTTCGGGGTCGCTTCCGACCAGCAGAAGGCTGAAAAGGGAAGATTCTACAATGCCTTGGAGTTAAAGCTTGACATGGCTGCCAAGCCAAGAAGCAAAAGTTATTTCCATTATGGTGTCGGTATAGATTACAGGTATGGCAATGACAGGCTCGATAACCGATATGATAAGCTCAGCACGGTGTCGGAGCACGATTTTTCTTTCAATGCGACTCTTGGCCCGACACTGTCAGCTTCAAGTCGTCTGCTTTTTGATGTCGGTCTCGACTATCTCGGATATGGCGGTGCTCTTGAGGCTGCTGTAAGTCAGCTTCGCTTCGCTCCGCATTATGTGGTCGACAAGGGAGTCTGGAATCTGGATCTCGGATTGAAGGTGGCAAAGATATTCAGATTGACGGAGTCGCAGTGCTACAATGCCAAGGAGCAGGTTGTCTATCCTGATGTCAAGATCAAGCTTGCTGCTGTTCCTGAAGCCCTCGCAATCTATCTGCATGCAGGCGGTGGAAATACGCTTGACACCTATTCTTCTCTGATCAGAAGAAACAATTTCGTGGCTCCGGAATTTGCATACGACCGTACCGTCATTGATGGAAGATATGCTTTCGGACTGCTGGATGCGACTGTCGAGAGGCTTGCATTGAAACTCGGTTTTGACGGACGTATCTCAAAGAGGTTCACATACGATCTGTACGGTGGTTATGTCATCTATGCTTCAGGCCTGCTCGATGCTGTGCAGCCTGCAAACTATGGAATGATTGACTTCGACTGCGCACCGGCATACAGATATGCTTCATACTCAAAGCTTTTCGCCGGCTTGGACTGGAAATGGCATGCTGAGAGAATCGTTTTCGACGGTACTGCAGAATATAATCATGCCATAGGACTTGATACCGCATACGGCTGTTTCGCTCCTGCCGCATTTACAGGTGACGTGGAGTTTGAGTACAATTGGAGCAGACGCGTGTTCGCTGGTGTGGACTGCGTGTTCTCGACGGCAAGAAAAGCTGCCGTAGACAATGAACACCATGTGGTTCTGCCGGGATTCGCCGATCTGGGAGTTTCTGCTGAATATGCTGTGAACAGAAAGCTTTCCCTCTGGCTCAGGGGCGGAAACCTTCTGAATATGACAGTTCAGTACAGCCCTCTCTACGCAGAGAGAGGTATCAACTTTACTGGAGGAATCCGCTTGAAGTTATAAGAAAAATTATTAAATTTGTCCGTTTATTAAGATAATACAGAATGAGTGAAGAAATAGCAAACAATGTCTCGGCGGAGCAGTATTCCGCGAACAGCATCCAGGTTCTTGAAGGCCTTGAGGCTGTTAGAAAGAGACCTTCCATGTATATCGGAGACATCGGTGAGAGAGGTCTCCATCATCTTGTTTACGAGGTAGTTGACAACAGTATCGACGAGGCTCTTGCCGGATACTGCTCCCATATTGAAGTATATATCAACGAGGACAATTCCATTACGGTCAAGGATGACGGACGAGGTATTCCTACCGGTATGCACGAGAAGGAACATCGTTCCGCTCTTGAGGTCGTTCTGACTGTTCTTCATGCCGGAGGTAAGTTCAGCAAGGACAGTTACAAGGTTTCCGGAGGTCTTCATGGTGTCGGTGTTTCCTGTGTGAATGCGCTTTCAGATTATCTCAAGGCAGAGATTCATCGTGAAGGAAAGGTCTTTGTTCAGGAATATTCCCAGGGAAAGCCATACAAGCCGGTTGAGGTTGTAGGTGAGGCGGAAGATACAGGAACAACCGTGACTTTCCATCCGGATCCGGAGATATTCCAGGTAACGACTGTCTACAAGTATGATACTCTGGCCGCAAGACTTCGTGAACTTGCGTACCTGAACAAGGGAATCCATCTCAGCCTTATCGACAAGAGAAACCTTATTCCGGATGTGGACGAGAACGGCAACGAACTTGAGACATCGCATTACAGAAGTGATGTGTTCTATTCTAAGGAGGGTCTCAAGGAGTTCGTCGAGTATCTTGACGGAGGTGCTGAGAGACTTATCGAGACGCCTATCTATCTTGAGACTGACAAGATCATTCCGATAGAAATCGCTCTTCAGTATAATACAAGCTATACCGAGAAGATATATTCATACGTAAACAACATCAACACCATCGAGGGCGGTACCCACCTTCAGGGCTTCAAGATGGGTCTTACGAGGACTCTTAAGAACTATGCCGACAAGGCTGGAATGCTCGCGAAGCTGAAGTTCGACCTTGCTGCCGATGACTTCCGTGAAGGCCTTACAGCCGTTGTCTCGGTGAAGGTGGCTGAGCCTCAGTTCGAAGGCCAGACAAAGACCAAGCTCGGTAACGGTGAAGTCGTTTCGGCTGTGTCTCAGGCTACTGCTGCGGCTCTCGAGCAGTATCTTGAGGAAAACCCTAAGGAGGCAAAGATGATCGTGGACAAGGTCATCCTTGCAGCTACAGCGCGTCATGCGGCACGCAAGGCACGTGAGATGGTGCAGAGAAAGACTGTGATGTCCGGTGCCGGAATGCCTGGAAAGCTTGCCGACTGTTCTTCAAGAAATCCTGAGGAGTGCGAGCTCTTCCTCGTCGAGGGAGACTCTGCGGGCGGTACTGCAAAGCAGGGCCGTGACCGTATCACCCAGGCCATCCTTCCTCTGAGAGGTAAGATCCTCAATGTGGAGAAGGCTATGGAGCACAGGGTGTTCGAGAGTGAAGAAATCAGAAACATATATACTGCTCTTGGTGTGACAGTGGGTACTGAAGAGGATAGCAAGGCGTTGAATCTCAGCAAGCTGCGCTACCACAAGGTAATCATCATGACCGATGCCGATGTGGACGGAAGCCACATCGCCACCTTGATTCTTACCTTCTTCTTCCGCTATATGATCGACCTTATCAAGAACGGTTATGTATATCTTGCCACTCCGCCGCTCTATCTTGTAAAGAAGGGCAAGGAAGAGATCTACTGCTGGACAGAGGCTCAGCGCAAGGAAGCTACCCTCCAGCTCGGCAAGGGTTCTGAAAAGGGCGTGTTCGTACAGCGTTACAAAGGTCTCGGAGAGATGAGTGCGGAGCAGCTTCAGACCACGACTATGGATCCTCAGAAGCGTCTGCTCCGTCAGATCACCATAGAGAATGCGGCAGAGGCCGAGCGTACTTTCTCCATGCTGATGGGAGACGATGTTCCGCCACGCCGCGAGTTCATCGAGCAGAATGCTCATTACGCTAACATCGACGCATAATTTTACAAGTGTACTAATCTACTAAATACTGAATAGTTATGACTGATATTTTTGAAAGAATCGAGAAGCATACAGGTGGCCCTCTCGGACAGTATGCAGCAAAGGCTTTCGGATATTATATGTTCCCTAAGCTTGAAGGCGAGCTTGGCCCGCATATGAAATTCCAGGGCAAGGATGTGCTCGTATGGAGTCTTAACAACTATCTTGGTCTTGCAAATCATCCGGAGGTAAGAAAGGCAGATGCAGAGGCTGCTGCAAAGTGGGGTCTCGCATATCCTATGGGAAGCCGTATGATGACTGGTCATACCGATCTTCACGAGCGTTTCGAGAGAGAGCTTGCTGAGTTCGAGAGAAAGGAGGATGCTTTCCTTTTCAACTTCGGATATCAGGGTATCCTTTCTACTATCGATGCCCTTATGGACCGTCATGATGTAATCGTTTATGATTCAGAGGCTCACGCTTGCCTTATCGACGGTGCCCGTCTTCATATGGGTAAGAGAATGACTTTCCGTCACAATGACTATGAAAGCTGCGAGAAGACTCTCCAGAGAGCTACAAGACTCTGTGAGGAGACAGGCGGCGGTATCCTCCTCATCACCGAGGGTGTATACGGAATGACCGGTGCTCTGGGCTTCCTCGACAAGATCGTCGAGCTCAAGAAGAAATACAAGTTCAGAATCCTCATCGATGACGCTCACGGTTTTGGTAACATGGGCCCTACAGGCCGCGGTACTTCGGAGCATTTCGGAGTGATGGATGAGGTCGACCTCTATATCGGTGCATATGCAAAGTCAATGGCTTCGATCGGAGGCTTTGTGGCTGGTCCTAAGAGCGTGATCAACTATCTCCGCTACAACATGCGTTCACAGATCTATGCGAAGTCGCTTCCTATGGCTCTCGTTGAGGGCGGTCTCAAGAGACTTGAGATCATCCGCAGCAAGGAGGGTGACGAGCTCCGTAAGAAGCTCTTCAACATCACCAAGGCCCTTCAGGACGGTTTCCGCAATCTTGGATTCGAGATCGGACCTGCCGAGGCTTGCGTTACTCCGGTTCAGATCAAGGGCGGTGTAGGTCAGGCTTCCAGAATGGCTGTTGACCTTCGTGAGAACTACGGAATCTTCTGCTCTGTCGTGATCTATCCTGTGATTCCTAAGGGAATGGTGATCTTCCGTATCATCTCTACAGCTGCTCACTCTATGGAGGATGTGGAGCGCACTCTCAAGGCATTCACCGAGGTTCGTGCAAAGCTTGATGCCGGATTCTATGATGGTGACGAGGGCGATATCGTTGATATGGCCGTTGAGAAGTAATAGACAAGACACGGTTTTTACCCTTATAGGGGTCTCAGGTAGGCCTGAGGCCCCTATGTTGCTGAATAGCTGAATATAATTGCTGTAATATGGAGAAAATCAATTTCCCGAAACGCTTCAGGGTCTATCTGCCGCTGATCGTACTGTTCCTGCTTCTGGTGTTTCTGATGCCGCGTAGTCCGAAGTTCAACTACGACTACAGGAAGGGATCGCCGTGGATGTACGAGACGCTGGTCGCTCAGTTCGATTTTCCTATCCTCAAGACTGATTCTCAGCTTATGGAGGAGAGGGAAGCTGCTGAAGCTGATATAATCCCTTATTTCAGACTTGACCCGCGAGTGGCTTATGAAGCGGAGAGAAAGGTGGCTTCTGCGGAGCTCGGCGGGCATTCCTATGCCAGGAAGGACATATCTGATGCCGTTACTTTCATATACTCGAAGGGTGTCCTTCTTGAGAATCTGAACCAGGATTTCCAGCAGGCCTCGCTTGAACAGGATGACCTCATCTATGTCCAGATAGGCAAGAGGACCTCGAAGATACCTGCTTCGGAGGTATTCACCCTCGATCAGGCCGAGAGGGTACTGCGTTCCGCTGTCATGACTTCGTGCCAGCTGGCCAAGGTGGATTCCCTGATTTCTGCGTCCGGTCTGGAAGGTGTCATCGTCCCTGACCTTCTCTATGACAGCCAGATGACAGAAAGGGTGCATAATGAGACTCTGGACAATATATCCAGAACCCAGGGTGTGATCCGTTCTGGCCAGATCATCGTATCCGAGGGTGATATAGTCACAGCGGAGACCGAGCAGATCCTCAATTCATACAAGGCTGAATATGAGATGAATGTAGGATATTCGGGACCGACGGGCTTCCATTGGGCCGGTAATGTTATAATCTCGCTCTGCCTGGTTCTTGTGCTTTTCTTCGGCATATTCTTCTGCAACACAAGGATCTTCGAACAGTACAACAAGTACCTTTACCTGCTGATGGTCTTCACCATATCGGTAGTGGCTTCTTCTGTTGTGGTCCGCACAGATCCGGCTTTGTTCTACATGATACCTTTCACGCTCATATCGCTCTATCTTCTTGCCTTCTTCAAGAAGAGGGTGGTGTTCACCGTGTATTTCATATCCCTGCTTCCGGTGCTGATCTTCTCTCCTAACGGTATGGAGATCTTCATGATGTATCTCATTGCAGGAGTTGTCGGCATGCAGGTATTCGGCTATTTCAACAGGGGCTGGCTCCAGTTTGTGACTGCCTTGATCGTCTTTCTTGTCATGGTCCTTGTCTGGGCGGCCTTCCGTCTGATAGACGACCCGAGCGGCCTGACGAATTACCGTGTCATCTGGAACATGGCTCTTGCCGCCTTCATGTCTGTGGCAGGCTATCCTCTCATCTATCTTTTCGAGAAGATATTCTCCCTTGTGTCCAATTCAAAGCTCGTGGAACTGAGTGACACCAGCAACAAGCTTCTGAGGGAACTTGCGGACAAGGCTCCTGGTACCTTCCAGCACTCTCTTCAGGTAATGAACCTTGCAGATGCAGCCGCAAGATCCATCGATGCCAATGTGCTTCTTGTGCGTGCCGGTGCTCTTTACCATGACATAGGAAAGATAGCAAATCCTCAGTGCTTCACTGAGAATGAGGCGGGAGGAGTGAAGTACCATGCCGGACTTTCGCCTAAGGAAAGTGCGCAGGAAATCATCAAGCATGTGACTGATGGTCTTGCACTTGCGGAGAAGCATGGCTTGCCGGGAGTGATAAAGGAATTCATAAACACCCACCATGGTACGACTTCCACAGGATACTTCCTTACCCAGTATCTCAATGAAGGCGGTGATCCTGAAGATATAGATGAATTCTATTACAAAGGGGCCAAGCCTGTGACCAAGGAGCAGGTCATCCTTATGATCTGTGATGCTGTGGAGGCGGCTTCAAGAAGTCTGAAGGATTACAGTCCTGAAAGCATATCTTCTCTTGTGGAAAGGATAGTGGACGGAAAGATAGGGGAGGGACAGCTCTCGCAGGCACATATTTCCCTCAATCAGATAAACATCATCAAGGCTGAGATCAAGACCTATCTCCAGCAGATGTACCATTCCAGAATAGCATATCCTAAGCGTCATGAAAATACGGCGAAGTAGCATTTTGAAATGTCGTGCGGAATGACTAAATTTGCAGGCTTGATTGTCGGGCTATCCGATAATCAAGCCTTTAGATTTGAAATTTAACAATACAAGAATATGAAAATTGAACAGAACAGAATCGACGATCTTAATCTCGAACTCACTCTTTCTGTAGCGAAGGAGGATTATGCTGACAGCAGGAAGAAGAAACTCAACGGTTACAGGAAGAATGCTGAAATCAAGGGTTTCAGAAAGGGAATGGTTCCAATGTCCCTTGTGGAGAAGATGTATGGCCAGCAGGCTCTCGTTGATGCAGTCAACGACGCTATCTCTGAGGGTCTCAATAACTTCATCCAGGAGAACAATATTCGTGTACTCGGTGAGCCGCTTCCGGCAGAGGAGCAGGCAAGCCACGAGTGGGTGGACGGAAACGAGTTCACATTCAAGTTTGACATCGCAAGCAATCCTGAGGTTTCATTCGAGCTTTCCAAGGATGACGAGATCACTTATTACACAATCACAGTGACTGAGGAAGCCAAGAAGGAGATGAAGGAGAACCTTCTCCGCCAGTACGGCTCTCTTGAAGAGGGTGAGGCTGCAAAGGAAGAGGATTTCATCATCGTTGATTTCGAGCAGGGCGAGACCAAGGTAGAGGGCACTTATGTGGCTCTCCGCAATGTCGCTGAGGCTGCAAGACAGTCTTTCGTAGGTGTAAAGCCTGGTGATGTTCTTGATGTCAATGTAAACGAGGCATTCGAGAATGAGACAGACCGCGCATCTATGCTCAAGGTGAACAAGGACGAGCTCGCAAACCTCGATCCTATGTTCAAGATGACTGTGAAGAACGTCAAGACTTTCGTGAGCGCCCCTCTTACCGAGGAGACTTTCGAGAAGATCTTCGGCGTGAAGACTGAGGCTGAGTTCGATGCAAAGGTTGAGGAGAGAATCCGTGCCGAGTATACTCAGGAGGCTGACTTCCGTTTCTCAAAGGACGCAAAGGCATACCTCGTGGAGAAGGCTAACCTTACTCTTGCAGAGAAGTTCCTCAAGAGATGGGTATATGTTGTCAACGACGGCAAGTTCACAATGGAGGACATCGAGAAGGAGTGGGATCTCTTCATCGCTGACTACAAGTGGCAGATGGTCCGTGACTACATCATGAGGAAGTACGAGGTTGTTGTGAACGATGAGGACATCCTTGCAAGTGCAAAGGGTTTTGCCGCATACCAGTTCGCAATGTACGGAATGAACAATGTTCCTGAGGAGCAGCTCGAGGCTTTCGCCAAGAATATTCTTTCACAGGAGGAGCAGAGCCGTCGTATCTATGATCAGGTGGAGAATGAGAAGACTGTAGCTGCTGTACGTGAAGTAGTGACTCTCAAGAAGAAGAAGATCTCAGTCGAGAAATTCCGCGAGTTGAATTAATCTTTTAAAATACAGGTCGGCTCGCAAGGCCGGCCTTTTTTAATGCATTCTATGAATAAGGAATTTGAGAAATACGCAAGACTTGACCACCGCATCAGTTCGATGACCCTGCACAGATATGAGTCTGTGATGGACGGATACATCAATCCTACAATTATCGAGGAACGCAAGCTCAATGTGGCTTCGATGGATGTGTTCAGCCGTCTGATGATGGACAGGATCATCTTTCTCGGTGTCCCTATCGACGACGATGTGGCGAACATAATCCAGGCTCAGCTTCTTTTCCTTGCATCAAATGACAGCAGCAGCGACATATCGCTGTATCTCAATACCCCGGGCGGAGTGGTTTCTTCAGGTCTCGGCATATACGATACAATGCAGCTGATAGAGCCTGATGTGGCTACTATCTGTACAGGAATGGCTGCTTCCATGGGTTCGGTCCTGCTTTGCGCAGGAGCCCCTGGCAAGAGGTCTGCTCTTCCGCATTCAAAGGTGATGATCCATCAGCCTCTGGGAGGTGCAAGAGGACAGGCATCTGACATCCTCATTGCTGCCCAGGAGATCGAGAAGACCAAGAAGGAGCTGTACACTATTATTTCCGAGCATTCCGGTCAGCCGCTTGAGAAGATCTATGCCGATGGTGACAGAGATTTCTGGATGACTTCGCAGGAGGCTCTGGAGTATGGAATGATCGACGAGATCCTAAGAAAGAAGAAATAGGATATGGCCAAGAAACAGACAAGATACTGTATGTTCTGCGGCAGGAGCGAGAAGGAGGTTCCGCTTCTGCTTCAGGGACTTGATGCATGCATCTGTTCGGACTGTGTCAGACTCGCAGACGATTATGTACGCGAAGCGGAAGGCTCCCAGGCCAGACCGATGGGAAAGATCGAGATGCAGCATAAGCCGAAGGATATTCATGCGTTTCTGGATCAGTATGTGATCGGTCAGGACCGTGCGAAGAAACTTCTGTCGGTGGCGGTATACAACCATTACAAGAGGGTGAACAATAATCTCGAGTCCTCTTCCGATCTTGAACTTGAAAAGTCCAACATCCTGATGGTGGGCCCTACCGGTACAGGTAAGACGCTGATGGCCAAGACGATAGCAAAGATGCTCAATGTGCCTTTCACTATCGTTGACGCTACTGTCCTTACAGAAGCAGGATATGTGGGAGAGGATGTGGAGAGCATACTTACAAGACTGCTTCAGGAGGCTGATTTCGATGTGGCCAGAGCGGAAAGGGGTATCGTCTTCATAGATGAGATCGACAAGATCGCGAGAAAGAGCGACAATCCTTCCATAACACGTGACGTTTCGGGAGAGGGAGTGCAGCAGGCCATGTTGAAGCTTCTCGAGGGCAATGTCGTGAACGTGCCGCCTAAGGGAGGACGAAAGCATCCGGAGCAGGAGTTCCTGCATGTGAACACTCAGAACATCCTCTTCATCTGCGGAGGTGCATTTGAGGGTATCGAACGCAGGATCGCCCAAAGGCTCAATACCCAGGTCATAGGCTTCGGTGCAGCCAACAGGCAGCAGATAGATAAGAATAATCTTTTGAAATATGTTGAGGCTCAGGATCTTCGCTCGTATGGACTCATTCCTGAGATCATCGGACGACTTCCGGTCATAACCTATCTTGACCATCTTGACAGAGATGCTCTCAAGAGGATTCTTACCGAGCCGAAGAATGCTCTCATGCGTCAGTATGAAAAGATGTTCGAGCTTGACGGAATCAAGTTGACCGTCGACCCTGAAGTCCTCGATCTCATAGTCGATACGTCCATTGAGAACAAGCTTGGAGCCCGAGGCCTGCGCTCCATCTGTGAGGCCATCATGACTGATGCAATGTATGATGCACCGTCTTCAAATAAGAAGACCTTCCATCTTACCCTGAAATATGCAAAGGAAAAACTTGCAAAATCATAAGACCATGAAACAATACATTGAAACTAATAAGGAGAGATTCTTTGAGGAACTTTTCTCTCTTCTCAGAATCCCGTCAGTGAGCTCCCTCGAGCAGCATAAGCCTGACATGCAGCGTTGCGCTGAAAGACTTGTGGAGCTTCTTATGGAAGCCGGTGCCGATGAGGCTGCCGTTTATCCTACAAAGGGACATCCGGTCGTTTTCGGACAGAAGACTGTGGATCCGTCGCTTCCTACCGTCCTTGTATACGGACATTACGATGTCCAGCCGGTGGATCCGATAGAGCTCTGGCATTCAGATCCGTTCGAACCCGAAATCCGTGATGGAGCCATCTATGCCCGTGGTGCAAACGATGACAAAGGCCAGCTTTTCATGCACATCAAGGCTTTCGAGTTCATGGTACGCGGGGGAGAACTCAAACATAACGTCAAGTTCATCCTCGAGGGCGAGGAGGAGATAGGCAGCCCGTCCCTTGCTGCCTGGGCATCTGAGAACAAGGAGCGTCTCGCAGCAGACATCATCCTTGTTTCAGATACTACAATGATCTCTGAATCAGTTCCTTCCATTAACTGCGGCATGCGTGGCCTCTCATATGTCGAGGTGAAGGTTACGGGCCCTAACAAGGATCTTCATTCAGGTCATTACGGCGGCGCGGTGGCCAATCCGATCAATGTCCTCTGCGATATGATATCGTCCCTTATCGACAAGGATGGCCATATTACAGTCAAGGGATTCTACGATGATGTCGTGGAACTCTCTGCTGAGGACAGGGCGAAGCTTTCACGCGCTCCTTTCGACATGGAGGAATACAAGGAGTTCCTTGATATCAAGGAGGTAAAGGGCGAGGCCGGCTACACGACCCTCGAGCGCACAGGAATACGTCCGTGTCTGGATGTGAACGGCATCTGGGGCGGCTATACGGGAGAAGGCGCCAAGACTGTCCTTCCTTCTGTAGCTCATGCGAAGATTTCGATGAGGCTTGTCCCTAATCAGGACAGCGCGACAATAACAAGGCTCTTCACCGAGCATTTCAAGGCCATCGCTCCTGATTATGTGAAAGTCGAGGTCATCCCTCATCATGGCGGTGACGGTTTCCTCATCCCTATATCCTCACCGGCCTACAAGGCTGCAGAGAAGGCTATGACAGAGGTCTACGGAATCGAGCCTGTGCCTTCGCGTGGAGGCGGTTCCATTCCTATCCTTGCGGATCTTCAGAGGATTCTCGGCATCGATCCGCTTCTCATGGGCTTCGGTCTTGAGAGGGATACCATTCATTCGCCTAACGAAAGTTACCTCCTGAAGCAGCTTTTTGCCGGCATGGAGGCCATTGCTTTATTCTACAGATACTATTAGCGGAAGACCTTATATATAATCGATCATGAACAGAAAGGAATTATATCAGCAGATCCAGGCCAAGAAGAGCATGCTGTGCGTCGGTCTGGACGTGGATTACAACAAGATGCCGGAACATGTCAAGGCCCTCGCAAACAAGGGTGAGATGGCTGTCAAGGGCGAGCTTTTCAAGGGAAAGGCACGCTCGATAGTAGAGTTCAACAAGGCGATAGTAGATGCGACAGCTGCACATTGTGTGGCCTATAAGCCTAATCTTGCATTCTATGAGTGCTACGGAATAGACGGAATGAGGGCTCTCGATGCGACTGTGGACTATATCCGTACTCATTATCCTGAAATATTCCTGATTGCGGATGCCAAGAGGGGAGATATAGGAAACACAGCGAAGATGTATGCCAAGGCCTTTTTCGAGGAGATGGATTTCGATGCAGTGACAATCGCTCCTTACATGGGTGCGGACAGCGTCACTCCGTTCCTTGAATACAAGGATAAGTGGGCTATCGTGCTGGCTCTTACATCCAATGCCTCAGCCTTCCAGTTCCAGCTTGCCCAGAAGGATGGAAAGCCTCTTTATCAGGCAGTCATGGAGGAGATGATGGAGATTTCAACTCCTGACAACATGATGTTTGTCGTCGGTGCTACAAAGGCTGACAAACTCGAGGAGCTCCGCAGCTTCTGTCCTGACAACTTCTTCCTTGTTCCGGGTGTAGGTGCACAGGGAGGCTCTGCAGAAGAGGTCATTGCTCATGGAGCAAACGACCATGGCGGCCTTCTCATCAATTCTTCTCGCGGAATACTTTTCGCAGACAGTACGGAGAACTATGCCAAGGTTGCAGGTGAAGTGGCTTCACGCACTGCAAATCTGTAGTCCAGAGATCCAAGAAAGAAATCCTTGCACATCTTACGGGTTATCTCGTAGGATGTGCATTTTGTAGGGTGCAGCACCCTGTCGACATCTGTCAGGTCGCATACGTACAGGCGGTCTATCAGAGACAGATACATGGTCGAATATCTGACGTCCAGATTCCTCTGGAGGTCGCTTGTATATTCCATGGTGAGAAGCACTTCCTCTTCGGAAAGATTGTCCTTGCAGAAGATGTAGAGGCCGTATTCGTCGAATTCTCCGTAGAATCCCGATCCTACCTTGCTCACCTTGCTTTCGATTATTCTGCGCAGAGGCTGGGCGAGGGCCCAGTATTCGTACTCTATATGTCCTATGTATTTTCCGTCCTGAAGTCCGTAGCCGTAACCGCTCTCGATGATATGTCCGACCTCCTCTCTGTCTTCCTCCTTGATGTCGAGGCCGGCCATCTCTTTAAGCAGGGCGTTCGCGACATCCTTCCTCGGTTCCATGGCCCTTGTCACTTCAATGCCGAGGCTCCTGTCAGGCATCTGCAGGTCCGGTCTGTCTTCATTCACGAGGGCGGAATAATGGCTTCCCAGAAGTGTCTCGAGGGTTATCTGAGCGTATCTTTCGAAGAAGCATGTGTCGAATTTTCTCTTTCCCATTGGCTATTAATACTTTTGCATATTACAAATTTAATCAGTTTTACCGAATAAATCTGATGTGGATAACTTTTTTCGCAAAAAGTCCCCTGAATGTTCTTCTATTCAAAAAAAATGTCCTATAATTGCACCCGGATTCAAAACTGAAATACTAAACCATTAAAAAATAATATGGCACCTAATCAGAAGAAAAGAGCTGTCTGCAGCTATGAGAATATGTCAGAGGAGTTGGCTGCGGCATTTGCGGAGAAGTATCCGAAGGGATACAGTGATTATTTTCCGGATCTGGTGAAGTATGACAAGCCGGACGGAACAAACTTCTATGCAGTGACGATCGAGATACCATCGGCGATATATCTTGTTAAGATCAAGGTCAAGACAGACGATGCAGAGGATATTGAACGCTGGCTTGACGGAGATGACGGAGATGACAATGACGGAAACGACGGTGAGACAATCCCTGATGACAACATCTCCCAGTACTCTAACGGAGATGATGACGCTGCAGACGCAGAATAACATTTTATAAGGAATAGAGATGCCCCCGACAGCCCATAGCTTTCGGGGGTATCGTTAAAAAACCATGAGAGCCAAAACCATCATAGCAGGTATTATCTCTCCTTTGAGGCGTCTTGTTCAGAAGATGTCCGAGAGGGATGTGATGATCGTTCTGTCTCTTTTCGTAGGTATAGCCTGCGGACTGGCAGCCGTCATCCTCAAGCTTGCCATCGAGTTCATCCATCATTCACTTACTTCATGGTTCGATGGTGAGGCCTATAACTTCCTGTATCTGGTATATCCGGGTATCGGTATGCTTCTGGCCATGCTCTTCGTCAAGTATATCGTGAAGGACAACATCGGTCACGGAGTGACGAAGGTTCTTGTGGCGGTTTCAAAGAACGAATCCAAGATCAGACCGCACAACATGTGGTCTTCGATGCTGGCATCTTCCGTCACGATCGGATTCGGAGGATCGGTGGGAGCGGAGGCGCCGATAGTATATACAGGAGCGGCCATAGGATCCAATGTGGCCAGATACATGGGCCTGTCGTACAAGAACATGACCATACTTCTCGGTTGTGGCGCGGCAGGAGCGGTTGCCGGCATATTCAAGGCCCCTCTCGCAGGTGTGCTCTTCACTTTGGAGATCCTGCTTTTCAACATCTCCATGTCATCCATCCTTCCGCTGCTTCTTTCGACCATCTCGGCAACGGTAATCTCGTACATCTTCCTCGGCGGAGCCCCTCCTTTCGAATGTACTCTCTCGCCGTTTGCGATGAACAACATCCCGTTCTACATAGTTCTGGGTCTGTTCTGTGCTGCATGCTCGGTGTATTTCACGAGGATGACCCTGTGGCTGGAGGATAAGATAAAGAGCATTGAAAAGCCGTTTGTAAGATGGGGCATCTCGGCCTCGTGCCTCGGTCTTCTCATCTTCCTTTTCCCTCCGCTCTTCGGTGAGGGATACGAGTATCTGCATGAGCTTCTCAACGGAGGAACCGTCAATCTGGACGGTCAGACTGTGCTGGCCTTCTTCCTCAGGACATCGTGGCTTGTTCCTGTCTTCTTCCTTCTTGTCCTGCTGCTCAAGGTGTTCTCCATGTCGTTCACCAATGCAGGAGGCGGAGTCGGAGGTACTTTCGGACCTACTCTGTTCATCGGCGCCATTGCCGGTTTCGTCGTGTCGAGGACCATCAATCTTATAGGAGGCGGTGCCGTCGTACCTGAGCAGAACTTCGTGCTTGTCGGCATGGCAGGCCTTATGGCCGGTGTCATGCAGGCACCTATGACGGCGATCTTCCTTATAGCGGACATGACCGGAGGCTATGACCTGCTCATTCCTCTGATCCTCACTTCCACCATCTCATATGCAGTTACAAGGGCCATCGAGCCTTATTCGATCTATACCAAGCGAATCGCAAAGAGGGGAGAACTTCTTACCCATGACAGCGACCAGGCTGTGCTTACACTGTTGAAGACCAACGATCTGGTCGAGGCCGATTTCCATACTGTCAGGATCGATGCCACACTCGGAGAACTTGTCGATGTGGTTTCCAAGTCGACGAGGAACATTTTCCCTGTCGTGGATTCAAGGAATCATTTCCAGGGCTTCGTGTCGCTTGAGGATATCAGGCGCGATATGTTCAAGAAGGATCTTTACAAGAGTCTGCATGTGTTCAATTTCATGAAGTCGGCTCCGGCTTATGTGTATGTGGATGAGAAGATGGACAGTGTGATGAAGAAGTTCGAGCAGACAGGGGCCTGGAACCTGCCTGTCGTGGAGAGTGACAGAACCTATGTGGGCTTTGTCTCGAAGTCCAAGATTTTCTCGGCTTATCGTGATCAGCTTAAGCAGGTGTCGCATGATTGACGGGATATGATTTTTGAAATATGAAGAATATATATATAAAGTTTATTGCCGGAAGGCTGGATGTACGGGAGTGGCAGGTCGAGAACTGTGCCGCTCTTTTTGAGGAAGGGGCTACCATCCCTTTCATCAGCCGTTACAGGAAGGAAAGGACCGGAGGTCTTGATGAGGTGGCTGTCGCTGAGATACGCCATTGGACAGATGTCTTTGCGGAAATGGAAAAACGCAAGCAGACCATTATCGAGACCATTTCCCAGGCCGGAGCCCTCACTGACGGGCTTCGTGAACGTATAGAACTGAGTACAGATGCCCGTGAGATAGAGGACCTCTACCTGCCTTACCGCCCTAAGCGCCGCACCCGCGCGACAATCGCCAAGGAAGCCGGTCTGGAGCCGCTTGCAGACAGGATGTTCCAGGTAGCTGTTGCAGATCCTTCAGTCGAGGCACGCAAGTACCTCTCTGACAAGGTGGAGACGGTCGATGATGCCCTTGCCGGTGCGCGTGACATAATAGCCGAGCGTCTGAGCGAGACTGCTTCCGTGCGCGAGACCCTTCGTCAGATCTTCAGAACCAGACGCATCGTCACCAAGGCGACAAAAAAGGCAACAGGTCCCGAGGCAATGAAATACAAGAGTTACTTCGACTACAGCGAGTCGCTGGAGCGTATCGCCCCTCACCGTCTTCTTGCCATTCTCCGTGCTGAGGACGAAGGCTACCTGTCGGTGAAGATAGATGCAGATCCGGAGAAATGCGGCAAGAAGCTCTATTATGACTTCTGTCAGGAAAGACGTTATCCTTCCGCGGCTCTTGCGGAGCATATTCATCTTGCCATAGACGACTCTTTCAAACGTCTTCTGGAGCCGTCCATATCCAATGAAGTCTTCAAGGAAGCCAAGGAAAAGGCTGATATAGAGTCGATAAGGATATTCGGGGAGAATCTCCGTCAGCTTCTGCTTGCTCCGCCTATCGGACAGAAACGCGTGCTGGCGATTGATCCGGGCTTCAGGACAGGCTGCAAGGTCGTGTGTCTGGACGAGCAGGGAAATCTGCTTCACAATGAAGCCATATTCCCGCATCCTCCTGTCAGCGAGAAAGTGAAATCGATTCAGGCAGTGTCGGGTATGGTTCAGAAATATGGAATTGAGGTCATTGCGATAGGAAGCGGTACGGCAAGTCGTGAAACCGAAGATTTCATCAAGCGTGTCCCTCTTCCTTCAGGTGTCCGTGTGTTTACCGTCAGTGAGGACGGAGCTTCGATTTATTCAGCCTCAGATGTGGCACGTGCAGAGTTTCCGGACTATGATGTGACCGTGCGCGGTGCCGTTTCGATAGGCCGCCGTCTGATGGATCCGCTTGCCGAGCTTGTCAAGATTGATCCGAAGTCTCTTGGAGTGGGTCAGTATCAGCATGATGTGGACCAGAATCTTCTGCATGAGACTCTTGACAATACGGTGGAAAGCTGTGTGAATACTGTCGGCGTAAACCTCAATACTGCAAGTAGTTATCTGTTGAGCTATGTTTCCGGAATCGGCCCTTCGCTTGCCGAGAACATTGTCGAATACAGGACGCAGAACGGAGCATATACATCCCGCAGGCAGCTGCTGAAAGTAAAGAGGCTCGGAGATAAGGCTTTCGAGCAGTGCGCGGGCTTCCTCCGTATACATGGCGCGGATAATCCTCTTGACAATTCAGCAGTTCATCCTGAGGCCTACCATATCGTAGACAGGATGGCCCGGGATCTGGGCGTGTCGACCCGTGAACTTGTCGGGAATGCTGATCTGTGTTCAAAGATTTCAGCTGAGGACTATGTTGACGGTGATTTCGGCCTTCCGACCATCAATGACATACTCAAGGAGCTGCGCAAGCCTGGAAGGGATCCTCGTGAAAGCGCTCAGGAATTCGAATTCGCCCACGATATCCGCACTATCGAAGACCTTAAGACAGGAATGGAACTGCCGGGCATAGTAACGAACATAACAGCCTTCGGAGCCTTTGTCAATATAGGAATAAAACAGAACGGCCTCATCCATGCTTCCCAGATGGGAGTGAAGGGAATGGCCGATCCGTCAAAGGTTCTCAAGCTCCGTCAGCAGGTAAAGGTGACTGTCGTTTCCGTCGACCTCGACCGGGGACGTATAGGACTCAGACTTATGAAATAGGACAGTCTGTGGAAGTCTTACTCCACTTCGAGGTATTCTTCCACAAACTTTACAAGACTTTCAAGCTCCTCATCGTTCGCTGCACAGCTCAGCACGGTAAGGAGCTTGTATTTATCTCCCGAACGTACATCTGCGCAAAGGAAGAAGCAAGGCAGCCCCTCATCAGTGGCCAAGGTAAAGCCATATGCATCGAATCCCTTGAACCTGAACGTCATGATAGGCTCGCCATCGACATCCATGTCCTCCTCTTCCATGATCTCCTCATAGGTTCCGCATGCCTCCGCATAAGCATCAGAACCCTCTGGCATAGCACCGTAGCTGATGTTCACGCTGCGTACATCGTTACCTGTCGCATTTATGTCGATTCCATAGGATTCAGCTCCTTCAAACTCCTCGAAAACCTCAGTCTCGACTTCCCATACTTCAGGAACCTGAACAGTAACCCCTCCGAAATAAACCTGTTTCAATGAAATTCTTTCCATAACATTTCTCCTTCCGATTGCAATTATGCTGATTTACTTGCAGACCATGATGTCCAGAATCATGTTGTCGGTGTTCTGCATTCCGACAGAGCCTATACGGCCGAGATTCCGGATTGTCTTTTCGATGTCTTTCTCGATGATTCCGTCGTGCTCTGATATGCAGAGGCCTTCACGGGCGAGGACTGCGGACTGAAGGGCGCTGGATACTCCGGAGGCCACTTTCATTGCGCAGCCTACCTTGGCTCCGTCGCAGACCATTCCTGTGATGTTTCCGATCATGTTCTTGATGGCGGAGCAGATCTGTTCATAGTCGCCGCCACGGAGATATACGAGGCCGCAGGATGCTCCGGTAGAGGCGATTACGCAGCCGCACAGGGCAGAGAGCTTTCCGAGATAGCCCTTGATGTGGATGGCTATGAGGTGGCTCATCACAAGGGCACGGGCAAGCTGCTCATCGGTTGTACCGTATTTGATCGAATAGGCTATTACAGGCATTGTCACAGTGATTCCCTGGTTTCCGCTGCCGGAGTTGCTCATTGCAGCCAGAGTGCATCCGGCCATTCTGGCATCGGACGCGGCTGCAGTAAGTGACATGGCCATGCTGAGGAAATCGTCTCCGAACACTTCCTTGTTGCACTCCAGATTGATTGCATAGCCTACCTTAAGGCCGTAGCTGCCTTTCAGTCCCTCTTTGGCAAGGGCGAGGTTCAAGGTTCTGGACTCGAGTATGAAAGCGATGTCTTCGTATGCCACATTGCGCGTGAACTCGTCTATCTCCTTGACTGTCAGCTTGTAGTCAAGAGTGCTTTTCTGAGGCTCCGATTCAGCCTGACATTTTTCCGAGACTGAGGACATGACACAGCCGTCAAAAGATGTCTCCACTATCCTGTCATGGTCGTCAGCTATTACAGCACATGAACGGTGACCGTCGTTATGTTCGATGCTGGCCTCGACATACAGCTTCTTGTCGGTTTCAGCCAGACCGATCTCCACTCCCTTCTCTTCAACAATGGATTTCGCCCTGCTGATCGATGCGTCATCAAGGTCATTGAGAACTTCAAGACCGTAAGAAGATTTTCCGCAGACGGCTCCAAGTGCGGCTGCAATGTGCAGACCCACCATTCCCGTACCGGGGATTCCTACTCCCATTCCGTTCTTGAGGATGTTTCCGCTGACCAGAACATTGATTCTGTAGACAGGTTCATGCCTCCATGAAGAATCAAGTCCCGAAACTTTCTCTTCCATGATTTCCATAGCCTTCGCTACAGCAAGGGCTACGGCAATAGGTTCAGTGCAGCCGAGTGCAGGCTTTACTTCCTTTCTGATAAGGCTGATGATTTCAGATTCTCGTGTTGTCATTTGTTGAAATATTGAAGGGTTGCTGTAATCAGTCTCTGTATATGTTCTTCTTCCTTAAGTGTTTCAAGAGGGAAACCGAAGCATACGGTCCGGTATGACTCACCCTGATGACAGATGGCAGCAGGGACATTTGTGTCGGCATATCTCATGATTATCGCTCCTTTGCGTGAGGCCGGTACCAGACCGTCCGGAGCTTCTATGCAGTAGCATTCGTCGTTCATTTCGTTGTGGAAACTGTATTTTCCGTTGGCGAGGGTAGGGAAGACCTTGTTCGGAGCAGGACGTGCCGTGCCTCTGCTGCTTCCGAAGTTCGCACCCCACTTGTAGCCGAGAACCTTCTGGGCGAATTTCTTTGACTCGACCCTGAACAGGCTGTCTGTCTGTACCGGATAGACCTGGTCCCAGATATCTGTCGCTATGTATGAGCCGCTGACGAGAAGGTGGCCGCCCTTGGAAGTGAAGGCCCTGAGGGCTTTCTGGAGGCTTGCAGGGAAAACGGTGTATTCTGTCTTTTTGTTTCCGGTGACGGTCGTAACCTGTTTTCCGCAGATGATGTCTGCCGCCCAGGCCTGCTGCATGTATGTGCTGTCGCTGCAGAATGTGTCGTTGCAGCATGAGTAGAACGGATAGCCGGCGCTCAGAACGGCCTTTCCATGAACATAAGGATAGTCGAAGGTGTTTCCTGCCACAAGTTCGCCTGCCATGTCTGTGTATGAACCTCCGAAACCAGGGTTGTCGTTGGACTGGAATTCGAGCTCCCTTCTGAACTGGTACATTTCACCGATATATGCTATGTCCCTCATATGCGGCACTCCGCTGTCCTGGCTTGTCTGGAAGCCTGCATAGTCCGGAGTATCGATGAATGTAGGGCCGCTTATGCGGTCGAAGTTGTTGACAATCAATATCTTCTTGTCAAGAGTGCTGCCGGACGGCATACCTATGCTCACTGTTTCTGACGGGAAACTGCGTCCTCCCTGATTGTAGGCGGCGATGCGGAAGCTGTAGATATGTCCCGGCTTTATATCCACTTCTGCTGAATATCCTTTTCCCGACCTGCTGCATGACGTGAGGATACGCCCGTTGTCGAACCCTCCGTCATCCACTCTGGTATAGAGGATGAAGCCTTCCGGAACCGCTGTCGGCTCTATTTCATCGACGGCGGCAGACCATGTGACCGAAGCCTTTCCGTTTCCGGCAAATGAAACTCCTATGGATTCGACCGGAAGAGGCTGCACGACATATTCACATCCGTATCTGTTGCTGAGATATTTGAGCATGCCTTTGTAGACGGCCCTGCTGACAGTGAAGCGGAACTTCGGGTCGAGTCCGTATTTCATGTCCGCAAAATTCTGATGCGAAAGGAGCTCGAGGAGCATTGCCGGGCATGATGGAGTGCGGGATTCGCGGTAAGATCTGTCCCAGATCCAGCGCCTGCTCCACTGAGGCTCGAAGTCTGTGCGTATGTCATTGACTATCTGGCTCTGTACTAGATCTGCATATTCGCGGCTTCCGCTTCTGCTTTCCCCGTTGGGAAGCTTGTCAGTACCCTCAGAGCGAAGGGTATAGATGGCAAGGGTTCCTACAATAGAGTCGTTCGGTGTGACTCCCGCATCGGAGTGGAAACCTAATGAGAGGTCGACAGGAATGCCGAGGCCTGGTTTTGTAGAAGGGTTCATTGATGAGCCTCTGCTTATCCACTCGACCCAGTCACCTCTTGACATGAAGTCGTCGCGATAGTCGTTCTCCCCGTCGTTCTGGCTGAATATTTCAGGTGATATTCCGGCCCACTGGAGCCAGTATCTTGCACCTTCAGCCGATCTTGCCATACCCGAGACCTCGGGCTCGCACATGTTTCCGGCGCATTCTATGTTTCCCATTCCGCCGCCAAAGCGTACCGCATCTGCCGTCACGACCTTGCCTTCCTCGAAAGCATATCCCTCCGGTGCGGCATTGCTGAGGCTGACATGACCCTCGGTACCCTCATCGAAAAGGAAGGTTCCGAGATATACCCAGGTGCTTCCGCTCATCTTCTGGTTCACAGCAAAGCTGCTCTTTCCTCCGAGGTGGCTCACGGTATATGAAGCTGCTGACGTGCTGTTCTCGAGGGACTTGTATGATACGTAGACGGCGTATTCCCCACGTTCAGGAATATCCGGTCTCCATACTATCCGGGCAGTCTCGGAGCCGGCAGCTGCGCAGGATACCTTTCTGGCTGTTCCCATGGTGAAAGGATTCTCGATACCGGAATATGCCGGTTTCTTGTCAGCGAAACCCTTTCCTGCGTCAGACCATGAACCGCTTTCCTCGTAGTCAGCATTGCCGCGGGCTCCGCATGAAGGGTCGTTGTCAGCTATGACTTCGTTTCTCTGCACATCCCTTTCACGTGGAAGCAGGACATAGGCTCCTGCATTTTCAAGCATAGGAACGAGGTAGGGGAGAACGAAGCTCTGGGTGAACATGTCCTCCACGGTCTGGAAAAGGCAAGGCCTCTGCCATTCCCACTTCTCATTGGCCCTGTCGAAATACCTTCCGTGACTCTGCCAGACTGCTATATGTCTTCCGTCCAGACCTTTCGGGAAGGCTATGCCATCGACTTCTTCAACGAGCTGCCTGACTTCCGGATTCCCGGTCCTGCCTGCCGTTTCGGATGGGGTGCCGTCAAAGCCTAATCTCGGGGTTACAAGTTTGTCGAGAGTGAGTTTCTTTGTGGTGACGTTACCTATGGAGTAACTGCTGTATTTCTCAGGGATAAGGTCGTTCAACTGCTGGATGAACCATTCGGGGTCGCCTTCATGCCATGGACAATCGCAGAGGGACTGGGTAAAATAGAAGTCGAGAGTGTTGCCTCTCTTCATGATGGCGTTGAGGCTCAGCTTCGGTGAAGCTATCCCGTTGCGTTCCATCAGAAGAGTGTTCAGGGAGTCGCACACCGGCTTGAAATCCCTGATCATTGCGCTCTGCGCGCGGCTGCTGACGCCAAGTGTCAGGAAAGCGGCGAGAATGGAAATATATCTTATAGATCTTTTCATGCGGTTCGTTTTCTTAGTAGAATGTGGGTGAAGACTATCAGGGCGCCTGTTGAAAGTCCTTTCATGTCTGCAAAGGTGTCGTTTATGTCTGAACTTCGGTACTGGGTCAGCGCCTGCAGATATTCTGTCCCGAAAGCGGCACCGATTCCCAGAGCTATGGCGGCGACAAGAATCAGCATATCCTTCCATCTGCTTCTTGACCTGTCGAAGAACATCAGGTACATCAGTATGGGAAAAGGAAGGAACATGGTGAAGTGGGCCACCTTGTCTGCAGGAAGGCCGAATATCAGGAATTCTGTCTGGGGAAGATTGTCGGGCTTCGTCAGACAGAGGTAAAGAATGGCGCCGATATATATGCAGAACGCCGTTATGTATAGGATCCTGCGCTTCATCAGAATGTCAGTTCACCGAAAAAGTCAGGCCTGTGGAAGTCTGGGGAAGGAATCTCTATCCTGTTCCAGCTTAGAAAATGAGGATGGACCGTAAGGTCTGCGCATTTGTAGAAATTTGCCCTTATTCCGGCAGGAAGAGCCTCGCCGTCCAGGCCTATCAGGTCGAAAGGTATGCAGAGAGCCGTGCTCCAGCAGCGTATTTCCCCGTTTTCGTCGTAAGGTCTCCTCTCGATGGAACTGTGACGGATTATCCTTGCAAGCTGGTCTGATGAGAACATGTCCGCATCTTCGCGTGAACGTCTCTTGGATGCAAGAAGGGTTCCGATGCAGTTGAGCTCGAAGTTGTAGTAGGTGCCGTCTGAAGGATGGGATACGAAGAACTCGCAGCAGCTGTCCTCCCATACTGGACCGTTGTCCTCGAGAGCTGCTGCCCTGAGGTCAAGTCCTCTTACATTATACATGATGACCAGATGGGTACTGCTGCGTGCTACCCTGAGCGCTGCTGTCGGCTTGTATGGGTATTCCTGCCAGTTCACTTCACTTATGAAGTCCTTTGCAGCCTTCAGCTCCATGACCTTGTCCATTTCATCGAACGGAAGGGCTTCCAGCCCTGATATATAAGGAATGTTTATGCTTTTCATCATAATGCCTGCATGTCGTTAAGTTTCTTGTAATATCCGTCAAGAGCCAGGAGCTCCTCATGTCTGCCTCTTTCCACGATCTTTCCTTCGTGCAGCACGCAGATCATATCCGCATTCCTGATTGTAGACAGCCTGTGGGCGATGGCAATCGTGGTTCTTGTCGATGTGAGCCTGTCAAGGGCTTCCTGAACTATCTTTTCGGACTCGGTGTCGAGAGCTGATGTCGCTTCGTCGAGGATGAGGACAGGAGGATTCTTGAGGATGGCGCGGGCTATGCTGATTCTCTGTCTCTGGCCTCCCGACAGCTTGCTTCCGCGGTCTCCGATGTTGGTCATGTATCCTTCTTCCTTCTCCATGATGAAGTCATGTGCATTGGCGATCTTTGCTGCGGCGATAACTTCTTCCATGGTCGCATCTTCCACTCCGAAGGCTATGTTGTTGAATATGGTGTCATTGAAAAGTATCGCCTCCTGATTCACGTTTCCTATCAGGCTCCTGAGGTCCTTGACCCTGAAGTTCCTGATGTCTGTGCCGTCGAGAGTGATGCATCCCTTCTGCACGTCATAGTAGCGTGGAATGAGATCCACAAGGGTGGACTTGCCTGAACCGGACTGGCCGACAAGGGCGACTGTCTTGCCCTTAGGTACTTCGAGGGAAATGTCATGCAGGATTTCCTTGCCTTCCTCATAGCTGAAGAAGACTCCCTTGAACTCAATCCTGTCGTTGAATCCTTTCAATGCGGCAGGGTTTTCCGGCTCCCTTATGTCGTTCTCCGCGTTCATGATCTTGTCGACCCTTTCCATCGAAGCGAGTCCCTTAGGGATGTTGTAGCTCGCCTTTGAAAATTCCTTGAGAGGGGCAAGCACGCTGTAGAGTATGGTCATGTAGAAAATGAAGGTGGATGCGTCGATTGGGGCGTGGTCGCTGAGTATGAGTGTACCTCCGAACCAGAGCACGATCATGATCATGATGGAGCCGAGAAGTTCGCTTACAGGATGTGCTGACGCCTGACGTACCGCTACCTTTGCCGAAGCCCTCCTGTACTGGTCTGCAGTATTGAAGAACCTCTCCTTCATCTTGTCTTCCGCGATGAAGGCCTTGATCACTCTCAGGCCGCCGAGGGTCTCGTCGAGCTGTGCCATGGTGTCGCTCCATTTCTCCTGGGCTTCAAGTGATTTCCTCTTGAGCTTCTTTCCTATCGCGCTCATTCCCCATGCCATGGCCGGAACTACGGTGACAGTGAAAAGGGTAAGTTCCCAGCTGAGATATATCAAGGCTGAAAAGTAGCAGATGATAAGGATAGGGTTCTTTATCAGCATGTCGAGAGAACTGATTATCGAAACTTCTATCTCTGTCACGTCTCCGCTCATTCTCGCAATGATGTCTCCCTTCTTCTGCTTCGAGAAGAAACCCATCGGAAGGCTGAGGAGCTTGTTGTAGACCATTGTCCTGATATCCCTTACTATACCGGTCCTGAGAGGGACCATGACAGCCGAGGACGCGAAGTAGCAGCCTGTCTTCAGCACGGTCATTCCTGCGAATATGAGACCCAGAAGCAGAAGGGCTGTGGATCCGCCGAACCTGTCTATCATCTGGCTTACGTAATAGTAGAAATTGTTCATCAGCTGCTCCTTGTCAGGAACTCCGTCCCATGGAATGAATTCATACACAGTTGAATCCATCTTGAACAGAATGTTCAGTATGGGTATGAGAAGGGCGAACGAGAAGATGTTGAATACGGCTGAAAAGAGGTTCAGGACCACCGAACCTGCAAGATATTTCCTATATGGGGCGGCAAAGCGCTTGAGTACTCTCCAGAATGCTTTCATTTCAAGGACTTAAAGTTGTCTTAATCTACAAATATAATGATTTTATCAGATCATCCTGTCTATCCAGTGATATATCAGATGGATTCTTTTCTGAAGGACCGGATAGTTCAGTGACGGAGCCTTGTCATATGTCTTGTTGTTGTTCATGGTTATGCCGGAAGTGAAGTATACGGCCGGAATCCCGTTGTCGACGAACACCTTCTGGTCTGACAGGCGGTAGAAGACTTTCGTGAAGTTCTCGCTTCCGTAATAGCTCAGGCCTATGTCCATATGGAGACTGTAGAATCTGTTCACATCTGTTATGACATCCTGATGTTCAGGCTTCAGGGAATCGTTGCCAAGCATGATCACGAAGTCCTGTCTGCTGCTTATCGGGGACTTCGTGCTTCCGATCTGGTCTATGTTCACCATGAATTCGATCTTGTCCGAGGTTATCTTCCTGC
The DNA here is from genome assembly GCA_017626355.1 of Bacteroidales bacterium. Lineage (GTDB taxonomy): Bacteria > Bacteroidota > Bacteroidia > Bacteroidales > UBA932 > Cryptobacteroides. Next base: position 38,341 of record JAGAIY010000009.1, read on the forward strand.
CTGAAACAGGGTCTTTCAGCAGACCGTAATCAAGGAGCTTCCATAAGGCTTCGGAACCTGCCATGCTGTGTTCCTTGGCATCGAAGGCCACGAAGATGATGTTGCATCCGTAGGTCCTTCCGTCCTTCTTCATCAGAGCCATCATCTCCGCAAGACTGGTCATGGCCACGACTCCGGAGGCATTCGCATCCGCTCCAGGGTACATCTTTCCGTCCAGAATGCCTATGTGGTCGTAATGTGCTCCGATTATTATGTATCTGTCGCTTTTCTTCTTGTGGGAACCGGGCATCATGCCCATGATGTTATGTCCTATCAGGTCATTGCTGATCCAGACCCTTCTGGCATATGAACCGTCGAACTTGAGCAGGCCCGCATTCTCGAATTTCCTGTGGATCCAGAAAGCTGCTGACGCCCCTCCTGCCGTTCCTGTGCCTCGGCCCTGACAGAGGCTGTCGCTGAGGAAACTGATCTCTCTTTCCAGTCTTTCTTCGGTGATCAGATTCCTTGCCGGCTCATGCTCCCTTACCCATACATTCTGCGCTGACGCAGTCCCTGCACCGAGAAGAATGGCTATGACAGGGCAGATGGCTGTCTTTATGAATTTTTTTATGTTTTTTGTCCTTATGACCATGGAAAATGTCTATATTTGTAACTTCGCACGTTTTGGCGTGTCGAATAAACTGCCAAATTTAATAAAAAATAAGCAATTGCAGAAAAATATATGCATAAACTATTGAAGAATATCCTCGCCGTCTGTCTGCTCTTATGTGCAGGCATGCTCGAGCTTCATGCCCAGTACGACAAGGATGTCTTCTACATGCGTGGACGACGTGCCCTTGCTGACGGGAAATATGCTCAGGCCATAGAGAATTTCAACATACTCTCGCAGCTCGACACCACCGACCACTGGACCTTCTTCTTCAGGGGAATCGCTAAGTACAACCTCGGAGACCTCAGGGGAGCTAAGAAGGATTTCGACAGGTCGGTACGCATCAATCCGGTCTTCACTTCCGGTTACCATTACAGAGGCATCACTGAGAGCCGTTTCGGAAACTACGATGCAGCCCTTGCCGACCTTCAGCATGCGATAGATCTGCGTCCCGGTGAAATAGGTCTTTATTTCAGCCGCGGAGTGACCTATTTCCTTTCCCGGCAGTTCGAGAATGCCGTGTCGGATTTCGACAGGTACATAAGGAAGGAACCGAAAGACCCTTCGGCCTTTCTGAACAGGGGAGCGAGCCATCTGTTCCTCGGTGATACCCTCAAGGCTCTGAATGACTACAACAAGGCCATCAAGCTGGACCGCTTCGATCCCGAAGGCTATGTCAGAAGGGGCCGTGTATATGCCTCGCTCAAGGATTATGACAAGGCCGTCGCGGATATGGACAGGGCTATCGAACTGGATACGGCAAATACATTCGCCTACTTCAACAGGGCGATAATGCATTATGAGCAGCAGCGTTACCATGAAGCTATGGACGACCTGAACCGTGTCCTGAAAGAGGAGCCGGGAAATGCTCTTACGCTTTATAACCGAGGACTGATCAGCGCCCAGCTCGGCGCATATGACGAGGCTCTGAACGATCTGGACAGAGTGCTGAACATCAATCCGGAAAATGTCCTGGCCTACTTCAACAGGGCTTCGGTCTTCATTGAAATGGGAATGTACGAGAACGCCCTTGAGGATTACGACAAGGCCATAGAACTGTATCCAGACTTTGCCAAGGCCTATATGAACAGGTCATATGTCAAGAACCTGATGGGAGACTTCAAGGCTTCGAAGAAGGATTATGACACGGCGCAGCAGAAGGTCAGGGAGTATCGTGAGAGGAACAGGACGGATGTAGGATCGTTCGCGGATACGACAAAGAAGTACAGCGCCCTTCTTTCACTTGATGCCGAATTTGCAAAGAAGGATTTCAACGACGAACTCCTGCAGCACAGGGATATAGACATAAGACTCAGACCTCTGTACAAATTTACAGTCACAGGGGTGAAGGATGATACCAACTATGCCCTCGAGCACAAGTTCGAGAATCCTCTCATTGCAAGATTCAAGGCCGGGCTGCCTGTGGGTGCGGATGTCACGAACTCTGAAGTCCAGCTTTCTCCGGAGATGGCCGGAAAGCTTGAAGAGGCTGCATGGACGGGTACAGGGGAGCCTTCTGCAGAACAGTTCTTCCTGAGGGCCTTGAACGATTATGATGCGAAACAGTTCAACTCTTCGCTCGACTATTATGGCAAGGCTATCGAAGCGGCTCGACAGAAGGGGGATTTCTCCAGGTATTACGAAGCATTCTATCGCATGAACCGCGGCGTGCTTCGTGCCGAGATGATCGACTTCATCGCTTCGATCCAGAGCAATGTGCAGGTGCTTTCGATGGATGATACCGGAAATACGAGAGCGCGTGTGAAAGACCAGATAACAAGGCAGTATGACTATACGGACGCAATCGAAGACCTCAAGGAGGCCTCTGAAATACTGAAGGATATACCGTATGTCTACTATAACCTCGGCAACCTGTACTGTCTGTCGGCCGAGCATATAAATTCGATAGACAATTATACGAAGGCCATAGAGCTTTATCCTTATATGGGTGACGCCTATTTCAACAGATGACTTGTCCTGATCTACCTGAAGGACAAGGAGAAGGGATGCATAGACTTGTCGCGTGCCGGAGAGCTTGGAGTGCAGGATGCCTATGGCGTGATCAAAAAGTATTGTGAAGATGAAAACGAATAAGAGAAAAGCTGTAATATTTGATATGGGAGGTGTCCTTGTCGACCTTGACATGCAGGGTTGCAAGGATGCTTTCAAGAGGATTCTGGGCTATTCCAGAATAGATGAACTCCTCGATCCCTGCCATCAGAAAGGCATTATAGGTGATCTGGAAGGGGGAGTGCTTACTGAGGATGAATTCCGTCAGGCTGTTCTTTCTGAGTCGGCCGAGGGATGTGTGCCGGAAGATGTCGACAAGGCATTCTGGCATATACTTGAGGGCATAGCTCCTTATAAGGCGGAGCTTCTGGTGAAGATGAGCCAGTCATATGACCTTTATCTGCTGAGCAACAACAACGGCATCACCATGGTCAGGGCATACCAGCTTTTCGAAGAAGCGGGCGCTCCTCTCGACAAGGTGTTCAGGAAGTGTTTCCTTTCATATCAGATGAAGGCTCTCAAGCCATCAGAGACCTTCTACAAGGCAGTTGTCGAACAGATCGGACTTCCTTCCGACATGCTGCTTTTCATAGATGATTCCATGCCGAATGTGGAAGGTTCCATTGCTGCCGGTCTTCCTGCAGTACACTATATTCCCGGTTCCGATCTTTCAGCCTTGCTTGCAGAGGCTCTCGGGGATCCGTCTTTAAGGATGGAGGGGACAGCAGATGCTTAAGTTCATGAGCCTTTCCAGCGGGAGCTGCGGCAACTGTTATTATCTCGGTACAGAACATGGAGGCCTCATCATTGATGCAGGTGTAAGTCTGAGACGTCTCAAGAAAGCCCTTCAGGAGAACGGGCTTGATCTGACTTCCTTTTCCGCCGTTCTTGTGACCCATGACCATCTTGACCATATACGTCATCTCGGTTCGTTCTGCAAGAAACTGTGCAAGCCAGTATATACCACAGCCGATATTCATCGTGCCCTTGCCCGCCATACATTCACATCGTCCACCATCGGCCCATGCAGGAAGATCCTGGAGGAAGGAGTATGGACTGAGATCGCCGGCTTCAGGGTGAGGTATTTCGTCGTGCCCCACGATGCGACACAGACTGTAGGATATGCCATAGAGGCTGAAGGCCGCAGGTTCGTGATAATGACGGACATAGGCCGCATGACGGATGAAGCGGTTGAGCTTGCCCGTGGGGCGGATACCGTAGTGGTGGAGTCCAATTACGACATGGATATGCTTATGTCCGGCCCCTATACATATGAGCTTAAGATGAGGATAGTCCAGGGCTGCGGTCATCTGAGCAATGACGAATGCGCTTCGGCTATAAGAAGATTCCATCATCCGGGCCTGCGCAACATTTTCCTTTGCCATCTGAGCGAAAACAACAATACGGCCGATCTGGCGTACCGGAGTGCTGCTGAGGCTCTTGCCGCGAAAGGGGTAGGGCAGGGAGAAGTGGCGCTGAGATGTCTTCCGCGACAGTATCCGTCACAGATGTTCAATCTCTGATAGAGGATTCTACCTGAATGTGAGCCTGAAGACAGTAAGGCTTTCGTTGCTTTGTACCAGGTTGAGGGAGCCGTTGTGCAGACGCATGATCTGCCTTGAAAGGCTGAGGCCTATTCCGGTTCCTTCCTGCTTGGTGGTGAAGAACGGAACGAAGATCTCTTCCTGACTTTCCTTGCTTATCGGGCGTCCGTCGTTGCTGATGTTTATGATAACATGTTCGGACAGGTCTATCTCCGCAGATATCTCTATTTTTCTTGCCTCAGCCTGAATCGCATTCTTGACCAGGTTGATGAGGATCTGGGTTATCTGACCCTCGTCGGCATAAAGAAGGATGTCTTCCGATTTTTCCAGATATGTGCAGACTGCGCCGGTGATAAGGGCCTGCTCGCGTGTCAGGCTTATTACCCTTTCAGCAACCTCCCTGAAGTAGAAGGCTTTCTTGACAGGCGGAGCCACTCTCGTGAGGTTCCTGTATGATTCCACGAACTTGATCAGTCCTCGTGACGACTGCGATATCGTGTCGAGACCGTCTCTGACCTCTTCCGAAACATCTTCAAAACCGAGAAGGGTTTCGCTGAGGGACGCGATAGGGGTGACCGTGTTCATGATTTCGTGGGTCAGCACTCTGATGAGCTTTGACCATGACTGCTGCTCGTTTTCCGCAATCTCGCTGCTTATGTCGTTGAAGGCTATGACCTTGACTGCCGTTTTCCCGATAGTGGCCGACGAGGCTGTCATGGCTATGGTCATCTTGCCGCTTTCGTTGTAGTAGCTAGCTCTTTCTTCGTTGCCTTCCGTCACGGTCTGGAATGCGTTGTAGAGTGAATCGCTGACGGTGCGCAGCTGCCTGATGTGGCCGAAGGTGGCTATACCGAGCAGGGTGAGGGCAGTGTTGTTGCAGTATGTCACCCTGCCGTTGTGCTCGATTACAGCGACACCGGTCTTCACATGGTCGAGCATGAGACCGAAGTACTTCTCCTGTGCGGCGATTTCCTGCCTTTCCTTGTCGAATATGTTCTTGAGACGGTTCAGGGTCTTGTTGAAATGTCTGCCGAAGATGCGGCGCTCATCGAAACGGAAGTTCAGTTCCTTGTCCTCAAGGGCGTCGAGCATGTATGCGACTTTCTTCCTCATGCGTTTGGAAGTGGTCAATGCGGTGACTACGGCAGTCAGAACGGCTGTCGATCCTATTGCTGCTATGAGCGTCCATGTCATATGTTGTACTTCTTCAACTTGGCATAAAGAGTGGGCCTGCTGATTTCGAGCGACTTCGCCACCATCGACAGATTCCCTCCGAACCGCGCCATCGCTGCACGGATGGCCTTCTCCTCGGCCTCCTCCAAGGTCTCGTTACCTGACATTGCAGGTCCGGAGGATGGATTGCTTCCCTGCTGCAGCTCTATGTCCGCCTCAGTCAGAACCGAGCCTTCTGAAAGTATCACAGCCTTTTCTATGCAGTTCTGAAGCTCCCTTATGTTTCCTGACCATGAATGTCCTTTGAGCAGGCTGGCCGCTTCCGGAGTAAGGCCGCAGACCTGTCTTCTGTATTTTTCGGAATATTTGCTGATGAACATTTCCGCCAGCGGTGCGATTTCGTCAGTCCTTTCACGCAGGGCCGGAAGATGCAGATGCATCGTGTTTATCCTGTAGTAGAGGTCTTCGCGGAAAGTACCTTCCCTGACCATCTTTTCCAGGTCCTTGTTGGTCGCGCAGATCAGTCTTATGTCTATCGGAATGGCCTTGGTATCTCCGACCCTTGTTATGGTCCTGTTCTGCAAGGCTCTCAGCAGCTTGGCCTGAAGATGGAGCGGAATGTTTCCGATCTCGTCGAGGAAGAGGGTTCCGCCGTCGGCCTGTTCGAATTTTCCCACATGGTCTGCATGGGCATCGGTAAACGCTCCCTTCACATGACCGAACAGCTCGCTTTCAAAAAGAGTTTCAGTGAGGGCTCCTGCATCGACGCATACCATAGGCCTCAATGCCCTTTCGGACAGCCTGTGCACTTCTCCTGCAAGCACATCCTTTCCTGTTCCGTTCTCGCCTGTTATCAGCACCGTGGCGTCTGTACGTGCGATCTTGTCGACAGTCTTCCTGATAGAAGTCATCGCATGGCCCTTTCCCCAGAACATAGGCAGTGCCGATGGAGGGACGGGAACATCTCCGGTTTCCTTGCTGTGGCTGTCATATGCTGAGGCAAGCGTCTGCAGCAGCTTCTCGTTGTCCCAAGGCTTTACTATGAAGTCGAATGCTCCACGCTTCATGCCTTCTACAGCCAGCTGTATGTCGGCATAGGCAGTGAACAGCACGACCTCCGTCTCCGGACTGCGTTTCTTTATTTCCGACAGCCAGTAGAGACCTTCGTTCCCGGTGTTTATGTCTGTGTGGAAATTCATGTCCAGAAGTATTACATCAGGACGGAAGTCTGAAATTCTGCTGATGAGTTCCTTTGGAGATGGGATAAGCTCTACCTGAGCGAAATGCATAGGCAGGAGCAGCTTCAGGGCCGCCCTGATGCCGCTGTTGTCATCCACAACCAGAATCTTTGCTTTACTTTTTGCCATTGCCGTGTCAATCTGTATGCAAATTTAATAAATGCTTTTGATATTTCTGCTTTTGGGGTTTAACTTCCTCCTGCCTCTGCCTCTGCGCCCTGCACCCCTTCGCTCTGCGCCCTGAGCCTATCATGCTGGTTATCAATCCCTTCCTTTATAAGCCTGCCGCCCCGGACAGGCAGGCTTATAAGCTAAAGTGTTGAGGGTTATGGAGTTAGGTGGATGGTACCTACTCCTTCTTCAGCGCCTCGGCCGGGTTTGTCCTGGCAGCGCGGAGGGTCTGCCAGAGGACGGAGAGCAAGGATATTGCGAAAGGCATTGCGACGACGGCGATATATATCCACCATACATTCTTAGGGGATGAGCCTAGTTTGGTAAAGAACATCTGAACGAATTCCGCTATAACGATTCCCAGCACAGTAGCGATTCCTGTTATAATCAGATAGAATCTGAGGTTTCTCATTACTTCGCCGTTTTCCGTAGCTCCGAATATCCTTCTGATTGCGATTTCATTCTTTCGCTCATTCGTGAAGTGGATACTTATTCCGATGAGTCCCATCATGGACATGATTACGACCAGAACCATTACGATTCCAATCATCTCAATGATCATTCTGAAAGGAGCAGTGATTTCCTTCATGATTTCAAGGACATATTTCGCTTTTCCGATTCCTGTGTCGTCTTCCGGAACGGCTTTGTTCTTCTGGGCTTCTTTGAAGAGTGACTGAACCAGTTCTTTACCCTTTTTATGCTCTCCTGCAATCTTGAAGACAATTCCGTTTTTGATATCGGGGGTCTCCTTTACAGATGCGACCGTAAGGCACGTAACCCCTTCGAGGGGTGCTGTGCCCGGATAATCGTTGATGATGCCGGCTATATGGTCAGTTCCTGTATGTTGATACAGATAATCCAGAATACGAGAATCCTTTTGTATGAAGGATTCCGTAAGCGGGGTCAGCCACAGACCATTGAAAGTCTGGTCATTTTGTTGGAGGATTTCGAAACCGAATGTCTCAAATCCGTCAAGGTCACATTCGATATGGCTAAAAAGATATTGAGGAGCATCCGGTATTCTCAATTCGCCGCTGAAACCATGTGCAGGAACCTGAGAAGCCAATCCGCATGATGTTATTTCCGGGTGTTCGGCTGCATCAGATAACATTATGGATGCAGTTTCCGGGGTTGCCCTTATGAAGACCACATCTTCGATGTCGCAGTTGAAGTCAATTTTCATGGCGTCACGATAGCATTTGCCGGACATAAGTACGACTGACAACAGGACAACAGAAAGAATTGTCTGGACACTGATAAAGAATTTGGAAAGCCTTCTTTTGCTATGTAATTTGAAACTGCCTTTTGTAATCTCAAGAGGACTGAATCTTGATGCAATCAGTGCCGGAGCAAGGCCAGCTGCAAAAGCAGTTATAAGAATTATCATCACTGATATCATGATACTCCTGATATTCCATGCCGGTTCTACGGAGAAGTCTGTGATTTCTGTCATTGTAAGCAGTCCTTCTACAATGGAACCAGTATATCCGCTAAACAGATATCCCAATACGAAACATATGACAGTGAGTATGAATGATTCGTACAGATTGCTGATTATCAATTGTCTGCGAGTGGCTCCTACAATCTTTCTTGTCGCATTTTCCTTTGCCCTTGTGGTAGAAAGTGCGACATTCAGATTGATATAGTTGATGATAGCTGTTATAAATATCAGTAATAGGAGAGAGGTTACAAAAAGCATGTACTCCTTTTCATAAGACATGAACTGTCCGTAATTCGCATTACTTGTAGGTATTTCATCATATCTTATAAAACCTCTGAATACATCATATTCTTTCAACTTCAAATATTTTTCGTCACCTGCATTAAATTGGTCCGCCAATTTCAGTACACGACTTTCCATCTCCTTCCGGTCGTGCCCTTCTCGGAATGATATGAATGTCTGTCCATGGGCTGTCCCTCCGGTTTTATGAAGCTCCTTGAAAGGACCGATGCTATGCATTACTTCGCACTCTTTAAGAATATCATCCCTGCTGCTTTTGAAGACAGCTGCAACAGTGTAATACTTGTCCTTGATATTCACAGCCTTTCCCATAGCCGATCCGTCTGAGATCTTTTCAGCGAACTTGTCAGAGATGGCGATATTGTCCCAGGAATCCAGAAATGATTCATCTCCTTCGATGAACTCGAACGGGAAGAAATAGAAGAAATCCTTATCAATGATGGTTTCCGGGCCAATCTTCGCAGACGTTGTCCTCTCTATCTCCGGAATGCGATCTTTCAGGTATTCTCCGAAATTAACATCGGTATTAAGGTTACCCATATAACAGACAGCATAGATATCCTCGTATCTTTCATGTGCATGAGATTTTTCATACTTGTCAATGGCAACATTGATCAATGGAATCACGAACGCCAGTGCAAGGCTCAGACCTACCACCTCAATGGCAGTATACAGTTTGTTTTTGGACAGGAATCTTAAGTAACTTTTCATGCTCATGTTTATTTAGTATTGTTATGTTTGACTTTACTCCTTCTTCAGCGCCTCTGCCGGGTTGGTGCGGGCGGCGCGGAGGGTCTGCCAGAGGACGGAGGCGAGGGAGATGACCAGAGCAAGCAGCACTGCGACGGCGAAAGGCCATACGGTCAGGTCGATCCTGTAGGCGAACTCTTCGAGATAGCGTCCGCAGAATATCCATGCGAGCGGAACAGCAATAATACTTCCTATCAGTGTCAGGACCATATATTCAGTAATATTACGACGAGCCTCTCCAGACATGGTGCTTCCGAAAACCTTTCGAATTGCAATTCCTTTCTCCCTCTCTGCAGCAAAGTATGTACTCATGGCCACCAGGCCGAGGAAAGACAAAAGAACTGCAAGAACAGCAAAAATCTTCAGTAACGTGATAGTAGAATTACCTTCTTCAAGTTCATTGACTATCATATCTGCTACATATCCGAATTCCCACGGTTCTATATATACTCCATTATAGTCCTCGGAGAACTTTCGATATATTCTGTCAAAGGCTTCCTTCGCTTCCTCATGATTTTCGTCAGTTTCAATGAGAAGGTCATTGTTATAGCGTCCGAAATCATCGATCGGGAGTACGATTACTGCAACTTTGGATTGTTTTATGCTCTCATTCATGGCATTGTCCCCGGCAATATTGCCCAAGACTCCACCTAAATGATCAATCCTTGTCTGGTTGAAATTTCCGTCCCATGCCTTTGCTATCTTCTGTGCTTCGTCCCTGTTTCCGCAAAAGTTATAAAGACTTTCAGTGAACCATACTGAATAGGCAAGAGAAGTACCGAAGTCTTCTTTTACATCGAATCCCCACATCTTGAATGCCTCGGTGTCGCAGATCATGATGCTGACATTTGTCATCCCGGTCTTCTCATCCATCAGTGCCGTGCTGAAAAGGATTTCTGTGGGGTATCCATTTGACAGTGCCATATCCTTCACGAACGGAAGTCCGGCAATCTCGTCCATCATAGGAATGACCTCATTAGCCAGATTTGTATCAGTCGAGATTATAAACTTGTTCTCTATATCTGCTCCCAATGGCATATCCATCATATGGGCCATCTGCTTGTCCAGGACAAATGCGGAAGCAATCAGTGTAATTGCAAGGATTGTCTGAAGCAGGATGAAGAATCGGTTCAATCCGGCTCTTGTCTTTCGTCTATATGTGCCGTTTACTATGCTGATTGGCTTGATGGACGATATATTCAACGCCGGGATCAAGCCACAGATGCCTCCGATGACAACAATAAACAGGATGTATATGAAGATGCTTATTGTGCTGAATGGTATAAGTATGGTCTGCCCGTCAATCAAGCGGCCTATGTACGGAGCCATGGCAACAGCAATAACCACAGCTATAATGGCACATACGGCAGTAAAGGAAATGGATTCAAATATATATTTGGCAGCGATGTGGACCTTGTCGGCTCCGACAAGGCTTCTCGTAGCCATTTCCTTGGCTCTCTTGTTTGTCAAGGCCAGATTGAGATTGACGTAATTGATTACAGCTGAAATCAACAGAAGCAAGGCTACAATTGACAGAATGATGACCTGTCTTTTGTCCACCATTGACAAGTATTCGCTAAGTTGATCTCCTGTAAAAAGCAGATTATCAAACCTCTCAACCTCAAAACTATCGGCAAATTGCTTGAACACTTCCGGAGTGAATTTCTCTCCCCACAACTGCTTGAACACAGACAGGATCTGTGTCCTTACTTCATCCTTTTCTGTTCCTTCTGCAACCTGCAGAAATATCACTCCAGATAGCGTGAATATCGGATTCTGCTGAGGACCATTGTTTATCGGGCTTTCACCTTTGCAGATGAAA
>JAGAIY010000010.1 GCA_017626355.1 Bacteroidales bacterium
ATCGATCTGTGAACCTGGGAGGAATGCCTCGATTCCGAATACGTCCACGATCATACCACCCTTTGTACGTGTCTTCACGTAACCCTTTACGATCTCGTCTGCAGCGAATGCAGCGTTTACCATATCCCAAGAACGGAGCTGACGAGCCTTCTTGTGTGAAAGGATAAGCTGACCACGCTTGTCCTCCTGATTCTCAACGAGAACCTCAACCTTGTCACCTACCTTGAGGTCTGGGTTGTAACGGAACTCAGGAGCCATGATGACACCCTCGCTCTTGTAACCGATGTTAACGATAACCTCTCTCTTGCTGATTGCAGAAACGACGCCCTCTACGACCTCGCCTTCAACAACCTTTGAAAGAGTCTGGCTGTACTGATCGTTGATAGCTGCGATATCGCCGCCGCCATAAACGTCATCGCTCTCAAATGCGTCCCAGTCAAAGTTCTCTGGAGCCACAGATGCGTTGAGAACGCTCTTCTTGGTTTCTTCTACTGCTGGAGCTACCTCTGGAGTAACCTCAGCAACTGTCTTGTTTTCTTCCATTGTAAAAATTTAAAAACAAACTAGTGGGTTAAACTTTATCTATTGTGCTCAAAAAAGCGCGCAAAAATATGCATAATTTTCGGAATTTCAAAAGGTTTCGCATATAAAAAGCAAGAGATCTCCTTTTATTTCAAGAGATCTCCTTCCATTCGGATACCTGTCATATCCGTATCTGACACTGTCATCATTCTGCAGGTATGACACTGCCAGACTTACGAGCACTGCCATAAACACTAAATATCTTTTCATACATCTGTCCTTTACCTTAATCCATCAATTCATCATCATTGACTCCCTCGCCGTCAAAGAGTCTGCTCGAGTTCAACAGCGGCTGTTCAACCTGAACTTCAAACACCTCAGCACGTGGTGCTTCAGGGTGATAATACAAACACGACACCAATACGAATGTGCACAGAGGTCTTACATTCATACAGATGTCACGAAACAGATATCGTTGTCATTACATCTGTTTCGTGACATCAAAATGCTGTATTTCAAAGATTCCGTGCCACGACACACAAAAGACAGTTCATTCGTCTGTGTCGTGGCATGAGACAAATCTGAATGTATAAATCTGAATTTTGCCGCAGCAAAATATATCTGAATCAAGAATATACGACAATACATTCAGCACACAGAATCCATGTGCCGGATGTTTATAAGCAAGACTGTATTTTTCTAGAACATATTGCGTCTTTTGAAGACCCAGAAGATTACGACAAAGGAGATAAGCATAAGGCCGACCGCTACAAGCCACATCCATGGAGAATGACCGATGAACCAGCCGAACTGGATGTTCATTCCGAAGAAGCTGGCGATCAGGGTCGGAGGCATGAGCATGAGAGACACGAGGGTGAACACCTTCATGATCTTGTTCTGGTCGAGGTTGATGATACCGATCACAGTATTCTGCAGATACTCAAGTCGTTCGAAACTGAAGTTCGTATGATTGATAAGGGAGGAGATGTCTCGGAGCATCACATTGAGCTTGCCGTGAAGGGCATCCGGGAACTTCTCGCTTTTAAGGATGGACGAGATCACTCGCTGCTTGTCGACGATGTTCTCGCGGACGAGCATGGTATTGTCCTGAAGCTGATTGATGTCGATGAGGAACTCCTCGCTGATATCCTCTCCCAGATTGACCTTCTTGTTGTACTGGGCGATCTCCTTGGAGATGAGCTCGACCATATCGGCATCAAGGTCGATACGCTGTTCCAGAATGCTTAGGAAAGCGATGTAGCCGGAAGAGTATGTCTTAGGAAAGGCAAGAAGTCTGCGCTGAAGGTCAGTGAAGCTCTTGAGCCTGGTCTCGCGAAGTGTGGCAAGGATATGGTCGGCAAGAATGAAGGATACGGTCTCCTCGTTATATTCCTCCGGACCAGGAATAAGGAAGTTCGTATTCGCGAATATGGCCTGTTCGGTCTCGAAGAAACGTGATGAACTCTCGATCTCCTCAGCCTGTGCACGAGTCTGGATGGTGGTTCCGAGGAACGCCTCAACCGCCCTCTTTTCCTCACCTGTCGGAGAAAGAAGGTCAATCCAGATAACGCTTTCATATGGAATGGTAGAGAAATCGGCTTCCGACTGGGAAACCATCATCTGCCCGTCCTCTTTGTAGAAGATCTCAATCATGCTACACCTCCCTTTTTAGCACATTCGTGCAAATTTATCACTTTTCGTGTAAACAGCCAAATTTTTATTCCGACCAGAATCAAGGACGGAAAATCTGGCGGTTGACGATAGAGCGGCCGAGAGTGAGTTCATCGGCATATTCAAGATCATCACCGAAGCCGAGACCGCGGGCAAGAGACGAAACGGTAACACCATACTGAGCCAGCTGTCTGTATATATAGAAGGAAGTGGTTTCTCCTTCGACATCACCGCTCAGGGCGAGGATGACCTCAACAGGACTGCCTTCCGCGCAAAGAGCCGCCACACGGGAAACCAGTTCACGGACAGTTATATCCGATGGACCTATGCCGTTGATCGGGGATATTATGCCGCCGAGCACATGATACACGCCATGATACTGACCGGTATTCTCTATGCTCATGACATCACGCACGCTTTCCACCACACAGATTGTCCCGGCATCACGCGAACGGTCGGAGCAGATGGAGCAGACCTCGTCATCCGAAATCATCATGCACTGTCTGCAATATTTCACATCATCCCGAAGATGGTTGATGGATGAAGTGAAATGATGAACATTCTCCACCGGCTGCTTCAGAAGATGAAGCGCAAGACGCAGGGCACTGCGGCGTCCGACCCCGGGAAGGGTGCTTATAGCATCTACCGCCTCCTCAAGAAGTTTCGAAGGGTAATTGTCCTTGTATGCCATATCCGATCATTCTATAAATTCATGTCTTTCATATGATATCCGACAAGTCCGTCGACAGGCGAAGAAACGAACTTCACGAACTCAAGACCATATTCCTTTCCTATACGCTCAAGTTCATCCCTGCATGCGCAGCCGAACGAGCCCACGACCCCGACCTTGGCGCAGCCGTATCTGGTCAGGCTTCTTTCCATGAAGTCACGGAGATTCCTCTCGATAAGCCCTGCAGCATATCCGTGCGCTCTGTTGTCACAGACAAAACGGGCGAAGGACGCCACGAATCTGGAAGGGGCTTCTGACCTGTAGACACCTTTGACTATTGCAGCATAGTCAAGAGAGAAGGCCTTGTCGAACATGCAGGCCAGGTCCTCGGGCACAAGTCCCTTGATATGATCAGAAAGGAACATCCTGCCTAAAGCCGCTCCGCTGCCCTCATCTCCCAGTATGAAACCTCCCGGACGGATATTCCTGACGATCCTGCCTTCCTGCCAAAGGCAGCTGTTCGAGCCGGTTCCCATGATGGCCACGACACCTTCCCCATCCCCGAAGACAGCCCTGCCAGCCGCCTCCATATCGGTATGAAGTTCGGCTTCAGCAAAAGGGCACCACAGGTCAAGAATGGATGCCAAGGCTGCCCCTGCCTCCGGCGAGACAAGTCCGGCGCCATAAAAGAAGATGCGTTCCACCCGCCTGCCTTCAGGATTTACGGCAGGAATGGCCGAGCCGATGACCCTGCCCATCTCCTCATGAGACATCATCATGGGATTCAGCCCCTCGGTCTGCACAGAAGTCACGGTACCATCGTCGTGAAGTGCACGCCAGTCCGTTTTCGTAGCCCCGCTTTCCGCTATAATTATCATGATATTATCCGATCCGAAATTTGTTGTATCCTGCAAAAGTACAAAAAAGATAGTATATTTGTGGAAACATTAAAACAGTAACCAGAATGAAAAAGATCACCTCTTTAGTTGCAGGAGCGCTGCTCCTCCTCCCTACCCTTGCTTCAGCTCAGGACGATTGGGCGCAGTTCAAGCGCTATGCCGCTGACAATGACGAACTTACGGTTCAGCCTAAGGCTGTATTGATGGGAGACAGCATCACCGACGGATGGCCTGATGCCGACAAGGATTTCTTCACCGACAACAATTTCGTGGGAAGAGGTATCTCCGGACAGACGACTTCACACATGCTTGTCCGTTTCAGACAGGATGTGGTTGACCTCCAGCCTAAATATGTGGCTATTCTTGCCGGAACAAACGACATAGCCCTCAACAACGGATACATAGCCCTTGAAGACATTCTCGGCAACATCATCTCAATGTGTGAAATCGCAAAGGCGAACAGGATCAAGCCAGTGATCTGCTCCGTACTCCCTTGCAAGAAATACGGATGGAGACCGGAAGTAACCGATGCAGGAGAGCAGATCGTCAGGCTCAACGCCATGCTTCAGGCTTATGCAAAAGAAAACAAGATCCCTTATGTAGATTACCATTCCGTAATGAAGGACAGCGAAAACGGTCTGCCTGCTTCATTGGCAAAGGACGGTTGCCATCCTACACCTGAAGGATATGAAATCATGGAAGAGATCTTGTTGAAGACACTCAAATAAGGAGATCATCGAGGATCACCTTTGATCACATTATTGTCATCGGACAGATTGAGCAGCTTGGCATTGCCATAGTAGGTCATCTTGCATGACCTCGGTATGTCGTAACGGAGTTCCTTATCGGCATGCACCTTGGCCTTGCTCGCTCCGCTCAATTCTACAGAAGCATATTCAGACTTAAGATTCCTGGCGTCGATGGAGCAGGCCCCCGATCCGTCCACAGATACCCTGTCGACCGTACCGGCAAGGTCTGCATCCGAAGCGCCGGAGCAATCAAGCTCGCAGGTGGTGAACTCCAGTTCAGCATCGAGGTTGCTGGCACCGCTCAATTCTCCCTCGAACAAGACGCCTGTTCCGATGAAATGTCCGTTTGCGGCTCCGCTCAATTCCATCTCCACATTACCCTCAAACCTGCCTTCGATACCGAAAGAAGCCGCCCCGCTGCAATCGACCGACAGCGATCTTGCCTCCACGGTCAGCCCTCTGAGGGAAGAAGCTCCAGAAAGATCCACTTCAAGTCCATCAGCCTTATATCTTCCGTCAAAGAATATCTCGGCAGCACCGGACAGTTCTATCTCATCGATTTCATCCATACTGACATAAACCTTGACGCTCGGAATATCGTTGTTCCTCAAACGGCGCGGAAGTTCATCCATACGAAGCATAAGTTCCGACCCCATGGTCGACCAGTTCACCTGCATGTAAGGTTCGAGCGCCTGATTGTAAACGACCTTCACCTCCTTGGAAGCTCCCTCGGTCACATATATGTTATAACTGTATCCGGCATCGATGCTCTTTACATCACCGAATCTGTAGGTCTTCGTCTTCTCCTGAGCACTCAAGGTGAAGACTGCGGCAACCATGACCGCCATGATCATCAAAATCCTTTTCATACGTCTTATAATCATTTATTTACAACTTTCATCGTAACATGCCATGAGAGTCTGCAGAGCCTCTGTCTTTCGGCCGTAATATTCCTTTATTATCCTTGCCCTATCCTTTGCAGGAATCTCTTCGGGAAGCAGATCCGGGAAAGGTATGGCCTCCGCCGTTATAGACCTTATGGACTTCACCACAGTTTCCATTTCCTGAGGACAGACATTCTCGACCAGAGCGATCAGCTTCGCTTCCTGACTGCTCATGTCCGAGATGCTCCGTTCTATTTCCCTGTCGACATCTGAGAATCCAAGTACCGACACCACAACAGCTACAGCCGCTGCTGCCGGGACAGCAGCCGAAATCCAGCCCCAAGGGAATTTTCTCACCTTAGAAGCAGAGCCGTCCTTTTCCAAGGCAGCCATAAATCTTTCACGGCTTCCGGAAGGAGGCAGTTCCGTATCGAAACGGCCGGCGTTATCCTTTATATATTGTTCCAGTCTGTCCATGGTTTATTCCTTAAAGTTTCTGCAAGTTTCCGTCTTGCCCTCATGTATGTGCTTCTGACCGTCACTTCCTTTATTCCTGTAATCTGCGATATCTCCTGATAGTCAAAGCCTTCAATAAGATGAAGAGTAAGCATCAGCCGGTAGCTGTCGGAGAGAAGCTGAAGGGCCTTCATGATTCCTGCCACATCGGGCTCAATATCACTGACATCCTCCTCAACCACCTCCGGGCCCTCATATTCTTCCAGAAAATCCCGGAACCTCCTGCGCTTCCTGAGTCTGTCTATGGATTTCCTGATGCAGATGCTGGAAAGCCATTTCTTCAAGTCCTGTATCCCGGCCTTGTCCTTTGCCGCATGGTACTGGAGAAGCGTGTCATGCATGATCTCCTCTGCTTCGAACCTGTCTCCGACAATCCTCAGGCTCATGTTGTAGAGCCTGACCGAATGGTCATCATAGACCTTTGCCATATCTGTCGGATGCTTCATAGGTTTCGTCTTTCACTTATAAGACGTAAAAAAATCCGCCATGTTGCAGCATGACGGATAAATTTCTTTCTGATTCTATCAGCAGGCTGCAATGATCGCCTTCATCTGCTCATACTGGTCCTCTATGCTCTGCAGGAGCTTGTACTGGGCATGGGTGCGCACAAGATTATGGTCAGGAGCATTTGTCTTGTAATAGACATCTCCGTCAATATAGTCCATAAGGAAGCGAAGCACCTGCTCATATGTAATGTAGCGCGCAGAAAATGCAAGCCACTCGAGCTCGCTTTCAGTCATGGATGCCTTTCTTTCCGAGAGATAGCCCTCTGCATATGCCTTGAACATTTCCAGAGACATCGACACCTTTGACAAGTCGCGGTCATCCTCGGCTCCGGTATTGGTATATGAGCGGATGGCATCACCGAAGTCATTCAGGGAAGTGCTGCTCATGCACGTATCCAGATCGATCACGCAAAGCACTTCGCCGTCCTTGTCAAACAGGATATTGCTGATCTTGGTATCATTGTGAGTGACTCTTGTAGGGATGGTTCCGTCCTCGACAAGCGACCAGAAGGCAAGCATCTCCTCCTTGCGCGACTCGATCCACCCGATTTCTTCGGCCAGATCCTTCACTCTTCCTGCCGCATCCCTCTCAAGCGCCTCATCCCACTGCACGAATCTCCAGCGGATGTTATGGAAGCCCTTGATGGTCTCGCTCAAAGGAATATCGAAGTCAGCCAGCTGAGCCTGGAACTTTCCGATTCCCTGGCCTCCCTTGAAAGCAAGCGCAGGAGTATCGGCCCTTTCGTATGTCACAGAACCCTCGATGAAAAGACACATGGCCCAGAAGTTACCATCTTCATCCTTATAATAAAGGTCATGATACGGCAGTCCTTTCTCTTCCTCAGCAATGCTGTCAGCCTTTCTCCTTACCACAGTGAGAGTCTCACGCATAGGATCTCCTCCGGCAGCCTCGACCTTGGCCTTGATATGGTCAGACACCATCACAATATTGTTCATCATGCCCGGCACATCAGGAAAAACGTTATGATTCTTCCTCTGAAGTATATATCTTACTTCGGCATCACCGTCAAGACATTTCACTATCAGCGTGTCGTTGATGAAGCCTGGACCGAGCGGACTGATTTCCATGACAGTCCCTGCAGTTTCAAATCGAGATACAATCCCGCGCATATTATCCGTACTTTGCATATGTTTTTGTTTTAATTCTGTTCCAGTTCCTGTATGACAACTCCGATCTTCTGAGACTTGTTCCACATCCACACAAGTCCGTCAGGCCCTGTCTTCCTCACAGTGAACCTGATTCCTTCATACCTCTTTATATTGGTAGCCAGAGTCCATTCCACATCAGCGGTGACATCCTGTCCTTCTGTAACAGGCCGTTCGCTGCAACGGACAACAAAATAGTTGGCCATATTGTCGTCATTCACTCTATACTCACAGTTCCTGATATTGCTCGACACCTGCCATGTAAGCGGATCGAACACAATCTGATCCTCACCCTTCCATGTCAACGACAGATCCTCCCTTTCAAGAAGAATCTCATCCATATCATACCTGACACAGCCGCAAAGCATTGCAGACACAGCCGCAACCAGGACAAACATTCTGCCTGCACTCATCATTCCGAAACCTTTATCTGTTTGACAATCACATCCTTGCTGCCATCCTCCCAGGTAATGACAGCCTTCAGTTCTCCATCCTTCTTCACCTTATAATAGCCGCTTGCATCCACTCCTATCCATCCTCCGTTGAAGGTCCAGAGTATATCCTTGGCCTCAACAGCGTTGTAGATTCTCAAGGGCAGCCGGCTTCCGAGCGGGAAGGTACCGTCCGGATTGCGCTTGACGTTCTTCAGATATATGTAAGGATATCCGCCATTATCCGAACTTGTCATGAAGGAGACCGTGCCTTCCTTACCGGCAACCTCGTTGAGCACAAAGGCTATATTCACTGTATAGCTCATATGAGGCTCCAGCCCTTCAAGGACAAGGGCATATTTTCCCGGTTCATATGGTTTCAGGGTCAGGGTCTGCTGTTCCTTGCCGGTAGGACCCCATGAGACGGAAGCCTCACCTTCATATATCCTGCTGCTCTCGAAAGTCACCACAGCCGCATCCTGGAACTTCTCGAATCCAAGTCCGACCGGCTCAGGAGGCACTTCATCATCCCCACCGATCACATTAAAGGTCACGGCATCACCATCCATACGGATACCGGTCAGGGAGAAGCCGGTCTGCTCACCGCTCCACGAAACAAATGTCTGTTCATCTATGGAAGAAATACCGGATGAAGGAAAGAATACATTACGGACATTGGAAGCCGCCGGAACAGCCTCCAACAGGTCTGCGCACTGATGGTCAGGACGACAGTTCACCTCATTGTAGAGCGACCAACGGACATCAGCATTGAGATCCTTTCCATAGCTGTCTGAAAAACCGGCGTTGCGCGGCGTCTTGTCTATATGGTACACAAGAAGTCCTCTTCCCCCGATATAGGAATCCCAGCCATCTTCGGCACGGCACTCAAGCAGGAAATATTCATCCTCTTCCTCTGTATCTATCCTGTAGCACTTCCCTCCTTTAGAAACAGGCTCCAATGTATACACACCTGACCTGTGAATGACCTCCGGCTCTACCATCCCGAGGATTTCGCGCTCGATGACATTGAAACAAGGAGGAACTGCGCCACGATTGTTCTGATTGCCTCCGTCCATAAGGGAAGTGGATATCCAAAGGGCCTCACTCTGGCCGCCGCTGCCGTCATAATCGGTATCATACATATCGGGAAGTCCGAAAGTATGACTGTACTCATGACAGAAGGAACCTATTCCGGCAAGCCTCTGCCCGATCTTTCCGGAAGCATCCACATATCTTGTCATCTCGGATGTACAGGCATAGCGGTTTATCACCTTGCCGTCAAGCATCAGTTCCTTTCCCGCGCCGTCCCTTATGTACCAGGCATGGGACCAGATGCAGTCATCACCTGCTCCTTCGGCCTCATCCCCGCCGGCAAAGAAGACAAATACATTGTCCACCTGACCGTCTCCATCGTCATCATACAGAGAGAAATCCACCTCTGCATCTGCAAGACGGCAGGCCTCGATAACCATTTCCTCGGGAGCCTTGTCGCTTTCCAATCCGTTCGAATCTGTAGTGTTTCCCCCATAGTATGCAAGATTCTGGCTCAGGGTAACTATGTCACTCACAACGAATTCGAAATCCACAGAGTCACCGAACTGCGCATCGAAATACTCCTTTGCACAGCCTGCGGCTCCGTTTTCCTTATATCCTTGACCTGTAAGAAGCCGCTCGAAATCAGCCTTGTCATGCTTGAAGCTCAGATTGGCGAACTGCGCCAGAATCACGATTCCGTGCTTGACCACAGTCCCGCCGTCTTCTCCTGCACGGGTATGGATACCGGCTCTTTCACGGATCCGACGGATAAGCGGAATCTCCTCAGTGACGGCCGCCCTGCGCTGTCCCGCAAGCCGGGAAAGCCTTTCAAAAGGGATGTCCATACTTCGGGACACCACCATATGAGGAGCATCCTTACCCACGCGGAAACCGCTGCAGACCTTTCTTCCGTCTGGTTCATATGACGCATAGCACCACCATCCGTCCTCGTCCTGAGTTATAGCATGTCCATGAAGATCAGTCTTTATCCTTAAGTATTCGTCACCCCGGAAACGGGCAGCGAAAGAAGTGCCGTCCGGCTGCACAAGGGTACATACGCGATCATGAACCGGTCCTGCTGCAGCAGAAAAGGAAAGAAAGACAGTCAAAAGGAACAGAATGTGTATATTGCATTTCATAAAAACCACTTATCTTTGCAAATGAATTGCATATTTAGACATTTTTTATGAGACGGACAAGATTTTCATGTCTTTCTTTGGCTATATTTCTTCTTTCCGCATCATCAGTTTCTGCTCAGGACGACATCGTCGACAGGATCAACAGCTATGGAACGTTCGACAGATGGTGTGTCAGGGAAATCAAGGAATCCGGCCTTATAGGAGGACAGACCAAATACCTCTACGAGTTCTATGGAGAACCGACAGACACCCTGAGAACAGGAAAGGAACCGTTCAGGTCGCCGGAAGACTACCTCTGGCGCACCAACAATGTGCTTGCTGTCGTGGCAGGTGTCGTAAAGACCAACAATACCGTATTCCCTGAGGAAAGAGGTGACGGATACTGCGCAAGGATCGAGACGCATATAGAAGAGGTAAAGGCACTGGGCATAGTGAACATGGATGTGACCTGTCAGGGAGTCATGCTCATCGGTGACCTACCGGAACCTATCAAGGACACCAAGAGCCCGATGGCTAAAGTAGACTACGGCCTGCCTTTCAACGGAAAGCCAAAGGCTGTGAGGCTGGACTATAAGGCGGATGTAGGGCACGAAGTCATAAGAGGTACAGGTTTCTCCAAACTCAAGCCTCTCGGCATGCCTGACTGGGCGGAACTCACCGTAATCCTCCAGAAAAGATGGGAAGACGAAGATGGAAACGTACATGCCCTCAGAGTAGGAACAGGCATAGAAAGGATCATGGAAGATGTTCCGGAGTGGAAGAACGGCCATGAGATCACCATCCATTACGGAGATATCACGGACGAAGGCTTCTATCAGGACTACATGGGTCTGAAGACCGATCCGGAAACGGCATACCACACGATAAACAGCAAGGGAAAGAATGTGATGATACAGGAGGAAGGATGGGCCGAACCGGGAACAGAGCCGAACCACATGATGATCCATTTCATATCAAGCTGCGGCAAGGCCTTCTACGGAGGAGTCGGCAATACCCTGTGGATCGACAATGTGCAGGTCGTGATGTAAAAAAAGTTAAAGGGCCCGGACAATTCCCGAAACCCTTTAAACGTGTACTAAAACCTAAACCTGACATATAGATGCAAAGTCGTTTCAAAACGTTGCACGGTTTTTCAAAAAAAATATAAAAAAATCAAGAGGTGCCCTTTTTAGGACACCTCTTGTCGATTTTCCTGTCAATTGAATTATTTAGAAGACTCGACAGAAACCTTTCTAAAGTCCTTCATCAACTTCATGAGATTCAAAGCGGCCTTACGAGCGCGAGCACCAGCTGCCTTGTTTCCTTTCTCAACCTGAGCATCTGCGTTCTGTACGAATACATCATACTCCGCCTTGATCTGATCTACAAGCTCTTTCATTTTAGTTCAGTTTTAAATTTCGTTAAACATTAAACATCAAAAACTTCAGCCAAGATATAGATAATTTTCAAAAAAACCAATATTTTGCAATAAATTCGCTTTTTCAATCCTTTTTAGGCCTGATATTCAGCACATTCATGGCTCTGTCAGGGCCTATTGTAGCAAAAGCCTTGATTCCCTCTATGACTTTCTTGCAGAGTTCAGGCATCTGTTCCGCTTCCTCATCAGACAGTTCTCCAAGAACATAATCGACCTGATGTCCGCGTCCGAAGTCGTTACCTATGCCCATACGGATCCTAGCATAGTCCTGAGTACCCAGAAGTTCATTGATGTTGGTCAGACCGTTGTGGCCACCGGCACTGCCGTTCTTGCGCAGACGTACGGTTCCGAACGGGATGTTGAGGTCATCCGAAATCACGAGAAGATTCTCCAAAGGAAGCTTAAGCTCATTCATCCAGTAACGCACGGCCTTGCCGCTGAGGTTCATGTATGTAGATGGCTTCAGGAGGGTGAATTTCCTCCCCTTGAAGGAAACAGTCGCCGTATAGCCGTATCTTCCAGACTCAAAAACAATATTGGATGCCTGAGCCCAGGCATCCAATACCATAAATCCCATGTTGTGTCTGGTATTGGCATATTCGACGCCGATGTTTCCCAAACCGACGATCAAATAGTTCATACCCGATCAGAACAGCAATTACTTGCCCTGAGCCTCCATCTTGGCCTGCTGTGTAGCACGTGTAGGACGTACTGAGCAGATGATGGTAGCCTTAGGAGAAACGATAGTCACACCCTCGTAGTTGAGGTCGCCGGCTACGATCTGCTTGCCGATCATGAGGTGAGTAGAATCAACCTCGAGTACGTCAGGAAGGTTGTTCATCATAGCGCTTACGCGGAGCTTGCGGCTTGAAACGAGAAGCTTACCACCCATCTTTACACCCTCTGAGTGACCAACTACCTTTACAGGAACCTCGATGGTTACAGGCTTCTCCTCACATACTGCGAGGAAGTCTACGTGGAGAGCCTCGTCAGTTACAGGATGATACTGTACCTCGTGAAGAACGGCGTACATCTTCTTGCCGTTGTTGAGCTCGAGGTCAACGATATATGAGTTAGGAGTGTGAGTGATTGTCTTGAGATCCTGAGCATCGATAGTGAAGAGAACGTTCTCGATACCGAGTCCATAGATGTTGCAAGGAACCTGTCCTGCACGACGTACAGCCTTTACTGCCGCCTTGTTGCCAGCTTCGCGAACCTGGCCTTTGAGATCAATGTGTTTCATTGTTGTTAAAGATTAAAATGTGTTACTCAGTTTTCCATCTGAAACGGAAAACCCCATTGCACCAAAAACCCTACGGTTTTTTATGGGGCTGCAAAGATAGACAAAATATTTCATTTTACAAGACCCGTAGCCTTGTTCCAGTCCAAAGTCCTGTAGAACTGCTTCAGACGCTCTCCTCCGTCCGAAGGCAGGAACATGCTGAATCCGCTGAAGGTGTCGATCCTGAAGCTGCCCATGAACGACGGAGTGGCAGCCTTGTAAAGGACACAGCCATCCAGAGCATATTGAAGTTCAACAAGTTCCGTCGGCGTGACGCCTGCCTCTGTCAGAATGCTCTCCAGATCGTAGAACCAGTGGTATGAAGAACGATAGTAGCGCTGCACCTTGCCAGGATCCAGCGACTCCAGCCGGTCCGAATAGGACGAGAACAGTTCTCCGCAGACCTGGGCAAGCCTGTCGAGACCTCCGCAGTCTATGCATGATACAGTGGCCGAACGCTCTATTCCGGACAAGGCGTCATAATACTCGAAATAATCCTCGCACACCTTCTCCGGTGCAGGCTCGTCCATGAGGAAAAGATGGTTGGTCAGAGTGGTGTAGTCGAAACCCTCGGCAAGGACTTCCGCCTGTGAGAAGCCGACCTTGTCGCAGACATTCCTCAGCTGATACGCGACCTCGATTCCACCCATCAGACAGGCATCGAAGAGGATATATTCAAGATGTATCGGTATGGCTGCAGCGAAATCCGCCAGCTCTATTTCGTATGACATGGCACCTACGGCGTCCTGACCGATACTCTTGGTCAGAGGATGGGACGGATCGTACTCGGGAGCCCTATACGGCACAGGCTGAGGATATCCGGAGGCAGAAAAAAGCCTGGCCTCAGGAAATTCGCCATTCTCATATTCCTCTTCATGGGTATAGTAACCTGCCGGCAGCCAGCCTGTAGCATGGGATGAGAATATCATTCCGTATTTCTTTGCCGGGAAGTTATCGCGCACATAGCCGAGAACCTGTCCCAGCTGCACGGAAGAAGCAGACACCGTCCCCTCTTCATATACCTTGAGGGTATCGGTGACGACAGCTCCGTCCTTGTCCTTGTAAAGCCGCATGAGCACCGGCCGCGAGCCGTCCGAATTCTTCACATGCATGTATGCAAGAAGCACGTCACCGCCATTCTCCTTCGGCGGGACATAGCCTTTCTTCAGGTCATTGAAGTCACCCTTGAGGAAACTGCTCAGCGAATTGTATCCTGCGGAATACAGCAGCAGCACATCATCACTGTCCTTCACTTCCTCCTTGCCGAACCATTTCTCACAGCTGCAAAGCACCGACACCGTCAGAACCGCAGCGATCAGTCTATTTATAATATGTCTGTACATCTTCATCCGTTTACAATATGCCAACTGACAAAGATAAGTAATTTATTGTTATCTTTGCGGTTCATATCTGAACTATCATGAAACTTATCGGAAAAATGATCACAATCGCAGGCATGGCCGCAGCCTTGGTCTCATGCGCAGACAAAACGGCCGACAACGGTGAATTCAAGTATCTGATCGATGAATTTGCCGATCTTAAGATAATGAGATATCAGGTTCCGGGCTGGGACGAGCTCTCACTTCAGCAGAAGGAATATGTATATCATCTCGCGGAAGCAGCCAAGTACGGACGCGACATCATCTGGGCTCAGAACTACAAGCACAACCTCAGCATAAGAAAGACTCTCGAGAACATCATCGAGAACTATAAGGGAGACCGTTCATGCGCCGACTTCAAGGCTTTCGAGACTTATGCCAAAAGAGTCTTCTTCAGCAACGGCATCCATCACCATTATGCCGAGGACAAGTTCTTCCCTGAGTGCCCTAAGGAGTACTTCAGCAGCCTCATGGAGGCTGTGGGAGCGCAGGATGCAGGACTTCTCGACATCATATACAACCCTGCTGTTGCTCCTGCAAGAAAGGCTACAGGCAGTGATGTCGACATCGTGGCAGCTTCTGCCGTCAACTTCTACGACGGAGTGACCCGCGCCGAGGTGGAGAAGCTTTATGCAGCCATGGCCGACCCTTCAGACAAGACTCCTGTTTCTTACGGCCTCAACAGCAAGGTCGTCAAGGGAGCAGACGGAGTGGTACGCGAAGATGTATATAAGGTAGGAGGCCTTTACGGAGCGGCTCTCGAGAAGATCTGCGCAGAACTCGAGAAGGCTGCCGCAGTCGCAGAGAACCAGACCCAGAAGGACTATATCGCCGACCTTACTGCATACTACAGAAGCGGAGACCTGAAGCTCTGGGACGAATACAACATCAAGTGGGTGAAGGATACTCTCGGAACAGTCGACTTCGTGAACGGATTCGTGGAGGACTACAACGACCCTCTCGGCCGCAAGGCCACATGGGAAGGTCTCGTGAACTTCAAGGACAACGAGGCTTCACGCAGGACAGAGCTCATCAGCGAGAACGCACAGTGGTTCGAGGACAATTCTCCTGTCGACAGCCGCTTCAAGAAGAAGGAAGTGAAGGGTGTCACAGCGAAGGTCATCAACGTGGCTGCACTTGCCGGCGACTGCTACCCTGCCGCACCTATCGGAATCAACCTTCCTAATGCAGACTGGATCCGCAGGGAGCACGGTTCGAAATCTGTTACAATCGCAAACCTCACATCAGCATACTCAAAGGCAGCTCAGGAATCCCCTAAGAACATGCTCGGCGAGTTCGCATGGTCAGAGGAGGAGATTGCTGCCGAGAAAAAGTACGGCGACCTTACCGGCGACCTCCACACCGACCTTCACGAGTGCCTCGGCCACGGTTCCGGCCAGCTTCTTCCTGAGACATCCCCTAATGCTTTAGGAGAGTACAGTTCAGCTCTCGAGGAGACACGCGCCGACCTTTTCGGACTTTACTATCTCGCAGACCCTAAGCTTGTCGAGCTCGGCATCCTTCCTGACATGGAGGCATATAAGGCAGAGTATTCAAGCTATATCAGAAACGGAATCTTCACCCAGTTCAACCGTGTGGAGCTCGGCAAGAAGAACATGGAGGCTCACATGCAGAACCGCAAGCTCATCGCTGACTGGTGCTACGAGAAAGGCAAGGCCGCAAATGTGATAGAGAAGAAGGTAAGGGACGGCAAGACATATTTCGTAGTGAATGACTTCGAGGCTCTCCGCGGACTTTTCGGCGAACTTCTCGCTGAGGTGCAGAGGATCAAGTCAGAAGGCGACTACGAGGCAGGAAAGGCTCTGGTGGAGACATATGCGGTGAACATCGACCCTGCTCTCCACAAGGAGGTCAAGGAGCGTTATGCCTCACTCGGTCTTAAGCCTTACGGAGGATTCATCAACCCTGAGATAGTTCCTGTCGAGAAGGACGGAAAGGTCGTAGACTACAAGATCGTGTACAACGACAACTACCTCGACCAGATGCTCCAGTACGGCAAGAAGTATTCAACACTTTAACCGGATGAACGGCAGACTTCTCAAGGACTACGAATACTATCTGAAGATAGAGCGTGCGATGTCACAGAACACTGTGGCATCGTATTGTTCTGATATAGAGAAGTTTCTGGCAGGAATCAGCTGCAAGGTGGAAGACATTTCCGAAAAGGAGGTCATGGAGCATCTCGACATGGCTGGCGGACTTTCCAAAAGATCGCAGGCGAGGAAGCTCAGCGCACTGAAGTCCTTCTTCGGCTGGCTGATGACGGAAGGTCTGCTGGAAGACAACCCCTGCGACAGGATAGACAGGCCGAAGATGGGCCTGTACCTGCCGGACGTGCTTTCCGTCCGGGAAATCGATGACATGATATCTTCCGTCGACCGTTCCACATGGCAGGGCGTGCGTGACAGGGCCATTCTCGAGATTCTGTACGGCTGCGGCCTCCGCGTATCCGAAGCTGTCGGGCTGAAGATCTCATGCCTATATCTTGACGAGGGCTTCATAAGAGTCCGAGGCAAAGGTGACAAGGAAAGGCTTGTCCCGATCGGAGAAATGGCTTCTGACGCCGTTACGGAATACATGGGATTCAGGCCGGAGCCGGCAGAGGATGCATATGACGACATCCTGTTCCTCAACAGGTTCGGCAAGCCTCTCAGCCGTGTATCCATGTTCAAGATGGTAAAGAAGCAGGCTCTTGTCGCCGACATCAGGAAAAGCATATCCCCGCACACCTTCAGACATTCTTTCGCCACACATCTAATCGAGAACGGCGCCGACCTGAGGGTGGTCCAGGACATGCTCGGGCATGAAAGCATCGTCACCACGGAAATATACACACACATCGGCAGCGAAACATGGCAGAAGGAGATCCTGACCCACCATCCGCGTAAGTAAAGGATTTTTTACTATTTTTGCAGCCGCTTGAATATAAACGACAAAAAACTATACAGAAATGGACAAGAACAGTTACGCATTGGGCATGAGCATCGCCCACAATATGCTTTCATCAGGCATCAGGTCTGTTGAATTCGAAGACTTCGTTGCCGGAGTAAAGGCAGTCCTCACAGGTTCAGAGCCTGCAGTGTCATTCCAGGAGGCAGGCCAGCTCCTCGACAAGTATTTCGCAGAGCTTGAGGCAGAGCAGAAGGCTCAGGCAGAGGCTATGAGCGCAGCAATGCGCGAGGAAGGAGAGGCCTTCCTCAAGGAGAACGCCACCAAGGAAGGTGTGGTGACACTTCCTAGCGGCCTTCAGTACAAGGTCATCACAGAGGGCTCAGGCAAGAAGCCTTCAGCTACAGACCAGGTTAAATGCCACTATGAGGGAACTTTCCTCAACGGTGCTAAATTCGACAGCTCATACGACCGCAACCAGCCTGCTGTATTCGGTCTGAATCAGGTAATCAAGGGTTGGACAGAAGGCGTGCAGCTAATGGCAGAGGGTTCGAAGTATGAGTTCTACATCCCTTACGACCTTGCTTACGGAGAGCACGGTGCCCCAGGCGCAATTCCTCCTTATGCGACACTTAAGTTCGTCGTTGAACTGATCGAGGTTCTTTAATGGACTTCATGGAGATATTCACCCTCGTCACGGGGGTGATTTATATTATACTGGAGATCCGTCAGAAGAATTTCATGTGGGTTGTCGGCATCGCTACAAGCATAGCCGCCATGTGGGTTTTCTTCAGACAGGGTCTCTATGCTTCTTTTGCCCTCAACACCTATTATCTGGTGACTTCCTTCATCGGATTATGGCAGTGGAGACGCGACAGGAACAGGCTGGAAGCCGCAGAGGAAGCTACAGGAGAAGAAACCATACACCTCAACAGACTTTCGTGGAAGACGGTAGCAGTCAGTGCCGTGGCAGTCATTGCAGGAACCATAGCCCTGGCCTGGGTGATGCAGCTGCTCGAGAATCCCATGTCCTACATGGACTCGGCGGTGGCGGTTCTCAGCGCCGTGGCCACATGGTGGCTTGTAAGGTCGTACCTCCAGCAATGGTGGATATGGATAGCTGCGGATGCGATGAGCACGGTACTGTGCGCCACACAGGGCCTCTGGTGGATGGCTGCTCTGTATGCAATGTACTCGCTGTCTGCGATATATGGTCTCATCCACTGGAAGCGGCACGGCAGATATCTGTAACGGCGGCAGCTGCATAAAGTTGAAACAAATCGGACATATCTGCCCATAATATCAGATTTATTTATAAATTTGCAAGGATTTGCAGTTCAAGCTGCAAAGAAGTTTTGAAATTCAACAATCAAGTATAATTTTAACACATTCAACAAAATGAGAAAACACATCGTAGCAGGCAACTGGAAGATGAACACAACAGTTGCAGAGGGCGTAGAGCTCGCAAAGGCAGTAGTAGCAGCATCAGCTGAGGTTCCGGCTGACGTAAAGCTTATCATCGCTCCTCCTTTCACTCACCTTTATCCTGTAGCTGAGGTTGTAAAGGGTACAGCAATCGGTCTTTCTTCACAGAACTGCGCTGACAAGGAGAAGGGTGCATACACTGGTGAGGTTGCAGTAAACATGCTTGCAGGTGTAGGCTGCGAATATGTAATCCTCGGTCACTCAGAGAGAAGAGAGTACTATGGCGAGACTGACGCTAAGCTCGTTGAGAAGGTAAAGCTCGCTCTTGCTCAGGGTCTTTCACCAATCTTCTGCATCGGTGAGAAGAAGGAAGAGCGTGAGGCAGGCCGCCACTTCGAGGTTGTTACAGAGCAGGTAAAGAACGTTCTTTATGAGCTCACTCCTGAGCAGATGGCACAGGTTGTAGTAGCATACGAGCCGGTTTGGGCTATCGGAACAGGTCTTACAGCTACAGCTGAGCAGGCACAGGAGATCCACGCTGAGATCCGCAAGGTTCTTGCTGAGAAGTTCGGCGAGCTCGCTGAGGAGATCTCTATCCTCTACGGCGGTTCATGCAAGCCATCTAACGCTAAGGAGCTCTTCGCTTGCCCTGATATCGACGGTGGTCTTATCGGTGGTGCAGCTCTCAAGGCTGAGGACTTCATCGGCATCGCAGTCAGCTTCTAATTGACGAATTTCACTATTGAAAGGTCTGTTTATTTTTGAAGACTGAATCCTTCCCATTCCGTAGGAACGGACTCTTGCCGTTCACGGAACCACGGGCGGCCACTGTTTTCAAAAGCAAACAGACCTTAATATGTAATCATCACAACATCAACGAATTAATGAAAAGATTATTATTAGCAATGACAGTTCTCGCTGTATGCTCATGCGGACAGAAGACCGATGAAGCATTGAAGGAGAAGGTGGAGAGCTATGCTGTGGTGAAGGTAGATTCACCGCTTTATGACGCTCTGTCAGAGAATGACAAGAAGATAGTAGGTCTGTTCCGTCAGGCCGGAGAGATCATGGACGGTCTCTTCTGGAAGCAGACATACGGTGACAAGGCAGAAATCGAGGCTCTGCCAGACGGATATGCCAAGACCTATGCCATGATCAACTACGGAGCATGGGACCACCTCGATGACAACAAGCCTTTCATCGAGGGCTATGGAGAGAAGCCGCTCGGCTGCCAGTACTACCCTCTGGACATGACAATGGAGGAGTGGGAGGCATTCGACGACCCTGACAAGCTCAGCCTCTACACTGTGATCCGCCGCGATGAGAACGGTGCGCTCAAGACCGTATGGTACCGCGACGAGTACAAGGAAGAGCTTGAGAAGGTATGCGCACTTCTTGAAGAAGCCGCTTCACTCACCACCAACGAAGGCATGCGCACATATCTCACAGAGCGCGTAAAGGCTTTCCGCACAGACGATTATCTTGCCAGCGACATGGCATGGATGGATATGAAGGACTGCAACATGGATCTCGTGATCGGACCTATCGAGAACTATGACGACCATCTTTTCGAGGCAAAGGCAGCATATGAGTGCTTCATCCTTCTCAAGGACGAGAAGCGCAGCGCCAACCTCGCGAAGTATGTAGGTTTTCTCCCTGAACTCCAGAAGATGCTTCCTTGCCCTGCCGAGTACAAGACCTTCGTACCTGGCACCTCGTCCGACCTCAATGTCTACGACGCAATCTTTTATGCAGGAGACTGCAACGCCGGCAGCAAGACCATCGCCATCAACCTTCCTAACGACGAGAGAGTGCATGCCGCAAAGGGTACACGTCGTCTTCAGCTCTACAACAGCATGATGGCCAAGTTCGACAAGATCCTCGCTCCTATCGGAGAGGTCCTTGTGGTTCCTGAGCAACAGAAATATCTCACAGCAGAAGCTTTCTTCTGGAATGTGACCTTCCATGAAGTCGCTCACGGACTCGGAGTGAAGCAGACTGTAAACGGCAAAGGTACCGTAGATGCAGCAATGGGATCGGAGAAGACCACATGGGAAGAGGCCAAGGCTGACATCCTCGGTCTGTTCATGGTGAACAAGCTCATCGAAATGGGTGAGATCACAGACATCACCAAAGAAGAGGCTGTAGCGACATTCATCGCAGGAATCGTACGTTCAGTACGTTTCGGTTCGGCATCCTCACATGGAAAGGCCAACATGATGTGCTTCAACTATATGGAGGACAACGGAGCATTCAGCCGCAATGCCGATGGCAGATATGTGGTGGATTTCGACAAAGCAGCTGCCGCGATCGATTCATGGGCAGCCCTCATCCTCGAGACTCAGGCTACCGGAAACTTCGAGTTCGCTCAGAAGTATGCAGCCGAGAACGCCAGCATCCGCCCTGCTCTTGCAGCAGAAGTTGAGAAAGTGAACGGAGCAGGCATCCCTCGCGACATCGTCTTCGATTTCGCCTGGTAATGACAAGCCGGAAGCATCCGACTGATTTCCAAAAGTTTAGCAGCCTGTCTTCTTCGGAAGGCAGGCTGCTTTACTATATTCAGACCAGGTCAAGACTAAAAACGATATGGGATTCTTACTGTTCTGGAGTTGTTGGAACCGTCATGATTCAAATATGCTCCATATGAGATCCTGTATACAGCCTGCTCGACAACATCTATCTCCAATGCGGAGAAGGATATGTCATTAATGGTGCCAGGCACAATGTCAATCTTATTGAGGGCTGTTCCAGGCACTCCTATCGCTGTCTCACCCAGCATAAGGATATCATACTTCGTTCCATCTGCTTTCTGACACTGATAATCATTTCTGCTATGTATATGGCCGAAAAGATGGGCCACGAATTTCAGTTCCGGAACTGCAGAGAAATCCGCATCCACTGTAACATCATGAATGCCGGCCTGGTCAGGATATACACGTGAAAGTCTTTGAGCATTCTGAAGTGCATCAATGATATCAGGTATCATGAAAGGGTCCTGATAGAAAAAGGCATCCGGATTTGCGGTCTCTTCATTGAATACAGCTGCATCTCCAAAAGAATAATGCATCATGGTAATCACATTATAGCCTTTCACGGCAGCATCCTTCAGAACAGAAATCAACCAATCCACCTGCTTCTGACTGAAGACAGCAGCCATGAATCTGTAGGATGTCTCAAACTGGCCGTCATCATAGTCAAACGGATCCAGCATCACTACACGAAAATCTCCTTTGTACGAGTCATCGGTGAAGTCCATATATCCGTAAGCCCTGTGATTTTCCTTATCGCCCCAGACAACCTTCTGTCCGCTCTTCTCGACAAGAGGAGCAGTCTCATCAAAGAAGTCACTTTTGGTCAGGCCTGTAACATCGTGATTGCCAGGAACCTGCAGATAAGGCAGCCTGCTATGCTTATGCACCGTCCTTGCTATGGACTCATGAACCTTTCTGACCTTCGGAGCATCAGAAGATGAAACGCCATGAGCAACATCACCGGTATTGACAACAAGATCCACCTTGCCGTCCGCTACCTGAAGCGCTTCAGCAAGCTGGCTGTAACCACTATGAATATCTGACACATGTATCAGTCCGAAACGGTTATACCATGAACTCCCCTCGCCCTGCTCATTCAGAACACGTCCCCTTGTATACGAGTGGAATTCTGGAGCAAACAGGATATCCTCATTCACACTTCTGGTCGACTCCCTCTTCTGAGCAGACAGCACACCGCACATTAAAGAAACAGCAAAAAGCAAAAATACCTTTCTCATAGTCTTGAAACTTTTGTTAAAATCTTTACCGGAGAGCAAAGATACAAGAAACCGTTTGATTTTCTGCCGTCGCAGACTTCATAAAGCATGTCAATGAACCGGAAGCCGATGTCCCGCTCGGCACCAGGCCATGCGACCAACCAATTTTTCAGGATAACCGCTGTTTTTCTCAGACGTTCAATAAGTCCGGGCTGTCCTCAGCATTCCAGAAGGCCTGCCGCCTCATAGAAATCATATGCCGCCGTGCCAAGAATGCAGGCATCTGAGACAGGCCTTTCTACTAAAACACTTTCAGCACAAGTCCCGGAGCGGAAAGATCTCCTTCTGATGCATTCATAAGACCTACTCTCTTTATTACATCTCCTGAGATAGTAATCTTATTTCCATCTATCTTTACTTCATCCGTTATCTCTACAGGAGTATCTCCCGCAAGATCCTGAGCCCAGATTCTCGCTTTTGCAGGTGCATCTGAGAGATACTCTACAGTAACACTCTTGAAATATCCGAACAAACCGACCGGGGCATCCCACTCAGAACCCTTGACTGTAACGTCAACTTCCTTTGTCACATATTCACGCCCGAGTGCACGTCCTATTGCGGCGACTGCAACTGCTCCGTTCGGATACGTGGAAGCGAGTATATAAGGACGGTCTGAAGAATCATCGCTTACTTCAGGCAGCGGCATTGCACGACTGACTATCGCCGGAGCTTCCTCACGCATTACGGATCCCTCCTCACGGTCCACCCACGAATCTCTTTCCGTATAAATCCAATAGTCTTCAAGGATAGTCGAATCACACTGGCCATCGTCATTTACACCGAATGGTTCAGCTATTCGATGCCAGCGCACTCCACGCACGACCTCGTCCAGACACTTCTTGTAATTATGACCGACAGGAGGGAATGCATTATCTTTGAGTCCGGAAGGGGTCGGTCCATCGATCGGGTGCCTCATGATACCGATTGCACATCCCAAGCCGGCAGCTATATATGGCTCATCCTCGCAGTTTATGATTCCTTTTACACCATCTTGTGCCTTATATTCGAGCATCTCGCTTACTCTTCTTATAGTCAATGGCTGCGCTATCACATTCTCCACATCATATGTACGGAATACATCGCTGAACTCAACATATTCAAATTCCATAGCATGCTCGATCCAAAGGTCGGGTGCATGCTCCTTTCCTAAGCTGGTAAGCATCTTACGCCACTGCTCATTTCTCTGATTATGTCCCCAGTCCACCTTCCAATATGAAAAGCCTGCCTCAGCTGCAGCTTTCAATCTATCTGTCCAGAAGTCCTCTTCAGGCACATCAGGATACCTATCTGATTTCTGCGCACATATCCATCCGCCTGCACCTTTCCAACCCATATCCTTGATCTTCTGTGTCAGTTTTGACAGACGCTCCTGAGGAGTTCCAGTAAATGATGGGAAACGTGTCTGATCCAGTTCAACTGTTCCAAGATACTCATTACCTCCATTGTTTACATCGGCAGGAATATCCCATGAGTCATCCATGACGAAATAGAGGTCCTCCCTGATAGAGGGAAAGAAACTGATCCAATTCTCATATTTTCCATCACCGAAAATATAATCTTCTGTCATGGCTTCTCTGAATCTTTCCGGGCCTTCCTGATCATGTACAAATCCCTGAATGTTCCATGTACACATATAGTCAGGGGCATTCGAAGGGATGTCCGGCACCAGGTTTCCCGGGCCATCAGCCCGATTGCATGAGCCGGATGCAAACAGCAAGGCCACAAATACAGCAGTAAAAGTCTTTCGTGGGATTTTACTCATTTTTAGTTCTTATCTAAATTTTTCACATAAATTAGTTCAGCATGGCAAAGTTAATCATTATTACATCAATTTTATGTATCTTTGCAGATTACTAATCAAGACAAAAATATAACTAAATATGAAGAATTTTGTAGAGGAACTCAGGTGGAGAGGCATGATTCAGGACATCATGCCGGGAACAGAAGAGAAACTGATGGAAGGTTCGACTGCGGCCTATGTCGGCATCGACCCTACAGCGGATTCGCTCCACATCGGCCATATGGTCAGCATCATGATCCTGAAGCATTTCCAGAACTGCGGACATAAGCCTATC
This sequence comes from Bacteroidales bacterium, assembly GCA_017626355.1. GTDB lineage: Bacteria > Bacteroidota > Bacteroidia > Bacteroidales > UBA932 > Cryptobacteroides. The sequence goes on from JAGAIY010000010.1 coordinate 24,486, forward strand.
GCCCTCGTCGGAGGTGCCACAGGCATGATCGGCGACCCGTCGATGAAGTCTCAGGAGCGTAACCTCCTCGATGAGGAGACCCTCAACCACAATGTTGCATGCATCAAGGCTCAGCTCAGCAAATTCCTTGATTTCGAATCGGATGTAGAGAACAAGGCAGAGCTTGTGAACAACTACGACTGGATGAAGAACTTCTCGTTCCTTGACTTCACACGCGACATCGGAAAGCACATCACAGTGAACTACATGATGGCAAAGGATTCTGTAAAGAAGAGACTTTCAGGAGAGGCTCGTGACGGTATGTCGTTCACCGAGTTCACATACCAGCTCCTTCAGGGCTATGACTTCCTCTATCTCTATGAGCACAAGGGCTGTACACTCCAGATGGGCGGCGCAGACCAGTGGGGCAACATAACCACAGGTTCTGAGCTCATCCGCCGTATCCTCGGCAAGGAGGCTTTTGCACTCACCTGCCCTCTCATCACAAAGGCAGACGGAGGTAAGTTCGGCAAGACAGAGAAGGGTAACATCTGGCTCGATCCTGAGCGCACATCCCCTTACCAGTTCTATCAGTTCTGGCTCAACGTATCAGACTCTGATGCAGAGAAATACATCAAGATCTTCACAATGCTCAGCAAGGAGGAGATCGAAGCAGCCATAGCACAGCATGCAGAAGCACCTGAGCGCCGTGAGCTCCAGAAGCTTCTCGCAAAGGAGGTTACGACAATGGTTCACGGAGCAGCCGAGTACGACAATGCGATCGCCGCATCTCAGATGCTTTTCGGCAATGCGACAAAGGATGCTCTCATGAATCTTGATGAGAAGACCTTCCTCGCAGTATTTGACGGCGTGCCTACATTCGAGGTTCCTGCCGAAAAATTCCCTGTCGGCATCATTGACCTTCTCGCAGCAGAGACACAGGTGTTCCCGTCGAAGGGAGAGTGCCGCAAGATGATCCAGGCCAACGGCGTGAGCATCAACAAGGAGAAGGTGGCTGACATCAACGCCCTGATCGGTCAGGAGTCGTTCATCAACGGCAAGTATATCCTGGCTCAGAAGGGAAAGAAGAACTACTTTATCATAAAGATCGCCTAAGGAGCTGCATCCGGCAAAGCGCCAGATATCGACAGGAACGCGTATGGAAAAGAACATTGAAAGTACAAGGCAGCTGAAAGTTGCCAAGGAGATACAGAAGGTGATGGCTGAGATCATCAGGAGCAAGGGTATGGCTGCATTCGGCGGCGCTCTTGTTTCAGTGAGCGGTGTAAAGATCAGTCCGGATCTTTCCGTAGCGAAGATATATGTCAGCATCTTCCCTTCAGACAAGGCAGAGGCTGTGATGGAAGTGCTTCAGGAGAACGGAAGGACGCTTAGAGGCGAGCTTGGAAACAAGGTCGGCAAGCAGCTCCGCATCGTTCCTGAGATTGTGTTCTACCTCGACAGTTCTCTTGATTATGTAGAACATATAGAGGAGCTTCTGAAGAAATAATGAGGTTAGCGCCGTTCATAGCAGGCAGATATCTTTTCGCCAAGAAATCACATAATGTGATCAACATAATTTCGGCGATAAGCGCCATCGGCATGGCAATAGGAACGGCGGCCTTGATTATCATACTATCTGTGTACAACGGGTTCGACTCGCTCATCAAGTCCATGATGAGCAATGTCGAGCCCGATCTTCTCATTACCCCGGCGACAGGAAAGGTCTTCGTACCTGAAGGAGAGACCTACGACTGGATATATGACCAGCCTTCGGTTGCCAGCATGTGCTGCATACTGCAGGAGCAGGTCTTCATCAGCTACGACGGCAAACAGAGCCTTGCCACGGCAAAGGGTGTAGATTGGGTATATGAGGACGAATCGCCTTTACGGAACCATCTTGCAGAAGGAGAGTTCAGGCTCCACAGGGGCGATATTCCGCTTGCCGCCGTCGGCGCATCGATGGCCTATGAACTCGGGCTCAGCCCACGTTTTCTTGCTCCTATAGAAATATTCTATCCCGCCAGGACAAGAAAGATATCCATGGCCAACCCGCTCTCATCCATAGAAGCCATAAAAGTCTGGCCGTCATGCACTTTCGCCGTGAACAACGACATAGACAGCGAGCTGATGATTCTCCCGATAGAGAAGATGAGGGAGCTTCTCGAATACAACGACGAGGTTTCCGCCGTGGAGATCAGGCTTGCGGAAGGTACTGACAGAAAGGAACTTGCCAGACTCCAGCAGGAGATCTCCGCCCGCCTTGGAGACGGGTTCAAGGTAAAGGACAGGTTCCAGCAGAACGAGTCACTCTACAAGATGATGAAGTACGAGAAAGCGGCCATCTACATGATCCTTATTTTCGTCATAATCATCATCGCCTTCAACATCTTCGGAAGCCTTTCCATGCTCATAATAGAGAAGAAGCAGGACATAGAGACGCTCCGGTATCTCGGGGCGCAGGAAAGTCTCATCAGAAGAATCTTCATTCTGGAAGGCTGGATGATCTCGCTTGCAGGACTTGGCGCAGGCCTCGTTCTCGGAGTGGGCTTCTCCCTGCTCCAGCAGCATTTCGGCTTCATAAAAATGCCCGGACATTTTGTTGTCCAGGCATATCCTATAATCGTTTCTTGGTCAGACATTCTTCTGACATCGGCAGGTGTAGCTGTCGTTGGCTACCTCATCGCCCTGCTTCCTGTAATGACCAAAGGAAGAAAGACTACTGCTTAGAAGTCACATATTCATGGATCGCTGCCGCAGCCTTGCGACCTGCTCCCATGGCAAGAATCACTGTAGCCGCTCCTGTCACAGCATCTCCACCGGCAAAGACACCTTCTCTTGTCGTTGCACCCTTTTCATCTGCTACCAGACAACCGCGACGGTTGGTTTCAAGACCAGCTGTAGTTCTGGCTATCAACGGATTAGGAGATGTTCCGAGGGACATGATGACAGTCTCTGTCTCAATCTCGAACTCCGAATCAGGCACAGCTACCGGACTGCGGCGGCCGCTTTCATCAGGCTCTCCAAGCTCCATACGTATGCATCTGACAGCCTTTACCCAGCCCTTCTCATCTCCTATGATCTCGACAGGATTCGTCAGCATGGCAAATTCGATACCCTCTTCCTTGGCATGATGAACCTCCTCACGACGTGCCGGAAGTTCGTTCTCGGTACGACGATAAACGATGGTCGTATCCGCACCAAGACGCAGGGCCGTACGCGCGGCATCCATAGCCACGTTTCCTCCTCCGACAACGACCACTTTCTTTCCAGCATGGATAGGAGTCATATAATCATCCCTGTACGCCTTCATAAGGTTGTTTCTCGTCAGGAACTCATTTGCAGAGAACACACCGTTAAGGTTCTCTCCAGGAATGCCCATGAACTTAGGCAGACCGGCTCCTGAACCGATGAACACAGCATCGAAGCCTTCCTCATCGAGAAGCGAATCCACAGTCACCGTCCTTCCTGCAATGACATTAGTCTCTATCTTCACGCCCAGCGCCTTCACCGACTCGATTTCAGCGGCAACGACCTTGTCCTTTGGAAGACGGAACTCAGGTATACCATATTCAAGCACTCCTCCCGGACGGTGAAGCGCCTCGAACACAGTCACTTCATAACCGAGCTTGGCAAGATCGGACGCACAGGCAAGACCGGCCGGGCCACTTCCGATGACAGCCACCTTGTGACCGTTTGCAGGAGCCACAACCGGCTTCACGCCACCGTTCTCCCTGCTCCAGTCAGCCACAAAGCGTTCAAGCTTTCCGATGGCTACAGGCTCTCCCTTGACACCAAGGATACAGCTGCCCTCGCACTGGGTCTCCTGCGGACAAACTCGTCCGCAGACAGCAGGAAGGGATGAATCCTCTGCAATCACAGCGGCAGCCTCGGCGAAATTGCCGGCAGCGACCTGAGCTATGAAGTTCGGAATATTCACGCTTACAGGACAGGCAGCCACGCAACGCGGATTCTTGCAGTGAAGACATCTAGTGGCCTCAAGCTGAGCCTCCTCGACATTATAACCATAGCATACCTCTTCGAAATTGGTAGCTCTGACTTTCGGATCCTGTTCTCTGACAGGTACTCTTGGAATCCTTGCAGCCATTATCTTCCCCTCCCTATCTTACATTTATGATCAGCCTCCTGCTCCTCGGACCTGTACATGCCCTGACGGCGCATAGCCTCATCGAAATCGACATCATAACCGTTGAACTCCGGTCCCTCGACACAGGCGAAACGGGTCTTTCCTGCGACTGTAACCCTGCAGGCACCGCACATTCCTGTACCGTCAACCATAAGGGTATTGAGGCTGACGATGATCGGAAGCTCAAGCTTCTTTGCAGTGAGGACAGCGAACTTCATCATGATCATCGGGCCTATAGCCACTGCCTGGTCATACTGCTTTCCGTCCTCGGTCACAAGCTTCTCAAGCATTGCTGTCACAAGTCCTTTGAAACCGGCTGAACCGTCATCGGTACAGAGGTAGAGGTTGTCACAGACCGCCTCCATCTCCTCCTTGTAGATGACCAGATCCTTGGTCTTGGCTCCTACAATCACATCGACCGCCACTCCCCTTTCGTGCAGCCATTTCACCTGCGGATACACGGGAGCAGTTCCCACACCTCCTGCAATGAAGATATAACGCTTGCCTGCAAGTTCCTCGGCGGACATTTCCGTAAAGTCGGACGGTACTCCGAGAGGGCCTACCACATCGGCGAAAGACTCTCCCTGCTCATAACCGCAGATCACTGAAGTCGAGGCACCGATCTGCTGCGTTACAATCGTCACGGTTCCTTCCTCCTTACTATAATCACTGATTGTCAAGGGAATACGTTCCCCGTTTTCAGACGCTCTGACGATCAGGAACTGTCCCGGCTGGGCAGATGAAGCCAGACGTGGAGCGCTGACCTTCATCCGACAGATCGTCGGCGTAAGCATTTCTTTGGATACTATTCTGTACATTTCATATAATATATATCCCCCGACAGGCGGGGGATGTCATTCTAATGCTGGTGTCCGTGGTCATGAGAATGCTCATGGTGCTCGTGTCCTGCCTCACCGGCCTTGCCGCTTACAGGATAGCCGAGAGTCTCGATGGCAGTCTTGAGAGTTGCCTCTGAAGTCTTTGATGCGTCATACTTGATCGCTACTGTCTGGTCTTCGAGGGAAACCTTGAGATCCTTCACGCCCTTCTCGAACGCAATGTTTTCCTGAACCTTCTTGACACAGTTCTCGCAATGGAGGTGGACAAGGAAGGTAACATCCTTCACTTCAGCCTTCTGCTTCTTAGGCTTCTTCTGGGCAGCTGCCTCAGAAACTGTTGACTCTGATACGGTTGCATATGCAGATGACATGGAAATCGTCATCATGGCTGCAAGAATAAGGGTGATTGTCTTTTTCATGATTCTGCAAATATAATGGTTATTATGCTTTCTTCCAAAGAGTGAAACGGAAACCCACATGAGCCTTTATACCCATGAGAGGGCCCCAGATGCAGCTCGCGTCAAACGCCGCGCTGCGAGGATTGTCAGACATGATGATGGCATCCTTCTGACGGAAATTCGTAAGATTCTCGGCTCCGACATAAACATCCCAACCCTTGAAGCGGCGGGTAACCTGAGCGTAGAGAAGAGGATATACAGGAGTGCGGCCGTTCTTGTAGAGAAGATCGCCGTTTTCATCCTTCAGATCCTCCATGAAGTCATACACGCGGCATGAGCCGTTTGCTGAAGCCGTGAAGTCGAAGATCCACTTGTTGAGGTTGGTAGCGTACTGGAGGTTCAGGACACCCTTGAAACGGCTTGTCATAGGCTTCTCTACCGGAGCCTCGCTGCCCTTGAGCTGAATCTTGGCATTAGTGTAGCGGAAAGTCGCCGTGATGTTGAAACGCTCGACCGGATCTACCGAGAAGTCAACCTGATAATTGTCTGTGAATGACTGTCTTCCGTCAAGAGCATAGAAGTCGATCATGTTAGGGCCCTGCTCATAATCCACAACCATCTGCTGAGCGAACTGAGTCCTGAAATAGTCGAAGCTGAGGTAGGTGTTCGACGAAGCTCCGAAAGGCATGTAATAGGTGATGTTACCTCCGAAAGTCCACGCATCCTCAAGGATGTGCTCGTCATATGAACCGTTGTACATCTTGCCGGTAGAGAACACTCCGATATTGTCGACCAGCGGAGTCGAATACCTCAGTCCGCGTCCACCGTTCGCCCTTATGACAATCTCGTCTACAGGGATGTACTTGAGGGTCACGCGAGGCGACACACGGAACCTGGCAGCACCGTCAGAGACATGATTGAACCAGTCCGCGCGAAGTCCGGCTATGGCAGAGAAGGTATCTCCTGCATGAAAGGTATATTCTCCGAAAGCTCCTACATTCGCAAGATCGGTGACGCCCGACTTGCTGATATCCTGGATAGTGACGAGCCTTGCAAAATCCTCGTTGTAGCGGTCGAAGGTGCCGTTCAGACCGAGAGTGAAACGATGTTCATCGCTTATCACATTCTGATACAACAGGTTGGCGAATGCCGAATGCTGGCCGGCAAGGTATTTTGTAGAGCCGAAATACGAATCCATATCCTGATAGCTGTAGTCAGCGATCAAAGCTATGTTCTGGGAATTGTCCTCATTGAGCGGAACTCCGACCTTCAGATAGCCGTTTATCGAGCGGTTGAGGATGTCGGAACCCCATGGATCCGGAACACCTGGCTTCGGAGCAAGGGTATATGTATCCTTATCATAGAACACATGTTCCCCGTCCTCACCCTTGAGCATCTGACCGCCGAGACGGCTGTCCTGAAGGGCACGGACTCCGAAACGGATCTGCATGCCGTTGTCAGCCATATAGAGCCAGCGGTTCGAGAGATTGAACTGAAGCTGCTTCGGTTCATCAAGGAAGCTGTCGCCGTCCATATCGTGAGGTGCGACATTTCCTGAAACATGGCCGAGGATCACAGTGCTCCACTTGTATCCCATCTGAAGGGAAGAAGCGATATTGAGATCCATCTTGGTGTCGCTCATGACGGCGGCATTGATGAAGAGAGGCTTCTCGTCAGTAGGTTTGCGGTGCTCCATGTTGATCTGTCCTGTCATGCACTCCACACCGTTTATCACAGAAGAAGAACCCTTCGCTATCTGTATGCTCTCAAGCCACTGTCCCGGCACGTAAGAAAGGCCGAAAGGTGCTGAAAGTCCGCGCATTACAGGGCGTGTCTCGTCAAGCATCTGGGTATATACGCCGCTAAGTCCGAGGAGACGGATCTGACGGGCTCCTGTAACTGCATCCGAATAACCTACGGTCACGCTCGCAGAGTTTTCGAAGCTCTCGGCAAGGTTGCAGCATGCCATCTTGCACAGACCTGCGGCAGAGATCACCTCAGTCCTTATATCCTTGCCCTTGGAGAGATAGTTTCCTGCCTGACGCGAAACGAACACCGCCGCCTCAAGGCTGTCGGCACGCTCACCGTAGATGGAAGTCGTATCCACGACATTTCCCTTGTCGTCGGCAACCTGAGCCATGGAAGAAACCGCAGCTGCCAGCATTGCCGCAATAATAATTGATATCCTTTTCATTGTAATGTATTTTTCCGGTTAGACATAAGTGAATACCGCCCTTTCACAAAGGGTGGAAAACTTCGAAGACATGGCCGGAAATCAGATACGCCAGATGTTGAGAAGGGACTGGACGTCCCCATGGGCAATGAGCCCGGGATCGGATTTATGGATATGTGAAAAGAGTGACGATGAAGCAGACGGCTTCGGTACGATACTCAAAGGGAACTCTACGCACAGGCAGTGTCCGCATGAGCACTCGTCATAATGTCTGGAATCTTCCGAAGAAACCGTACCTGTCAGGTGGAGCACCTGATAATCATTTGAACAGCAGGACTTTGCCCTAAGCTCCACACCACCACTGCAATGGCAGTCTGAATGGCCGTTCACACACTCGCCGTGACAAGAATGACGGCTGTGGCTTTGTGTATCCCTGGCTTCAGAGCAACATGACCCGGCATCGCATACATGCTCAGGATGGACCTCCGCACATGTCATGCCCTCGATAAATGTAGTCACAAAGCTACATCCGCTTCCGCTACACGTATGCACATCAAAGCCTATGATACTCATCAGGTACCATATCGTCAGAAGCACCGACGTCAGCTTTATGAGCACAGTTCTAACCATAATCTGCAAAATTACTAAAATTGTGCAAAAATGCAATCATGAAAGAAGCATAATCGCAACTGAGCATCGGCTGCGCGACGGTAGCGTCAGTAGCATGGGAAGCATGTGAAGCTTGCGAAACGTGGGCAGCATGTGGGCGGGGGGGGTAGCCTCTGAAGCGTGGGTGCACGGAAGAGCGGATACATGTACCCACGCTGCAGAAAAACGGCAAAAATGCCCATAACAGAGAGCGTCGGTACAAGAAATTGCAGATTCTTGCACCGACGCTCTCTGAATTATACAATCCCGACCGAGGGATTATAGAGGAAAGCATGCCAGTTGGTTACTGGGCAACTCCGCCGTAATCAATATCAGATTTTTCCCAATCTTCAAGGCCTACTGTCAGACCTGCTGAAGGGCTCTGAACAATCTTAACCTTATCTTGAAGTTTTATAGTTGTATTATTATATGCCTTATTCCTTGAGACAGTGACATAACCAACGCGTTCGACTTCACCGGTATTTTCTCCCACAGTCATGTTTATTGATGTTGATCCTGATGTAGGAGATGACTGCAAAGTAATCCAATCTACATCTGTGCTGACTTCATATGGATAATATTCATCCGAAGCATTGATTACCAATTGCGTTGTTCCGCCATTAGCATTCATTTCTGCGTTCATCGCATAAACTGACAATTCAGACAAGTATCCGTACACCTTATCAGCTTGATAATCTTTACCAAAACAAGAAGCTTTCACTACTGTTCCATCTGACTTTACAAGTGACAAAGTCATTTGTTTATTCAAAATATTGAAAGGCGGAAGCATCATAAAAGCAACTAAGGTCTCTGGCTTATCGAAAGAAATATTCTTCAGAGATAATGTCATTTTGTTAGTATACTTCTGGTCGTTAATCTTAGCATCAATGTTAATAGCCTTAAACGTACCTTCATATGCTATGAGATTATCATCAATCTCTATTGTAAGTGACTCATATGAACCTGCATCCACAGGCAACTTAAAGCGAAACAACACCCCTAATTTCTTATAGTTAAATTCCAAAGCCTGACTAGTTGGATTAAATTCCCCCTTAGCTACCATATAACAATACTTTCCGACATCGACTCTATCAGGATTAGCATTTCCTGTTTGTTCCTGTCCCATATAAGTCAATGGAATCGCATCTTTATTTATATAAAAGTCAGGAACAAAGGGATAATACGAGAAGTAATCTGCCGTTCTAATAAGCGCCCATCCTCCTCCATCAAACGAGGCACTGCTAGTTCCAACTCCATTGGCCATTGAGAAATACAGCTGGCTACCAGAAGTTGGGAATATACCCACCATATCCGATTCGGTCCAAACAAACTGCGTCTTACTAGCAACTATAGCTTCAACCTTGGTTGCAGGCACATCTTCATCAATTTCTAAAGATGGCAAAAACATGTTCAGTTTTGTGTATTCTGCCGCATTACTATCGGATTGGATGTCATCAACACCAGCCCTAATCTGATCACATGACAGCATCATGGCCGCAAGTAAAAGAGTTGCAAACAATTTACTATTGTACATACTAAAGATGTGATTTATCCATCAAAGTTCAGAGTCACTTCCGCCTATAGTTCCACCACCACCAACTCCAGTTGAAGCGCCATTAAGCACCGATCCCTCAAGTACGAGTTCAACTGTTTCGATTGCAGGGCTTTCATAAGCCGCATTTGTGTTCTTTTTAGTTTCCATAATCTATAAATTTTAAAGGTTAAACATTATCAATTATCCCACGAATTTATTTGGCCTCCTATCGAGATCTCGATCTTATCGGGACTCTGATTGAGGGTGATATTTATCGTATGTTGATACCCCTGACGGAAGCTGATCTTACCTTCCATAAGGTAGGACACCGAGCCTACAACAACTTCTACAAGAGGGCGACGAGATATAATGCTTTGAGGAACGACGATGGCAGAATAAACTCCCTCACCATTCTTCAAGCATTTTATAGGCTCCGTAGCAGCAAAATTATCCTTAGCTGCATCACCTGTCGAAAGATCCACCACAGCCTGCGGGACTGTATTCATGATATAGACTTCAGCATCTGTTGGAATGTCACCTTCAAAGCCTTCACTTTTAAGAAGGTTTACAACCACCTTGCTCATCTTATGTTCGAACTGCATTGGCACAGGCTCCGCCGAAGCAGTGACACCTGATTTTGATGCCCAGAGAAAATCACTCTGAGAATATGCGGACTGATTACTCTGGTCAGTCTGAACAGAGAAAGAGTAATCAGCAACATCGTTGACAGACTCTGAATATGGATAATAAGCATAAATGTCATGTGTACCATTATTCCAATACACTCTACGTGATGAGGTCCACGACCCTCCGTTGAAGGCAAAAGCTTCGTTATTCACCTCATTTCCAGCAAGCTGCAAAGCCTTATCACTTGCCGTAACATATACACCGATCTTGTCATCCACGTCAAAACTGTTACCTGTGACACGGGTATCCTGACCAGGATAGAGCATATCCAATTGGATTTCTCCTGGCTCCGGGATGTATGCATCAACATCAATTTCCTTGTCACACGCGCAAACGGCTACTGCCACTGCTGCAATTAAGAGACTCCTTTTCATTGACATATTAGTATTAGTTGTTTTTAAATTCATTCTCAATCCTTGTCTTCAATTCCGAACGGATGCTTCTGACGGCATCACTTATTTCTTTCGCATCATATACCACTGGAGCAGAATGCGAGTTACTCTCGCCATATGCCGACCCGGTGAAGTATGCATCTGCAGCTCCGCTCTTTGTATTTACATCGAGAGCTCCCCATTCAAATGAGTCGTTGTCATAGAAATAATCCATGGTAAAAGTCTGCCCTGCCGAACTGAAGATGCGTTTCATTATCTCCAGACGCGAGATGACATTATAGTATGGGATGCCGTAATTCATGCAGGAATTCGCCTCCGAACGGAAGACCCCTCTCATATATCCGTAACCGCCTTCGTAAATATCCACCTGATCACTGTAACGTGGATCATAGATAAAGTCCGCCCACGGCACGTCGCTGAACTTCGAAGAGACAGCTACATTCCTGTACCATCCTTTCGAGTGGAAGTCCTCAATTTCATTCTTCTGAGAAATCGGGATCCACTTTGAATATACGATAGCCTCATCGGCCAACTTACCGAAACCGTGGCCACCGGCTTCATGCTGAATGACACCTCTGGTGTCCTGAGGATATGGACGGTTTGACGGCGGACATATGCTGATCGTTGCATCACCACTATAAATGGTATTACCATCGTATACATCGTCATTAGGGACAAGTATGATGAGTGATTCACTTAACTTGCTCTCTTCAAGCGGAGAGTTGTCAACAGCATAATCAATCACAGCTTCCACATCAGTTATAAGCATGTCAGTCGTGCAAAGCGTACCATCATAGCCATACAAAGTACCGAAGCGATTATTTACATATGTATTCATCGTATTTACTCCACACTCCTGCGAAAGCGGGAAGGTGACATAAACATCAAAATAGTCTCGATGGCTCTTATACGGCTCTACCGCAAAGAAATATTCGATCTGCTGACTGACAAGATTCAGATACGAACCGTCTGAAATAGCCGCGGCATCAAAGCCGTCGCCGACAAATAAGATATCGATTCCATCTCCTGCCTCGTGCGACTGAACAGGATGACAATAGTCTTCATCATATATATAGTCGTACTGGGAAACCACGCAGCTTGTCTCGTATCCATCTTCCGTAACAAACTTGATTATGTCCGAACGATTCGCAGCACCTTTAGTCATATCACTGACAGTGAGTCTGATTTCATTCAAACCCGCGGTTCCTGAGGTCGGAGACAAAGTCACCCAGTCCGGCTTACTTTCAACAGACCAATTACCATCAGCACTAAGTATCAGGGACTCAGAATGCATTGAGTTCAAGGCATTGACCTGAGCAGGACGGCAGATGAAATCGGAATATTCCTCAATTCGCTTGAACTCTTTCCATCCAGGAGCCTGCCTGTATGCCTCGACACAACCCGCTGGAACCTCGACTGTAAAATTTTCCTTACTTACACCATAGAAAGCATCTTCACCTATAACAGGTGGAATCTCGGCATAGCTGACAATGCTGTTGATGGAAGAACATTCAGAGAAAGCCTGACCCTCTATAAGCTCGACATTCTCGGGAATAACAATTCCGGTAATGTTGCTACATCCATAAAAACATCCATAAGGTATCCTCGCGACATTTTTCGGAAGTTCAACTGTTCCTGTAAGATGCAGACACCCGGCAAAAATACCGTCACCATATGATCCCCCGTCTCCCATGACACGCAGACTCTCCGGGAAAATGATTCTGGATATCTTCGTTTCACGGAAAGCAGCAGCGCCTATATACTTCAGATCAGAAGGAAGTTCGAGCTCTCCACTTAAGGCCGAACGGTCGAATGCGTAATCTTCTATTTCAATGATTCCATCATGGAAATCCACTTGTGTACAACCTGACCTTTCAAATGCATGTTTAGTAACCTTGTCAACCTTAGGTGGCAACACTATAACTCCCACTGTACCTGAAAAGCCCAGATTATCAAAACTTTCCAAGCTTGAAGGCAAAAGTATAGGACCGGAAAAGCTGCATCCCCTAAATGGAGGATAATTTTGAGCGCCATAAAAATTAGGGCCGATTTCCTCCAATCCATCAGGCAGATAGAGTGTACCGGAAAGTCCCACATTATCTGCAAAAGCACCGCCTCTGATTACTTTCACAGATTCCGGCAGAACAAGATTTCCAACAAGACTATTGCCGGCAAATGCTTCTATTCCAATATATTCCACTCCTTCAGGAATTGTCAGAGTTCCTACTAATCCTGCAGCCATAAGGGCCCTGTCATCTATCTTCTTAATACTCTCAGGCAATACAACATGAGACAAGATGCCTGGATCGGTGCTTCCAGATCCATATATGCCATCACGTCCCAATCCGACTAAAACATCCTTTTCAGAATCTGAACCTGTAATATTGATATCCCTGATATTCAAAGCTGTCAATGATATCATTTCATCACCAATGAAATACAAGTCATCATGATTAAGCTCACCGGTGATTTTCAATGCACTGATTGTTTCATGATCATAACCCGAATCAGACAGTTTCTGAGGTAATGTTCCAGCCTCATCAATATGCACTGTTACATATTCACGCACTATTCCTTCATGCTCATCCGTATCAACATTCCACTCTCCAATCTCGACCTCTTGAGGTATGAATTCATAATCTCCACTATTATCTTTCTTCTGAACCGTTATGGTAAAGTTATGCATCTTGCCTTTAGAATACTGCATATCCTCAGTCTTGACAAATTTATATGTCTGACCAGCTATATCAATTATAAAAAGTTCCTTGCCGGCTTCGACTGACTGAGGCAGGACCACGGCACGCCATTCTCCATTATAATATAACGGCGTAATATTCCCGACCATAGCATCGGATGATGCATACATTCCTCCATATTTAAGATCTAAGATTCCGGACAACTTCGTGTTGGTTACAAGGACAGTCTTGTTTAATGAATTCCATTCCTCAGTAGTGAATCCAGACCCCACAAGACTTACAGTAATACCTGCCATAAGATGCCTATAACGAAGTACGGGAGTAGTGTCATATTTCCATTGACTAACATGGACATATAACAGATCACTTGATTCATATCCACCCCCTCCTGTCGTACCGCCTCCGTCCGAATCCTGAAGAGTCTCCACTGTGAACTTATGTGTCCCTAGATTTTCCATCGCAGGATCATAAGGATAATAACCATAGATGTGCGGATTCTTCCTTATATCTACATATATCGGATATGGCGCCTCCCAACTGCTTCCGTTATACTCAAAAGGGACATTGGCGGCATGTACTTCGCTATTTATCAGTTCACCTGTTGTAACATCCTCATTACAATACACTACAAAGATACCGACTTTGTCACCTGCCATAAACCCGGTCTCATTTGCTCGTGTTGCGTCACCTGATGCAGGATATACAGCCGATATGCTGAGCGGAATGACAGAATCCCGGTCAACAGATTCAAAAGCCTCTTCAGCACAAGAAGTGAGAAGCGCAGCTAATAAGACCGCAACATATATATTATATAACCTCTTCATCTCTATTTCGTTTTAATATAATCAAGCGGTGAACCTGCCAGAACTATTGGGGCCGGATTGTGCAGTACAACTCCGGTATTCCATTCTGACACCAATGCACGGGTGGCAGCTTCCCCATACTCACGGCTGTCATTTTTGACAAAAACATCAAAGTTAAATTCCTCTCCTGCATAATCCATAATCCTTTCCACAATAGCCTGGCGGGAAACGGTACTGAAATACGGCACGTTATTGTTCATGCAAGAGTTGACTTCCGAACGATACACTCCGCGAGCATGGAAGAATGCACCTTCATATATATCAACTATATCATCATAATTCTCGTGAAAGATAAGATCTCTCCACTCTATATCAGAGTACTTTCCGGAAAGCGATATATTACGGTACCAACCTCGAGCCTTGCAGTCATGTATTTCTTCTACATGTTCGCAACATGTGCATAAACATTTCTGAATATATTCCCTATGATAAATATATTCATCAGCAAGCTTTCCGAATCCATGTCCGCAAGCCTCGTGCTGGATAAGTCCCCGGAAATCATTAGGATAGTCGTGACGACTGTGAGGGACAAAGGCTACAGCAGCACCTGTTTCATAGAGATTGGTAACTCCCTCATATACATCCGAATTCAAGATACAGATCACCAAACTTTCGTCAACATTATCTTGATTTATTGATGAATTCTCAACTTCATTCAAAATATAGTACATTACAGCATCCGGGTATGACTGAAGACGTCCTTCTGCTCCAGCACCGTATGTCGTACCGAACTTCGTTTTTCTCCAGATGTTGACATTTGAGCATACGCCGCTGTCGGGCGAAAGAGCAAAAGCCACATTGACATTGAAATACTCTTTATAATTCGCAAAAGGCTGTATACCGAAGAAGTACTCCATTCCCTCCTCAACATCTGCGATAAATGATCCGTCATATATATCCTTGGCACTGTATCCGTCACCTACAAAAGTCACATTAATGCCTTCATTGCTTCCTTTTGTAGCTTCATGAATACAGACTTGCGTGTTTTCACCATACTGTGAATCATACTGAGTGATATCATATGTGCATGTTATCGGACTTTCATTTCCAGTGCCTGTCAAGGTAAAGACTATGCTTCCGGTACGATTCCCGTTTCCACAAGGCAAATCACTGATTGTCACTTTAAGTTCTGTCTTCTTATCTCCTTCCATTACTGATGGGACAGCCCATTCAGGATGAGCTGTAACTGTCCATAGGCCATCTGCATTAAGTACAATGATCCTCTCATCACCCTTGTTCAGCAGCTCTGCCTTCATAGGACGACATACGAAATTACTGTAGCCTGAAATCATCGTGAATTCTTTCCAACCGGAAGCTTGCTTATAAGCGTCCACGGCCTCAGGAGGGACCACTACAGTAAAATTATTCTTTTCAACACCATTAAAGGCCGAAGCATCGAGTGACGGAGGTTCAACAGACATACATCTGATATAATTCAACGAACGGCAATTTCCAAAAGCACCACTTCCAATGCTCTGAAGATTTTCCGGCAAGATTATGGCTTCGAGTTTCTCACAGTCATAGAATGCACTCTGCTCGATTTTGAGTAAAGATGCCGGTAAGGTCAGTGTATCCTGAAGGTATTTGCAGTTACTGAAAGCATTATCCGAAATTATGTCTATACCTTCCGAGAATTTGATATGTGAAATGGAAGTGCCTGAAAAGGCTCCTCTGGCGATTATTCTCAAAGTCGAAGGGAAAGCCTGATCACCCTTAAGGGTCGCAACATCTTTAAATGCCTCTTCGCCTATCTCCACCACTCCCTCAGGAAAATACACAGAACTGATCTTCTTGGAGATTCCGTTTACAACCTTGATACCTTGAGGAACACGGACATCACCCGTAAGATTTTCGGGAAATGCTCCTTTATTCAATATATCAAGTTTCTCAGGTATATGAATCTTACCTGTCAGGAGATGACATGGTCCGAAAGCATTCTCTCCGATATAGAGTATTCCCGCAGGAAGTACGAAATCACCGGTAAGATTACATTTCTGATTATCATGCGGATTAAATGCACCTACTCCTACATATTCCAATGTAGTTGGCAGATATAGTTCTCCGGTAAACGCATTGTTCTGCTGATTCCATGCTTCGAATACACTGGATCCTATATGTTTAAGTCCCTCAGGAAATATCAAGGAGCCACGGAGATTGCAACCGACAAAAGCCTCATCTCCTATACCAGCCAGATTGTCCGGCCAGACAACATAGGACAGATATTTCATACCTTTGAAAGCATCCAGCGGAATATAGTCATCAGCATATTCAGGCTGATTATATGGACCATAACCATCGGTAGTGTTTCCGGACGTATAGAAAGAACGTTGTTTCAGCGTTCTCAGTTCCTTCATATTCACAGCCTCCAGATATGGCATATTATTGCGGATATACACAAAGTTTCGATCTTCATACCCATACCAATATTCATCGGCCGCAAATACACCCGTAAGTTTCAGATTGATAATCCGCTTCGGATCAATACCCATTCGATTTATGACATCTTCAATGCATTCATCCTCATTCACATGCACAGTAATATATTCCCTTGCAGTTCCATTATGAGAAACCGGATCATTCTGCCATTCCACTACCGCTTCCTGAACAAGGGAGAACTTATAATCTCCTTCTGGGAGAGACTTGCCCACCTCCAATGTGAACTTATGCAGTTTGCCGGCAAGATAAGACATGGCTTCGGGACGCTTGAAGGCGTAGGAAACACCTCCCACAGTGATAGAAATAAGTGTTTTATCTGCTTCTACGGTCTGGGGTACAACAATGGCGCGAAAGTCATTCCCGGACGCAAGAGGGGTAATAGCCGCAGATTCAGAGCCGGAGTCAACCGTCACGACACCTGTCTGCAGACTTATCGTAGCACCAAGTCTGGTATTCTCGACCATCACCTGCTTGACCAAGCTTTCCCACTCACCTTCATCGAAGCCTATACCTTCGATAAGGGTTATCTGGATTCCAGCCATCTTATGCTCATGATCAAGAGTAATTATACTCGATGAAGGGTGCAGATTTTCGGCTTTAGCCCAGAGAAAATCACTGGCTTCGTATCCTGTAACATCGGTCTGAGCGACTTGTTCATCCTGACGGCTATGCACAGCAAACGGATATGCTGTAATACTGGAGAGATTATCGTCAAAAGGATAATATCCGTAAGCATCTACAGGTGTTTCACTGTCTTTCCAATATAGTTGGTAAGAACCTTCCCAATCGCCACTCTCATCATCATAGACGAAACGGACATTATCTGCATGATTACCAGTAAGAGCAAGATTCTGCGGCTCACCATCCTTATAATTCACCACAAAGACACCTATCTTGTCACCATCCGCAAAACCGTTGTCATTTGCTCTGGTAACATATTGCTGCGAGACTTCCGCCCTGAACTGCATTTCTTTTCCACCTTCTTCAATGAAATCAGAAGGAAAATCCTCCTCACTGAAGCAAGATGTCATCAGCATCCACGGCAGGACAAATATCAATCCGTATAGTTTCAAGCTACAATATTTCATGATCTTGACATTATCTGTTTCTATTCAGGAAGTTCTATTATATCTTTTTCAACAAAGTCTGCGAAAATAAATTCTTTCCCGGCACACTTCATTATGCGTCTTACAAGGGTTTCCCTGCTGATCGTATTGAAATAAGGCACATATGCATTACCCATGACACTCTGACTCTCAGAACGGTAAGCTCCGCGAGAGTGATTGCATGCCCCTTCATATACATCCACAATCGAAGCATATTTTTCTTCAGCAAAAAGATGATACCAAGGCAGGCTCTTCAGTTTGTTCGTACGAGACACATTTGCCCACCATCCGTTACTTTTGGCACGATCATATTCACTTGCCATATTGCAGCCCGGACATCCGCAAGCCTCAATGAATGTAAGATGGCTGATTGTTTCCGGTCCCAATTTACCGAAAGCCTTGCCTACAGCCTCATGTAGCACACAACCCTTCTGGTCATACGGATATACATCTTTGCTCTTTCCCATCCAGCTGATGGCGAGGCCGCTGTCATACAAAGTCGTACTGTTTGCCGTAACATCAGTATTCATCAGGACAATTATAGTGGCGTTCTCTTCATTACCGTCTATTCCGATTCCGAATTGCTTGGCATATTCCAACACCTTATTATTGTCTCCATGAAGGTCTCCGTAGTATTCCGAATCAAATCTTGTCAGTCCTGAAACACCTGACTCAGGAGAGACAGCGTATGCTGTACTTACTGTAAAATATTCTTTATAGGACTTCATCGGCTCGATACTGAAGAAATAGTCCATCTGCTCCTTCATATCCGAAAGATATGTACCGTTTGCAATATCATCAGCATCATATCCGTCACCGACTATGAACAATGGTACAGCTTTATACCCACTGGCTTCAGCTTGATATAAAGTAACCGTTTGATCTTCTCCCACTGAAGCACCAACCTGACGGACAATAGTAGATGTAGTATAATCCTTGCCAGTCAGTAAGAACTCAATCTCACCTTCCCTTGTTGAAGATCCGACATTCTGAGGATGTACGGTCACAGTCACTTCCGCCTTTCCCTGACCTGAAGAAGGCACGACCGTAACCCAATCCGGCGCAGTCACTGTCCAAGGTCCTTCTGCCCTGATGATTCCGCTACGAACACCACCCTTATCTAACGTGACTATTTCTGGAATATTGAAAGCCAGTTCCTTATAGGCTGTTATATTCTTGAATTGCTTCCATTCATCGGCGTTGCGATATTTGTCAACTGATTTTTCAGGAACCTGAAGAATGCATTTGTCAAAAGGAATACCGTTAAATGCCTCATCATCCGCCATGGGCGGTTCTGTCGCAAGACAGACAAGTGTACCCAATGCCCTACATGAATTAAAAGCCTGTTTACCGATATAATCAACATTCCTTCCTAACTGAACCTTTGTCAAAGTAGTGCAATTCCTGAAAGATTGATGACCGATATGTAACAAGTTATCTCCTGTAATGACGGATTCGATTTCAGTATCTGAAAAAACACCATATGAATTTCCTGCCCCCAATATTGAAAGCGTATTTGGTATTTCCAACACTCCCCTTAAAGCATTACGATTGAAAGCACCGGCTCCGATACTTTTTATCTGGCTTGGAAAAACAAAGTTCTGTATCTTCAATCCGGAATTAGAAAAGGCCTGACTCTCAATTATCACCAGACTTTGCGGCCAATCCGGGAAGTTCCTGATCTTTGTATTTCTAAATGCAGCCATTCCAATCTTCCTAAGGCCGTCATGCAATACAAGGTCAGTACCATTGGCAAAACCCATTTCCGCAAATGCAGTCTTTGAAATTTCTGTAATACCAGACGGAATAACAATATCTCCTGACAAGCCTGTACCACTACCCAGAAACGCACTTTCACCTATATATTCCAGATTAGGAGACAAGTAAAATGTACCTGTCATTCCGCGGTTTCCTCTAAAAGCTCCCTCACCGATATATCTCAACTTATCAGTCATAACCAGCTCCATCACAGGCTTTTCTTCCTCATAGCCAGGAAAAGCATGATTACCAATATATTCCAAGGTATGAGGCATTACAACATCCGCATCACATTTGTAAAAAGCGGTATGATGAATATGTGTAACACCTTCAGGGATAATAAGAGGTGAAGTCAATTTCAGTTCTTTTAAAGCGTCATTTCCGATATGCTTAAGTCCTTGCGGAAGAATGATCTGCCTAAGAGACTTCATATTCTCCAAGGCATAATTCGGCAGATAGTCATCAAGAAACCCCTGAACTTCCTTCTTGTTGTCACAATCCCAATACCAACACGACTCTATCTGACTCAACTTGACATCTTCAAGATTGATTCTTACGAGACTATTTAAAGTGCTGCGTATATAGGCAAAATCATCAGCATTGAGATTGCCGGTAAGTTTCAGATTTTCGATTCCAGCATAAGATTCTCCTATGATTTCACTCAAAGTTCCAGCCTGAGTCACATTTACCGTAATGAATGTATTACTTGTAAAATTGTTTCCTTCTTCATTCGTCCAGTCAACGATGCCATTACAGCTCAATTTACATTCAAATGCTCCCGACTCACGTCTATTCACTTGAATTTCGAAATTGTAGAGTTTGCCACTCTCATATTTCATATCCGAATTCAGAGAATGCGTGTATGTAATGCCGTCAATCGTAAGACTCAACAGAGTATTACCGGCTGCAACTGTCTGAGGGACAACGATTGCACGGTACTCGTCACTTGACTGCGGAAGCATGAGTACACTCTTATCTACAGAACCTTCGGGAACAGGAATACCGTTTGAAAGATCAATAATCGCAGAACGGACAACATTATCAACCTGAACGGATTTCTGAAAACCGCCCCACTCTGAGTCTTCAAATCCCTCACCTTTTACAAGAACAACTTTCACACACGCCATTCTGTGAGAGTAATTCAAAACTATCGTCTCTTCTGTAGGAGACACTTTCTCCGCCTTTGCCCAGATGAAGTCAGATGCCTCATATGCAGACATAGAGCCGTCAGACTGCATGACATCCTGCCTGTAATCAACTTCAAATCTGTACTTTGTGGGATCAGCGATATAATCAACAGCCGGAGAATAACCGTAGACATCAATCGGTGTTGTCGCATCCTTCCAATAAAGAACTGCCTGATTGCTCCAGATTTCCTCCTCCGCATCGTATGTATATATCATATTAGTAGCACGATGCTTTGAGCCCCCAAGAGTACCTGGCTGGGTATTTTCATCATAATCTATGACATAGACTCCCATCCTGTCGCCCGTGGTAAATCCACTATCATTCACACGAGTCTTATATTCTTTATCCTTGACTCCTTGAATTCTCAACTCATACCTTTCATCTTGCAGATGAGAATCAGTAAGATTCACCTGTTGACAAGAAGCCACCAGGAGGAGCAGAATTATAATACGCAAATATCTCATATTCTATTTTTTGAATGCTAAATATTCTAGAAAAATGAATCGAACCCATTAAACCTGAGTACAAAACATTCATATTAACATGCAAATATACCCCCCCCATTTTGAAAAAACAACAGTTTCAGTTATTAATTGAGTTTAAAATGAGGAAGGGCCCGAAGTGAAATGCCCATAACAGATAGCGTCGGTACATGAATGAGCAGATTCATGTACCGACGCTATCCGAATTATACAATCCCGGTCGGGGAGTTATAGAACATTATCTCACATAGAAGATGTCATCGAATCGATTGTTTTTCTTGTCAACGGCATAAACATAGAGTTTCTGTCCGTGAGTGCTGTCGAAATACTTGAGATCAAGCTTATGGAAACCTTTCTCGAGGTGAACTTTGCCTGTTTTTTCGCTGAAACTATGCGAACCGTCGTTATCCACAACAAGATCTCCGTCAATCCAAAGGACAGCTCCGTCATCAGAACCGATGACAAACTTATAGATTCCTGTCTCAGGAACGTTCACCCAGCTGGAGAATTCATATCCGAAATGATTGTCCGCTTCAGCACCTGAAATATCAAAAGAGTCAAGAACACCCTTTCCTACAAGCTTTCCTTCCTTTGCCATAGCCCTTACATTCTTGAACGGGCCTTCATAATACTTATATGAAGTTCCCTTCTCCTGTGGATTCACATCAGAGGCAGGAAGCATCTTGCTATTCAGAAGATCATTGTCAGAAATAGCTGAAGGATAATAATATACATCAAACTTTTTACCATCTTCATCAATGAGCCAAGTATCAAAGTGCTTCTGTCCCTCGTACAGATCAATGATTCTTCCTCCCTTTTTCAGGTCACCGTATGTATCTACACCAGCTGCTCTTCCATAAGCGAGAGCGATTCCATTATACTGACCGATGAAATCATTGTCATGATCATGACCGACGAAAATACCGATAATATCCTGCATCTCGAACATGGCAGCATACATACCGGTATTGATATCCGGGCTGCACGGTGTCTCAAGGCACCTTCCTACTGTGTCATAGAAATCCTTGACAAGATGATACTCAGGAAGAGGGATATGGAAGAAAGCGAGGGATGGAAGAGGTGTTCCGCCATTAGCTTCCGTATATGCCTTGCTCTGCTGACGATACCATCCGATCTGCTCATAAGAGAACCAGCCGTATCCGTCAAGTCTCGGATCTGTAGAATAGTCATATGAATCCATGCAATACAGAACCGACATCACCTTGTCAGATCCATCAGAAGCAAGAACAGGCACGGTATAATGTCCCATACCCTTAAGCTCAGCAGGGCCCCTTTCTCCAAGGAACAAAGGAGACTTCTCAAGGTAAGTGAAGATTGAATCACGTGTAGCCTGTGTCTCCCAATGTATGTATTCACCTTCCGCATCCTTGCCGACAGCTGCCTCTGGGTCATGATTTCCCATAACTACCGCATATGGAAGTCCGATCTCATGCATAAGATCGATAAAGACACGCCATCCTTCAACCAGAGGTTCCCCGGTTACCACATCACCTGTAAATACCAGAACATCCGGATTTTCTGATTCAACTATACCTTTGATAAGTTTCGGAAGGAAGTCATCACTTCCATTTCCGGACTCACCTGTATCCCAATGGACATCAGTGAACTGAGCAATTCTCAACTTGCCGTCCTTGAAACGGACTTCAGGCTTTTCAACAGTTGTCTGTGGCTGAGCTGTGCATGCATATAAGAGAGCACATAACAAAAAGAGCAAATAGTTTTTTTTCATATCAATTATGTGTTATAGTTTTTTATAGCAAAACCGGCACCTGCTAAAAACAGATGCCGATTATGTGATGTATTGCAAACATATGTTTTAACTTGTGCCCATGATAGGAGTCGAACCTACACGCCGTGAAGCACTCGCACCTGAAACGAGCGTGTCTACCATTTCACCACATGGGCGTTCAGTAAAGTGGGCACAAATATACAAAATGTTTTTGAATTACGAAGTTTTTTTACAATTCTATATCACTATTTCGCATTCGTAAACCCAGTCCCATCCGCTTACAGTAAGGGTGACAGCCGTCATGGCCCAGTCTATATGAACCGTAAGGTCCTCCAGATCAGGCGCATCCCAGTCGTATCCTCCCGCCGCGATGTACTCACCGAGGGCAAAGGTCTTCAGGACTTCGCTTCCGTCATCTATCTCAAGCATGAGCGACGAATCAAGCTGTCTCGGAAGGCAGGCCCTGTATGCATATCCGCGGACCACGGAAGGACAGAAAGAGAAATCTCCGGCAACAGGCTGTCCGTCAAGGCCATAGCCGGACACATTTCCCTTCAGGCACAGTTCATATTCACGGTCATCTTCCTTTTCCATATACAGATCCACGACGCAGTGGTTCTTATGCATCCTGACGGTATCCCTCACTGATTCACATCTTGCGTCCACTGCCGAAGAATGCATGAAGACGGGCGGACAATCCTCGCCATATGGAATGACGATTCCCTTCCCGGGATCGAAGCAATCTCCCTCACCGGAATACACATTCACATCGACTTCACATCTTGGAACGCTTATTCCGAACTCGGGACAGAAACCGCCGGAAGCAGAGCTGCGTTCATACACTGCTCCAGCTGCGTCAGACACGGACACTCTCACTGAAGCATGCGCAAGAGTATCCACATCCGTAAAGTCCAGCACCAGACGGCACGGACAGTCATCACGCTGCTCCTTGACCGAGCATGCCGCAGACGACAGCAGAACCGGAAGGAGAAGCATCAAACCAACATTAGTTTTCTTTATCATAAATCTTCTTTTTGTCTGAGTTTCACAATTTCATGCATTTCCGGATCGAGGTTGGCCCTGTGCTCAAGAGCAGGATCACGCGCAAGGGCCAGTTCGAAATACTTCAGGGCCTCATCATTCAGGCCCAGACGCGAGAGTACCATGGACTTGAGATAACATACACGGGGATCGTCCAGATCCTGTCTGTCCAGCACATCAAGGGCAGAATGGTTATAGTCGGCACAGACAAAGGCCAAGGCCGAATTATAATCGTCATAAGGACGCAGAAGAGTCACCGCCTTCTTGTAGTCCAGATCTCTGAGAGCCTGAAGGCCGGCCATATAGGCCGTATCCAGCTCGGTGGTCATGACCGTATCCTGAACCATGCCTACCCGATGGAGATGGAAGTCGAAACGCACATTACGCAGCTTGGGATAGACCTTTTCCCTGAGATAGCGGTACTCCGGCATACACGACAGTTCCTGCTCTACCCTGTCCGGGCCTCCCTCCATCTTCCTGACCAGAGATATCATCTTCAATCTGGAATCACGACCGATCAGCGTATCGTGCTCCACAAGAAGCAGGAACTGGTCCCAGTTCTCCGGCAGTGACGAAGCCTTGATGCTGTCTCTCCAGTGCTCCGGTACATATCCGCCTATATACTCGCTTACGGCACGGGAGCGGGCTACGGAAAGTTCGGAATTAAGTCTGTACGAGCCTTCCGGAGAACACGATGCGACCACCACCAGAGAATCGAGCGCGTATTCCTCACGTGAGAGTACATCATCGATGCACCTGCGCACTCTGAGCAGTTCGGAAGCATTGTCACCCAGCAGAGTGTCTATCTCCGAACTCCCGTGGGCAAAATCGATGAATGCCTTGGTATGGTCGTGAACCCTCCTCTGCCGTATGAACATCCTGTACTTCACCAGATCATCCGTCAGGGAAGACAGGGAACTGATATAGAAGGTGAGCTCATCCGGAAACGGCAGAGAAGCTATGCACTCCCCTCCTTCATAAAGCTGACCGTCCAACGAGACATGAACCTTCTTCAGACGGGGACGGCTTCTGAAAGTGTGGGTATATCTGTAGATGAAGTCTCCGTCTGACGAGACGAGAACCGTATCCAGACGAACTCCGTCCGAAGGTATGGGATCCTTCACATACCGGGAGAACATTTCCCCCGTCCTTCCCTTGCGACGCTCGTTCATGCGCCATCTGAGATCCCTGCGATAATGTTCGAAAGCATCGCGCTGGGTCACTCCGAAGAGGTTTTCCGCCACATAATCAGACACATAGGAAGAATCCGTCCTCATGGCATAGGTCTCGGGGAAATGGCGCTGAAGAAAGATCTCGAGCTGACGGATACGCAGAAAGTCATCCGGATCAGTGATTATCGAAGAGAGGAACTGCTTGTAGCGCTCGTAGCCACGCAGCTGCTGCCTTCTGTACAGTTCGCCGGTTATATATACCGGTTCCAGCCCCACACTGTCCTGCTGAATCTTCATGAACGGGAATATCTTCAGCTGCCATTTCGACGAGGCCATTGCCTGCGGCACCGTCACATCGAAGCAGATGGACACATATCCTGCCCTCTCCGCCACATTCCGGAACCTCGCCACAACCTTCGAAGCCTGTATGACATCGGTAGCAACCATCTCACCGGTCTCGGTATCCTTTATAGCCTTCATTATCAGAGGCCCGTCAGACAAGGTGCCCTTTATGCTGTCAATCACGACCTCATCCTTTTCAGGTACAGTCTCTTCCGGTTCATCCGCCACGGACAGGGTCATGGCCACATCGCCTCTCCTTATCTCCTCAACTCTTCTGAAAGGGCCGCAGGAGGCTGACACAAGGGCTATGACAAGCAGAATTATCTTTGTTTCAGAACACATAGGCAATGGATATCATCATATCGTCAGGAAGAAGGAAAAGGGCTTTTCCGGAGCCTGTTGTGACTCCGCAGCTCTGACAGGAATACTTCCTGTAGAAGTCCAGACCGCCCCACAGACCGAGACCGAACTCGATGTTGAAGTGGGCGGAAAGCATGTGCGTGTAGCCGGCATAGAGCCCTGCTCCATATCTGTCTCCTTCGCGTGTCTCACGGCTTATCAGGCCGCCCATGTTATATTCCTGAACGCGAAGCTTTCCGGCGAACCACCATCCCGAAGCATTATGCCAGGGCCACATCCTCGCTCCGAAGGAAAAAGCCCTCTGACGAAGCTGCATCTGATTTTCAGGATCATCCGCACCGAAAGTGAACGGATTGTATTTCACGCCTGCCGTCAGGCTCCAGTTCTGAGACACAGACAGCGACACATCGGCATTCAAGGTACCCAGACAGGCATAACCCAGAAGATTGGTCGAGACGCTGAATCTCTGGGCCGCTGACGGAATGCAGGAAAGCAGCACTCCAGCCAGCACGATCATAAACATCCTTTTCATGATCAGTTGCCGTATCTGCTGAATACCTGTTCAATCGCCGTCCTGTCAGACGGATACCTTGTCATGAGAGCTGCCTTGAGCTCCGTCCTTGTCGTGACGGAATCGTCCAGAACGGAGAAAATCTCGCTGCAGCTGACTCCCCTCTCGTCAAGATAGCGGAAGATCTGGGGATAGAACCATGAGTGAGTCCCGAAAGTCGGGAAGGCTCCGCCATAACGGTCCTTGTAGATGAGACTTTCAAGATAATAGGCCCACATCTCACCTATCTCGCAGTATCCCGCCCTGGTTCCGCTGCCGTCACCATAGGTCTTTCCGTTTGACTTCAGACACGATTCGAGGATGTAGGTTATGTAGCTGTTCCAGTAGGCAGTCCCGACCTTCTTGAAATGCGAAGCATGGGCAAGTTCATGACTGACAGTGGAATACAGGCGGTCGTAGTCGTTCAGGACCTTGGTTCCTATCGTAATGTCCGGCATGAAGAACTTCAGCAGGGAGGCGAATTTTCCAAGATAGGTACGCACCAGATCCGTTTCTATTACAGCTCCGTGATGCAGCATGACTGCGCTGCTCGCCGCCAGACCGTCGAAAAGCCAGATACGCAGATCGGCAGGAGGAGGAGTTATGTCAAGATCGTCTGCAGAACACCTAGACCAGTAGTCATATCCCGCATTGTTCGCCACGCAGCGTCTGAAAAGCTTGTCCTCGGAGTCCTTTGTGACGGTCATGTTAACTCCTTCCGGGCCCGTCTTGCCCAAAGTCGAGACAGAAGCGGGGACAAGAATGAGATTGAAGCCTAGCGAAAAGCCCTTTTCGTTCTGGAAGACAAGCCTGTACCTCAAGTCGGAAGAATAGGCTTTCTCCATTGTATAGTAGCCGTCGCGATCAGTGTAGGTATGGTCGAACTTGACAAAGGAATTGCATGAGACACGGACTCCGGCCACTCCGAAAGGCTTACCTCCGTTGGCATCTTCATCCACTATAGTTATACGCCCCGAAGGTACGGTCTTATTCGAGGCCCTTGTCATTGGATCCGCAAGCATGGATTCATTGCCGGTAAGGACATATGCCTGTCTTTCAACGGCTTCCCAGTCTATTCCATCAGCCCTCGTGCCGGGATCGTTCTCGGATATATGACATTCGTCGATGACCTCATACCTGATGTCGGGAAAGTCGAAATCATGAGGTACCACGGCATACTGCCATGTCACATCCTCCTGCGGAACCTCAGGGTCATGATACCAGTCGCCTTCCACTACGATGTCATAGTCCAGAGGATGGTCGACCATGACTATGCCGAGATCCTCAAGTTGACGGTACTCAGCCTCATCTGACGGAAGGAAACGGACATACAGATTCGTAGTCCTCACATCCACCCTGTCCGCTTTTGTAGGATAGAGGGCATGGAGAGCCTTGGTTATATTTTCCGTCTTGTACGGATTCTCGAGACGGTCACCCAGGACTATCATGTCATGGGTGAGTCCGCGGCCATAGGTATAATCCAGATCGCGCTCCGACTGAAGTGCGTCCTTGCTGCACGACATCAGTACCAATGTCATCAGCGCCAGTTTCAGTTTACCTCTCATAGCTTTTAAGTTTAATGTTCGGGAGGCAAAGTTCCGAAGGATTATCCGTGTAACGAAAAAGTATACGGCTATTTGAAAAAATGTGCCCTACAGATATCTGTAGAGCACATTTCGACTCAAAAATTTGTTTGAAAATGCAGCATTTTCAAACAAATTTTCCATTAGAAGTATGTCACTGTCTTCTGTTCCACAGCAGAAATGATGCTGTTGGCCACCCTGCTCACACCGAAGCGGAAGAGCGATCTGTTAAGCCATTCCTTGCCGAGAACC
Organism: Bacteroidales bacterium; assembly: GCA_017626355.1. GTDB lineage: Bacteria > Bacteroidota > Bacteroidia > Bacteroidales > UBA932 > Cryptobacteroides. The sequence goes on from JAGAIY010000010.1 coordinate 52,862, forward strand.
GATGAAACTATCGAATAGTAGCAGAGCGCATCAGCAGCAGAGGAGATTCCTCCAGCCGGCTTGAAGCCGATCTTCTTTCCTGTAGCCGCATGATATTTCGCTATGCATTCGCACATCACGTAAGCCGCAACCGGAGTCGCATTGGTATCCACCTTTCCTGTCGATGTCTTTATGAAGTCCGCACCTGCCTCCATCGCAAGGAACGAGGCATTGGCTATAGCTTCCGGAGTACGCAGAAGTCCTGTCTCGAGGATTACCTTAAGATGTACCTTCCTGCCCTGACTTTCCGCCACCCTGTCTATGCACTTGCGCACCTGACGGATCTCCTCAGAAGCGGTTTCATAGTCATTTGCAAGAAATGCGTTAAGTGCCAGCACAATATCGACCTCGTCTGCTCCCTGCTCGACTGCCATTTCGCATTCCTTCAGCTTCACCTCAAGAAAACTCTGAGACGACGGGAAGCAGGCAGAAACGACCGTGATGTTGAAGCCGCATCGGCGTACACCCTTGACTGTCGCTGCAAAATTAGGATATACGCATACCGAAGCCGGCAGAGGCCAGTCCGGCCTTGTCTGCTGGAATGAATTCACCTTCTCCACGAGCTTTGTGACCGAAGCCGGCGTATCATCCGTCTTCAGTGTTGTGAGATCCATCATAGAGAAGCAGTCCTTGTAGACCTGCTCCGATGAAATGTTCTCGAGATTGGCAGCAATGATGCCCAAAGCCCTGTCCATCTTCTCCCTATCAGGGGCATAACCGTATTTCTCCAAATAATTCATATCTTAAAACTTCAATTTTGAATCAACTATTATCGTAACCGGACCGTCATTCAGCAGTCCCACTTTCATATCCGCACCGAAAATGCCTCGTCCCACAGGCTTGCCAAGATGCTCTTCCAGCCTCCTGATGAACTTTTCATACAAAGGTATTGCCACATCCGGCTTAGCCGCCTTTATGTATGAAGGACGATTACCCTTCACAGTCGAGGCATAAAGAGTGAACTGACTCACCGCAAGTACCTCACCGTCAACATCCTTTACTGAAAGGTTCATCACCCCGTCTTCATCGTCGAAGATCCTCATCGCGGCAATCTTCTTCGCCGTCCACTCAAGATCCTCTTCCGTATCCTCATCGATGAAAGCCGCAAGCACAAGCAGGCCGTGTCCTATCTTCGACTCATATCCCTCTGCAGGCACCTTTACCGATGCCTCCGTCACTCTCTGAACAACTGTTCTCATGTACTATCCTCTTATCTGTATATCGAATCCTTCCTCAAGCAAAGGAGCCACGAAGGACTTCATTTCTTCAACCGTATATTTGCCAAGAGACTTGTCCGGAGTCTCTCTGTCTATGGTATAGACCATTATAGCCCTCGGCCTGAGCTGGCGCACGATATCCATCCATTTCCGGAGCTGTGCAGGCTCGGAAAGATCGAATTCCTCAGACCTGAGAAACATTGTCTGAAGGATGAAATCACCGTCAAACTCCTTCATCCAGGCTATGACATCCTCGAGTCTGTAATTACCTACAGGCTTGTTTATCAGACCTATAAGCCTGTCATCCGACGCATCGATCTTCAATATCGGATTGTCGATACGCTTCAAGGCCTCGCGCACCTTCTCCCTGCCAAGCATGGTAGCATTGGACAGGACGGAAACCTTTGCCGCCGGATAATATCTGTCTCTGAGCTCCAGCACGACATCCACGATCTGAGGAAAGTCAGGATGGATGGTAGGTTCTCCGTTTCCGGAAAACGTTATGGAATCCACAGGCACCCCTTCTTCCGCAAGAGCCGAGACCTTACGGTTCAGAGCCTCCCTGACATCTTCGAACGAAGGCAGAGTCCTGTCATCCGCTCCGTCCCTGTTCCAGCCGCACTCGCAGTATATGCAGTCGAAATTGCAGAGCTTTCCCTTTGACGGAAGAAGATTCACGCCAAGGGATGAACCGAGCCTTCTGCTTCTTATAGGCCCGAAAACTATATCGTCAAAATGCAGCATCAGACAATCCTTTCAGAACGGCTACCGCCTGTTATGTTACCGTTTCCGTCAAGGCCTGTGACAAGCACTATGCCCGGACGCTTTCCCTCTGCCAATGTGCCGAGCACATCCTGTCTGCCCAGGAACTTCGCCCCGTTGGCAGAAGCCCATCTGAAGAGTTCCGATGTCGGAACCTGAGGGAAATACTCACGCAGACATCTCAGCTCCGCCATCATGTCCAGGTCATCGTTGCTTGAAAGGGAATCGGTACCGAGACAGATCTCAAGTCCGTTGTCCCTCATAAGCTGCACAGGAGGCAAAGCATTGTGTATAAATATATTGGAAAGAGGACATATAGCCCAGAAGACATTAGGCAAGGACTTCTTCGCCGCGTCTATATCGTCCTGTTTCAAAGTCACGTTGTGAACAAGCAGGATATGTTCCTGATGAGGCGCCGGCTTCACGGCAGCCAATCTGTCCAGAAAATATTTCAGAGATGACTGACCCGTTACCGGAGGCGTACTCATGCCCGCCTTCCTGCGGTTCTCTGCCATAGCACCTGTTCCGTCCATAAGAAGATCCTCCTCTTCCTGGCTCTCCTGCGAATGGTAGGACAGCCAGCCTGACTCCAGACCTGCTGCACTCGACGCTGACAGGAGCTGAGGGCTCATCGTATAACATGAATGAGGGGTAGGAGCGGCATCTATTCCGTATTCACGGGCTACGTCCTGCAGCTTCCTTACCGACGCCATGACATCATCGCAGTCCTGCGGCTCCGTGCCGAAGACTTCGAGGAAGGTGCGTGTATATACAGGGGATTCCTTCTTGACCGGGAATGATGACGCATCATTGCTGATATCGGCCACAGCAGAGACACCGTCCTTCCAGAGCTTATCCATCCACTGACGCACGAGCTCCGTCTTCACCTCGTCCGAAGCCCAGTCCCTGAGCTCGTTTATCTGGTCGATGAAGCCTGCCATGCCTGTTCCTTTACGGAATTTCCTGTGAAGGTGAGAAAGTTCGAGATGACAATGTGCATTGACGAAACCGGGTACAAGAGCCCCTTCAATGACCTCCTCCCCCTCCGGAGATTTTCCTACGCCCAGAATGGTTCCATCCTCATCATACTCGACGTAACCGCGGATTATAGGTTCGTCCGATTCGAGTGTATATACATATTCCGCTGATATTCTCTTACTCATCTGTCCTCTTCTTCTTTTGTTCGTTGATAAGTTCCATTCCTGCAGCCTGACGGATATCCTTCCGCGCTATCTGCTTCTGAGGGACCGGGGTCTTCTTCGGCAGGCGTTTCTTCACGGAATCCGCCTTTGCCAATGAATCCACCCTGGCAAGTGAATCCGCTACTGCAAGCGAATCCGCCCTTGCGATCGAGTCGAGTACTGCAGTGGAATCTATCTTTATTATCATTTCTATACCCTCGTACAGAGTATCTGAAAGCTCAATGTTCCTGAACCTGTACTCAAGGGTAGCTGAATCGACCTCTACGGAAAGACTGTCATAGTAGTGAACATACGGTTCGTCAAACATGAACGGGAAGTGCTCGGAGACTTTGAAGTCTGGATTGAACTTCTCCCTTTCCTCCTCTCTCTTGCGGGCCTCGTCCTGAATTCCTTTCACCTTGTTAAGTTCATCAAGACGCTTGTCCAGTATTTCACCGGTCTCCCTGAAGATTCTGGCGAACCTCTCCGGATCATCCAGATACTTGTATACGGAACGACGGTAGATCTCTGAATCATAACCGTATTTCTCAAGTATAGGCTCATATACGAGAGTCGTGTCTGTAAGCCTTCTTGCATCCGGCTCCATCTGAAGCCATTGGTCGGTCAGCATCATCTCGGCATAGATCCGGGCCATCTTGCTGCGCGGAATGATCCTGTCCTCCTCCTTGTTACAGGAAGACAACAGGACTGAAGCCAGCACAACACAGGCCAGGATATACCTCAATGAATCTTTCATATCTCTACCTCAATACTGCTCCGTACTCGTTCTGGAATGTGGAGAGAAGTTTGCTCATCACCCTTTCCACATCATTGTCCGTCAAGGTCTTGTCAAGATCCTGAAGTACGAAGCTGAGAGCATACTGCTTCTTTCCTTCCGCAATCTTGTCTCCTCTGTACACATCGAAGAGCGATACGTTCTTCAGAAGCTTCTTGCCTGCTCTGAGAGCACTCTTGCGCAGGTCAGCATAGCTTACAGACTCGTCAAGAAGCAGGGCAAGGTCACGCCTTACCTCTGGGAACTTAGGAAGTTCCGTATATTTTATCTTGTTCCTCTTGATGAGGGTGAAGAGTGCAGGCCAGTTTATCTCGGCTGCAAATACAGGCTGCTTGATGCCGAACTGCTTGAGTCTTGCCGGAGCGACGGTACCCATGACTGCAAGAGGCTGACGGGTTCCCGGAAGGCTGTATGAAAGTCCCTCAGAGAAAAGGTCTGCAGGAGCTGCCTCTGTCTCAAGGCTGTAGATGTCGCAACCGAAACGCTTGAGCAGCAGTTCGAGGTAACCCTTGAGCTGGAAATAGCTGCCCTTGCCAGGATCGACTCTCCATGACTTGTCAGGCTGACCTGTCATGAAAAGAGCATAGCAGGTATGCTCCTCATAAGAATCGAGGGTCTTTCCATCCTTCTGTGGATCGAATGAATATACAGAACCGTACTCGAAGGTCTTTATGTTTGTTATCTGCCTGTTGATGTTGTATGCGATGACCTCGAGTCCGTTCAGGAGAAGGGTCTGGCGCATCACGTTCAGGTCTGAGCTGAGCGGATTCATGATCCTTACGCACTTGTCCTCAGGGAAGGTCTTGAGCTTCGCATAGTAATCGGACTTTGTAAGGGAGTTGTTCATGGTCTCCACGAAACCGTTTGCAGCGAGGAAATCGGCGATACCCTTGCGAACCTGCTCAGGTTCAGGCTTCTGAGGAGCGTTTACAGACATCCTCATGGCCTGAGGAAGCTCTATGTTGTTGTATCCGTAGACACGGAGTATCTCCTCCACGATGTCGCACTCGCGGTAAACATCGACCATGTATGACGGTACTGCGACAACGGCACCACCCTCACGTTTCTCAACAAACTCATAGGCAAGGGATTCGAGAAGGGACTCGATTACATCATGTCCTATCTTCTTGCCCACGAAAGCCTCGATACGGTCATAGTCGAGATCTACCTGCTTCTTCTCTATCGCCTCAGGATAGAACTCCTGTACCTTGCCTACGATCTGTCCTCCTGCAAGCTCCTGAATGAGGAGAGCCGCGCGTCTTGCCGCATAATCCACAGCAAGAGGATCGGCGCCACGCTCATATCTGAACGATGCATCGGTCTTCAGACCATGCCTCTTGGAGGTCTTTCTGATGGATACCGGATTGAAATATGCACTCTCAAGGAATACATCTGTGGTCGATTCCGTAACACCTGACTCCTCTCCTCCGAATACACCTGCGATGCACATAGGCTTCTCTGCATTGCAGATCATAAGATCCGCTGCAGAAAGTGTCCTCTCCACACCGTCAAGAGTAACGAACTTCTCACCTTCCTCAGCTCTGCGCACTACCACCTTGCCTCCTGCGATCTTGGCAGCATCGAACGCGTGAAGCGGCTGGCCCGACTCGTGAAGGACGAAATTGGTGATGTCAACGACGTTGTTGATAGGTCTGAGGCCGATTGAAAGGAGCTTCTTCTGAAGCCAGTCCGGAGAAGCTGCCACCTTCACTCCCCTGATAGTTGTTCCTGTATATCGTGGAGAACCGTCAGCAGCAAGGACTTCCACAGGTATGGCCTCTCCCTCTCCTTCTGCAAAGGCAGAAACATCAGGAATATTGAGACGGCATGGGAGATTGTTATGCTTGAGATAAGCGTAGAGGTCGCGGGCTACACCGATATGTGAAGCTGCGTCAACTCTGTTTGCAGTAAGACCGATTTCAATGACAGCATCGGAAGCGAGACCAAGATACTCCTTTGCAGGGGTTCCGACTACAGCTTCAGGCTCGAGGACCATGATTCCGTCATGTGATTCACCGATGCCAAGTTCATCCTCGGCACAGATCATTCCGAAAGACTCGACTCCGCGGATCTTTGACTTCTTGATCTTGAAATCCTCTCCGAGGACAGTACCTACAGTCGCAAGAAGAACCTTCTGACCGGCTGCCACGTTAGGCGCTCCGCATACTACCTGAAGAAGCTCAGGAGCACCTGTGTTAAGCTTGGTCACATGAAGGTGGTCAGAATCCGGATGATCCACGCATTCAACTACCTCTGCCACAATAACTCCGGCAAGACCGCCGGGAATCTCTTCTGTCTCCTCAAGCGCATCCACTTCAAGACCGATTGAAGTAAGCGCCTGAGCAACGGCCTCTGGAGTGAGGTCACACTCAAGATAATCCTTGAGCCAATTGTACGAAATCTTCATATCTATACTTTTTTATTTTTCCAAATCTTCCTTAGAGAACAGGGATCCGACAAATTCCTTTTTGTTGAATACCTTGAGATCGTCTATTCCTTCTCCTATTCCGATGAACTTGATAGGAACCTTGAACTGGTCGACTATACCTACCACGACTCCACCCTTCGCAGTACCGTCAAGCTTTGTCACAGCCAGCGCCGTGATATCGGTAGCACGGGAGAATTCCTTGGCCTGCTGGAAGGCATTCTGGCCTGTAGAACCGTCAAGTACGAGAAGAACTTCATGCGGTGCGTCAGGAATGACCTTTCTCATCACATTACGTATCTTCGTAAGCTCATTCATCAGGTCTATCCTGTTGTGGAGACGGCCTGCAGTATCTACAAGAACCACGTCGGCATCCTTTGCCACTGCGGACTTGACAGAGTCAAAAGCCACAGAAGCCGGATCCGAACCCATATCCTGCTTGACGATATCCACCCCGGCCCTCTCCGACCAGATGGTCAACTGATCGACAGCTGCCGCACGGAAGGTATCTGCAGCACCAAGCACTACTTTCTTGCCCTGAGCCCTGAGGGTGCTTGCAAGCTTGCCGATGGTAGTGGTCTTGCCTACTCCATTGACTCCTACGACCATGACAACATATGGTTTCTTCGAAAAGTCAAAAGGTACTACCGGAGCATCGTCATCCTGAACGTTAAGAAGCTTGGCAATCTCGTCCCTGAGGATTTCAACAAGCTCATCCTCAGACACAAACTTGTCCCTGCTCACCCTCTCCTCAAGATTCTCGATAAGTTTCATGGTCGTATCAACTCCCATGTCAGTAGCAAGGAGAGCCTCCTCTATTGCATCAAGCAGATCATCGTCGACCTTAGCCTTTCCGATGATGGCCCTTGACAACCTTGAAAAGAAGCCCTGATTCGTTTTTTTAAATCCTTTGTCAAATATACCCATAGTATGTCGGTTTAACTTGCAAATATAATCTTTTTTAGGCGCATAAAAAAGTGACGCAGCTGAAAATTAATCCAACTGCGTCACTTTAAAACTGTCTGAGGAATTATTTCTTTGCGAAGAAATCCTTTGCCTCACTCTCCTCTACGAGCTGCTCTGTAAATACATAAGCACCTGTCTTAGGAGACTTGTCCATACGGATACACTTTACCATCTTCTTGAGTGTACCGGCCTTGAAGGTTGCGACTGCTTTCTTTGCCATATTCTAAATCCTCCACAAATTATTTAATCTCGCGATGAAGGGTTACCTTCTTAAGGAACGGATTGTACTTCTTACGCTCCAGACGCTGAGTTGTGTTCTTCTTGTTCTTAGTAGTGATGTATCTTGAGATACCTGGTACACCGCTCTCTCTCTGCTCAGTGCACTCAAGGATGACCTGCACC
>JAGAIY010000011.1 GCA_017626355.1 Bacteroidales bacterium
ACTATCATTTGAACATCATAGAGACTTTGTTAAATGGTATTTGTACTTCAGGAATGAAGAACAGAAAAAGGGTAAGAAGTAATGAACTTCCTACCCTTTAAAAATATGATAAATACCCACTAAAAATGGCATCATTACCCTTTTTTCGTATATAGGGGTCAGATGCTGTCAAAGATCAGCGGAAGAAGGTCATCCACCTTGTCGAACACCCAGATTCTTTCACCACCAACGAGAATGACGCTCATCGGTCTGCCGCCTTTGAGCTGGTATTGTGCCATCACCTGACGGCAGGCTCCGCATGGTGTTGCTGGGGCAGGGCAAAGGATGCCGTTCTGACCGGCTGCGATGGCGATCGAGACTATGGCCTTGTCCGGACGGCTGGCGCTTGCATAGAACAAAGCTGTCCTTTCGGCGCAAAGTCCTGACGGATATGCTGCGTTCTCCTGATTGGCTCCCTTGACGATTTCCCCGTCATCGAGACGGACTGCGGCACCTACATTGAACTGCGAATATGGCGCGTAAGAGCCGGAAAGTGCATCTGCGGCAGCCTGGGCAAGCTCACGGTCCAGAGGCTCAAGCTGATCCATGTTACCGTATTCACGGTAAGCGATTTTTATCTCTTTGCTTGTCATAACAGATCAATTAAATTATCTTTGCGCATGCACAAAGCATACAAATATAATCTTTTTCTTCTAAAAACTCTCTTTCAGGCTTCTAAATGGCAGAAAATAAGGATATAAAGGTCTGTGTCGGCCTCTCCGGAGGTGTGGATTCCAGCGTTGCGGCCCTGCTTCTCAAGCAGCAGGGTTATGATGTCTTCGCCTTGTTCATGCAGAACTGGCATGATGCTTCGACAACTCTTCATGGAGACTGCGAATGGGAGGAGGACAGGTTTGTTGCGGAGATGGTGGCTCGCAGGATCGGCATACCGTTCTATTTCGTCGATCTCAGCAAGGAGTATCGTCAGAGGGTGGTGGACTATATGTTCGATGAATATGAAAAGGGCCGTACTCCTAATCCCGATGTGCTCTGCAACAGAGAGATAAAGTTCGATGCCTTCCTCAAATGCGCCAGGAAGCTTGGAGCTGACTATGTCGCAACCGGTCATTACTGCCGCAAGGAGATGGCGGTAGGACAGGATGGCAGGGAAGTCTGCAGGATTCTTGCCGGAGCAGACCCCAACAAGGATCAGAGCTATTTCCTTTGTCAGCTCACTCAGGAACAGCTATCCCAGACCCTTTTCCCGATAGGGGATATAGAGAAGCCGGAAGTTCGCCGTATCGCTCAGGAAGCCGACCTGCCTTCTGCAGACAAGAAGGATTCACAGGGCATATGCTTCGTCGGAAAAGTGGATCTGCCGACCTTCCTTCAGCAGAAACTCAAGCCATGTGAAGGAGATGTTGTAGAGGTATATGATGCATATTATGCTGATAATGAGCAGTATACCTTTATTAAGGATACTCTGGCCTCTTTGCTGTCGGAAGAATCTTCGCAGCTTAAGATGATAACAGACTATATCTCCGAGGATAAAGCTGTCGAAATCCGTCAGGAAGGCTGTCCGTTCTCTATGGAGAAGATAGCCGCACTTTCAGATGAGCAGCTGTCAAGACTTTCCCAGCCTGTCGGATATGACATCAGATTCGAGACTGAAACCTACAGAAGCGGAAGAAAGCATATCAAGAAGACCCGGTACAAGGATAATCCTTACGGCAAGATAGTGGGTAAGCATGACGGAGCCCAGTTCTATACGATAGGGCAGCGCAAGGGGCTGAATATCGGAGGGCATAAGGACTCCATATTCGTGATAGAGACCGATATCCTGAAAAATATCATTTATGTAGGTGAAGGCCATACTCATAAAGGCCTGTCACGCAGCTGTCTCAGGATCGCACCGGAGGAAATCCACTGGATAAGGGAAGACCTCAGGATGGTTCCGGGAGAAATTCGCCGTTACCGCGTCCGTATCCGCTACCGTCAGCCGCTTCAGGACGCTACCCTCATAATGCGTGACAACGGTCTTTACATTCTCTTCGACGCTCCTCAGCGCGGTATAACCCCGGGACAGTTCGCCGCATGGTACGCCCCTGTCGAGGAAGAACTGGCCACAAGAGCGCGTGATACTTCGGTTGAAATGCTTGGTTCAGGAGTTATCTGAGAAACTAAAGCTTAAGTATGTTGCAACAAAGAGCTGCGGTCGCTTCACGATGGGTCACGATGATCATCGTGCGTCCGTTAAGCTGGGATGTAAGACGTTGTATCAGAGTTTCTTCTGTCTGAGTGTCAAGGGCTGATGTCGGCTCGTCAAGCAGGAGGATGCCTCCTTTACGCAGAAGTGAACGTGCAATTGCGATTCTTTGTGCCTGACCCTCGCTCAGGCCGGAACCTCTCTCACCGCAAAGAGTATCGAGACCTTCTGGCAGATCCTTTACAAAATCAGCGGCAGCAAGATACAGGACCTCATCAAGTTGAGAGTCGCTGGCCGATGGGTCTCCGAGAAGCAGGTTCTCCCGGATGGTTCCGCTCATAAGTGTGTTTCCTTGAGGAACATAGACTATGTTGCAGCGTGTCTGTGGCGATGCTTCGACTTCAGTCGCGTCGTTGTACATGATGACCTTGCCCTTGTCAGGATACAGAAGAGCCAGCATAAGCCTCATCATAGTGCTTTTTCCTGCTCCTGTCTCACCTATGAGTGCGGTGGTGCTGCCTGGCTTGAAATCGTAGGTTCGTCTCTCTATTATAGTGCGTCTGCTGTCCGGATAGGCATATGTGACATCTTCAAAACGTATTCCTACGCTTTCTCCCAGATTACATGGAGTACCTGTCACTTCGGAAGGTTGTGCTTCTATTTCAGCAAGTCTTTCAGATGAAGTCATGCTGTTTATGAGCGGAGGCAGCTGTCGTGACAGATTCATTATCGGTCTCTGGATCTGACCTGTGAGCTGCAGGAAGGCTGTCATCATGCCGAAAGTGGCGGTTCCGGACATGATTCCGAAAACTCCCCAGAGGAATGCAGCTGCATATCCGGCTGAGAAACCTATCTGGATGAGGCTTCTTGTGAAGATGGAATAACCTGTCTTGTCCATCACCTGTTCCTTAAGGTCGTCCTGTTGTCCGGATAGTGTGTCGCTTACATAAGGTGTCCTTTCAAGGGTATGGATGACAAGCCTGTGCTGGAGACTTTCCTGCATCAGGGACTGCATGCCGCTCTCTGTTGTCCTGATGTCCTTTGTCAGACGTCTCATCCTTCTTACATAGCTTTTGCTGAGGATGAGCATGACCAGCATGATGCCTGGTATGGCCCATGCAAGCCCTGGTTCAAGCATGAAAAGGAAAGCAAATGCTGCGATGAACTGCACTCCGGCTGTGATGGCGGCTGGTACAGACTTCGTTATGGCTTCTGCCACAACCCTGACATCTTCCATGACGCGGTTGAGGGTGTCTCCTGTATGGAAAGCTTCCTTGCCGTTCCACCTGCTTTCCATCAGTCTGGTGAAGAGCTTGTGTCTGAGCTTGTTTTTGAGGACAACATCGCTGAGACTGGCTACGTGCTGTTCGGCAGCTGCAAAAATGACCTGAAGCAACATGCATCCGACCATCAGAATGATATAGAGAAGGATATCCTCGCCATGTCCCGATGTCGCTCTGTCAATGAGCTGCTTGCATATCCATACAAACCCCATGGAGGCACATACGTGAAGCCCTCCGAGCAAAGCACTGCCGGCCACATGACCGCGGACTCCCTCGGACGCCTTCCAAAGCCATCTTATGCATTCTGCCGTCCTCATTTCAATCTGACAAAGACATTTCTCATGCCGTTGATGAAATAATATATCCATGAATACGTCACATCGGCTGGCGATATGGAGAGTATCCTGATTATTCTTGATGTGTTGAGCTTGAATGAATGGAGCTTACCGGCAAAATGTCCTTCTGGACGAGGTGTCTTTCTGTAATCGGAATGCTTGCCGAAGTTTCCTTCGCTCCATATCACTTCCATCACTTCTGCCGCCTTGCCGTCATATGCGCCGGTATAGAGCGGGCATTCTTCAGCCGGAAGGCCGAGGTATCTGACTGCAACTCCGGCAAATATCTGCCATGCCCTTTCCAGACCGAAACTTTTCAGATTCTCCTTCAGTAACTCCCTGTCGATCTGTTTATGGAATCTGTGGAGATAGATGCTCCAGTCGCAAAGCTGGCGAAGCCCTATGCCTCCTGTCATGAAGTGATGCCATGCGTGGTTCATGATGTATATGGCGTCGAAATCCACCGGAGGAAGATTCACTTCCGTACCTCCGATCTGTTCCTTGCGGACATCGCTGCCTTCGAGTCTGCTGACGGTCCAGTTGAGGAATCTTCTGTTACGGGCTGTTCCCGGAATGATCTCTGCTATCCTGTGTATCTCGATCTCAACGCCTTCAGAATTGGTGTTGAAGTGCTTGAGATGGGTATACTTGGACGGGTCATGTGTCTCATCCGGCTCTAATATGTTCATTGCGTCAAGGAAGTGTCTGTCACCTACATAGAGGTCGATGTCACCACATTGACGGCTGAGGGGATTGGGATAATTCAAGGCCATGCCCTGCCCTTTGAACAGCACGCTGTGTATGCCATGAGCGTCCATCAGCTGCTTTGTCTGGGCTACCTTTCTGTTCAGAAGCGCATGGGACTGATATATCTTCATTACCCTGGACTGCAGCTTCAGCCTATGTGATGCCTCAGGCTGATATTCCTTTGGCAGCCTCGGCACAGCTTCCGCTACCAGACCTGTAAGAGTCTGCTGATCAGCCAATGACAGGATCCTGTCCCAGTCAGGCTTGTGCTCATACACCGGTTCAGTTCCCCATAATGAACATCTTACCAGTGACAGCAGTATTTCGTGATTGATTTCCATTACTTCGCAAGTCCTGTTTCCTGCCATTGTCCGGCCACAGCTGCAGCATCCTTTTCTGCTGTCTCCCTGTCAATGCCGTACCTGTCTACAAGCAGGTCCGCAAGCATATTCACATCAAACTCTTTTCCTTCGACCTGCTCCCAAAGATATGCTGCAGAGCTGTTTAAGGTTATAAGCTTGTTGAAGTTGACCTGGTCAACCCCTTCACCGATGACTGTAGCCTGTCCCATGACATCCCTCAGTCTGAATCCTTCAATTATTTTCATTCTTTATAATATGGTTCTTTTATATATTGCCAGAAGGTATCGCCTCACGGGAAGCAGAACCTTCCATATCTTTGCTTTGCGCTGATGGGAAGCTGAACTGCAGTCGATTTCTTTCCCATCCCTGATGATTTTTGAGGCAACTGCAAGAATATCGCTTCTTCTACATCTCTCCCGTCCGGCTATATTTCCGTCTCCCATCAGTATGACAGTCTCTCCTTCAATCCTCTCTATTCTGTGGAGCACGTATCTTGAGCCTTCTGTTTCAGCTAATGCTATATCTCCGGTCTTGAGACTGTCGGCCTTTTTCAATACAACACTGTCCCTCTCTCCACGTATGAAAGGCAGCATGCTCATGCCTTTGGGCTTGAACGTCACCTCCATCCCTTCCTTGATGAACCTTGCGATCTCCGGAATCAGAGTCTCATTCGGTATTATTCTGGTCTGCATTGTCATACATTTGTCACGGCTTCGCAGCATACTCTTGCCGCATCATGGTCAGGGAGACATTCCATCACCCAGCATGGAACGGATGAAATGATATCCTGTATTGTACGGTCTCGTCCGTCTGCAAGTTCCTTTACCCATGTCATCCCCGAGAAACTTGTCATAAGAGATGCATATGACTGGATAGGTGACAGCCTGCGTGCTTTGTTGTGCAGAGCCCTTGATATGCGGATTATGCCGCCGACCGGAGCCTGCATGTTCTTATAGCACCTTGTCTTTCCGCTCCATGGAGAACCGTATGCAACGGCAGTGCCGTCATCGCTGATTCGGATTACCGGATGGTCATCGTTCATCAGTACCACTCCTTCCAGTGCATTCAGCCACATGCGGCTGTGCGTACTTTTTCCTGTACCGCTCTTTCCAAGGAAAAGATAGGCCTTCCCCCCGTATGTGACGCATGAGGCATGAGCCAGAACCGTTCTGTTGCAGGAAGTGGCAAGAAGAAAGCAGAAGTTTACACCGGTATTGAAAGTCAGCCACCGCTGGATGGGGCTTCCGTATAGAGCCATCCTTGCCTGCTTGAGGTCACGGGTAACGAAAAGCCTTCCGTTTATGGTATCCGATTGCGGCTGTGTGAACTCGAAGCAATGCCCCTCCGGACTCTTGTATACCGACAGTTCGATGAATCCCGGTTCAACTGTGCCCTTGTTGGAATAAACCGGCTGCATTTCCTGGCTCCATGCGTTCCCGTCTGTATCTTCATCTGATATGTTTAACGAAAACAGCATATCTTCCTTCTGCTCTGAAACCTCGAACGGTCCGTAAGCCTCTTCCATCCTCTCCCATATGGGTGATTCCACGTCCATCTCCACCCTGAACAGATGTCCAGCAACCTTATATGTCTTGTATTGTGCCATAATGACAAAGATACGGATTTTATAAGTAACGACCATATCCTCAGCCCATTTTCTGCTCCTTTCCCCAATCATTCCCAACAACCGCATCACCTATATGCCTGACAATGAGCACGATATGTTATCTCGGGTGTTCCTCGCGGTGCACCCGAGAATGCATAATCCGCTAAGATCCAGATTGTTGCGTTTCCGATTTATGAATTTCTACGGGCGGACAAAAGTATGCAGGGTTCCTTGTCCCTCAAAATGTACTTCCCCTGATCCTGGGTCACGACACAGATAAAACATCAGTCTTATGTGTGTCGCGATACTCAATTGCTTCAGAAGATGCAAATCGGCACCACGACACAGAGAAAACCATAAAATTATTTGTATCGTGACAAATATTACTTCAGCAATTGTCACTCATTCAATTACAGCACATTTCTTCAGGGAAGTTACCCATAATCCGGCATCGTGGAGCACCTCTCCGTCACTTATGCTATATGTAGCTGACAGGAAAGTTGAGCTTGAGTCTCATTTGAAATTTCTTTAAAAGAAAGCCTTGCTATTCTTGTGAACAGCAAGGCTTCCATAATTAATGTTTTATATGTAAATAAACTATCTGATCAGGACAGTGTTTTAATTTTGTACAGTAAAGATATCATCTTCCTCTTTAACTCCAGTTATAGTGATATTGTCAGCGTCATAATAACCAGAGTAAGCATCCTTTACTATCTTCTTTCCGCAAGGGACCACAACTCGTGAATCACCAACCATTCCAGTTACTGTATCTTCTCCAGTAAAAGTGAATAAAGCGTTACTACCAGTCATATCAAGGCTACCACCTCTCATCAAGATACCGCAACCCTTATTGATGTTGAAAGTGCCGCCAGTTACTTTCAAAGTACCTTTCTGTGGATGATAAATACCACAAGCTACATAATCTGCAGATGCGATATTTGCATTGAAAGTACCACCGCTAATTTCAATTGTGCCGCCCTGGTACTTGAGATCATTAGTACCGTTTCCACTGATTACCGCATTGTCATTCGATGTAAAAGTACCATCTGTAATCTTAACAGTACCAGCCATATTAAACACGGATACCTCTTGTGCTTCAAAAGTACCACCATTGAAGTTAGCAGCACCGTTTACAACTTTAACACAATGACCAGTCTCATTATTGAATTTACCTGCAGTGACATTGAGAGTACCACCTGAAACTTCCACCAAACCAGTGATAGTACCGGTAGTATTAACTGTTACCACAGGAGCCTCATAAGAAGCATATTTGCATACATCGAAAGCGATATCCTTAGCAGGAGCTATAATAGAAGTCGAACCTGTAAGATTTACTGTACCGCTATTGTTTGACACAATATACCTTACATTTTCTCCATTATGAGCAATGTTGGTTCCGTCAATTGTCATGTTTTCAAGAGTGAGGTCCGCATAATTCTGAATCATCATTGCGATTCCTTTCTGTGTGTCACCTGAGTTCCATTTGCAATCCTTGTTTTCAACAGAACAGTTGATCGTACCATTCATGAATTTGATATTCTGTCCTTGCAGAATCTGGAAACCTAAAGTGGTCGTTCCTGTGGAACCCACTCCCGGCTTGTTCAAAGTATATGTGTGTCCTCCGAAATCAATACAGATAGGGTTGAGCTTTGTGTCAATGACAAGACCTGTAGCATCATCGATGTCCTTTAGAACGCAGATGGTTTCATTTGACTCGACATTTTCAAGGGCCTCACTCAATGAAGTGTAGTATCCTTTCTCCTCGATTTTGGCTACAACTTCGTTCCATTCGACAGTCTCATCTGTAGTTGCACTGTTAGACCATAAGTTATCTTCGATAGTTACCGTTTCAGATGTACCATTATCATTGCCGTCACCAGAGAAATCCCATTTCAAATGGATTGGCTCAGTAATTTTTTCCTCTCCAATATAACAATCATTGAATTTCAGATTTGTTGTATGCTTGAGACTGATTGTGAAGTTTTCATCGAAAGTACAACTCTTGAAGTTTGCAGCGCAATATGGAATATAGTTCTGATAATCCCCACTCAGTCCGAATGTGCAATTTGCGAAGGTGTGATGTACTCCGTGTCCTGAGAGCCATCCGAACATATTGCAATTTTCGAATTTAACATTCAGATTGTTTGGTCGGCTGAAATTGAAAGCATATACCTTATCGTCAAATTCGCAGGATTTTACATCCAATGATCCAGATAAAGACGTTGAATTAGTATAAATTGCTCTTTTGCCCTTCGCCATTTCCTCTGCAGTAGGAGTTTTGAAGTTACATCCCTCAATAGTGGATCCAGCTTCTACAATAATATCATACTGAGTGTTAGCTGACTTGAAGGTGATATTCTTGATATAACCACCTTTCAGAACGAATACACCTTTGCCTATACCCTCAGCAATCTCGCATTTGACTTCAACTGAATATTTATTTTCACCGCCATCGATGGTCACTCCTTCTGGAATTTCGATGTTTGTTTCATATAATATTTCATTTTGAGTCAAGGTATAGGTACCAGAAGTGTTATTAGCTAAGAAGTCGCTTAGACTGGTGCTGTTAGACTTTTTCTTTATTACATATCCTTCAGGAGCATCCTTTGGTGTTTCGCTACCATCCTCAACATAGATGGTACCTTCTATACCAGATTCACTGCTCCATTCTTTGACTGTAGCTCCGTTCTTTACTTCGATATTACCTTTAACGATAGTCAATTTGCTGATTGTGACATTCTTGTCAATTATCAGAGTGTTTTCTGCTGTTGCTGCAGTGACCTCAGGTATTACTGCATATGAGGCTCCAGCTACAGTAATTGATACTGTAGAGTTTGGCAGGTCGATATTCAGCTTTGTCTTGTCAGATTCTGTCGGAACAGTAATGTTGACAGTTTCTGCGACCTTTTCGTCATCCTCTGCAGTTATCGTGATAGGTGTCTCTGTAGAGATTGATTCAAATGCAATATTGATAGTACTATTGTCAGTTTCTGTAGGAAGAGTGATAGTTGGCTCCTGTGTATCCTCCGGTACATCTTCAATAGAAATGTTTTCTGATTCAGCTAATGTCTCACTTGCCTTGTCAATAGTAGTTTGAGTAGGAATTGTAGCGTTTACTGCATCTAATGTTATAGATGATGTATAGCGCTTGTTCCTCATTGCATTCAATGGCTTTGTTTTCAGAACTTTTGTATTTTTACCATCAGAAATAGAAAACTGAAGTTCTGAATAAGTTGCTACTGGGATAGGGAAGTAGAACGTCTTGTTTGACACTTCTGTGTTAACAAAAGTTATGGTTACTTCCTTTGCTCCATTTGTAGGAGCATTCAATGTCGGAACACCATCATTAAAGGTAATTGTGGCGCTGCCGGCAAGATCGGGGTCAGAATCTGCTGCTTCAAGTGTAGCAACGCAATATCCTGCTGGAATATTGTTGACAGTAAGTGCCATAAGTGCCCCTGCATTGCGGAATACAATGTTGCTCTCTTCTCCGCTCATCAGTGATGCCATAGGGGCTTTGTTGTTTGCTCCTTCTGTATACTGGTACTCTTCAGCTAATTCTAAGGTTATAGCACTTCCATTATATTTGTTGTCAGAATTGTATGGATATAATGCCGCAACTTTAGTGTTCTCGAAATTTCCGGTGAAAGTCGCATTACTGCTGTTTTTGCCACTCTGTAATGTATATTGATGGTTTGTATATGTCAGATTATCACCTGTAGAGAAAATACTGATCATATCAGTTTCCTCCCAGAGAACCTGATTGCCATCCATTGTAGTACGAGTCTCTGTATCTGTTGATATTACTGCACTTAATGAATCAGAATGGACTACAGAAGGTATTTCTGCCTCTTTTACGCAACAGCTGAATATCACAGCTAATGCTGGAATAATAAAATAATTACTTTTCATAATATAAGTTTTACCAATTTTCCTGATCATAATTTTCGTTGCTTGCAGCGAGCAAGATACTATCCTCAGTCTGAAGTTCGATAACTTCAACATAAGGACATTCGTAGGTCTGTTTTCTTGTTTCCATAATCTTTTGTTTATTAGTTTGTTAGTAGATAAGTTGCGTTCTATTCATTCAAGTCTATATTCTTGACCTGTATCTTTGAAGATGGGGTTCTTCCCAACTTGTCGGCGGTGCAGAACAGAGTGACGAAATCATCTTTGTGAAAAGTGTTTCCGGCTGACAGGACTTTTAGCTTGACCTTGATTGCTGATATCAGAGATGTGCATGGCGTATCTGTTCTGATGGCAAATGTGGATTGGTCACAGTTCCAGCCCTGGAGTTCGTCAGTCAGGTATGCATGGAAGCCGGCTGTCAGGTTCGGATTGTTATGAAATGAGTAGGTTATGAGATAGTCATACCCTCCTGACGGGTTGATTTCCATCAGTTCCTTCATTCTGTCGATATTGCTGTTCATGACATTTTCTATTACGCTCCAGCCCCAAGAGCGGTAATATGCGCCAAAAAAGAAAGTGTGAGGTTGATCGTTTATTGAATCGGAGGCTCTGGTAAGCCTATAGAGAAATAAACAATACCCCACACTTGGACGATATACTTGAGATAGTATACGACAAACCAAGCATGAAAGTCGATTGCTTACCCTCTCTAATTGAAATTTACCAGATTTCCGATTCGGGTTAAAAGCGAAACACTTTCATTCAATATGTGATGTCAAAGCCTATCTTGGCCAAGACACCGCAAAGGTAGAAAATGTTTTCAACATTCGTGGGGTATTGGAGTGACAAATTTCATGTGAATATTTGAAAATATCAATATTGACATGAAATTTTGTTTGCTTTACCTTGCCATATTTCTGATATTAAAAAGATCCTCCCTTTGTGGTAATTTTCTCTTTGAATTGTAACCGATTGTCAGCTAGGGTTTTATGAGTTTACGGGTGCACCGCGCAGTACACCCGTAAACTCATAAAATGTTGATGATCAGTGGAATGCGTGCCAGGAGACTGGCGGTCATGGTTTCGCTGCGGAAATTCCTGCCAGATATCCTGTGGAGAAGGCGGTCTGGAGATTGTAGCCGCCGGTGTCGGCGTCGAGATCGAGGATTTCTCCTGCGAAATGGAGGCCGGGGACGAGTTTTGACTCGAGTGTCTTAGGAGTAATTTCTTCCAAGCTGACTCCTCCTGCTGTCACGACGCATCTCTCGTATCCTACGAAGCCTGCTATCTCCATCTTCCAGTCTTTCAGCAGGCGTGGGAGACTCTTGTGGTCGGCTCCGGGATTCAACTTCTGGAAGGCCGGTATCAGGGACATGGGCAGCACTTTCCCGAGAAGTATCCTGAATCTGTCCTTGTATAGCTTGTTGGAGTTGCGTTTATCTTTTGATATTTCATTCCACAGCGTGCCGATTCGTACGGTAAGGTCGTCAAGCTCTACCGCAGGTTTCATGTCGAGCGATGCGGTGACTTTTGAGCCGTTTATGAGGGCGTTGACACATTTGCGGCTGACCTTGAATCCGATAGGCCCCTCTATGCCTCCGTCAGTGAAGTCGAGGTCTCCGAATTCGTTCTGGATTTCATTGCCGTCTGCAATGATGGATAGTCCTACGTTCTTGAGCTGGTTGCCGCATAGAGCCTGACCGGTTTCTGTGAGTGGCAGACTTCTTTCGATATGACCCTTCAGATCTTTGGACTGAGGCTTTGATGTGTCGTCCTTATATCCTTTGGGAACTATGGCGGTCAGGGAAGGGAAAAGCGGTCTGACGGTATGTCCCATTTCTCGTGCCCAGTCATAACCGTCTCCTGTGGATCCGGTCTTGGGGTAGGAGAGACCTCCGGTCGTGATTATCAGTTTCCTGCAGGTATATTCCGCACCGTCGCTGCATCTGATGCTGAATGACCTGCAATCTGCAGTCCCGTCACTGTCATGGCGCCTGATGTCCGTGACTTCCTTTCCGCATATGATCCTGGCTCCGGCTTCGGATGCTGCTTTGACCAATGTGTCCACCACGTCAGATGCAAGATGTGAAGCCGGGAACGCCCTGTCACCTCTCTCTATGACAGCTTCCATACCATGTGTCGTGAGAAAATCCACCATCTTTTCTGAGGTCAGATTGTAGAATGATTGTTTCAGAAAGTTCGCCTTCGGGTGTACGTGGCTTGAAAATTCATTCCACTGCTTGACGTTAGTGAAGTTGCAGCGCCCTTTCCCGGTGATCATTATCTTCCTGCCCGGACGTGGCATCTTTTCAAGAACCACGACTCTCCCGTCCACACCATCCCGGGTGAATGTTTCAGCAGCTCCGACCGCAGCCATGAGGCCGGCCGCTCCTGCACCTATGATCAATACATCCGCATCCATTTCCTGTTGAATATTTAATCAGTGAAAACCGATGCAAATTTATCTAAAATATTCTATATTTGCAGTCCCTTTGGAAAAAGGAGTTTCGTTGCCAGTTTAGCTTAGTCGGTAGAGCATCGCATTCGTAACGCGAAGGTCGTGGGTTCGAATCCCATAGCTGGCTCCATAAATGTCGGATCTTTAACTGTCTGTGTGATAGTTATTTACAGTAAGTCGGGTGTTCCCTAGGGAACACCCGACTTACTGTAAATTGCTGATACTCATTTATTTGAGTATCTGGGCTATTTTGTGCCGAACAGATTGGTTTCAATCTCTTTATGGAACTTTGCCTTGTCTCTGGCTCCGATAGTCATGGTCGGCTTTCCGTCAAGAGGAATGTAGAGGATTGCCGGTATGGAGCTTACTCCAAATGCTTGGGCGAGATCAGGATTCTTGTCTATATCAACCTTGTAGATTACGACTTTTCCTTCATATTCCTTTGCAAGTTCATCAAGGATAGGGGATATCCTCTGGCATGGTCCGCACCATTTTGCAGTGAAATCCACAATCGCGGGTTTGTCTCCAAGATATTTGAGGTCATCCTTTGAAAGGTCATAGACCTTTTCTGCAAAATCAGTGGCATTGAGTTCCTGAGCGGAAACTGTCTTCACTGTCTCCTTGGCAGATTTCTTCTTGTCATCGTTCTTCGCTGTGGCGTTTCCGCAGGACGCTATAATCAAAATGGCAGTCATAGCCATTGTAAGGGTTTTGTAAAGTGTGCTCATATTTTCCATGGTTTTATGCAAAACTAATCAATATTTAGAAAAAATCAAAATAAGACTATCAAATCCTATGCCTTATCGTATGTTTTTTCTCTTTTTAAATATATGAGAAGCCAAATATATGAAACACTGTAAAACCCCTATCAGAATATCACCCTTATGTCAAATATCCCGTTGCCGCAGAATGAACCCTTAAGCGGCATTTCAGAGACATTGCGTGAACACAGATGTGATACCGGCTGCAGTTCCACCGCTACGAAATCACCGATCCTCAGAGAGGTTGTCCCGGATGCCCTGCAGATGGTGTCTTCGATCTGTTCAAGCAGCATCTTCTGATCCATGCCGAAGTTGAACAGAAGTTCGTCTCCTGCAGTCACCTTGTAGATATTGCCCTCATTTTCCATCACGACAGGGTTGTACATCGGGAAAGGCAGCAGGGAGCTGTGGTCCGTACAAGAGGAAAAGGCTATGGCTGTGTCGTCTTCATGGAGGCAGTAAAGCAGGGCTCCGAAATTGAAGGCGTCATAGTATCTGGAGACGAATTTCCGCCCTATGCACTTGCCCGCCTTGCTTATCCGTACGAACACTATCGGGGCCCACTGCAGTTCCGATATTCCCTCAGGAACATAGAAATCCTTGTTCTCCCTTTCCCAAGTCGTGTCAGGCCTGCAATAGCAGCAGCTGCTCCCGTATGGTCTCGTTATGATGTTCATATCAGTCCTTTTCCTGTGAAAACAAGTCTCCGAGGGTTTCAAAAGGAGTATAACCTTTTGTCTTTGGAATCACTGTAGTCGTCTTTCTGCTTTCAGCTGAAGCGGCTTTCTTCTCGGCTTCGAACTGTGCCTTGAGGAGCGAGAACTGGCGTTTTGTGTCGAGGGTGAAGTCCCCGTTGTCTATCCAGGCGAAATAAGACGGTTCAGAGAAGTAGACTGCACGCGCAGTCTTGCCCTTGTGCTTGCCGAAACTTATCACCGGCTCGTCATTATCTCCATATATCAGTCTTCCTGCATAGTCCACATGTCTCTGCATGGTCGAGAAATTGGCGAGGAAGGTCGTGTCGTTCTTCAGTTCAGGGTACCTGTCAAGCTGGCCCTTGAGCACTTCGTATGTGGCCAAGGTGTCGGCTTCGGCTGCATGGGCGTTCTCAAGCTCCTGATTGCAGTAGAAGCGGTATGCGGCCTTGAGGTTGCGTGGCTCCATCTTGTGGAATATGGTCTGCACATCCACCATCTTCTTCTTGTGAAGGTCTATGTCGATGTCGCTGCCCTTGTATCTTCTGACCCTTTCGATCTCTTCCGCCAGCATAGGAAGGTCGAACTTTGCAGAATTGAATCCGGCGAGATCGCTTCCCGACAGCCATTCCACGACCTCGTCCATGATCTGGAAGAAGGTCGGACAATCGGCCAGGTCCTCAGCGGAAATTCCGTGTACGGCCTGAGCTGACGGATTTATAGGCCTCTGGCAGTTCCTTTCGTAGTCCCAAGGCTTTACCCTCCATGTCTTCACTCTCTGTTCTCCATCAGGGAAAACCTTGACAAAGCAGAGCTCAATGATCGAGTCTGATGCGATATTGAGCCCTGTGCTTTCTATGTCAAAAAACAATATAGGTCTTTCGAGATTCAGCTTCATTACGATATCATGATTGGCATAATGATTCCACAGATCTTCTCGCTGTCAGCTTCCTCTTCAGCAGGGACGATGAGTGCGGCGCGCTTGCTGTCCAGGAACTTCATGACGATTTCGCCGCAGTTCATGTTCGAGAGGATCTCGATGATGAACGGCGACTTGAAGCCGATTGTGAGCGGTTCTCCGTCATACTGGCACTGCATCTTCTCATATGCCGCGATCGAGAAGCCGAGGTCCTGGGCCGAAATCTCTATCGAACCTGGCTTGAGGTCGAATTTGATGTGGTTCGAGGCCTTGTTGGCGCAGACTGAGACGCGGCGTACGGTGTTGAGAAGCAGAGCGCGGTCTATCTTGAGGATGTTTGAGTTGTTCTGCGGGATGACATCACGGTATTTCGGATATTTTCCTACTACAAGACGGCAGATGACGACTGTCTGTCCGAAGACGAAGGTCGCGTTCTTCGAGTCGAAGGCGATGTCTACGGTCTCCGCATCCTTGCCTATGATGGCCTTGAGGATGGCAGCCGGCTTCTTGTGAAGGATGAACGATGCCTTTTCAGTCGCCTTTACATCCGGTGTCGTGTAGCAGATGAGCTTATGGGAATCCGATGCCACGAGGGTGGTGGATGCGATGTCGATGTCGAAGAGTATTCCGTTCATTGCAGGGCGGATCTCGTCGTCGGCGGTAGCATAGATTGTGCTTGATATTCCTTCTATGAGGCTCTGGGCAGGGAACTGGAGGGTCACTGCAGTATCATCCGTGCCGTTGATCTCGGGATAGTCTTCTGCAGGGAAGTAAGGTAAGGTCGATTCACCGCTTGACCAGCTGCATACGAAAGAGCTCTCTGTTGTCGTGTTGATTGTAAGCGGCTGGTCAGGAAGTTCCTTCAGAAGATCCATCATATGCTTTGCCGGAACTGCGATCCTGCCTTCTTCGGCAGTGTTCTCTACCTCGATCTGGGTCCTGAGGGTGAGTTCCGAGTCTGAAGCTGTAATCTCCAGAATGTTTCCCTTCAGGTCAAAGAGGAAATTTTCAAGGATGGGAAGAGCGGACTTTGCAGGTATTGCCTTAGAAACCGCCATCACTCCTCTAAGAAGTTCTGAACTTGAAATGATCAGTTTCATAATCTATAGGTTTATCTTATTTATATTCAATATATGTGGTTGATGTCAATATATAATACGGCATATTAACCGAACAAATATATAAAATTTTTCTGAGTCGCTGGCATATTTTTTGAGATTTTGAACCTGCGGATGAAAATAACTGATTTGAAAAATATAAATACAGAGATAAATATGAAAAAAGGTTTTTTGATTGCTATGCTTTCCGCATTGATCGGAGGGCTGACAGCTTATGCTGTAGTGAATGTCATGGTAGACAAGAATGGTGCCGTAGCTTCGGAAAATGTCAGCGGAGCCCAGTTCAGGACTGTCAATCTGACACATGACAACTGGCCGGACTTTACATATGCTGCTGAATCTGCAGTGGATGCGGTCGTATATGTAAAGGTGACCTCGACTGCATCGTCGCAGCAGCAGGCTCCAAGCTCCATCTTTGACTTTTTCTTCGGTTACCCTCAGGGACCGGCTCCTCAGCAGAGGGAAAAGGTCGGAAGCGGTTCCGGAGTCATAATCCGTGAGGACGGATACATCGTGACAAACAATCATGTGATCGACGGGGCTACGAAGATTGAAGTGACCCTCAATTCGAATCAGACATATCCTGCGACTCTCGTGGGAACGGATCCTGCAACCGATGTCGCTCTTCTGAAGATAGAAGCCGAAGGCCTTCCTTATATTCCTTTCGGCGATTCGGACAAGCTTCGTCTTGGCGAGTGGGTCATCGCCATCGGTTCCCCATACGATCTCCGTTCCACCATCACCGCTGGTATAGTAAGTGCCAAGGGACGTTCAATGCCGAACTATACGGGAGAGTTCAAGATCGAGTCCTTCATTCAGACGGATGCTGCCGTCAATCCGGGCAACAGCGGTGGAGCTCTTGTCGACAAGAACGGTAATCTTGTAGGAATCAATACCGCCATCATTTCGCAGACAGGTTCCTACACCGGATATTCTTTTGCAGTGCCTTCCAACATCGTAAGGAAGATCGCATACGACCTTATGGATTTCGGCAGCGTCAAGAGAGCGGTGCTCGGCATTGTAATGCAGCCGATTGACGATAAAATTGCAGATGAATTGAAACTTTCTTCAAGAAACGGCGTATATATTAACGAGGTTTCAAAAAGCGGTGCAGCAGATCAGGCCGGAATCAAGGCTGGAGATGTGCTCGTCGCAATCGATTCCACAGCCATCACCACCCCTTCATCCGTTCAGGAAGCGGTCAGCAAGTTCTCTCCGGGAGACACTGCGACAGTCACTGTCATAAGGGACGGAAAGGAGATGAAGTTCGATGTCACTTTCAAGGGTACATCCCAGGATAACGGAACAGTGGGTGATGACGGATCAGTCGCATTCTACGGGTCATCCATCAAGGAAGCATCTGAAGAGACGCTTGCGAAGTACGGACTCAAGAGCGGTGTCGAGATCGTGGAACTCGGTCCGGGAAAACTCATGGAAGCCGGAGCACAGGAGGGATTCATAATCCAGTATGTGAACGAACATCAGGTAAAGACGCCTCAGGATGTCATAGATGTTGTCAAGAAGTCCAAGAGGACTGTGTTCATCGAGGGTGTGACTCCATCCGGAAGAACAGGATATTTCGGCTTCGGTATTTAGCGGAAATATTAACACAAGATATAGGAATGAGACAGCTTAAGATTACAAAATCGATTACAAACCGTGAGAGTGCCTCACTGGACAAATATCTTCAGGAAATAGGCCGTGAGGAACTCATCACAGTTGAGGAGGAGGTAGAACTTGCCCAAAGGATCCGTAAAGGAGACCAGCAGGCTCTTGAAAAGCTGACCAGAGCGAATCTTCGATTTGTGGTATCAGTTGCAAAACAGTATCAGAATCAGGGACTGAGTCTTCCGGATCTCATCAATGAGGGAAACCTCGGCCTTATCAAGGCAGCTGAGAAGTTCGATGAGACACGAGGCTTCAAGTTCATATCCTACGCAGTGTGGTGGATCCGCCAGTCCATTCTCCAGGCTCTCGCCGAGCAGTCGAGAATCGTAAGGTTGCCTCTCAACCAGGTAGGTTCTCTCAACAAGATAAACAAGGCTCTCCAGAAGTTCGAGCAGGAGAACGAGCGTATGCCGTCAAGCGAGGAGCTTTCCGAGATGATCGATGTACCGAAGGACAAGATCGCAGATACGCTCAGAGTGTCGGGCCGTCATGTGTCAGTTGATGCACCGTTCGTCGAGGGTGAGGACAACAGCCTCCTTGATGTGCTTGTGAACAATGATTCTCCAAGTGCTGACCGAGGACTGGTGAACGAGTCTCTCAACAAGGAGATCGAGAGAGCACTTTCAACTCTTGCACCGCGCGAGAGAGACATCATCAAGTCTTTCTTCGGCATCGGCTGTCAGGAAATGACTCTTGAGGAGATCGGAGAAAGATTCGGACTTACCAGAGAGCGCGTACGTCAGATCAAGGAAAAGGCGATCCGCAAGCTCAAGAACAATTCAAGAAGCAAACTTTTGAAAAGCTATTTAGGATAATATGACTCCAGAAACATTTATCATAGCTAAAGCGTCTGAAGCAATTCAGGCGCTTTACGGCGTTGAAGTACCTGAGGCCCAGCTTCAGGTGCAGGTGACTCGCAAAGAGTTCGAGGGTGACTACACTCTTGTGGTTTTCCCTCTTTTGAAGGTATCGAAGACTACTCCGGAGAATACAGGAAATGCCTTGGGAGAGTGGCTCAGAACCAATGTGCCTGAGATTGCAGGTTACAATACTGTCAAAGGCTTCCTGAACATTTCGTTCTCAGAGGTCTACTGGAACAATGTCTTCGCAGAGATAGCTGCCGCCGGTGATTTCGGACAGCTCGCACCTACAGGAAAGACCATCATGGTGGAGTACTCTTCTCCGAATACGAACAAGCCGCTCCATCTCGGTCATATCCGCAACAACCTTCTCGGCTGGTCTGTAGCCAAGCTTCTTGAGGTGTGCGGAAACAATGTCATGAAGGTCAATCTTGTCAATGACCGCGGTATCCATATCTGCAAGTCCATGTACGCATGGAAGGTTCTCGGTAACGGCGAGACACCTCAGTCGAGCGGCAAGAAGGGTGACCATCTTGTAGGTGACTACTATGTCGCATTCAACAACCTCTACAAGAAGGAAGTGGATGAGCTCGTGGCCGGCGGAATGGCCAAGGAGGATGCTGAGAGGAACGCTCCTTCGCTCAAGGCTGCACAGGAGATGCTCTTCAAGTGGGAGAACGGTGATGCTGAGGTGGTCGAGCTCTGGAAGACCATGAACGGATGGGTATATGAGGGATTCGACAAGACCTACAGCGACCTCGGAATCAGCTTTGACAGGACATATTACGAATCACAGACATATCTCTTCGGTAAGGCTCTCGTTCAGAAGGGACTTGAGGCCGGCATATTCGAGAGACAGGAGGACGGATCCGTATGGTGCGACCTTACCGCTGACGGACTTGACAGAAAGCTTCTTCTCCGCGGTGACGGAACCTCTGTCTACATGACTCAGGACCTCGGAACAGCAGAACAGCGTTTTGCAGAATACAGCCTTGACGAGCATATCTATGTCGTCGGTAACGAGCAGAACTATCATTTCCAGGTT
This sequence comes from Bacteroidales bacterium, assembly GCA_017626355.1. Taxonomy (GTDB): domain Bacteria; phylum Bacteroidota; class Bacteroidia; order Bacteroidales; family UBA932; genus Cryptobacteroides. The sequence goes on from JAGAIY010000011.1 coordinate 19,951, forward strand.
CTCAAGCTCATTCTCGGCAAGCTCGGCTTTGACTGGGCGGACAGCATCTATCACCTTTCATATGGAATGGTTGAACTTCCGGAGGGTAAGATGAAGTCCCGCGAGGGAACTGTAGTGGATGCAGACGACCTTATCGCCGACATGTACAATACTGCAAAGGAGACATCTCTCGAGCTCGGCAAGATTGACAATCTTTCGGAGGAGGAACAGGATGCTCTCTTCAAGATGATCAGTCTTGGTGCTCTCAAGTACTTCATACTCAAGGTGGATCCGAGAAAGACCATGCTTTTCGATCCGAAGGAGTCCATCGACTTCAACGGTAACACAGGTCCTTTCATCCAGTATACTCATGCACGAATCAAATCGATTCTCCGCAAGGCTGACGAGAGAGGAATCGCACATACTCTTGAGGCAGTGAAGGCTGATTCGGCTCTTTCTCCTAAGGAAGTGCGTATAATCAAGATACTCAACACTTTCCCTGCGAAGGTGGCTGAGGCGGGAGCAGCTCATTCTCCTGCTCTTGTGGCGAATTACGCTTATGAACTTGCCAAGGAGTTCAACCAGTACTATCACGATACTCCTATCCTTCGTGAGGAGAATCAGGCGCTTCTGCAGTACAGGCTCGTGCTTGTGGAGACTATCGCCAAGGTTCTTGCCAAGGCAATGTCCATCCTCGGCATCACGCTTCCGGAAAGAATGTAGATCTTAAGCTGAATGTCCTATGAAAAGAATCATTTTTCCATTGATAGCCATCATATTGGCTGCATGTTCATCTGAGCCTCAGTATGCTACACGCGCTGAGAAGCTTCTTGCCGAAATCCACGATCCTTCATCGGATTACGTGATGGTGATTTCCCACAGAGGTGACTGGAGGAACTATCCGGAAAATTCCATTCCTGCGATCGAGTCAGTGATCAGGATGGGAGTTGATATTGTTGAGATCGACCTTAAGATGACCAAGGACAGCGTTCTGGTGCTGTCTCATGACCAGACCATCAACCGCATGTTCAACGGTAAAGGTCGTGTTTCGGACTTTACATATGATTCTTTGAAGACATTCAGACTCAGGAGAGCTCACAGCATCACTACTGACAGTCTTCATGTAGCTACTCTTGAAGAAGCCCTTATGGTGTGCAAGGACAGGATTCTCGTGAACCTTGACCATGCTTGGGGATATTACGATGAGGCCCTTGAAGTTGCTGAAAAGGTAGGCTGTGTCGATCAGATCCTGATGAAGGGCAGCAGGCCTGTTGCGGAGGTAGAGGCAAAATTCGCTTCACATGAAAAGAATTTCATGTATATGCCGATAGTCAACATCCTTACCGAATCAGGAAAGGAACTCTATGACAGCTACAAGGAAATGGGACTTGGAACGCAGATAGCATACGAAGTCTGCTGGGACAGGAACACTCCGGAGGTGACAGAGTGTATGACTGAGATCGTAGAAGGTGGTGCAAAGGCATGGGCAAATACCATATGGGGCTCTCTTTGCGGTTATCTTGATGACGACGCTGCATTTGAAAAAGGATTCGAAACCACCTATGACAGGATCCTTGATATGGGTGTCACCATGATTCAGACTGACCGTCCTGAATTTCTTATCGATTATCTCAGGTCGAAAGGACGTCATGACTGATTCCGGTACGTTGTAGAATGGAGCAGAACAACGCATATATGATACCGACTTCCGCGAAGGAAGTCAAGGCTTTGGGATGGGACTATATCGACGTCATACTGTTTACAGGAGACGCGTTCATAGACCATCCCTCTTTCGGTACTGCGGTCATTGCCAGATGGTTGCAGAAACATGGCTACAGGGTGGCGGTAGTCCCTCAGCCGAACTGGAGGGATGATCTCCGTGACTTCCGTAAGCTTGGGGCACCAAGGCTGTATTTCGGCGTCAACAGCGGAGCCATGGATTCGATGGTGAACCATTATACTGCGGCGAAGCGTCTCCGTTCCGATGATGCATATACCCCGGAAGGCAAGGCAGGCCAGCGTCCGGACTATGCGGTTGTCGTATATACGAAGATTCTCAAAGAGATATATCCCGACATTCCCGTGGTCATAGGAGGAATCGAGGCTTCGCTCAGAAGAGTAACTCATTACGATTACTGGCAGGATGCCCTCAAGCCTTCTATTCTTGTCGAGAGCGGTGCCGACTGGCTCTGTTACGGAATGGGGGAGAGGACGATGATTGAATTTACAAAAGCCGTCGAGTCGGGACGTAATGTGAACGATATCAGAAAGATACCTCAGCTGGGCTTCTATATGGACGGCCGTTCCAAGCTTAAGGATGCGGTCATACTGAACTCCTATGAGCGCTGCTGCAAGGACAAGATCGCCTTTGCTGAAAACTTTCATGTGATCGAGACCTATGCGAACATGCTCCAGCCGCCTGTGCTGATCGAGCCGGTAGGGAAGGGCTATGTCCAGATCAATCCGACATGGCCGCCTGCAACGCAGGAGGAGATGGATTCATTCTGGGACCTCTCTTTCACGAAACTCCCTCATCCACGATACAAAGGCAAGCATATACCGGCTTATGAGATGATAAAGTTTTCTGTCAATACGCACAGAGGCTGTTTCGGAGGCTGCAATTTCTGCACGATCGCAGCTCATCAGGGCAAGTTCATCCAGTCGCGCAGCGAAGACTCCATAATAAAGGAAATCAAGGGACTGAAGAATCTTCCGGGATTCGCCGGAAACATTTCCGATGTCGGAGCCCCTACCGCCAACATGTACGGCATGAAGGGAAAGAATCAGGAACTGTGCGCCAAGTGTCGTCGCAAGTCCTGTCTTTTCCCGTCACCATGCAGGAATATGGACCGCTCACATGAGCGTCTTCTGAAGCTCTATGCCAGGATCGCAGACATAAAGGGCATCCGTCATGCCTACATAGGCAGCGGAATACGTTACGACCTTTTCCTTGACGAGAAAGGCTTTGTCGATGAGACATCCTTCCCTTATTTCAAGGAACTGGTACTTGAGCATACCTCAGGCCGTCTGAAGGTCGCTCCGGAACATACGGAGGATTCCGTGCTAAAGCTTATGGCCAAGCCGTCCTTCAGACTCTTCGAGAGGCTTCGTAAGGAGTTCGACAATGTCGTCAGGTCAAGCGGCCGGAAATGCGAACTTGTTCCTTATTTCATCTCGGGACATCCCGGCTGCGGTATGAAAGAAATGCAGAGGCTCGCCAGAACCCCTGCATTGAAAGGCTTGTATATGGATCAGGTCCAGGATTTCACTCCTACGCCTATGACCACATCATCCGTAATGTTCTATACCGGTCTCGATCCGAAGAATCTTGAGAAAGTGTTCGTGGAACGTGACATAGAAAGGAAGAAGGAACAGAAGTCTTTCTTCTTTAGAAGAGGCAGATAACCCTTACTCCCATTCCTTGGCAAGTCCTCCCTCACTCGTTTCCTTGTAGAGTGAAGGAAGGTCATGTCCTGTCTTCTTCATCACCCTTACAGCCTGATCGAATGACACTCTGTGCTGTCCGTCCGTGTACAGGGCATATATTCCGGCATCGAAGGCTCTTGCAGCTGCATAGGCATTCCTTTCGATGCATGGAATCTGGACGAGTCCGCATACAGGATCGCAGGTGAGGCCGAGATGATGCTCCAGACCCATTTCAGCAGCATATTCGATCTGTGACGGACTTCCTCCCATGAGCTGGGCTACAGCTGCGGCAGCCATTGCGCAGGCCACTCCGACTTCTCCCTGGCAACCGACTTCGGCTCCTGAAACAGAGGCGTTGTGCTTCACGATGCTTCCGATCAGGCCGCTTGTGGCAAGGGCGCGTATTATCCTCGCATCGCTGAAGCCGTACCTTGTCTGCATATGGTAGAGTACACTCGGCACGACTCCGCAGGAACCGCAGGTGGGAGCTGTCACTATCGTGCCTCCGGCTGCGTTCTCTTCACTTACTGCAAGGGCGTAGGCGAAGACAAGGCCTCTTGTCTTGAATGTGTCTCCCTGACCGAAGGCCCTGACGTGATAGCTGAGAGCCTTTCTGCGCAGATTCAGCGGTCCGGGCAGCACTCCCTCCTGCTCGATGCCTCTTTCCACGGCTTCCTTCATTACCTTCCAGACCTGCTCAAGATGGTTCCATACACCCGAGTCCGGACCTTCCGTCTCATTGACATACTCCCAGTAGGATTTACCTGTCCTGTTGCACCAGTCCATGATTTCTGAAAGGGTTGTCATGTCATAGATGTCGCCGTTTTCATCTGCTTCGAGCGGGTTCTCCATGCATATTATGTCTCCGCCTCCGATGCTGTAATACGTCCAGTTGTCGTACCTGTCTCCGTCCATGTTCACAGCGGCGATCTTCATTCCGTTAGGATGTACCGGAAGGGTCTCTTTCGGTCTCCATTCTATCTCGACGTCAGCCTTGCGTCTTTCCTTGCTTTCCGATGTGTCTTTGTCTGTGCTGTGCCATGAGGCGAAGGCTTCCAGAATGGCTACATCGGTAAGATGGCCCTTTCCTGTCGCAGCGAGGGAACCGTAAAGGGTTACATGAAGACGGTCCGCTTCCGGATGATTCTCCATGTACGAAGTAACCGCTTTGTACGGGCCCATCGTATGGCTGCTTGAGGGCCCTTTGCCAATCTTGTATATCTCTTTGATCGTTTTCATCTTCTGTCGTTTTATAAGTCCGTTCGAACCTGCAAAGATAAGGAATTATCCCAAAAAATGGGCACAGAACTTGCCCTGACAGCCTGCATTATGAGAATAAGAAACATCATACTCCCCATTATCTTCTCTGTTCTCTTTTCAGGTGTGTCCCTGGCGCAATACAGAGATGTCCGGAAGGACAGCACCGCACTGTCCTCTGACAGCCTTACATATGGAACTTCAGCATCCAAGACCCCATATTTCCCTCACCGCATCAGGAATGTGCTGCCTTCTCAGCTCTTCGTACCTTCGGACCGTCTTGAAGGCCTGACAAGGTGGATGGCCGCTCCAATTGTGCGTCCTCAGGTGCATGTGATGCCTGTCTACGGGTTCAGCGGCTACGGATTCGGAAAGCTTTCCGTGGATCATTGGGATAAGTTCTTCGCGAATCTCCTGTCTTATAATCAGCTGAATGTTCCTCAACTTCTTGATTCGCAGGTGATGATGGTCGGCAATACCATAGCTCTCGGCAAGAAGCGCAGGCTTTATTTCGCGAACGGAATACTGTACGGTAGACATTTCGGAACCTGGGGCAATATGATCGGCATGGGATCCAGAGAGGGACTGATCTTCCGTCCTAACGGCTATCTGGTCATAACTGTATGGTCTCAGGAATATCAGTCCGTATCTGCCTGTTCACCCGTCGTCTATGCCAGACCGGGGGAGGGTACGGCATCAATAAGACTGCCTGCGTCACCGGTGATGGTCTCATACGGTGCGCAGGCATATTTTCTTGCAGGTCAGTTCTGGATCGGCCTTGGAGCCTCGTTCTGGCATCAGGCCAAGCCGGAACATTAGAGATAGTCTTCGAAATAATCGGTGATCTTCTGGTTAAGATGCACCCTGTCCTTGCCCATTACGTTGTGCTCATGGCAAGGGTAAGGGAAATAGTCCACCTGGACGTTGTTCTTGACACATTCCCTGACGAAGCTCAGACTGTGCTCCCAGACTACGACAGGGTCAATCGCTCCCTGACAGATGAGAAGCTTTCCCTTCAGGTCCTTGGCCTTGTTGATAAGGCTTGTCTTTGCATAGCCTTCAGGATTGGTCTCGGGATTGTCCATGTATCTTTCTCCATACATGACTTCATACCATTTCCAGTCTATCACAGGACCGCCGGCCACGGCGACCTTGAATATGTCCGGATAGTTTGTTATGAGTGAAATGGTCATGAAACCGCCGTAGCTCCATCCGTGCACTCCTATCCTGTCCTTGTCCACATATGGAAGTTCCATCAGCATCTTCACTCCGACCATCTGGTCCGCCATCTCTGCCTGACCGCACTGGCCGTGGATGGCCTGCTCGAACTCGAGTCCTCTGTTCTGTGTGCCCCTGTTGTCCTGGACATATACCAGATAGCCTTTCTGCGCCATGTTCATCTCCCATCTGCGGAGTTCCGCCATGTATGTGTCCTTGACCATCTGCGAGTGAGGGCCTCCGTAGACATACACTATCACAGGATATTTCTTGGAAGGATCGAAACCAAGAGGCTTGATCAGCCTGTAGTAGTTGTCGTACTTTCCGTCTGCGCTCCTGACTGTTCCCAATGATATTTCTGTGTAGGCATAATCAAGAGTCGGGTCTTCAGCTGTGAGAAGACGCCTTATCTGCTTGCCGTCAGCTGTGCAGAGGCAGGTGATACGCGGCACGCTCAGGCTGCTCCACGAATCGGTAAAATATGCACAGTCCGGGCTCATTGCTATGTCATGCCAGCCCTCCTCGGTGGTAAGCCTTTCCGGTCTGCCAGCCTTCACGGCTTCTATTCCCTTGGTACCGTGTGCCTTGCCTACCTTCAGACTGATGCGGAAAAGGTGATTCTCTACAGGGGAAACCTCGGCTGAAGTGTAATATACATATCTTCCGTCATTGGCTACATAGGCGACGTCGGCATCCGTTGCTGTAAGCCTGGTGATGCCTCCGTTCAGGTCGCACAGGTAGAGATTGCGGTAGCCGTCGCGGTTCGCTGTCCTGTAGATGAAAAGGTTGTCGGTGCCTTTGACGAAATAAACAGGGTCATACGGCTCGACATACTTCCCGTTGTCTTCCGTGAGTATGGTCTTCACGAAGTCTCCGGTAGAGGCGTCGTACATGTTCAGCCTCGCATGCTTCTGGCTCCTGTCAAGAACCTGAACGAGTACATGGCTGTCGTCAGGAGTCCAGCTGATGTTGGTGAGGTACTGGTCGTAGCCGAAATCGTCAGCCTTGATATAGACCGTGTTTCCGGAAGCTGTATCATAGATCCCGAGACGGACATTCTCTGAGTCCATTCCGGCCATAGGGTACTTGATTTCCTTGAGGCTTCCGGTCCTTGTGGTGATGTCAAGGAGAGGGAAGGTCGTTACCTTGGATTCATCCTTTCTGTAGAATCCTAACTTTGTGCCTTGCGGAGCCCAGAAGATACCTTCTGTGATACCGAATTCGTTTCGGCTTACGAACTGTCCGTAAGTGATCCGGTCGTTCTCGCTTAGGGCTACAGGCTTTATATTGCCCTCAGTATCACATATATATAGACTCTTGTCGCTGGTGAAAGCTACTTCTCCTCCAGCCCCTTTGCTGAAGTTGGCTGCATCCTCCGGTATCTTGTCGCCAGCCTTTGCCAGTGCTCCTGCCTGTTCAGGTCTGAACTCTTCATAAGTCCCGTCTTCTATGGAATGCTTCTGCCATTTGCCGTCCTTGAGCATGATGAGACTTCCGTCTTCCTGCCATGTGCACCACAGGTTGGCCGGACTGAGTTCACGTGAAAGAGTTGTCTCCTCCATGGTGAGTATCTTTCCGGACGGGTCATTGGCTGGTCTTGTCTTGATTATTCCGCTTTGTGCCGATAAAGTCAATCCCAAGCACAGAGCGCTCAGGATCATGATTCTTCTTTTCATATTCCGGTATTGTTTATTCTCTTACTGAAACGATTCTGTCGACGATGTACTTCTGCTTGCCTCTCCATGGCAGGGTGCCGAGATATTCCTTGTAGTGGAGCTCGACTGTCATTCCTCCGCAACGCATCAGCGAATCAGCTACTGCCTGATCTGTGATCGAGAAGTCGAATTCATAGGACTGGATGGCTCCTGCGTTTGCTCCCTTTCCTTTTCCGAATCCGGCCTGAATTGCGCGTCCTTCATATGTCTTGAATACATATCCCTTGTAGACCACATAGTTGAGCTCACCTGCCTTGACTCCTTCTCCGAATACGAAGTAGAACTTGAAGTAGACGAAGGCGCTCAGGGCAAGTACCACGATCAGGGTGATGAATGTAATGAGTTTTCCTTTCATGATGTGTGATGTTTTAATGCATGTGTATGCTTATATCCTAAATCATGCAAATATAAGAATTATTCAAGAATTCCTGCACAATGAAGCAGGGCGATGAAGGGAGTCTGCTGTCTTTTTATCAGAGGTTTTACGTTTCCGGTGTGAATGTCGTCCCAATGTCTGATGATATCGTAGGTCGCGATGAAATCCTTTGCTGTAAGGTATTCTCCTTTCTCCGCACGTTTTGTTCCCGGACGGCCGCCTTTGAGAAACAGACAGTTCCCGACACATCTTGCATTGAAGCTTATTCCGGTCAGAGTGGTTATGGTGCTGTCTCTGTCGATATGGGCGACTACAGCTTCCCATGCAGCCTTGCCGTCCGCGTCCTTGAATTTTTCGGAAATCTTCATAATATTACAGTTTTATCCGATTGACAGTTCAAATGTAATTAATTATCACTATATTTGCCAAGATTCGTTGAAAATTCATAATTAATAATACTATAGATATGGAAAGAACATTAGTGATTCTCAAACCAGGATGCCTCCAGAGAGGACTTGTAGGTGAAGTTATTTCAAGATTCGAAAAGAGAGGCCTCAAGCTTGTTGCCATGAAGATGGTTCAGCTTGACGAGGAAATCCTCAAGGTTCATTATGCTCATCTTCTTGACAAGCCATTCTTCCCTTGGCTGCGTGACGGTATGATGGCGGCTCCTGTAATCCTCTGCTGCTGGGAGGGCTACAGCGCAGTTCAGGTGGTCCGTGACATGGCAGGTGCGACACGTGCAAGCAAGGCTGTCCCAGGTACTATCCGTGGCGACTACAGCCTCAGTGCTCAGGAAAATGTGGTGCATACATCAGATTCTATCGAGAATGCCGAAATCGAACTCAAGAGATTCTTCAAGGATGAGGACTATTGTGACTACAAGTCACCGCTCGATCCTTTCAAGTATGCTCCTGACGAAATGTAATTGCAGAATCATTCTTCTATCAAGGGGTGGCCGGGAAGCTTTCAGCTTTCGGCCACCCCTTCTGATTTCAGGCATACGAGTGCATGCCGCTGAGCAGATACGTCACTCCGAAGAAGGTCATCATGACAGCCAGGAATGCAATTACCGACAGCAGATTGAAAAGCCATAGCGATGACCTGCTTTTAAGAAGATGAATGTGGGTCACGACGGTATATACGATGACCGTTATCAGGGCCCAGGTTTCCTTAGGGTCCCAGCCCCAGTACCTCCCCCATGATTCATTGGCCCAGACGGCACCGATGAAGGTGCCTATGGTAAGAAGAACCAGCCCTACCCATAGGGACATTTCGTTGAGTATGGTCGTCTCATTTACGTACTGCATCAGTTTTCCGGATTTTGTCCTTCCGGCAGACATGAATATGAGGTTGACGACTCCCATCAGGCAGCTTAAACCGAAGAAACCATATGCTGCTGTTATTGTGGCGACATGGAACATAAGCCATGGAGACTTGAGTACTGGCACCAGAGTGGTTATCTGAGGATCCATCCAGCTCATTCCTGATACGAACAGGATGACACCGCCGAAGAGCACTGCCAGAGAGAATACAAGCATGTTGCGTCTTGCTGACAGAAAGCCGGCAGCTATAGTGGCCCATGAGATATAAACCATTGTCTCATAAGAGTTTGTCCATGGAGCATGGCCTGCTATATACCATCTCGTACCCATGCCGGCCATGTGAATCGCGAATGCCGTGGCAGCGAGACATATGATGATGTTCTTCATACGGCCTGTCCTGAGATGTCCTGATACCGCCAGCAATGAAAGCAGGAGGGAAATGAAACCGAGGACGAGATATGAGATACGGCAGATATGGAACGGGTTCAGCCTGTTGTAGAGGACTTCCGTCTCCATCTTCTTTTCCGAGATGTCAACACCTGTGGCCTTGGCCTGCTGATAGGTGTCTATCATTCCGAGGACCTTGTCCGCCTGCTCCCAGTCTCCGCTGACGACTGCAGAAGAAACCTCTTCAAGGTACCAGTCGAATATACGGCTGACAAACATTGAATCCTTGCCGACAAAAGCGCCGAGGTCATCACCGGGGGCATACCACCTGCAGGCGGTGTCTTCAGGCAGAGGGAAGATCCTGAGCAGTCTGCGGGATGCGAGCATATTGAAGATGTTCACCCTTTCATCCAGCTTGAGCACATCCTTATCTCTCTTTGTCCTTTCGGAAGGATCCTTTCTGTAGATGGCCTCGAGTTCATTGCGGAGCTTATAGTTTCCGGAGGTGTCGAACATCTGCTGATATGAGGAGTAGGGGACATCAAGGCCATATCGTCCGGCAAGTTCATCATTCCTGACCGAAATGCAGGGGATTCCGCTCCATAGCCCGGGATCGGCCATCAGGCTGAGCAGGAACCTGTCCGGATCGAGTCCTATGATCTCGTCTTCCTTGCAGATCTTACGCATGATTTCGGAAGAAAAGGTGTTAACCGGCATCATGCGTCCGTCTGCACTCTGGACGGCAAGACGCCCGAATTCTTCTGCATGTCTGCTGTCTATCCTGCCGGCGGCCTCTGCGGTGTTGGATGGTATGCCCAGGGCCAGGACAAGCATGAGGGGGGCCGCCTTTATTGCGCCAAGCTTTCTGTACAGCCGGCGGAACCTGCCGTTCCTGTCCGTCAGCGACAGGATAAGACCTATGAAGAGGGTCAGGTAGCCTGCATATGTTATCGCCCGTCCGCAGGAATCATGACTTACAGACAAGATGCTTCCCATTTCATCCTGATCGAAGGAGGCCTGATAAAGCCTGTATCCCTGTATGTCAAGGACGTTGTTCATGAATATATGGGCCTTCACCTCTTCTGTCTCGGAAGTTATTGTGACGAAACTTTCATATGAAGACGGGCTCCCGGAGCCGGGGTATCTCTTCAGGATGAAGTCGTCCAGATATACTGAGAACGGCAGGTCCCTGGTTTCTGTCTTCCCGTCCTTCCCCCTTATGACCATTCTGTCGGTTCCGTCTCCTTCCCTGAGATGTATGATGCCTTCAAAGGAAAAGAAGTGGGTCACAGCCGCGCCTGCCATGATGATCACGAAAGACAGATGGGTCAATATCATGCCGAGGCGTCTGCTCTTGAAATGACCGGACTTCCATGCGAGCATGAAGAAGTTGGCTGCATTCAGAATCAATATCGTGAACAGGACCGGTGAATGGTATACCAGCCTTCTTGCAGCCTCTGTCCCATAGTACTTTTCTATGAAGGTCGCTCCTGCAAGCATGATGATGAGTGCTGCAAGCAGGACAAGACTGGTCTTGAAGGACGATAACTTCTTCAGTAACTTCTTCATCAGTCTTCTATGATTACTCTGAAACCTACGTTGAACACCCTCTGATAAGGATAGAAGCCTTTTCGTGAGTATGAGGTCGAGAATTTCGGCCTTTCTATGAACGAACCTCCTCTTACGACCTTGTATTCACCTGTCTCCTTGCTGTTCTCCTTGTAAGGATATGGAATATAGTCGGATCTTGTCCATTCGCAGACGTTTCCGTGCATGTAATAGAGACCGAACGGATTGGCCTCATGCCATATGCCTCCGGTCTGGACGAGGCATGAATCGTCTGTTCCCTCATCCTTCGGAAGATATGTGTAGTACGGGTACCATCCGTCATCGGGACTCATCGGCTGAGGGTCGATTCCTATTACGGCGAAGAGCAGGGTCGTCCTGTCAGCCAGATTGTCTTTGCTGCCGAAATCAGTACCCATGTCACCATACCAGAAGTCCGTATCGCTTCCTGCACGGCACGCCCACTCCCACTGCGCTTCTGTCGGAAGAGTCACATTCTTTCCGATTTTTCTGCTGAGCTTTCGGCAGAACTCCATGGCATCCTCATAGCTGACCCTGATGACAGGCTGATCCGGCAGATTGGCAGGATAGCCCTGTACTACATGGTCTTTCCATTGCTGGTCGACATAGCGGCTGTCATGTTCAGGAAAGAAGATGTTGTATTGCTCGTTTGTGACTTCAAGTTCACCCATCCAGAAGGCTTTCCCGATCTTTACCTCTGTTTCCGGATATGTGTCGGACGGACCGGAACAGCTGCCCATCACGAAACTTCCGGACGGAATCCTTACGAAATTCATGTTTATGCCGGGGGCTATCTCGATGGTCATTCTTGTCTCACCGGCCGCTTCCTGCAGCTCCTTGGCCTTTGCCGCGTCGAAAGGCCAGTTCCTTACCTTCAGTTCTTTGGCCTTCTCCTGAACCACAGGTTCGGGACGCTCAGGGACGATCTCTCCCTGTCCTGCAAGGTAGGCTGCATAATCGGCAAGCTCCTGCTTCCAGTCTACACCTGCACCGTTTCCGTATTTGTCCGTCAGTTCAATGCGGCGTTCCATCTGGTCATGTCCCTTGTAAGGAATGTCTGTTACAGGTTCGGCTATGAAATAACCCTTGTCAGGGGCATTGTAGTCGATCCAGTTGTATAAGGTCCTCCATTCCTTGTCGGTGAGTGTAACGTTATGGTGTCCTCTCTTGAGCATCCTTACGAGTTCGCTCGTGTTAGGATGATATTCATAAGGCTGGAGAACGACCATGTCTCCTTCTCCTCCCTGACGATGGACATACGGATGCAGATTCAGGTATGAAGTGCCGTAGCCTTTCCCGTCTTTCCTGCCTCCGCGCAGGTCGAAGGCTTCATCTCCGTTATGGCATGAAATACATGTGCGGTCAAGTATAGGCTGGATCTCAAGGTCGAATGTGAATGACCTGACACCTCCTTCCGGAGTCTTCAGCTTATGCGGCTCCCTTTGTGATGCAAGAACCCTTTTAGGTATGACTGTCTGATTCTGGCTCTCATGACAGCCTATGCAGGATACTATTTCTCCCGGCTGGCCGGTGACCCAGCTTCTCATCCATTGAACGGCCACTCCTTCCTTGTCCAGCGGCTGGATTGAAAGAGGAGTGTTGGCCGGAGCCTTGAATATTACTGAACCGTCTTCCTCGACAGGAGCGGTGCCAAGGTTCCTCTTTATGTCCCAACCCGACTGGATTCCGTGCCAGTTGTGGTCGGAAGGACTCTTCACATAGGCATATTCATATGCATGTATGCGTACTTCCTTGACGGTACCTCTCGGAATTCCGCGAAGACCCTCTCCTTCGTAGATGTCCTGAATGAAGAAAGTGGCCTCCTTCTGGTCGAGCTTGACCCTGTCCGGCAAAGCAGGAGGAATCACGGTCTTCCTGACAAGCACCGGGCTTATGAACCCTTCGTCTTCGGCTTCTATTATGCAGGTGACATTGTCGAAGATGTCAACAAGGTAGATTCCCCACAACGACTCTTCAGACAGCTTTGCAGCAACAAGAAAATATTTCTCGTCCAGAACGGATGGCTTGACGAACTGGGGCCATACTCCGTTGACAAGTTCATCCTTTATGAGTTCGGTGACAGGCCTGTTCCTGTGCGGAATTTCCTGAGTCACACCCTCCGTACTCTTCCTTCCGACAGAAGGGTCGAAGAGCAGAAGTCTTCCGGAACGGGCGATGCCATGATGACCGGAGATGATTCCTATGAATGAGGTACCGTTGCCAGGGAGCGGCTGGACGTCGAAGATACTGTTCGGGAACATGGCTCCGCTGCCATAGAGGGCCTTGTTTTCGGTTCCGTCAGGATTCATATGCATCACTATTCTCGAGTAATAGTGGGTGAGGTCTGTATATTCCCAGCGGGTGTACATCACTTTTCCGTTGTTCATCACGACTGGATTCCAGTTGGCGTCCTGATCGAAGGTGAGGCGGCGCATGTTCCTGTCTGACGGATCATAAAGAACGAGATTACCTACTGGGTCGTCACCGTTCACGCATGGTACTCCCTGATATCCGATGTTGGAAACCGCAAGGATCCTGCCGTCCGGAAGGTATGTGCCGTCGTAAAAGTCAAGGTCAGGCTCCTCATTCTCTATTATCTTTCTGAAGCCGCTGCCGTCAAGCTTCACCTCGAAGATGTTCCATCTCCTGTCTTCCTGGGTCTGGGTGAACATCATCCGGTCTCCGTCCCAGTGCAGCCTGAGGTCCGATATGCAGGAACCGTTGTCCGGCCTGTAGACTGTCCTGCTGCTGACCTTGCCTCTGAGGTCGGAAAGCTCCACGATTTCAGCATCGAAACCATCACGAGGCGTGGACATCTGGTTGCTCCAGTTGTTTGATTGGGTTCCGAGCTGCGGGGCCATGGCTGTCCTTGCCTGTGAACCGAGCCTGTAACGGGCTGCCACTATCCTGCCGGAATCCAGCAATGGATTTGCAAGCAGGATCGAACGCTTCAGCTCCAGAGCCTTGCGGGCAGTTGCAATGGCGGCAGTATCTTCCCTGTATATTCCCGCGAATCCTTCTGCTGTCAGTGAAGCCAGCTCGTTCAGCATCAGACCGTATTTCCTGGAGTCATATGTCTTGTCGGTGCACATGTCTTCATATGCGAGCTGTATCGCAGGAATATCGATCCAACTCAGAGCTGTCTGCAGCCGGCGGATCTCGATGATGGCTTCAATGAGACGTATGCAGCCCTTGATCTTTGTCCTGCAGTCCTTTTCCGCTTCCAGTTCCTTGATTCTGGCGAGAAAGTACGAGGGATCGTCAAGCCCGGATGCAAGCTGCCTTGCTGTTCCGGTCTCGATGGTCATGTCCGCATCTTTCATCCATCTGTCAAGATCTCCCAGCATAAGGCTCATAAGTTCTCCGTCTTTGGGATATCTTCCGGCTGCATCGTTGAGATATCTGTCAGGAAGCTCGTTCAGGGCTATGAAACGGACACTGCCTGTAGAAGAACTGTCGTCGATTCCGACAAGGGCCTCAAAGCGTACATATTCATCCTTCGGCAGGTCATATACGATGACGCCGTCGGCGTGACAGAATATCGCATGGTCATATCCCTTTCCTGCAATCCTTATCGGCTCGTTGTCAGCATTCTTGTCGTAGATGACGGAACCTTCCCCGGCTTTGCCATATGCATATCGGATGTCATCGAGCCATACATAAGAACCGTCCTTCCTGAAGAGACGGGCTTCAGCCCATACGGCATGATCCCAGCCGCTTCCGTCCTCTCCTCCGTCGGTAATAAGAACGAGCTTATCCATTCCTGCAAGGTCCAGCGAGAATGCTTCCGCCTTCATGGACGACTTCATATATGACGAAGTCTTGGGCAGATTCGTTTCCTTCAACTTTGCAATGTATCTGTATTTGGCTTCGGCAAAGCAGTCCAGTCCGGCCTCGGAAACGGACTTTCCGGAAGCAAGCATGGACAGGCTAGTCAGAAGCGACAGTGTCAGCAGAAATACTTTTTTCATAGTCTTGGCGTCAGTGATCTGATTCTATAGAGAATTTACATATTCGGTAAGCGCCTCTATCTCTTTCTTTGAAATCTTCCTGTCAATGCCGTGGCGATGCACCTCGAACACTTCCTGCATGGTGGCGGCGCGGCCGTCAAACAGATAAGGCGCCGTTCTCCAGCACTCACGCAGGGTAGGCGTGTCCCAGCCCTGGTCGAACTCGATGTCCTCACCGATCCTGTACATCTGCAGGTCTGTGTAATAGCCGCCTCCGTGGCAGTCGTCACATTTCAGTTCGTGATAAATCTCCTTTCCTTTCTTTGCCTTTTCGGACAGTTCACCGTCTACCAGATACGGACTTGGAACCGGTTCCAGTGACTTCAGATACGCATCTACGCAGGCTGCATCCTCTTCTGATATGTTGAAGAACTGTATGAATTTGAAACCGGCGCGTACCGCCCATTCAGCCGATGACCTGATTCCTGAAATCATGCTTGGAGGAGTCACATGGCTGAAAAGAAGACTCTTGCAGTTCTTCGGATTTCCGACTCCGTCATTCATCAGGTCCCAGTTCATTCCGTCCGCCCTGCCGTCTCCCGGATGGCAGCCGTTGCAGCTCTGCCATCCCTGGAAGCAATTGGAAGCGTCGTTGAAATATTTCTCTCCTTTGTCGATGTCGGTTTCCGTACGTCCCGGATTGAGGTCTATAGAGTCGAGTCTTCCTGTTATCGGATCATAGACGTTCAGGATATCTGCGAAATATGTGGGAACATACAGTTTTTCTCCGGACAGACAGATGGCCCGCGGCCCGTTTCCTTCCATATCTATCCTTGTCCTGATGCCCTTTAGGAAGGTTAGGTCATACTCGATGGCAGACCTGTCCTGAGTGTCAATGAATTTTCTGATCATCTCCTTCTGCCTGATCACGCTGATTTCGTGTGTGCCGGAGTGGGATATGTAGATATTGTTCTCGTCGCACTCGACATCCCATATGCCTGCGGCACCGCGCTCCGGCTCGTCCGTCACGACAGTTCCGAGAAGCTCATGCTCCCGGATGTCTATTATGCTGAGTGCGCTTGTGTTCATCCAGCCCTGATGGAGCTGAGAGGTAGGGACGGTGTATCTGCCGAGATTATGGCATACGTAAGCATAGTTCCCGTCAGGCGACATGCAGATGTTGCGGACGGCATTGCTTCCGTTGGCAAGACTTATGTCCTTTATCCTTCTGAAGGTCTTGATGTCGATGACGGACACGCATGCGGAGACATGACCGGCATCCGCCCGCTGGGCGGGGAGGAAATTCGTGACATAAAGATATCTGCCGTCTTTGGTCATGGCTGCGGATACAGGTTCCCTCATCAGCCTGACGGTACGGGTCACTTCTGCGGACCTTACATCCACTTCGGATACGGTATTGCGGAAACGGTTACAGACATAGACTTTACCTCTGTCAAGGTCAGGGACGGGGCTGCAGGCTCCTGAACCGGTCTCTATACTTGCATGTTCCTTTCCGTCAGCAAGATCCATGATGTGGAGCTTTCCTTCAGATCCGAAAGTGGTGACGAAGATCTTTCCTTCCGCGACAGCTACTCCGGTAGGTGGTGAATCAAGGTCATATGTGGCTGTGAGCTTTTTGCCGTCCGAGGAGTAAAGAGCTATCCTGTCAAGTCCCTTCTCTGTCATTACTATATGCCCGTCCGGGCTCCATGCGATGCCGGTAGGAAACAGAGGACCGTTATCGGCATGAACCGGATTGAACGGCAGGGACATAAGGATAAGGGTTAAATATTTCAGTACTGAAGATCTCATACAGAACCACTTGTCATGTTCCCTACAAATATAATAAAAAAGGACAGACTTTCAATTTTCAAGCCTGTCCTTTTCTTCGGTTTTATTCCGGTTTTATACCATGAGCGCAGCGATGAGTGCGAGGATGGCGTAGAACTCAGGGAAAGCGGCGTAGATCATGGTGTTGGTCTGAACATCGTGACCCTGTGAGATGCCGATGATACCGTTTGCGCAGACCTGACCCTGGCGGATAGCTGAGAAGAGGCAGATGAAGCCTACAGCTACACCTACAGCGAAAAGTGATACGCCGTCAGCTGCAAAGTCCTTTCCGATCCACATAAGGAAGGCTACGAAGCCGTAGAGTCCCTGTGTCGCAGGCATGGCTGAGAGAATCATGTAAGAAGAAGACTTTTCAGGATTCTTCTTGAGGGCACCTTCTGCTGCATTACCGGCGATAGTAGTTCCGATTGCAGAACCGATGCCTGAGAGGCCGAGCATTACAGCAAGGCCGATGAAACCAAGAATTTCGTTCATAATTGTTTAGTTTTTATTAGTTATTGATAATCTTTCTATTGGTTGTTTTCGTTAAAATTCCTTCTTCAACGGGTTGTAGGCTGCACCCTTTCCTTCATAGCCTGCATTCTTGAAGTACTCTACGAATGTGAGTCGCAGAGGATGTACGAATGCACCGAGTGATGACATGAGGATGTTGAGCACATGGCCGAAGAGCAGGATCAGTGCAAATGGGATCCATGTTATGAAGCTGTCTCCAAGCACCATCTGTCCGAGGTTGTTGAATGCCTGTCCGAGCATTCCGCCTGCAAGTCCGAGAGCGAAAAGACGGATGTAGCTGAGTACGTCACCGAGAATACCTGTAGCCATGTTGTATGTATCCCAAAGTCCGGCTCCGATGTTGATCAGAGGGTTTCTGCCAGGCGTATTGAAAATGTATATCGCCAGTGCCGAAACCGTTCCGATGACAATGACCGCCCACTTGATGGCTGCAGGTGAAATGAGCTTGCCGACTCCGAGGATCGCTGTGATTATGCCTCCTACGATGAGCAGAAGCCATCCCCATGTGCTTATTGTCTCCTTGAAGCCGAATCTCTTTGTGTATCCGATCGCCTTGACCGTCATGGCCAGACAGATGTGGAAGACTCCGATGGCGAGGGCAAGGAGCATCTGGATGTTGAAGTTACCGAAACCAGGTATTTCCACGTCACCTACAATCATGCAGTTCTTCAGCCACTGAGGTACCCATGCAGCTTCATACAGGCTCATTCCGAAGAATGTGCCGAGTACTGTTCCTACCACGATCGTACCTGCTCCGAGGATTGAGATGATGTTGCCGAGGCCGTCGAACATGCCTATCTTCACCCATCCCTTGTTCAGCAGGAGTCCGAAGAGAAGGAGCACGATGCCGTAGCCTGCATCTCCGAGACACATAGCGAAGAACAGAAGGTAGAACGGAGCTACAATCGATGTGGGGTCGAATTCGTTGTAGACAGGCATTCCGTACATTCCTGTGAATGATTCGAACTGTCTTGTGAACCAGTTGTTCTTCAGCTTGATAGGAGGATTGTCCTCGAGAGAGGCCTCTTCCTTGATGTAGAATACTCCCATCTTGTCGAAGGCAGCTGTAAGTTCGGTATCATTCTCTACCGGGGCAAAACCTGTGAAGACTGTTATGAGGTTCTCCGCAGCTCCGACAGAAGCAGAGTCTGCAAGATAACGGTCAAGCTCTACAAGGTCTTTGTTACATGCCTCCTTTATTGCCGGTATATAATCCTTTGCATTGAGAAGACCTGCCTTGCAGCCCGCGATTTCAGCCTTGAGGGCTTCTTCTTGTTCGACAGCAGCGGCATAGGTGCCTTCCGGTGCCTGCATTTCCTGAACCGGGAACGAATATCCGCAGTCCTTGGGAGCAACAGTCACGAACCAGACCTTCTTACCGTCGTTTTCCACGACCTGAAGAGGGTAGAGTTCCTGCCATGAGCTGTCAAAGCGCTTGGCTTCCATACAGTAGTAGCGGATCTCGTAGCCGAGGTCGGCGAGAGAGTCCAGGGCTTTCTTGTCATATTCGCCCCATGGACGTCTTATCTTCATCTGCTTCTGTACGGCAGCGAGTTCCGAATTGAGTTCACTGAGTCTGAGCCTGCTCTGCTCCACAAAGTCAACAGGGTCTCCATCGACTGTAACTGTGGCCTTTGCAATTGCTTCTGCATCAGCTTCTTTCGAGTAGTCGACGCTTTCAAGGAACTCGAGCACATTTCTGGCTCTCGTAGCCTTTGCGAGCATCTCGGAAGAATCCTGGTCAACAGGCTTTACAGAACGGCTGATGTCCACGACTCCGAGTTCCTGAAGCTGCTCCAGGAAACCCTCCTTCTCCTCAGTCATGAGGATAAAGGAATATTTTGTCATTTTAGTTATCATTGTTCTGTTCCTCCTCTTCTTCTATAGCATGTCTGCTCTTCACGATCTTGGAAGCTGCCTTGGAGAGGTTCTCCTCGTCTTCCATATATCGCTTGATCTTTCTGATAGCCTCCTGATATCCGGGAATCTGCACCTTCTCATAAAGGTTCACCTTCTGAGTGGTCTTCTTTCTCTGGAAATCCAGAATACGTGCTTTCTCGAGATATACCTCCGATTCGATTCCAAGCCTTGAGAGTTCCTTCAGGATAGCAACTCCGTCAGCATACCATGCAGGGCAGTTGAAGGCGTTGAATTCGAGGATCTCATACTTGATCTCTCCCAGAGCCGGTGTCTTCACTCCGGCAACCTTCACAGTGTAAAGGTCAACGTCCGTGATGGAGATCAGATTCGGCTGGAACTCGTTCCAGAGAGCTGCGAGATAGTCGTATTTCTTAAGGGCGGCATCAAGATCCTCAATAAGCTTCTCCGAATAGTCCTTGGCCTTCTTCACCTCAAGACGAAGAGCCGACTCCTTGTTCTTCAAGGTCGGGAGGGCATTCCTTCGCATCTTGAGCTGCTTGTTCAAGTTGTTCAGAGATGTCTTATTGTATTGGAATTTTATTGCCATAATTAATTACCTTTCCAATAAGTGTCAATAAGTTCCTGCTTGATACCGGTCTCGGCCTTTGAGAAATAGGTTCCGAAAAGCTCCCATGCAGTATCAAGCATGTCGTCGATCTTCAGGTTGACGTCGATGGCAAGAAGTCTTGTCGCATATGCCTTAGCATAGTCAAGACATCTGAGGTCGTAGTCGCTGAGGTCGAAACCGTTCTCGAGCTTTGTCTTGGCGTTCTGGGCGTCGGCATAAAGACGTACGGATGCATTCATCACCTGACCGTGGTCCTTGCGTGTCTTCTTTCCCTGTACGAGCTGCTTCAGACGTGAAAGCGAACGGAACGGGTCGATGATGACCTTGCCTGAATCCGGGTCTGTACGGAGGAAGAGCTGTCCCTCTGTGATGTAACCTGTGTTATCCGGAATCGCGTGGGTGATGTCTCCGTCGTTGAGTGTCGTTACGGCGATGATGGTGATCGAACCTCCGTCAGGAAGCTGTACGGCCTTCTCGTAGATCTTCGCGAGGTCCGAGTAGAGGGAACCTGGCATCGAGTCCTTCGAAGGAATCTGGTCCATACGGTTCGATACGATAGAAAGGGCATCGGCGTAAAGGGTCATGTCGGTAAGGAGCACAAGCACCTTCTCGTTCTTCTCCACTGCGAAATATTCGGCTGCGGTAAGGGCCATGTCCGGAATGAGGAGACGCTCTACAGGAGGCTGCTCTGTAGTGTTCACGAAAGATATGATCTTGTCGAGAGCACCTGCAGCCTCGAACTCATGCTTGAAGTAGAGGTAGTCGTCGTTAGAAAGACCCATACCTCCGAGGATGATCTTGTCTACATCCGCACGGAGAGCCACCTGAGCCATCACATTGTTGTATGGCTGGTCAGGGTCTGCGAAGAATGGAATCTTCTGACCTGACACGAGGGTGTTGTTGAGGTCGATGCCGGCGATACCGGTAGGGATGAGCTGTGAAGGCTGCTTTCTCTTGTATGGGTTCACTGAAGGACCACCGATCTCGACAGTCTTTCCTTCCACTGCAGGACCGCCGTCGATAGGTTCACCGTATGCGTTGAAGAAACGTCCTGCAAGGTCGTCGCTTACATTGAGTGTAGGAGCTCCGCCGAGGAACACGACCTCTGCATCGGTAGGGATACCTTCTGTACCTGCAAAGATCTGGAGGGTCACGAGGTCACCCTTTGTCTTAACCACCTGAGCAAGGCGGCCGTCTACGAGCGCAAGCTCATCGTTGGATACTCCTGTCGCCTTGAGGGAGACAGTGGCCTTTGTGATGGCTTCCAACTGTGTATAAATTTTTTGAAATGCCTTATTTGCCATTGCTGAGAAGATTATTAAGTTTTTCCTGATACTCGAAGAATCTTTCGCTCTTGAACTCTGAGTAATTCATCTGCCTGAGGGCATTGATGAGCTCCTTGAAATAGTTGCGGCACTGTTCGAAGTCTTCGAATGTGAAGTCGCGGTCGCAGATGCCCATCACAAGCTCGAGCATGTATTTCTGACGCTCGATAGGGCAGAGCGCGTCAATCTCATCGAAAGCATCCTGCTGGAGGATGACGAAGTCAACGAGCTCCGACTTCCAGAATATCTCATGGTAGCTCATAGGAACGCCGTCGTCACCGAGGATGTTGATCTGGTCATTTGCCTCCTTACCCTTGCGGACGATGTTCTTGGCCTTTTCTACCATCTCGACCCAGCCCGGCATGATGGTGGTGTTGAGGTATTCGCGGATTTCAGGATATTCGAGATATTTAGAATATGAGTCGATAGGGTTCACGGCAGGGTAGCGCTTCTGGTCTGCGCGGTTCTGCTCGAGTGCGTAGAAGCAGCGTGCCGCCTTCTTTGTAGACTCTGTCACAGGCTCCTTGAGGTTACCTCCGGCTGGAGATACTGTACCGATGAAAGTGACGGCACCTGTCTGACCGTTGTTGAGTACGACCATACCGGCTCTCGCATAGAAGTTCGAGATGATGGCCGAGAGGTCGACAGGGAATGCATCCGCTCCCGGAAGCTCCTCCATACGGTTTGACATCTCTCGAAGCGCCTGTGCCCAACGTGAAGTCGAGTCGGCGAGAAGGAGGACCTTGAGACCCATCGCGCGGTAGTACTCGCAGATGGTCATGGCTGTATATACGGATGCCTCACGGGCTGCAACAGGCATGTTTGAAGTGTTGCAGATGATGGTTGTACGCTCCATGAGGTGACGTCCTGTATGCGGGTCGATGAGTTCAGGGAACTCGGCGAAGATCTCCACAACCTCGTTCGCACGCTCACCGCAGGCCGCCATGAGGATCACGTCTGCATCTCCCTGCTTTGCAATGGCATGCTGGAGCACTGTCTTGCCGCAACCGAAAGGACCAGGGATGAAGCCTGTACCGCCCTCTGCGATAGGGTTGAGAGTATCGATTGCGCGGACTCCGGTCTCCATGATCTTTGATGGTCTTGGCTTTTCCTTATATCCCTTGATGGCAACCTTTACCGGCCATTTCTGCCACATGGTCACCTCTACATCCTCTCCGGATGCGTCAGTGAGCACTGCCACAACCTTGTCGATGTTATACTGTCCTGCAGGGACTACAGACTTTACTGTGTATTCTCCCTTGAATGAGAACGGAACCATGATCTTGTGAGGAAGCCATCCTTCCTTCACCTCGCCGAGCCAGTCTGCAGCGACAACCTTGTCGCCCGGTTTCGCGATAGGGGTGAAGTTCCAAAGCTTCTCGTGGTTGAGAGGGTCGGTGTATTCTCCTCTCTTGAGGAATACTCCTGTCATTGTGGTGAGGTCGTTCTGAAGACCGTCGTAGCTGTTCGAAAGAAGACCTGGGCCGAGGGTCGCCTCAAGCATCCTGTCCTCAAACTCTACGGTGTCACCGTTCTTTAGTCCACGGGTGCTCTCGAACACCTGCACTGCAGCGTTCTTGCCGTTTACCTTGATGACCTCGGCCATGAGCTTTGTGCCTCCTGTGGTGATGTAGCAGATTTCGTTCTGCGACACAGGACCGTTGGCCTCCACAGTCACAAGGTTGGAAACGATACCCGTAACCTTTCCTGTTGTTTTCATGTTATTGCTTGTTTAAATTATTTCTCATTGTATTCAACACCCTTGAAAGTGCCGCGGACTTCGTCGACGAGCTTCTTGAACATTGCGCGTCCTGTCTCCTCGTCGAGAATCAGCCATCTGCGGATGATCATCATCTTTACGATTACCCCTAGTATCTTGTCGAAGTTGAGGTAGTCAAAAAGGGTGATTTCATCGATCTTCTCCCAGTAGAGGTCGTCGATGCCTCTTTCTCTGGAAAGTATGTCATTGCCTTCGAGAATCTTCTGCAGCCTTGCAGACTCCTTGAATTCAGGCTCTTCTGTTTCAAGGCCGTTCTCTTCCGCTTCCGGATCCGTCAGCTTGAGGACATCCTTTTCAGCGGCTCTTCCCAAGGCCTGGTTCAGATATCTGACCTTCTGGTTGCGCACGTTGAAATCGAACAGGAAGAACTCTCTGATGAATCCGAGTCTGTGCGAAAGCGCCTCCTTGTAGAATTCAAGACCGATCTGATCCTTGTCGAAACCCTTGATGATGAAGTCGAGAACTTCATTGTCCTTTGCGGACAGAAGTTCCCTTACCTGATCTAGGTATTCGTCAAGGCTCTTCTCGCCCTGTCTCCAGTCGGGAGTAAAGTCAGGAAGACCGGCTATTATGTATACGTAATTGTTCATTATCCGAAGAGAAGCTTCTTGGTTGCAGGTCTGAGATATTCCGAGATGAGCTGGTTGAATGTCTCCTCAGTGAAGCTTACGAACCAACCTCCATCCTTAGGGCCGATCTTGAATCCGCCGCTGACCTTCTTTGAGAATGATGCTTCGACACCTGAGCTGAGAATCTTCGAGAGCTCCTTTGCTGCAAACGGTTCAAGCTCCTTCCTGAGGCTTTCAGGGAGGACAAGAGCAAGGTCAACCGGACCTTCTGTCGTGAATTTCTCCGCAACGGTCTTGATGATTTCCTTGACGAAATCTGCCGAGCTGAGGGCCTTCTTCACAGCCTCGTCAGTCATTTTTCCGACAACGAGTGTCTCGATGTCCTTCTTGGTGGCTGCAAGACTCTGACTTGAAGCCATCTTGATGTCAGAGGCAGTCTTTGTCCTGATTTCGTCAGCCTGTTTCTGAGCTGCGGCAATGATCTGTGCCGCTTCAGCCTGTGCCTTGGCGATCATTTCATCAGCCTGCACCTTGGCTTTTGCAAGAAGTTCTTCACCTTCCTGCTTGCCTTTCGACAGTCCCTCATTGTAGAGTCTGTCTGTGAGTTCCTGCAATTTGTTCTGCATATCGATATTATGTTGTTTTAGTTTCTTTTCTGAACTATCTTGGCAAAATTACTAATAAATCGTCAAGGAAGCAATCAATTCTCATACAATTTTGTAAAATTGGCAATGATCAGAAGCATTCCTTCAGAATCCTGACGATATTCTCGGATTTTCCCATAGTGTAGAAGTGTACGGCCGGCACTCCATGGGCTATGAGATCCTTGCACTGGCTTATGCACCATTCCGTTCCCGTCCTGTAGATGGCTTCCTTGTCGTTGCCTGCCTCGGCTATGGCTTCTGTCAGTTCCACAGGTATGTCAAGAGAGAATGATTCAGGCAGAAGACTTATCTGCCTTGCTGTCGAAAGCGGTTTCAGACCCGGTATGATGGGAACTTCGATTCCGGCCTTGCGGCATCTGTCCACAAAATCGTAATACACCTGATTGTCGAAGAACATCTGTGTTATTATGTAGTCTGCCCCTGCATCAACCTTCTTCTTGAGATTGGCTATGTCTGTCTCGATGTTAGGCGCCTCGAAATGCTTCTCGGGATATCCTCCTACTCCGATGCAGAAGTACCTGTCGCCCTCCTTGCGCTTTCTCTGATAGCTTGCGCTTCCCTGATATTTCCTTATGCCTTCCACAAGTTCGCTTGCATACCTGTATCCTCCGGGAGTAGGGGAGAACCTTTTCTCACCGGTCATGCTGTCTCCTCTCAGGGCTACTATGTTGTTGATTCCCAGAAACTCAAGATTGTCCAGCTTGCTCTCGATCTCTTCCTGTGTCGTGCCGGCGCATATGATGTGCGGAATTGTCTCTATGCCGTAATGGGACATGATGGCAGCGCAAACCGTAGTCTCGCTGATACGGTTGCGTACAAGATGCCTGCTGAATGTTCCGTCAGCCTCCTCCCTGAACTCGAACTCGTCCCTGTGGCTTGTCACGTTGATGTATTTCGGACTGAATTCCATGAATGGAGCGATGCTTTCTATGAGCTCATCCTTGGTCATGCCTCTTAGAGGCGGCACTATTTCCAGCGAAGGGTATGCCTTTGTACTGCTTGCCAATATTTCCGATACCTTCATTATTGTCCTTGTTTTCTAAGTTGTTGATTCTCTGCTTATTATGCTTTTTCGGGTGTACCCGTGGTTGTGTAAGTTATTGAGCGTCAGGGCGATGCGTGACGGGGATGTGTGACGGGGCTACAGCAGGTGTCCCAGGAAGCGTTCCGCCTGATCCTTTGTCATTCCGCGTCTCTGTGCATATTCTTCGAACTGTTTCCGGCTTATGCGTCTGATGTCCGGATATTTCGCTTCCGGATGCATGAAGATGAAACCGCATATGCTGGCTTCCGGTGTCATTGCGTAGCTTTCAGTAAGACTTATTCCCAGACCCTCTTTGCTGTGGCAGCTGCAATGGCTGTCATGGCAGTCGTGCGGATGAACATGTTCACCGAGCAGACTTAGGATGTCACCTTTCAGGGTATGGTCTGGACAGCTTGCATATCCGGCAGCCGGCTTGATAATCTTCAATGGCGCTTTGCCTTCTGTCTCATCTGAAATCTTTCTGTCGAGCCAGCACGATGCCGCTTCCGCAAGAGTCATCCTGACTGTCTTTCCTATCAGGTCTTCGTACCTGTTTGAGCAGGCAGGACAGCAGCAGCCTTCTTCATGGGTTTCGGATAATGTGTGCACGCTGATGGCAAAAGCTCCGAACGGTGACTTGCTTCCACTGCTCTCGGGAGCTACGAAGTCGCTGAGTGATAGTCCTTTATCCTGCCTCATGAATGGGATGGATACAGTCTTGCCGGCATCATCGAAGCAGATGCTGTCATTGACGGCCTGCCCCATGAAGAACCTGGCCGAAATCATGATCCTGAAATTTCCGGTTTCAAGCTCGTCTTCCGCATCTCTTCTGAGCTGCATGAGTTCCATCGCTTCCGGAACAGCACTTCCGTATCTGACTCCCCAGATGGCATAGAACATCTTCCAGTCGAAGAAAGGTATTATCTCTGTTGCAGGAATTTCCATTACAGGGATGTCTTCAGGGCAAGGCAGTGAAGCTTCATGTGACAGTGCGCTGCGGTCTGCATTCACCGGCGACTCGTCTGAATTCTTCTTTCCTGCGTTATTGTATATGTCCCTGAGCCTTTCCTGCTCTGAATGCTGTTCATTCTCAAATCCTTCCGGATCGGATATGTAACGTTTTGCCATGACGGCTGCGGCCGAGGCATCTGCTCCGTAGAACACATGGTCATAAAGCGGCGCAAGCTTTACTGCCGTATGGAGGGCTGAAGTCGTGGCTCCGCCTATGAGAAGAGGGGTGGTCATGCCTTTCCTGGCCATCTCCCTGCATAGTTCTTCCATCTGGAAAAGAGATGGAGTGATCAGACCGCTGACTCCTATTATATCCGCATTAACAGCTTCCGCTTCGGCGAGGATCACTTCCTTGTCAACCATCACACCGAGGTCATGGACATCGAAGCCGTTGCAGGTCATCACTATGCCTGTGATGTTCTTTCCAATGTCGTGGACGTCACCCTTGACTGTCGCCATCACTATCTTAGGCTTGTTCATGGAGACCTCATCGCTGTTCGTCTCCATGTACGGGTTAAGGAGTTCCACTGCATCTCTCATGACTTTGGCTGATTTGACGACCTGAGGCAGGAACATCTTTCCTTCTCCGAAAAGCCTTCCCACAGTTTCCATGCCTTCCATCAGCGGGCCTTCGATCACGGCGACCGCACTCCCGGCTTCCTCCATCGCCTCTTTCAGGTCTTCAGACAGTCCGGAAGAAACGCCTTTGACAAGAGCCGATTTCAGACGTTCGCGGACAGTGGCTGGAGCCGAATCTCCTCTGGCAGCCTCTTCCCTGACTTCCGCCTTTGCAGCTGTCAGCATTTCCGAGGCTTTGGCTATGAGCCTTTCGGTGGCCTGAGGATCGCGGTCGAATATCACGTCTTCAATACATTCGAGAAGGGACGGGTCTATTTCGTCGTAGACCTGAAGCATGGACGGATTCACTATGGCCATGTCAAGCCCTGCCTCGATGGCATGGAAAAGGAAAGCTGAATGCATAGCCTCCCTTACGGCATTGTTGCCGCGGAAAGCGAATGAAAGATTCGATACACCTCCGGATGTGAGGGCTCCCGGAAGATTCTTCTTTATCCATCTCACAGCCTCGATGAAATCGACGGCATATCTTGCATGCTCTTCGATGCCTGTGCCGATGGAGAGTATGTTGGCGTCGAAGATTATGTCTTCAGGAGATATTCCTGCTTTCTGGGTAAGGAGGTTGTAGGCGCGTGAGCATATCTCGATCTTTCTGTTGTATGTTGTGGCCTGGCCTTTCTCATCAAAAGCCATTACAACCATTGCCGCTCCCAAGGCCTTGATGCTCCTGGCCTTTTCGATGAAGCTTTCCTCTCCCTCCTTGAGGCTTATGGAATTGACTATGCATTTGCCCTGGGCGTTCTTGAGTCCGGCTGATATAGTCTCCCAATGGGACGAGTCTATCATCAGGGCGGCTCTCGCGACGGCAGGGTCGTTAGATATGTGGCGGACGAAACGTTCCATTTCCTTTGTGCTGTCGAGCATGGCGTCGTCCATGTTTATGTCTATGATCGAGGCTCCGTCTTCAATCTGTCTTGCGGCGATCTGAAGTCCTTCGTCATATCTGCCTTCGGAAATCAGTCGGGCGAACTTCCTGGAGCCGGCTACATTCGTCCTTTCTCCAACATTCGTGAAGTTGTTATGTCTTACGTCTATCGTCACGCTGTCAAGACCGCTGACCTTGAGGATGCTTCCGGTTGTTGAGGCCTTGTCTGCAATCTTGTGAGGCCTCGCTTCCCTGACAGCTGATGCAATCGCCCTTATGTGGTCCGGAGTGGTTCCGCAACATCCTCCTATAATGTTCAGCAGCCCTTTCTCAGCCATTCCTCTTACTGCATCCGCCATCTCCTCAGGAGTCTGGTCATAACCTCCCATTTCGTTAGGAAGGCCGGCGTTCGGATAGCAGCTTATGGCGCATCCGCACCAGTTGCCTACATCTTCCAGAAGAGGAGTCATCTCGGTCGCTCCAAGCGAGCAGTTGAGCCCGAAGGCGAGAAGCGGATAATGACATACGGATGTATAGAAGGCTTCGAGAGTCTGGCCTGTAAGCGTGCGTCCGCTTCTGTCTCCGACCGATACCGAGACTATTACGGGTATCTGATCCGGAGACACTTCCTGTAACGCCGCAAGTGCAGCCTTTACATTGAGCGCATCGAAGCAGGTCTCTATAAGGATGAGGTCGACACCGCCGCGGATGAGGGCTTCCGCCTGTTCCTGATATGCCTCCTTCATGTCATCGAAGGAATACGGACGGAATGCCGGATCGGATACATCAGGGGAGAGGGAAAGGGACTTTGAGGTCGGGCCCATGCTGCCTGCAACCCAGACCTTGCGTTTAAGACCTATCTTTTCCGCGATGCGGCAGGCCTCGTCAGCAGCTTCTCTCGCTATTCTGGCTCCTTCATAGGCCATCTGTGCGGCAAAAGCTTCGCAGTCATATTCCGCCTGGGAAATTCTGTTCGCGCTGAAGGTGTTGGTTTCTATGATGTCCGCACCGGCGGCGATATACTCTTCGTGAATGGATCTGATTATTTCAGGCCTTGTAAGATTGAGGCACTCGTTGTTGCCTTTCAACTCCTTTCTGCAGTCAGCGAACTGAAGCGCATGATAGTCTTCCTCTGTAAGTTCATGCCTCTGGATCATTGTGCCCATTGCACCGTCCAGAAGCAGTATCCTTTCTTCTATATCCTTAGTGATTGACATTCCTATTCCGTTTAAACCCACAAAGTTATGGATTTTCTTTCTAAATATGAAATGAATGCCATATGGTAGCTAAGTATTTGATTGACAAGCATATAAATGCATAGCCTGCCGCCCTTGGGCGGCAGGCTATGCGAGTAGTGTTCTGATATTCAGTGAGTTATACTCCATTTGTCTATCCGAGGAAGCTGAGGAGGATTCCGGCAGCGACGGCAGACCCGATCACTCCGGCTACATTCGGAGCCATGGCATGCATGAGCAGATGGTTGTTCTTGTCGAACTCCCTTCCGACATTCTGTGAAACACGTGCTGCATCAGGCACAGCGGAAACTCCAGCATTTCCGATGAGTGGGTTGATCTTTCTACCTTCCTTGCAGAACAGGTTCATGAACTTTACGAAAAGGACTCCGCAGACAGTGGCGATGACGAACGAAATGAGTCCGAGCAGGAAGATCTTGACTGAATCCCCGGTCAGGAACTCGTCGGCCTGGGTCGAACATCCTACTGTGATTCCGATAAGTATGGTGACCACATCCACAAGAGGGCCTCGAGCCGTTTCAGCCAGTCTTTTGGTGACTCCGCTTTCCTTGAGGAGGTTTCCGAAGAAGAGCATACCCAGAAGCGGCATTCCGGAAGGAACTATCATGGCGGTGAGTATGAAACCGACGATAGGGAAGATGATCTTCTCCTTCTGGCTGACCTGACGTGGAGGGGCCATGCGTATGAGACGTTCCTTCTTTGTGGTCAGAAGGAGCATGATCGGACGCTGGATGACAGGTACCAGGGCCATGTATGAATAGGCCGATACGGCAATGGCTCCCATCAGATGAGGTGCGAGCTTTGATGAAAGGAAGATTGCCGTAGGGCCGTCTGCACCGCCGATTATTCCTATGGCTCCGGCTTCAGCCGGGGTGAAACCAATGTGCAGGGCTATGATATATGCTCCGAAGATTCCGATCTGGGCAGCCGCTCCTATGAGCATGAGGCGAGGCTGCGATATGAGGGCGGAAAAGTCGGTCATGGCTCCGATGCCTAAGAATATCAGAGGAGGGTACCATCCTTTCTGTACTCCCTGATAGAGGATGTTCATTACGGAACCTTCCTCATATATTCCGATGTTCAGACCTGAAGCGAAAGGTATGTTGCCTATGATCATTCCGAATCCGATAGGGATCAGAAGGAGAGGCTCCCAGTCTTTCTTGATCGCCAGATAGATGAAGACAATGCCGATGAATATCATCACGACATGCTGTAATGTCATGTTTGCAAAGCCTGTATACTGCCAGAACTGTCCGAGGCTTTCAAAAATGGTATTCATGACCTGATCATGCTACTGTTACGATTGCTGCACCTTCAAGGACAGAGTCTCCCTTGGCGACATGTACCGCAGTGACCGTGCCGTCATGTGTGGCCTCGATGGAATTCTCCATCTTCATAGCCTCGAGTACGGCCAGTTCCTGACCGGCTTTCACTGTGTCGCCGACATTTACCTTGACGGCGATTATGACGCCCGGAAGAGGACTTGTTACAGGTTTTCCTGCTCCTGATGCAGCCGGCTTGGGAGCCGGTGCTGCCTGAACCGGAGCGGCAGCCTGTACCGGAGCAGCCGGAACTGAAGGGGCTGCAGGGGCAGCCGGAGCTGAAGGAGCATCCTCCATCTCGACCTGGTATGATGTGCCGTTTACGGTTACATCCGCGATGTTTCCGGCAACCGAGTTGATGTCAACGTTGTATTCGTTTCCGTTGATCTTGAATCTGTATGTCTTCATGTCTTTATCTTTTGCGTTTTATTGTGATTATGTAGCTTTCCATGTCATGTACGGTATCGTTCATATACCTGTGCAGGGCCATGCCGATGGCTGCGTAGGTCTCGCCGTTGAGTTCCTGGTCCAGAGCCATGGCTATAGCTGCAGCTTCTTCCTCTGACGGCGTCTTCTTGGATGAAGAGGATGCCATAGCCTTCCGCTTCGGCATACCGATCTCACCTGATATGATCTTTCCTATGAGGGAGTATGCAAAATACAGGATTATCAGCGAACAGAATACGACGCAGACGGAAACAAGCGTGATGATGATTCCGTGAGGATCATTTAATGTGAATGTATTCATGACTGTGCTCATTATAAAGGAAGATTGTCATGTTTCTTCCACGGGTTCTCCTGCTTCTTGCATGCGAGCTGCTCGAGGGCGCGGATCACGCGGAAGCGGGTGTTGCGCGGCTCTATGACGTCGTCTATATAGCCATATGAGGCAGCATTGTACGGATTGCAGAACAGGTCATTGTACTCCTTCTTCTTGCGCTCGGCAGCCGATGCCTGTTCCGCTGGGTCTTCAATGGCCTTTATCTCCTTGGAATAGAGGATCTCCACAGCTCCTTCCGCACCCATGACTGCGATGTTGGCTGAAGGCCATGCGTAGTTGATGTCTCCGCGTAACTGCTTGCAGCTCATGGTGATATGCGCTCCGCCGTATGATTTTCTCAATGTGACGGTGACCTTAGGGACAGTGGCTTCTCCATATGCATACAGAAGTTTGGCTCCGTGGGTGATGATGCCTCCGTATTCCTGTTGTGTTCCGCAGAGGAAGCCCGGGACATCGACGAGAGTCACGATAGGGATGTTGAATGCATCGCAGAAGCGTACGAAGCGTGCGGCCTTTCTGGAAGCATTGATGTCGAGGACACCGGCAAGAATCTTAGGCTGGTTTGCCACAATGCCTACTGACCTGCCGTTCATATGGGCGAAGCCTACTATGATGTTCTTTGCCCAGCTCTTGTGCACTTCAAGGAATCTGCCGTCGTCGATGATGCTGCCGATCACCTGATACATGTCGTATGCCTTGTTCGGGTTGTCCGGTATTATGTCATTGAGTGCATCATCGGTTCGTCCTGCCGGATCTGCCGTCTCGACGTATGGAGCCTCTTCACGGTTGTTTGACGGAAGAAAGCTCAGGAGATCCCTGATAGTCTGTATGCCCTCCTTCTCATCTTCTGCTGCAAAATGTGCCACGCCGCTCTTGGAAGAATGGATGCTTGCGCCTCCGAGTTCCTCCTGAGTAACGTTTTCGCCGGTTACTGTCTTCACGACTCCCGGACCGGTCAGGAACATGTAGGATGTATCCTTTACCATGACTGTGAAGTCGGTAAGGGCAGGGGAGTATACCGCACCGCCGGCACAAGGGCCGAAGATGCCTGAAATCTGAGGGATCACGCCTGACGAAAGAATATTCCGTTCGAATATCTCTCCGAATCCTGCCAGCGAACATACGCCTTCCTGGATTCGTGCTCCTCCGGAGTCGTTTATGCCGATGAACGGGGCGCCGTTGCGGACAGCCATGTCCATAACCTTGCATATCTTCTGTGCCATGGTCTCTGACATGGAACCTCCGGAGACTGTGAAATCCTGGGCGAATACATATACGAGACGGCCGTCTATCGTTCCCATTCCGGTAACTACTCCGTCTCCGTCAAATCTGGTCTTTTCCATTCCGAAGTTTGTGCAGCGATGCTGTACGAACATGTCGAACTCCTCGAAACTGCCTTCGTCAAGAAGAAGTCCAAGCCTTTCCCTTGCGGTAAGCTTTCCTTTCTGGTGCTGGGCGTCGATTCTCTTCTGACCTCCTCCCATACGTGCGGATGCCCTGCGCTCTACCAGTTCCTTGATCTTTTCCTGTTGAATGCTCATGATTCTGTTTTTGTAGGTTTTAGTAATTCGTTTTCGCAAAGATAGTATTTTTTCGACCCGACAAGATAAAATCATACCCCAATCAGGAATATTACGCCACAATAGGCTCAGTTGTGGCAAAAATATGAAAAAGGACGGCCAAATGACCGTCCTTTTCTGTGAAATATGTCGTAAATCAATTACGGCTGCATTGTTGTGTAGACGTTCTGCACGTCATCATCCTCTTCGATGCGCTCGATGAGCTTCTCTACATCTGCCTTGTCATCGCCCTCGAGAACCTTGAGGTCAACGTTAGGAAGACGTGTGAACTCTGCTGCCACAAGCTCGTATCCGTTCTCCTCGATCCACTTCTGGATGGTGTTGAATGCAGTGAACTCTCCATAGAGAACGATCTCCATTTCTTCGTTGTCGTTCTCCTCCTCGAAGATTTCCTCTACACCATAGTCGATAAGCTCAAGCTCAAGCTCTTCGAGATCGTATGGATTTGCAGACTTCATGCGGAACATGCACTTGCGGTCGAACATGTAGTCGACACTTCCTGAAGTACCGAGTGAACCGCCGCTCTTGGTGAAATATGAACGGACATTGGCTACAGTACGGTTGTTGTTGTCGGTAGCAGCCTCTACGAGGACAGCGATTCCGTGAGGGCCGTAACCCTCGAATACTACCTCCTTGTAATCTGCCTGGTCCTTGTCGGTCGCTCTCTTGATGGCGCGCTCGATGTTGTCCTTAGGCATGTTCTCGCTTCGTGCAGTCTGGATAAGTGCGCGGAGACGTGGATTACCTGTAACGTCAGGGCCTCCCTGCTTTACAGCGATAGTGATTTCCTTACCGATCTTGGTGAATACGCGGGCCATGTGACCCCATCTCTTGAACTTACGTTCCTTTCTGAACTCAAACGCTCTTCCCATAATTATTTAGCCTCTATACGTCCGATATATTTGTCAACATCGTATCCTTCCATAGACTGTGGATACTGCTCCTTGATCTTCTTGTAGAATGAAAGTGCCTTTGCATCGTCACCGAGCTTCTCTGCTACCGCACCAGCCTTGAGGAGATAACCTGCTGCATACATGTTGTCTGCTGCTGCAGCTGCTGCCTCGAAGCATGAAAGGGCCTTGCTGTAGTTCTCAAGACCTACATAAGCGTCACCTACACAAGCCTTTGCACGTGCTGCAAGAATAGCGTCCTTTCCTTTGTAGCTCTCAAGATACTTGATAGCCTGCTCCCAGTTGCCGTTCTGAAGCTCGCATACTCCTGCGTAGAAGTAAACTGACTCGCCGGCCTTCTTGCCGTAGTCCTCGAGGATCTGTACGAATCCGAGAGTGTTGCCGTCACCGTTGAGTGCTGTCTGGTAATCGCCTGAGCGGAAGATCTGCTCTGCATATGCCATCTGGCCCTGAGCCTCAGCTACCTTTGGCTGATGAACGAATTTCACCCAGCAGAATACCGCTGCGCATGCTACAACTACACCTGCGCAGATGCCTGCGAGGAGCTTTCCGTTCTCATTGAAGAACTTTTCTGTCTTTGAAACCGCCTCAACTACTGCCTCAGCGTTCTCGTTTTTGATTTCTTTAGCCATATTATTCAGTTTTTATATTTTCGGAACTTGTTGTCGGTCAGATGCTTGCGTCAAATATGCTTGAAACGCGTGGATACAATCCGCCCAAACAGGCGGCAAATTTAGAAAAAAATGTGCAAACTGCCAATATATTTTTTCCTATTAGGAAATGTAGCATTTGTTCCAAACTTTAGTTATATTTGCCAAGATATCTGAATCGTATAATGCCTGTACTTGAAAAAATAGTGATATCCGATTTCCGGAACATAAGGCTTCAGGAGGTGGAGTTCTCTCCCAATGTCAACTGCATAAGCGGCAACAACGGGGAAGGAAAGACCAATCTTCTTGATGCGGTCTATTATCTTTCCATGACAAAGAGTGCGTTCGCATCTTCAGACAGATTCAATTTCCGGCATGGTACCGAGGAGTTTTCCCTTCTCGGCACTTATCGTATGGAAAACGGGCTCACAAGCCGTTTCTCCATGAAGACGGCCTTGAAGGGGGACAAGAAGATGAAGAGGGATGACAAAGCCTATGAAAAGATATCAGGGCATATCGGAGTGCTGCCGGTAGTGATGGTCTCTCCGGCCGACATCTCACTGGTAAGCGAGTCAGGAGAGGAGCGCAGGCGTTTCGTGAATTCCGTGCTCTCGCAGATGGATCCCGGCTACATGGCTTCGTTGCAGCAGTACAACAGGCTTCTGCTTCAGCGTAACCGTATGCTCAAGGATATGGAAGTGGACCGCTCTCTTCTTGAGGTGATCGATATGAGGATGTCTGCTTTGGCAGAACCCGTGCATCAGGCGAGGAAACGCTTTGTGGAGGATCTTCTTCCGGTAGTGTCGGAGTATTACAGGCTTGTTTCAGGCGATTCGGAAAAGGTGTTCATCGAGTATGACAGCGAACTGTCCAAGGCCTCGCTTGATCAGCTCCTTGCCGCTTCCTTCGACCGTGACAGGGTCATGAAATATACGACATCAGGTCTCCAGAGGGACGATTTCATCTTCACTATGAACGGACATCCGATCAGGCGCTATGGCTCCCAGGGACAGCAGAAGTCTTTCCTTGTGGCCCTTAAGTTCGCCCAGTACGAGATAATGAAGAAGAATTACGGGTTTGCACCGATATTGCTGCTGGACGATGTATTCGACAAACTTGACATGAACCGCATTTCCAATCTTCTGCAGATGGTGGCGAGCAATGACTTCGGTCAGATATTCATAACGGACAGCAACAAGGTCAGGATGGCAGGAATAGTGGACGGCATCACAAGGGACAGGGCTTATTTCGACACTGTCGACGGAACTTTCAGGAGAATCTGACATGGCATACGATCAAATGAAGAACAGCCTGCGTCGACGTGACGCCGTGGGTATGGATGAACTTGTGGAAGGCTTCATCCGTGAAATGAAACTGACCGCCGGACTGAACCGGCAGAGGGTCCAGGCAGCTTGGAATGCCGTATCAGGCGCTCAACGCTATACAGTCGATGTGTATGTGAAGGACAAGGTCATGTACTGCACCTTGGGCTCGTCGATGGTACGTAACCAGCTTTATTTCCAGAAGGATGTGCTTCTGGAGCAGATAAACGGATATCTTTCCGATGATGATATGTATATAAAGGAGGGTGAACCTCCATATATAAAGGAGCTTGTATTGAAATAGCCGATATATGAAGATAGTAGCAGACAGGAACATACCTTTTCTCGAAGGAGTGTTCGAACCGTATGCGGAGGTCCTTTACAAGGAAGGAAGTGCGATCACGCACGATGATGTGAAGGATGCCGATGCACTCGTGATCAGAACGAGGACAAGATGCGGTCCGGCACTTCTTGATGGAACGACCGTGAAGCTTATAGCTACAGCGACCATAGGAACCGACCACATAGACCTGGATTACTGTGCCGCTTCCGGGATTGCTGTCCATAATGCCCAGGGCTGTAATGCCGGCGGGGTCATGCAGTATGTCTTCTCTGCCCTTTATGGTGTTGCGGCCAGAAAATCAATCAAGCTGGACGATGCCGTATTCGGTATAATCGGCGTAGGAAACGTCGGCAGGAAGGTTGAGGCCTTGGCAGCCCATCTGGGTTTCAAGGTCTTGAAATGTGATCCGCCGAGGGCTCTTGCGGAAGGCTCGGATGAATTCTGTTCGTTGGATTATCTTCTGGCCAATTCCGATGTGGTTACCCTTCATGTGCCGCTTGATGAAACGACAAGAGGCATGGCCGGAGAGGATTTCTTCACCCTTATGAAGCCGGGATCTATATTCATAAATGCGGCCAGAGGTGAAGTAGTCGACGAGGCTGCCCTGAAGATGGCCTTGCCTAAGTTCGGCGCGGTCATAATAGATACATGGAACAACGAGCCGGATGTAGATGAAGAACTCATAGATATGGTGGATGTCGCGACTCCCCATATCGCCGGATATTCGTATCAGGGCAAGCAGAACGGCACAGCTTCTGCTGTCCAGGCGGTTGCACGCTTCTTCGGCATCGGTCAGCTGATGGACTTCTATCCTGAGGCGGAACAGCCTGAGCATGAACCTGTCAGTCTGGATCTCAAGGGTAAGAAGCAAGGTGAAATAGCCGCTGTGTTCCAATATAACTATCCGATATTTACGGATGATTTCAGGTTCAGGATGGAGCCGGACAATTTCGAGAAGATGCGCTCGAACTATCAGTACAGGCGCGAAATATTGATAGACGGGCTTTGATGGATTAAACTCAACTACTAAAATTATAACCATTTATGTTTAGAAAAGAAGACATCGCACAGATAGAGCAGAGAGGCTCTACAGTGCAGACAGTTCAGCAGCAGGTGGAGCGTTTCAAGCAAGGTTTTCCTTGGATGAAGATTGTCGCTCCTGCTACTCCGGAAAAAGGTATCCAGGTACTTGACGAGGCTGCAGTAGAAGCGGCTGTGAAGTATTATGAAGGAGCTCAGATCAACGGAAAATGCAAGTTTGTTCCTGCTTCAGGAGCCGCTTCACGTATGTTCAAGGATCTTTTCAGCGGCCTTGATGCATTGAAGGAGGGCAAGGAGCTGGCTGATGATGCCCCTGCAGCAAAATTCGTGGACCAGATCAGGTCTTTTGCATTCTACACTCCTGAACTTTTCGGTGAGGAACCTTGCAAGTGTCCTGAGTACAGGAAGGATGTACTTGCAAAGACTCTTACTGATGAGGGACTCGGATACGGTTCCAAGCCGAAGGGCGTTCTCAAGTTCCATAAATATACTGACGGAGAGATCCGTACGGCATTTGCAGAGCATCTTGTGGAGGCTCAGAATTATATGCGCAACGAGGATGGCTCGGCTAATCTTGTCGTGACCATTTCTCCTGAGCATCAGCATCTTTTCGAAGAGGCTTATGCTGAAGTCAAGGCTGCATATGAGGCTAAGTACGGAGTGCAGTACAACATCACCTTCACATTTCAGGACAAGGCTACAGATACCATCGCTGTAGATGTAGAGAACAAGCCGTTCAGGACTGAGACCGATTCTCTCCTTTTCCGTCCTGCAGGACACGGAGCCCTCATCTACAACCTCAACAAGCTTGAGGAAGAGGTGGTTTCCATCAAGAACATTGACAATGTAGCCAACGAAAGGCTTCTCCCTGAGACCGCTACTTGGAAGAAGGTTCTTCTTGGAAAGGCTCTTGAGCTTCGCGACACTCTCCACGGCTATCTCCGTGAGCTTGAGATCCGTACAGGAGACTATATCACCGACCTCAGGGTGGATGTTCCTGCATACGGCAAGCTTGGAGACGAAGACGTATATCAGAGACCGGAAGTACAGGAACTTTGTGACGAAATCGAGGCTTTCCTTGAAAATGTGCTCTGCGTGAAGATGCCTCAGGCCGAGACCTGCAAGGCTCGTGTCCAGGCTCTCAGGGCAAAACTTGACCGTCCTGTCAGAGTTGCCGGAATGGTGAAGAATCAGGGTGAGCCTGGCGGCGGACCTTTCATCATCGCAGAGAAGGATGGCTCTACATCGCTTCAGGTTCTCGAAAGCGTGCAGATAAACATGTCTGACGACCACGCGCGCAATGCCCTTGCTTCAGCTACCCACTTCAATCCTGTGGATATCGTATGCTGCCTCCACAACTACAAAGGTGAGAGCTTCGACCTTCTCAAGTATGTGGACGAGGATGCCGGCTTCATAAGCTCGAAGAGTTATCAGGGTCGTGAACTCAAGGCTCTTGAGCTCCCTGGACTCTGGAACGGCGCGATGAGCAACTGGAACACCCTCTTTGTTGAGGTTCCTCTCGCTACCTTCAATCCTGTGAAGGTTGTGCTCGATCTTCTCCGTCCTGCACATCAGAACTAGAATGTAGGCTATCTATCTGATATATAGCGAGTTATCAAATAAGCCTGCCGCCCCGGGGCGGCAGGCTTATTTGATAATTTGTTGGTTCTCAGGATCTTAGACTCCATTGTATTTTGACGTCACAAGCAGAATGTTGCCGGAAAGGTCGGATTTGAGGCCGAAAATATGGATGTCGTCTCCGGAAGCTGCTCCGAGTTTTTTTCTCAGGGTATCTGTGTCCATCGGTATGTTGCGGGCTGTGACCTCTGCCTTGGGATAGGTCTTGCCGATCTCCTTTATTGTACGCTTGTCCAGAGGCAGGGCCTTAATTATCCTGAATACCTTGCCGTGTTTCATGAGGCTTTCAGCCTTTTCGAGCTCATCGGTCATATAATAATGAGTGGACTGCCCGAGCTTGTCGAGACGGAATCTTTTGGTTATGGTGTTGAATGCACCGGCCTTCATCAAGGCCTTTCCCGGCTCGAAGAGGAAGGAACCGTTTGTGCCGGCTGTCGTGATGCAGTCTTTCGAGAGGGTTTCTTCCCGTGGGTCAAAACGGAACTCCGAGACAGTGCCGTCCTTTTGCAGTTCGGCTGCGATTATTTCATATCCGTCATTCCACTCCCTGTCCATCCAGATCAGAAGTTCCTTGCATTCTCCTCCCGCAGCAACAACGTGGACTTCCCTGCATGTCCTGCCGAGTCTCTCGCAGACCATGCTGATGTCCGCCATAGGGGAGAGCTTTATGAGAAGGTGACGGCATATTCCGAAAAGTTCCGTCTTCAGTGTCAGGACATCAGGAGTGCATTCTTCGATGAGGAATACTTTTCTGCCGCCTTCTCCTCTTCTGGCCGGATCCATGTATATTATGTCGGCATGGAAGCCGGAGAGCAGTTCCTCAGGTGAAGTGCCTTCAAGGCT
The DNA here is from genome assembly GCA_017626355.1 of Bacteroidales bacterium. Classification (GTDB taxonomy): domain Bacteria; phylum Bacteroidota; class Bacteroidia; order Bacteroidales; family UBA932; genus Cryptobacteroides. The sequence goes on from JAGAIY010000011.1 coordinate 59,582, forward strand.
TCCTTCGGAGGATACGGCTTTGTTGCTTACGCAGATGTTGTCTGCTCCCAGTATGCTGAAATTATGTGATGCAGCCTTGCATAAGGCTTCCTGCATTTCGTTATACAGTACGGCGGAAGCTTTCCGGGAAAAGAACCATGAATCGACTCCGAGACCGCCTGTGAGGTCGGCTATGTTCCAGGAAGATGCCGGGCAGGAGCCGTTCCCCGCTATCCTTCCGGCGAGTTCCGCCTTGTATGCGGCTGTGGCACTGCTCCTGCATTGCTCGGCTGAAAGCTTTGAGGGAAATATAAGTTCCTTCTCGTCGTACCACTCCTGGACTTTACCTTTGAGCTTGCGTCTTGATTCAATGCAGGAAATTGCCAGATCCATGTCGATTTCAGGCCATCTGGCCCTGTCGAGAATCAGGCGGGTGAGATTGTCGTTGAGATGTTCTGCTACAAATCCGGTAAGTTTTTCCATTATTTTAAAAATCTCTTGCAAAAATAGATTTTTATCTGATAATTTTCTGTATATTTGCTCGGATATCAATGAAAATTAATAACTAAACAATAACCATATGGCAAGAGATTACAAAGAAACAGTCCAGAGTTGGCTGGATGGCAATTTTGATGAGGCTACAAAGGCTCAGATCCGTGAACTTCAGGCAAACGATCCTGTAGGTCTCGAGGATGCATTCTATCAGAACCTTGAGTTCGGTACAGGCGGACTCCGTGGTATCATGGGAGTAGGAACCAACCGTATGAACAAGTACACTGTAGGTATGGCTACACAGGGTCTCGCAAACTACATGAAGGCCAACTGCGAGGGACCTCTCAGCGTCTGCATTTCATACGACAGCCGCAACAACAGTCCTGAGTTCGCTCAGATTGCTGCCAATGTACTTTCTGCAAACGGAATCCATGTGTACATCTTTGACAAACTTCATCCTATCGCTCTCATGAGCTACTCGGTGAGGACAAAGAAGGCTACTGCAGGTATCATGATCACAGCGTCACACAATCCTAAGGAGTACAACGGTTACAAGGTATTCTGGTCAGACGGTGCTCAGGTGACTTCTCCTGTTGACAAGGATATCGTTGCTGAGGTGGCTAAGATCACAGACCCTTCTATGGTGAAGTTCGAGCCGGGTGAAGGAGCTGCTCCTGTTGAAGTCATGGGTCATGAGATGGATGAGGCATATCTCAATTCAGTGATGACACTCATGCTTTCTCCAGAGGCGCGTGCTGCTCACAAGGACCTCAAGATCGTATATACCCCTATCCACGGTTCAGGTGTGGAGATCGTTCCGGAATTCCTTGCAAAGCTCGGTTTCGAGAACGTATACCATGTTCCTGAGCAGGATGTCGTGGACGGAAACTTCCCTACAGTAATGTCACCTAACCCTGAGGAGCCTTCAGCACTTGCTATGGCGGTAGCAGTTGCCGACAGGGAAGGTGCCGACCTCGTGATGGCTACAGACCCGGATGCAGACCGTATCGGTATCGCAGTACGTGACAATGAGGGCAAGATGGTTCTTATGAACGGTAACCAGACAGGTTCTATTCTTACCTATTATATTCTCCGCCGTTGGTCTGAGCTCGGAAAGCTTGACGGCAAGCAGTATATCGTAAAGACAATCGTGACTACAGAGCTCATGCGCGCGATCGCAGAGAAGTTCGGTGTGAAGGTATACAATGTACTTACAGGCTTCAAGTGGATCGCCGACATCATCAAGAAGAACGAGGGTGAGACAACTTTCGTATGCGGTGGTGAGGAAAGCTACGGCTTCAATGTAGGTGAGTTCGTACGTGACAAGGATGCTCCTATCACATGTGCGATGGTTGCAGAGTGCGCAGCTTGGGCGGCAGCTCAGGGCAAGACTCTCTATCAGCTCCTTCAGGATATCTATGCTGAATTCGGCTACTACAAGGAGTCTCTCATCTCAGTTACCAAGAAGGGTAAGGCAGGACTTGAGGAAATCGCAGCGATGATGGTCGACTACCGCAACAATCCTCCTAAGGAGCTTGCTGGTTCACCTGTGATCAAGGTCATCGACTATACAAAGCCTGAGGAGACAGGTCTCCCTTCATCTAATGTGCTCCAGTTCTACAACGAGGCAGGTGATGTCGTTACCGTACGTCCTTCAGGTACAGAGCCTAAGATCAAGTTCTATTTCGGTATCAAGGGATCTGATGCAGATGCAAAGAACGAGGTTCTCAGAGCTCAGTTCAACAAATAGCAGTTACAATAAAGCAAATAAAAAGCGTTTCAGAATTTTCTGAAACGCTTTTTATTTTATTAAAGGTGGATCTTAGTAGGTAAGTACTCCCGGAAGTTCCTTTGCGCAGTCGATCATCTTCTGGAGCTCAGCTGCAACAGGGACACGGTTCACAAGGTTCTTTTCCTCGTTCACTTCAAGCATCTTTGCTGCAAGATTCTCTGCATTGCGGTGAGCAAGTTCCTTGACTGTATCAACGCCGGCAGCCTCAAGAAGTTCTGCGAACTGAGGACCTACTCCCTTTACGCGGAAGAGATCAGCATGGTTGCACCATCTGAGGACAAGCTTCTCGGAGATGCCTGTCTCTTCGGCAAGAGCCTTGCGGCCGGCTGGAGCTGCGCACTTCTCAAGAAGCTGTTCAGCTTTTTCAATACCTGCTGCAGCAAGCTTCTCTCCATATGCTGCACCTACACCTTCGATGTCAATTACTTTGTATGCCATAGTCTTATGAATTTAAGTGGTTAATTTTCACAAATCACACAAAAATACCAATATTTATTTAAATGTCAACGTAACATCATGTGAATTATTAAATATATCTCTGGAAAAATCTAACGAATGAGGGGAAATAATGATGGTGGCACTGGTGTTCAATGACTTATGAGGACTTTTGATGAAAGCCTCGCCGATGCAAAAGTGCAAGGAAATGAAAGGTAATGAGGGCGAACGGTTTTCAAATCATTACCCGATAACAAGGTAAGTTTATAGGTTGTTGGAGTTCATTTCTACTCTCTGCTACATTCTGCATAACAATGTACAACTCGCTGATAACTAATTTTGTAACCAAAAAGAATTGGATTATGCGAAGTACATTTAAAGTGCTGTTCTACGTGAACGGAAGCAAAGAGAAAAACGGTATTGTTCCCATTATGGGGCGAGTTACAATC
>JAGAIY010000012.1 GCA_017626355.1 Bacteroidales bacterium
ATAAGGTTGTTCTCAGGCATAACCTTGATCACCTCGAGGTTGAACACTGTAACGCGCTCATTACCCATGTGACCGGCCATACGCATTCCCTTGAATACGCGTGAAGGCCATGATGATGCACCGAGTGAACCAGGGTGACGGAGACGGTTGTGCTGACCGTGAGTCTGGCCACCTACTCCAGCGAAGTTGTGACGCTTCACAACGCCCTGGAAACCCTTACCCTTTGATGTTCCGACAACGTCCACGAACTTCACGTCTGCGAAAACGTCAGCTACTGTAAGTGTGTCGCCGAGCTTAAGATCCTGAGCGAAGTCTGCCTTGAACTCGACAAGCTTGCGCTTAGGGGTGGTTCCTGCCTTTTCAAAATGGCCCTTGAGAGCCTTGCTGGCATGCTTTTCTGAAATTTCGTCATAGGCAAGCTGTACAGCGGCATAACCATCATTCTCTACTGTACGAATCTGCGTAACTACACATGGACCAGCCTCAATAACGGTGCATGGAATATTCTTTCCATCAGCACCGAAAACGGAAGTCATTCCGATTTTCTTTCCAATTAATCCAGGCATTGGTTTTGTTTAATTAATTGATTATAAATAATTTACAGCCCGCAATACATTTTTACGGGCTGCAAATATACAATTAATATTTTAATTTTCAATACTTTGCGAAAAATTTCTTCATCTACTTTTCCACATCATGGGTGTGGGCAAGCCTGCCTTCCATATCGTAGATACGGATCTGAAAGCCTTTGCCTTCCGAGATGAAATCCAGACGGCTTACATTATCGTTGATGAGTATCGGGAAGTCATTGCCGCAGTCTCCTTCCCCGACATACAGATAAGTGTGGTAATGAGCGCTCAGCATCATATCGATACCAGCCTTGTTCAGCACGGGAACAAGCATCTCGTTGGCCACCTTCTCCCCGTACCAGCTGCCCTCACGGCTCAGAGCCGGAATATGCATCACGGCCAGCTTCACCGGCGCCTTTGCGAAAAGAGGATCCTTCACAGTCTCCTTCAGCCACTCAAGCTGCTGCTGACGGAAAAGGCTGAAATCGACCGCCCCCGAATATTCCTTGTTACCGTCCGGCTTGTCCTCTCCCGCATCGAGAACGACTATGGCCACCGGGCCGTGCCTGAGCATGAAATATGTGTCTCCGCTGTTGGTCGGGCTGTACTTCTGGAACAGATACGCCTGCTTTCCGCGGGTCTCGTGATTTCCTCGAGTGTAGAAGGTAGGGACATTCGCGACAAGCTCCGGAACCTGACCGTAGACATTCCGCGCAAGATCATCTATATCATTGATATATGACATCATGTCGCCGACAAGCAGGACAAAGTCCATGTCATCTGCGTCTCGTCCGGCAACGAGGGTGCGGAACTTGTCTCCGTCCGCATGCATGTCGTTGAGCATCGAAAAGCGGCAGGTCTCAGCCTTCGGGTCGAGAGTGGTCACTGCCGATCCGCCGGCAACCGGCATCTGAAGAAGCTCTCCATAATCGGTGTGATATGCACTGTCGTCGTCAAGCACAGCCTTCGACATGATACGGTAACGGTACTTCACACCCGGTGCCAGCCCGGTCACACGGACATCATGGAAAGTGTCGATAACCCTTCGGCCGGAAACCGTCTGGTAGAACCTCGGCCTCTCGCATGCATCGAAATCGGTCCCGTCATCCGGGGCCACCTCCACATAGGAAAGAGTCCTGTGACTGGAGGTCCAAAGCACATTGAAAGCATTTCCGCTTACATTGGTCACCCAAGGTCCGACCTTGACATCAGCGACAGGAACATCCTGCGCAAAGGCACTGATTGCTGACATATTCATCAATACGACAGCAAACATAATTCTGAACAGACTTTTCATATTCATAGAAATCAAGATTTATCAATCCACTTGATCACATGTAGGGAAAGCGGAAATGCGCAACCTTGCCGCACCCATAGGAATCAGTTCGATCTTTTCCACCACATCCGACTTCACCGCGTCTTCATACGGAAGGACACCGCAAAGCTTGTATTCGTCTATGGTCCAGTCCGGAACCTGTCTTCCGACAGCCTCGAAAACGAGAGGCACATTCTCATGAGTGAAAGGATTCACACCAGGCTTGAGTTCCCTGCGTTCCTTCAATCTGACGCTCTCCACCTGCAGGGCATAATTCCACGGACTGTCCGGATATATTTCATATGAAGGCCACTTCTCAGTATCCGCTCCCTCCTGCCAGCGGGAATCCCAGATGGCTGTCTGAGCACTGTTCTTCATGACATATCTTTCCGCTATCTTGAGCGACAAGGTCAAAGGACCGTAATCGACGCTGACGCTGTTCTTGTTCACCTGCCAGGTCCTGTGCGAAAGTTCCATAGGGAAGTCCGCCTCCACCCTGTCACCGTCTTTCCACTCACGGTCGATGCAGATGTAATCCCCCTTGCCGGCTGTCACCTTCTTTCCGTTCACCTTGAACGAAGCATCCTTTGTCCAACGCGGAACACGGATATAGAACGGGAATTCCACAGTCTCCCCTCCGGTCTCGATCGTGAAAGCGATATTGGTATCGAAAGGATAGTCCGTCACCTCCTTTATGACAATCTCCCTGCCGTCAGCAACCTTCATCCTTGCCTCGCAAGAATTGAAGAGGACAGCAGCGGCACCATTGTCAGGAGTAGCCAGAATCAGATGCTCCACGTAATAAGGCCAGGCAAAACCATGGTTATGCTGGCAGCAACGGCTGCTGAAAGGGTTCATGGCGAGGAAAGGTCCGGCATTGTCGATGCCAGGCTTATGGTTTTCGCTGTCACTCATCACCATGTTCGGAGATGTTATATACCTCAACGACCTGTAGTCGGGCATAAAGGCTGCCGGATAGCTGTTGAAGGCGATGTCCTCACAGTTCTCAGCCCAATATGGATCACCGGTTATCATCATCATTATCTCATCAGACGCCATCTGCTCTGCAAAACTGCATGTCTCCGCCCCCTGTCTCGGATCGAAGAAGCCGGTACGCGCATTCTCATCAGCGCCGAACATACCTCCCGGCACCTGTCCGAATGTCCTTCGCACGAAGCTCTGCACATTGTAGCTGGCCTCCATCATCTTCCTGTCACCGTTGAACATATAATATGTAGCCGGCTCACGCACTCCCTGAGCGATATTCACGACATGCCAGGTCGGAAGTTCCGTCGACTTTGTCCAGTCAGAGGTGTTTCTATGGATCTTGTCAGCCAGCTCCAGCAACGCAGCATCACCCGTACGGTTATAAAGCCATGCCACGCTCCACATGTTGTCACCTCCTCTATGAGACTGCCACGACACCCTCATGAAGCGGTCGTCCGGAACCGTCAGCTGATAATGGAAGTATCTGGTCATGAAATCGATCACACGGTCATCTCCGCTATATTCATAATAGGACTGAAGGATCCACAATGCAATCATGTTGGGCCAGAAATCCTGCATGCCGCCGGTTTCAGTATACGGACCGAAATTTCCGTCTTCGCGCTGACTGCCCAGAATTGCCTCGATCCACAATCTTGCTTCATCAAGCATATCCGGATCATCGAATATATAAGCTACTCCCGCATATCCGCGAAGCCAGTAAGGGACTTCCTCCCATCCCCAATGCCCACCTGCCTTCAACCAGGCGTTGTCCTCCTTCTGAAGCCATGCACTGATCTCGCCCAGATGGCCGTTCAGACCGTCCTTCTGAAGTTCAAGCTGGGTCAAGAGCCAGCCTCCAGGCTTGATGCTGCCGGTCGGAAGCTTTATGAACCGCTGAGGCATCAATGGCTCCCGATTGCTCGGATAGTTCACATTTCTTTCCAGCACAGGAATTTCATCCATAGCTTTAACCTCATCAGAAACCTCTGATGTACAGGATGTTATAGCAAGAATCGCCATAACACATAACAAACTGGTCCTTTTCATGTCCTTCATGTATTATATTTTCTACAAAAATAAGCAATACCCACCACAGTACAAACCAAAAATGCGTATATTTGCGTGATATATAGCACACTTATGTTACTCGACATCTTCGGCTTCCTGCAACTGTCCTTCACGGACATACTCGACATACTCCTGCTGGCCATGATCATATATGTAGCCTTCAGGTGGATAAAGGGAACATCGGCAATGAGCATATTCATCGCCATCATATCCCTGTATATAGTACGTGTCCTCGTATCGGCCTTCAACATGAGGCTGATGACGGCGATCATGGAAACGGTGCTCGACGTCGGAGTCCTCGCGATCATCGTCATCTTCCAGCCTGAAATCAGGAAATTCCTCATCAGGTTCGGAAACCGATGGATGAAGACAGCCAAGGGACAGCAGGTGCTGGGCAAGCTGTTCGGAGACAGGAAGGGTACCGTTTCGGGAAGCGAGGCAGCCAACGAGATCACCGAGGCATGCCGCAGAATGTCAGAAGACAAGACCGGCGCGCTTATCGTCATCGCTCATTCGGTACCTCTTGACGACATAATATCTACCGGCGACAACATCGATTCCGCCATCCACCGTCGTCTGATAATGAACCTTTTCTTCAAGAACTCCCCGCTTCACGACGGAGCCCTTGTAGTAGCCGGCAACCGCCTTGCGGCAGCCCGATGCACCCTGCCGATAACCTCCAGGACCGACATCCCGGCCAATTACGGCATGAGACACAAGGCTGCGATAGGCATCACCGAAGAAACAGATGCCGATGCAGTGATCGTCTCCGAAGAGACCGGAAGGATATCCTTCGCCAAAGGCGGCAAGGTCACCCCTATCCAGAACATCAACGAGCTGAAGCTCCTGCTCAACGAAGCCCTCGGCAGCTGAGTGCCGCCAAAAATTCTTTTCATCATAAAATCGGGCAGCTTCTATACAAATTGGGATAATCTTGGTATCTTTGCAGATTGGAGTTATGGAAGACAAGAAAAGAATAGATACAAGATTGGAGCAGAAGCTCGGATTTGACCGCATAAGACGGATCATTTCCGACAGATGCTCTACGTCATATGCCGTGGAGAGGACTGCAACCGAAACCTTCTCCACCAGCGCCGCCAAGATACGCAAGAGACTTCTTCTCACCGACGAGATGAGGCTCATCATGATGTTCGAAGACAGTTTCCCGTCTGGAGGCTTCATCGACTGCATAGATTTCCTGAAGCCGCTCGAGACAAGTTCCGCGGCAATCGACCTCCTTTCGATGCGCAAGCTCAAGACCATGCTCGAGACCCTGCGCAAGGTGACGGCCTTCTTCGAGGAGGTGAAGGACGGAGTCTACCCGAACCTCAAGAGAATGTCAGCCCCGATAATGGGCTTTCCTGAGGTACAGAGACGCATAGAGGGCATTCTGGACCGTTACGGTGATGTGAAGGATACGGCTTCGGACATGCTCTATGACATACGCAAGTCGCTGAGGGACAAGGAAGGAGCCATATCACGCCGCATGAGCGCCATCCTGAAGAAGGCACAGGAGGAAGGAATCGTCGACAGCGATGCAGGCGTATCGGTACGCGACGGAAAGATGCTCATCCCTGTGAGCGCAGCCAACAAGAAACGCATAGCAGGCTTCATATATGACGAATCCGCAACAGGAAAGACAGCCTTCATAGAGCCGGCGGAAGTTGTCGAACTTGACAACCAGATCAAGGAACTCAAATTCGCCGAGCAGCGTGAAATATTACGTATATTGCTGGAATTCACAGACTTCCTGAGACCATACATCCCGGATCTCCTCGACGCCGCCCGCTATCTTGGAGAAATCGACTTCCTGATGGCGAAGGCACAGATATCCCTGGACTTCATTGCCGGCATGCCGATAATCTCGGAAAACGGCGAGATGAACCTCCGCAAGGCACGCCATCCGCTTCTGGAACGCGCCCTCAAGAAAGAGAAGAAGGAGATAGTCCCGCTCACCGCGACCCTCACTCCACAGAAACATATCCTGCTCATCTCCGGCCCTAATGCCGGCGGAAAATCGGTCTGCCTGAAGACAGTAGGCCTGCTTCAGTACATGTTCCAGTGGGGCATGCTCATCCCGACTTCCGAAACATCGGAGATGATGATCTTCGACCGCATAATGGTGGACATCGGAGATGACCAGTCCATAGACAACGACCTCAGTACCTACAGTTCCTTCCTCGGGAACATGAAGGACATGCTCGCAAAGGCAGACGGGAAGACTCTCGTGCTGATCGACGAGTTCGGAAGCGGCACCGAGCCTGCTGCCGGAGGAGCCATAGCCGAAGCCATCCTGAGCGAGATGGACAAGCGCGGAGTGTACGGAGTCATAACCACGCACTACACCAACCTCAAGCTCTACGCTTCCGCCGACACCGGAGTCATGAACGGAGCCATGATGTTCGATGTGAAGAACATCGCCCCTATGTTCAAGCTCGAGATGGGACTGCCGGGCAACTCGTTCGCTTTCGAGCTTGCACGCAAGATGGGACTGCCGGAAAACATAATCAAGGACGCCGAAAGCCGTGCAGGAGAGGAGTTCGTGGGAATCGAGCGCAACCTCCGCAAGATCGCCCGCAACAGAAAGGCTCTTGACGAGAAGCTCGAACGCATAAAGAATACCGACAGGACCCTTGAGAACATAACGGACAAGTACCAGAAGGAGCTCAAGGACATAAAGAAGCTCCGCAAGGACATCCTCGACCAGGCCAAGAAGGAGGCGGAAGAGATAATCAAGGGTGCCAACAGACAGGTGGAAAGCACCATAAAGACCATCAAGGAGTCCCAGGCCGAGAAGGAATCGACCAACGAGGCGAGAAAGGAGCTGCAGGGCTTCCTCGGAGCGCTTACCGCCCGCAAGGAACAGGAACAGAAGGCCAAGGACGACTATATAGAGAAGAAGATAAAGCAGCTGGACGAGCGCAAGGAGCGTCAGAAGCAGCGCAAGGCCAAGCGTGCTGACGAAAAGGAAAAGAAGGAGCAGATGGAGCTTCTGGCCGAGCAGGAAAGGATAGCGGCGTTCAAGTCGGCTCCTCTGAAGGCCGGAGAGAAGGTTCGCGTGAAGGAGAACGGAATGGTGGGAGAGGTCACCAAGGTTTCGGCCAAGGCGGTGTTCGTGGCTATCGGCAATATCACGAGCAAGATGCCTCTGGACAAGGTGGAACGCATAACCTCCAACGAGTACAAGAGTGCCGTCAAAGAGATTGCAAGGCCGGTTTCGACCATCCGCGTGGATTCTTCCATCTCTGAGCGCAAGCTGAATTTCAGCACTGAGATAGATGTGCGCGGAGAGAGGTTGAACGATGCAGTGGAAAAGGTTACCAGATATGTGGACGATGCCGTGATGCTCGGTGTATCAAGCGTCAGGATCATCCATGGAAAAGGTACAGGAGTGCTTCGCGACGAGCTTCAGAAACTTATCAGGACAATGCCTGGAGTGGCTTCGGTGAAGGATGAGCACATACAGTTCGGCGGTACAGGGGTCACCATCGTTACTTTTGATTGATATGAACAGATACTTATATATTATAGCAGCCGCACTTCTGTTGTCAGGCGGATGCAGAGGAGGGCAGCAGGAGGCAGTCCTGGGACCGGAGGATATTGTAGAGGCATTCTTCAGGGCCACGGCTTCCGGTGACATGGAAACAGCCCGCACGCTTTGCGACACGGCAGCCATGAAGGTCTATCTCGACAATTGGACGGCAGCATGGGAGGAACTGGAGAAGCAGGACAGCAGCGCTCTGAGAATCGCCGCCGGCATTCTGTCGGAATCTTCCTTTGCCGTAGTGAAGACCGAGAAGGACGGTGACAGAAGGGCTGTAACATATACGCTTGAGTCTGAGGGAAATACAAAGACCCGCAAGGCTGTACTGAAGAAGGAGGAGGGAGAATGGAGAGTGGAGGAAGTGACAGACGTTCAGTAGGAAGGAAAGGAGAGGAACTCGCATGCCGTCTTCTTGAGGAACGGGGACACAGGATACTCGAAAGGAACTGGCGGTACGGTCACCTCGAAATAGACATAATAAGCATGGACCCTGCTGGAATACATTTTGTAGAGGTCAAGACCCGCTGCAGCAACATCCAGGCTCCACCTCAGGACAATGTGGACACAGCCAAGCAACGGAGGATAGCCAAGGCGGCTCAGGCTTATCTGAGGACATCGCGGGGCCTGCCCGCACGCAACATGGAGTGCATGTTCGATGTCATAGCCGTGACATACGGACGGGACTCCGTCAGGACAGAATACATAGAACAGGCCTATATACCTGTATATATATAGAAGAACCACTTATTGATGACATATCATGGACAGTAAGAATTGCTATTGTGTGATCATGGCCGGAGGAACCGGAACCAGATTCTGGCCTTTGAGCAGAGCTGATAAACCTAAACAGTTTCTTGATGTAGCAGACACCGGCAAGACATTCATCCGTACGACCTACGAAAGGTTCGCACGTGTCGTTCCGCAGGAGAACATCCTCGTGGTGACCGGAGACAGATACCGCGACCTGGTAATGGAGCAGATTCCTGAGCTTGACAGCTGCAACCTGCTTCTGGAGCCATACAGCCGTAATACAGCCCCGTGCATCGCATATGCGACATATACCCTCCTGAAAAGGAATCCGCAGGCATGCATGGTGGTGACACCGTCAGACCACCTCATCGACGACGAAGAGAAATTCACGGAAAAGCTGCGCCAGACCTTCGAATATGTTTCCGCCAACGATGTCCTGATGACTTTGGGTGTACTTCCTACAAGACCTGACACCAACTACGGATACATCCAGGCCTCGGGAGGAACCGATGCATACAACATCTCCGAACCGATGAAAGTCAAGACCTTCACGGAAAAACCTGACAAGGAGCTTGCGGAGGTGTTCATCAACACCGGGGAATTCTTCTGGAACTCGGGAATCTTCCTCTGGAAGGCAGAAACGATCAAGGAGGAGATGGAAAGATATCTTCCGGAAGTGACCGGACTCTTCAGAGGCTGGGAGAACGCGATAGGTTCAAGAATAGAGGCGGAATTCATTGCAAGGGCATATACGGACTGTCCCAACATCTCCATCGACTATGGAGTCATGGAAAAGACATCAAGGGCGTGGATCTGCCCTGTAAGCTTCGGCTGGGCGGATGTGGGAACATGGGAGTCCCTCTACAACTACATCCCGAAGGACATGAACGGCAATGCTTTCAATGTGGAAAGGACGCTTATAGAGAACTCGCAGGATGTGCTGATAGTTTCTCCTCAGAAGAAGAAGCTGATAGCAGTCAAAGGCCTCGAGGACTATATCATCGTGGACACGGAGGATGCTCTGGTAATATGTCCTAAGGATGACAGGAAATTCAAGGAATTCATAACAGGCATCGGAATGCCGGAATTTGAAAAATACAGATAATCTCATGGAAATGGAAAAGCAGATACAGGCCGACATGGTAGCGGCCATGAAGGCAAAGGAGACCGTGCGTCTGGCCTCACTCAGAGCTATAAAGGCTGCGATAATGCTCGCAAAGACAGCAGAAGGTGCAACAGGAGAAGTGGATGATGCAGCTGTCGTGAAGATCATACAGAAACTCGTGAAGCAGCGCAAGGAAAGCGCCCAGCAGTACACAGATGCAGGCCGTCCGGAGCTCGCTGAAAACGAACTCGCGGAAGCGGCATGCATGGAGGTCTATCTCCCTAAACAGCTCAGCGAAGCCGAAGTGGAGGCAAAGCTTGCCGAGATAATAGCAGAAGTGGGAGCCTCACAGCCATCAGACATGGGCAAGGTCATGGGAGTAGCTACAAAACGCCTCGCCGGTCTTGCGGAAGGTCGTCTCATCTCGACTCTTGTCAAGAAACTTCTGACAAAATAGAAACCTATCTTGCCGGGCGGAAGACATATTTTCCGCCCGGTTCTGTATTCATATGTATCATCTCGCCCTGGGCTGTCGATCCGGACTTCCCGGGGCCTTTTATTGCCACCTCTTTACCGGGCCAAGGGTTCTGCAAGGTCAGATTCCGGCCTTTTTCGCTGTAAAGGACAACTTCTTCTATCTGGCCGTCCTTAAGTGAGGATGAGACCAGAAAGGCTCCCTCGACGCGGACGTTATGGAACTTCGCATCTTCGGTACGAGGCCATACCGGGAACACCCTCACTATGTCCTGATGCCCCATGCAAAGCATTTCATTGATGGTATTCGGCACTGTACTGAGGTTTTCTATGCCGTGCGGATTGTCATACTGGAAGCCGTTAGGATAGGTGTTCAAGGAATATTCGTGCAGATGCATCAATATGCTGTCCGCCTGATATCCCAGACGCACGGCAGCAGGATAGAAGCTGTTTGTTCCGTTGAAATCATCCCAGCGGCTCAGTTCTTCCAAGGTATTGAGGGCTATTTCACGAAGTTCCGGATCGCTTGCCAGACCGATCTGTCCGGCAGGATAGATGTGCTGGATACCGAGGGTATTGTCCCTCCACCAGTCCGTGCCTTTCTCGGTATATCTGAAGACGGTTTTCCCGTTCCTTTCCTGCAGAGGATAGTCTGCCAGACGGTCACGCCTTTCCTTCCATACAGGTCTGCGTTCCTCATCCTCCCCAAGCAGTCCGCTCATGTCACAGGCTGTATCAAAGACCATCCTTACAAGTCCGAGAGATGCTATGGGGTTCTTTGTTCCTACGGTTCCCTCATGGATGGCATCGTTATATATTACATAGCGGTCTCCCTCGAGTGTAAGATAATTTTCCCAGAAATCAGCCACTCCCTTCACGAAAGGATATACCTTACGCGCGAAATCTTCGTCCCAGGTACGGTAGAACTGCATGGACATGTTCGCCACGGCATAAGCGGAATTGCTTTTCTGTCCCCAGAAGACTCCGCCTTTTTCGACATTGCCCTGTTCTATCCATTGAGGCATGTGTTCTTCAATGAAAGCAGACTGACGGGTCGTCTCTATGCCCAGAGGACCTATGCCTACTGGAAGCATGATGCCGTCAGGAATGCCGGTAATCTGCTCGGAATAATAACGGCCCCTCGGGATCATGGCCAGCAGCGGAGCATAGTAAGGATCTGCCTGCTCGATCCTGTCAGCAGAGTAGAGGCCATAATACGGAGCCATATGGTTATAGTTGAGATGGTAGTCTCCGAACCACCATGGCTGTTCCTTGGTGATCCAGGTTCCGAATATGGCTGGTGGGAAATCCTTGTCCCTGCTGGCACAGGCCAGTCCGTAGAGAGAGCGGTAGTACTGCAGCTCGATGACAGGATCGGAAATATCCACATAAGACTTCTCCCAGTAGTCATGCCACCACTGCCTATGGGCCTTGCGCACCTCGGACAGCATTCCGTCATCACAGGCTCCTGCCTTGCCGATCACCGTTTCCAGACAATCTTCCGACTTGAAGTTGCTTGAGAAGGCGCAGACCACAGTCACGCCGTCGCCGGGCTCAAGAAAGAAGCTTCCGCCCTGACAGCCCTCCGCCTTCATGGCCACGGCTGCCTTCGTAGGAATATCCACGGACTCTCTGCAGGCACGCGAAACATACCTGATTCCGTCATCTGTAGTACCGTCTTCACGCACGTCTGCAAAGTGCTGCTCGCCATCTGTCTCCTCCTCACCCGGCAAAGCAAGGGTCAGTGTTCCCTTTATAGCTTCCTTGCCCTCGTTGACTATTTCCGCCACCATGACATCATCCTCGGCAGCGACAAAGACCTCACATGACACGGCTGCATCATCCTTCCTGAAACGGGCTAACGTCCTTGCATCATAAAGATGCTGCTCCACATGGTAGGAAGCACCTTCCAGCTCAGGGACAGCCATTGTAACCTTACCTAAGACAAGGGGAAAGGAATCGTTGTAGGATGATTTAAGTCTCCAGAAGTCATTGCGCGCGAAACGGAAGACAAAGTTGTCAGGGGTTCCCGACAAGGCCACTCCGGTATAGCCGTTTCCGAGCAGAGGAGCATCGACCGAACATTGGGCCGGAATCACCTGAGGGGGTTCCGTAAAATGAATGACATGACCGGAAACTATATCCGAAACATCATCCTGCTGCAGGTTGCAGGACAAAAGTGACAGACAGACTGCCGGGAAAAGGATCTTAAAGAATCGTACCATGTTGTTTCTCTCCTACATACGGACTTCCACAACATAATCCGGAGCGGTTGCAGCCGGAGGAAGAGTGACCGTGAGGGTTCCGTCCTTAGCATATGAATATGTAAGGGAAGCGCCTCCGTTCATGGCTGTCACTGACTTGACCTTCATTCTGCGTGACTTACCTGCCGCAGGTTCAAGCCTGAAATCCTTCAATGATATCGAGACCTTTCCTGAAGACGGTTCGAACACATGAAGGTACAGAGTGTTTCCTTTGCGGGTGGTCACTCCCCACTCCTGCTCAGGAAGGCCTGACGCATCGGTTCCATATACGGAGTCGCCATATATACCCATCCATTTTCCTACGCCTTCAAGACGTTCAAGGGCTGTTGCAGGGAGGTTGCCGTCAGGCTGAGGGCCTATGTTCATAAGCAGGTTGGATCCCTTGGAAGCCGCCTTGACTATGAGCTGTACAAGTTCATGCACAGACTTGTAGTTCTGGTCGGCGACCTTGTAGCCCCACATTCCGTTCATGGTCTGACACATTTCCAGAGGCAGGGTGCTGACAGTCTGTTCATCAGCCCATCCTGTAGTATTCTCGCCAGGAAGGTCTCTCTCGAACATCTGGAAGTCCTCGCCTTTTATCGGGGTGATGTGATGGTTGTTGCCTATGAGGCAGGCATCGTCCAGGAAATGGATATGCGAATAGATATCATCATACCTCCAGTCGAAAGGCACTTCGTCGCTGTCATGGTCCCAGTGGCCGTCAAACCAGATGGCGCCGATCTTTCCATACTTTGTCATCAGCTCGGTGATCTGATCCTTCATGAAGGTACGGTAGGTGTCGTAGTTCTGTGCATCCCCTTTTCTGCCGGTATTGAGTCCGGTCCTGCCTACAGGGTAGTCTTCGCGTGTCCAGTCCAGGAGGGAATAGTAGAAATGCAGGGCTATGCCCTCTTCATGGCAGGCCTGTGCAAGTTCTCCGATGATATCCCTCTTGAAAGGGGTTGCATCTATTATGTCATAATCCGACACCGCCGTATCGAACATCGAGAAGCCGTCATGATGACGCGAGGTGAATGTTATGTACTTTGCTCCCGATGCCTTGATGGCCTTCACCCATTCACGCGCATCGAACGAAGCCGGATAGAAGCCGCCGGCCGCTTTGGCATATTCCTGAGCATTCAAGCCGTTGTTCAGATACCACTCGCCCTGAGCGAACATGCTGTAGATTCCCCAATGGATGAAGATTCCGAAACGCATGTCCTCGAAAGCCTCACGAGCCTTGAGATTGTCTTCGGTAGGAACATAATTATTCTGAGCAGAAGCAGAAGAGGCCGACAGAAGTCCCATGGACAAGACTGCAGCTAGACATATAAACACCTTTTTCATAGTCGTTCTTTTTGCAAATATAATAAATTTCAATGCACCCGGACGTGAACCGCCCGTTGATATGCCCGACATCACCTTTCCCGCACCTGTCACCTATCTCCCTGACACAGAGCGCCTTCCAGCTTTCCGGGTGTTCCTCGAGGAACACCCGAAAAGGAGTAAAAAGCTGATATCCAAGGGGTTGAGTGATGGCGAAAATCAGCCGAGGATGACCTCAACCTGATGATGTCCCGGGGTGCAAGGGATGAGATAGCCTTCCACAGGGAGACCGTCTACGGTCATGGATACGACACCTTTGCAGACACCTTCAGGATTCCTGACAGTGATCTCATAAAGGGATCCGCGGAAGCGGCGGCGGACGGTATATTCCTTCCAGTCCGGGCATATGCACGGATCCACGAGAAGGCCGTCATATGCAGGTCTGATTCCAAGGATATACTGGGTCACGGCGTACCAGTTCCATGCAGCCGTACCCGTAAGCCAGCTGTTCTTGGCCTCGCCCGGACGCGCGGCATCCTTTCCGGCGATCATCTGTGAATATACATATGGCTCGACTTTGTGCAGAGCACTGTTCTCCTCAGTGTAGGAAGGGCATATCTTCCTGTAATAGTCCCAGGCATAATCACCGCGTCCGATAACGGTCTCGCCGATGATAACCCATGGATTGTTGTGGCAGAATACACCTGCATTCTCCTTGTAACCTGCCGGATATGAAGATATTTCACCATATTCCACAACATATTTCGTAAATGCAGGATTGTTCAGGACTATTCCATGTTCGCAGTCAAGATGTTCCTTTACGGAATCAAGAGCCTTCCGCACCATGCCCTCCTCAAGGCCGATGCCGGCCATGGCGCACCAACCCTGCGACTCTATGAAGATCTTGCCTTCCTCGTTCTCATGAGAACCGACCTTGCGTCCTGAATAGTCATAGGCACGAAGGTACCAGCCGCCGTCCCAGCCATGCTTCTTGACAGCCTCTACCATGGCATCGACAAGCCCCTCGGCACGCGCAGCCTCCTCGCAGAGGCCCCTCTCACGGCAAAGCTCCACATAGTCACGACCGCAGACTACGAAAAGTCCCGCGATCATAAGCGACTCGGCCTTGGAGCCTTCAGTCTTGTTTTCCGTCGTCTGGAACGATTCGTTCGGATCCCACGAAAAACAGTTCAGATTCAGGCAGTCATTCCAGTCGGCACGACCGATCAGAGGAAGCATGTGAGGGCCGAGATTGTTCACCACATGGTCGAACGATATGCGCAGATGATCCATCAGAGACACCTCCGAACCCGGCTCGTTGTCGAACGGAACCATCTCATCGAGAATTCCGAAATCTCCCGTCTCCTTGACATATGCTACGGTACCGAAAATCAGCCACATAGGGTCGTCGTTGAATCCACCGCCGATGTCGTTGTTGCCTCGCTTGGTCAGAGGCTGGTACTGATGATAGCAGCCGCCGTCAGGGAACTGGGTGGAAGCTATGTCTATGATACGCTCACGGGCCCTTTCCGGTATCTGATGGACGAAGCCCACGAGATCCTGATTGGAGTCACGGAAGCCCATTCCACGGCCTATTCCGCTCTCGAAGAAGGAAGCGGAACGGGACATGTTGAACGTCACCATGCACTGGTACTGGTTCCAGATGTTCACCATCCTGTCGAGCTTCTCCTCCGGAGTCCTTACGGTATAGATGTCAAGAAGTCCGTCCCAATATGTCTTCAACTGTCCGAAAGCGGCATCTACCTTCGCGGTCGTATCGAAAGCGCCGATCATCTTACGAGCCTTGGCCTTGTTGATTATCGGAGAGCTGCCGCTGTGCTTGAGACCCGGTTCCGGCTCAGATACAAACTTCTCATCCTGAGTATTTTCCACATATCCGAGAAGGAAGATATAATCCTTGCTCTCCCCCGGTTCAAGCGAGACTTCGATATAATGCGAAGCTATCGGGCTCCAGCCGTGGGCTATGCTGCCGGACGGCCTGCCTTCAAGCACATTCCGAGGATCGCGGAATTCATTATAAAGGCCTATGAAGGTCTCCCTGTCGGTGTCGAAGCCGTCCACCGGAGCATTCACGCTGTAGAACGCATAATGATTGCGACGCTCCTTGTATTCCGTCTTGTGATATATGACAGAGCCATCCACCTCGACCTCTCCTGTAGAGAAGTTCCTCTGGAAATTCTCCATATCCGTAGCGGCATTCCAAAGGCACCATTCTGCAAAAGAAAAGAGCTTGAACCTGCGGGTACGGGAAGATGTGTTACGGAGAGTCATCTTCTGGACCTCGCCCCATACACCGAGCGGAACGAAGAAAAGGACGCTCGCTTCAATGCCGTCCTTCGCTCCCGTAATGCGCGTATAGCTCATGCCGTGGCGGCACTCATAAAAGTCCAGCGGAGTCTTGCAAGGCTTCCATCCCGGCGACCACACCATCCCGTTGTCGTTGATATAGAAGTATCTTCCGCCATTGTCCATCGGAACATTGTTGTAGCGATAGCGGGTTATTCTGCGGAACTTGGCATCCTTGTAGAACGAATATCCGCCGGCAGTGTTGGATATCAGCGAGAAAAAGTCCTCGTTTCCGAGATAGTTGATCCATGGCCACGGAGTCTGAGGGTCTGTGATCACATACTCCCGCTTGGCATCATCGAAATATCCGAAGGTCGATTTCATATAAAAAGCGAATCACTAAAACATTAATACTCAGAGATTTACTCGATCAGCCTGCCGCCCCGGGGTTGCAGGCGCCACGCTTGGCGGCGAGTTCCACCTGCACGCCTTCCATCTTCTTCTTGGTGAGCGGATAGAACCATACAACCAGGATGGCGAGGCCTGCGACAATGGCAGGAACCCAGCTCATGAGGATGCGGAGACCGAGGATGGCTGTCTCTGTCTGAACAGCACCGGCAGCCGTATTGTAGCCGAATGCAGCAAGCATCCACATCACGGCAGAACCGCCGAAAGCACCTCCGAACTTCTGAGCCATCGAAGCGGAAGAGAAGATAAGACCGGTGGAAGCTGTACCGTCCTTGAGCTCCGAGTAGTCAGCCACATCTGCATACATGCTCCATACAAGAGGAGAAATGACTCCGGTGAAGACTGAGATGACGATCTGGAAGAAGAGCATCGTCCAATATCCTCCTGTAGTCGCAGGGAGGAAGAAGAAAGCTATGCTCAGGACGATGAGAGCCGCCATCGAGATCATGTATGTAGATTTCTTTCCAAGGTTCTTGGACATAGGGACAGCGAGCACGACACCAACCATGTTGGATATCTCGCCTATCGAAAGGAAGATTCCGGCAGACACGAGGAAGGCCCACTGCGGTGCCATCTCGACAGTCTTCTGGATATAGTCAGCGAAGAAATATGCTGTAGTCGTTCCACGTACTGTGTTGAAAAGGTTAGAGGCGAGGGCTGCACCGATCATGAGCCACCAAGGGCTGTTCTTGAGAAGCAGCTTGAGGTCCTTTCCTACCGAAACAGTGGACTCGCTTCTGACATGTTCCTTCGTCATAAAGAAACTGAGAAGGAAAAGGATGAAACAGCATGAGGCTATCACGATCATTGCATGGTTCCATGCAGCAGGGCTTGTCGAGATCGATGCAAGACCGCCTGCAGCCTGATCTGCGGCAACACGGCCTTTGTCGAACATGTTGCAGAGGGGTTCCCACGCGAAAAGGGCGATGAAGCTTCCGCCGTAAGCGAAGAACATCCTGTATGAAGAAAGCACCGACTTCTCGTCAGAATCGGCCGTCATCACGTTCAGGAGCGAGCCGTACGGCACATTGATTCCGGTATATACGGTCATCATGAGAATGTACGTAACATAAGCCCAGACCGTCTTTCCGTTCTCCGGAGTCGTGAACAGGAGTATGCCGCAGACCGCGAACGGAAGAGCGAAGAACAGCAGGTACGGACGATATTTGCCCCAGCGTGTCTTGGTGCGGTCGGCGATTATTCCCATCATCGGATCCGATACGGCATCCCAGATTCGTGTCACGAGCATGAGGATTCCGGCATCGGCAAGACTGAGACCGAAGACGTTGGAGTAGAAGAACGGAAGGAAGTACGAGAAGAGCTTCCAGAACATCGACGAGGACATGTCGCCGAAGCCGTAGCCTATTTTTTCACTTAGTTTCATCACTTGAGGTTTTTATCTATCAATCGGTTAAGACGTTTCACGGTTTCTCCTGTAGTGAAGCCGTCAGGTTCTGTATTGAAGCAGTAGTCCACAAGACGGTCCACAGTGGATGTAGCCACATGCATGCGTGTATCGCTCGAAGCATAGTAGATAAAGACCTTGCCGTCCTCGTCCGCGATCCATCCGTTCGCAAAGAGCACGTTCATCACATCACCGATGAATTCCTCTCCCTCCGGAGCCATGAAGAAACCTGCAGGCTCAGCGATGACCTTAGTAGGGTCTTCAAGGTCGGTCATGTACATGTAGAGGACATATCTCAGACCAGATGCACAGCCGCGCACGCCATGAGCAAGATGCAGCCAGCCCTTAGATGTCTTTATAGGATGCGGGCCCTCTCCGTTCTTGGACTCCTTGATAGTATGATAGAAACGATGATTGATTATCTTCTCCTCGGTTATCACGACCTTCTCCATGCTGTCGACCAGAGCCCAGCCGATGCCTCCGCCGTTTCCTGCATCGATGAAACCGTCCTGAGGGCGTGTGTAAAGGGCATATTTGCCGTCAACGAACTCTGGATGCAGAACCACATTGCGCTGCTGGGAAGAAGACTCCATATCCGGAAGACGCTCCCAGTTCACAAGGTCTTTGGTACGGGCCACACCGGCAGCTGCAACTGCAGAAGAAAGATCGCCGGGAGCAGCAGACGGATCCTTGCGCTCCACACAGAATATTCCGTAGATCCAGCCGTCTTCATGGGCTGTAAGGCGCATATCGTAGACATTGGTAGCAGGCTCCCCGTACTCAGGCATAGTTATAGGACGGTCCCAGAAACGGAAATTATCCACTCCGTTCGGGCTCTCCGCAACAGCGAAGAAGGATTTTCTGTCAGCACCTTCCACCCGCACGACAAGAACATATTTTCCGTTCCACTTGATGGCTCCTGAATTGAATGCCGCATGGACACCGAACCTTTCCATCAGGTAAGGATTGGTCTCCTTGTTCAGGTCATAACGCCAGAAAAGAGGAGCATGGTCACATGTAAGGACAGGATTCCTGTAGCGTTCATACACGCCGTTGCCTTCTACAGGCTCGTTTCTTTTGGTTATGAGGGCCTCATGCTGCGCTTTCAGCCACTCCAGTCTCTCTTCAAATATCATATGTGGTCAGTTGTTTTTTAAAATAAAGCCATTACGATGTCTTTCTGCGATGCAAAAGCCTTGAAGTCATCAGCCGAAACCTGGCCCGGGAAAGGTGCATAGTAGTGATGCTGCATGTGTGCGTCGCAGGCATTCCTCCATGTCAGCACATAGGCTATAGGATAGTCCTTGACAGACTCGTAAAGCACCTTTGTCCACCACTGAGGATTCGGAATGCCTTCATAACCGGTCTCAGTCACGGCCATGAGCTTTCCCCTGCCCTGATTGAAGGCAGCCATGACATCGAGAGCGTTCTTCATGTCGGCCATATAGACCTCGTCTGTCGAATACTGATAGCAGTCGAAACCGAGCATGTCTACGATTCCGTCACCCGGATATCTTTCGGCAAAAAGCTCCGGAGTGAGTCCGCCTGCGCCAGGAGAATAGGCCCATACGAGGTTTTCAAGGCCACGTTCCTTCTCCATATAGTCATAGGTCATCTGCCACAGGGCCTTGTACTGCTCTGTGGTACAGAGATCCTGCCCCCACCAGAACCAGCTTCCTGTGTGCTCATGCCAAGGTCTCCATATCACCGGCACAAGCTCGCCGTCAGCAGTCTTTATGGAACCGAGGAAATCAGCGGCATTGGAGAGCCAGCCCATGAAATACTCATGCTTCTCCCCTCCCGGAAGGATGGATGCAACGACTTCCTTCGAACTCACATCCCAGGCATCGCCACCTGTAAGAGGATTGCGAGGATGCCATGAGAAGGTCACGATGCCCCCTCTTTCGTGGTGAGCCACGGCAGAAGCACGCATATTATCGAAATCGTTCTTGTCGAGATTAGCTTCCCAACCCAGTTCGATGCCTCCCAGGTCCATACCGTATACACCTGGATAGGCTCCGCAGACATCCTTCACATCTGATTTCACGAATTCCTTTGCGCCGTCCTCGATCTTCCATGAATGGCCGTACATAAGGTCATCCTGATGGCCGTACATGATCTTGTCGGCATCGACGAGCATTTCCAGATGCATGACGAGCTTTTCCGCAGGGGTTGTCTCCTTATAGCCTGTCGTGTCGCCGCACGATACCATCGCAGCCGCAATTGCGGCAATTGCAAATATTCTCTTCATATTACTTCGGTGCGTTATTGTATACCTGTTCAAGTGTAAGATTGTCGTTGTATGAGCCTACAAGGGCCTTGATGGCTGCTTCTGCCTCCGGAGAGCAGTACATTCCGTTTCCATGGTCAATGAAGGCATGTCTCTCGTTTCCGTGTCCCCTTGCCCCGTTATCCCATATGACCGAAGGGATGCCGTAAACCTTCGAAAGCTTCGCATAATACTTCAGATAGTACTGCTGGAAGGCCTGCTCGCGGGCTGTGGCGCGGTTCACGCAGCCGAACTCACCGAGATAGACCGGTATGCCCTTCGCGACAAAGTGCTCATAAAGCTTGACAAAGGTCTTGCGCAGGTCGCCTTCATTGTCACCTGCCACTTTATTCGAAGCTCTGGCTGTATGACCCCATTCCGATACTTTCGCCGGAAGGGTGTAATCGTAAGGATCATAGCAGTGGACAGAAACCATCAGACGGTCTTCCAGATAATCATCAGGCAGTTCGAGAGTCTCGATCGCAAAGTCGGCGTTGGTGCAGTATGCAGGGATGCCGAGAAGACGCTCCATGTTGTTCTGTCCGCCGGATCCGCGCACGGCCCCTACAAAGGCCTGGTTCCATTCGTTCAGGCACTTGTACTGCTTGCCGCTGTCGTTGAGGTTGGCTCCCCAGCCCCAGCCGCCGTCATGTATCTCGTTGAAGGCCTCGAAGATAAGGAAGTCACCCTTGTCCTGGAACTTCCATGCTATCTGTGACCACATGGCAATGATCTGATCCATGATCTGCTGATGGACAGTTGGATTCAGGGCTGCTGTCTTTATGTCGAGCCAATATGCGCTGTCGGCTCCGTCATGGTGCATGTTCAGGATGACATTGAGACCTGCCTTCTCCGCATATCCCACGACTTCAGCCACTCTGTCAAGCCATGCTTCCTCTATCTTATATTCAGGTGCCTCTCCGATATGTCCCATCCATGTCACAGGTATGCGCACAGTACTGAAGCCTGCCGCCTTCACCTTGATGAAGGTCTCCTGAGTAGCCTTTGGATTGCCCCAGAAAGTCTCGCCTGAGACACCGTTGTTATGGGCATCGAAATGATTGCCGAGATTCCAGCCTATGCCCAGCTTCTGCGCGGCCTTCCATGCAGGATTATCAGTCGGCTCCGGCACCGGTTCCGTCGTAGTACCGCCTGTGTTGCCGGAAGACCCTGCAGCCTGCTTCAGCTCCACATAGAGCTTCTGGTCTCCGCACACTACGGAAATCTTGCTCGTGCGCTCCTCTGTGGTCTGATTTGCCTGAGCTGTCACTGTGACCACGGCCTCATGGTTGTTCCACGGCCCCTTCTTGACAGTGTACCAGTCATCCCATGGGGAAAGATCCGGATTATCCTGAGCGGTAACCTTGAATTCCAGACTTCCTCCGGCCTCCGTGAACAGCAGCTCCGTCTTGTCCACATTCAGTTTGAGGGGCAGCAGCTGAGGAGGCTCCACGTCATCCCCACCACAGGCCACGAAGACTGCGAGGGCTGCCAATATGTACAGAAACTTCTTCATAATATGCTTTTAATCAGGAATATCACTTCAATGACGGCATATCCTCACGATTGAGCGTATAAGGACTGCCCATTACCTTTCTCCAGTATTCGTCCGTATTCAAGGTCCAGCCCTGATTGTAAAGACTTGGATTGCCGGCAGCATCCGTACTTGGCCAGACCATGAACCATGACCATCTGTTTCCGGCCTCCATGCACTTTTCAGGATCAGGAATATTTCCGCACTCGCTTATGGTCACAAGCTTCTTACCCTTTGTCATATCCACAAGCGTCTGATACTGGTACGACTTGGCTTCGGTATTGTTTTCATACACATCGAAACTCACGATATCTACATATTCGTCTCCCGGATACCACTCGAGGTTCCTGCTCTCGAAGCCCTTGACGAGATCTACAGTCCACACCCAGATAAGATTGTCAAGACCGTACACATTCACAAGCTGGTCATAGAGAAGCCTCCAGAGCTCCTTGCAAGGCTCAGCGCCGTACCTGCCCCACCAGAACCATGCTCCCGGCCCGCCGCCTTCATAGATGCCGTGGTTTCCTGCCGCCTCATGCAGAGGACGCCAGATCACAGGAATGTTCTCGTCTTCAAGAAGCTGGAGATAGCCCGCGACCTCTTCTATATCCTTCATTATGAAGTCATTCTGCCATGTACCAGGCTTCAGGGCTTCCCTGATGTCGAAAGTGGTCTTTTCTGTGTAGAAAGCATAGCCGTCGAAGTTGTAATTGTTCAGGCCATTGTCCCAGTCGGCCTTGCTGTTCGGAACGTTCCAGTGCCACATATAGTTCACCAGACCGTTGTTCTGCCACTGCTCCTTCTGAGCGGAGATGTCATTATAGTCCTGAACCCAGCTCCACCCGTCAGGAGTAGGAGAATAGGCAAGGAAAAGGAAGTCATAGCCGGCAAGGGCAGGGTGCTTTCCTGTCGTGCGATAGACCAGATCCACCATGTCATTGGTATATGAATGGCTGGACTGCACTCCCGAGAGGGTCTTCTTTCCGCTCTGCTCAAGAAGGAAAGCATAGACATTCCTGGCCTGCTGCGAAGCATTCGGATTGACGAGCGACCTGACAGGATCGAGCTGTGAAGGCACATACGGCTCGACATACTTCATGTTGAAGCTTATCCTTATCTCATCGGCCGGTTCCTGGTTCTCCTTGAAGCCCTGCACTGCACCTTCAGGAACCACTACGGTATATTCCTTTCCGCTGTCCTTTTCCAGACCTGAGACATCTATGGTAAGAAGAGTATTGTACGCATAGACCTTGTCCACTGAAGCACCTCCGTCTATGGTGACTCTGGTCTGCTGGTCGGAAGGACATTTGATGTTCTGATCGAAAGTAAGCTTGAGAGTCAGCCTGTCACCTGTCAGATCCTTGGCTCCGTCGGCAGGATCGCATGAAACAAGCTTCGGAGCGTCAACAGTCTCCACAACAGGATCGACCGGCTCCTGACATCCGGCCAGAAGCAGCCCCAGGCCCAAAAATCCCAATAAAAACTTTTTCATAGCTATCTGAACTGGATCCCAAGGAGGCGGTCAGGCCTCCTTGGGAAATATAGGGATTAAAGAAGCGTCACCTTTGTACACTTCACATTGTCACCGTTCAACAGGAATGTTCCTCCCCACCAGCCCTGTGTGAAGGCTGCGTTGAGAATATCCTGAGTCAATACAAGCTCAATCTTGCCACCGTTGGCTTCAAGGTCATATTCAGTGAATTTACCGTTCTCAGTGTCACTACCTACTGCACATACACTCATATATGTAGGACCCCAATGGCCTTCCACAACCTCGACTTTCCAATCAGCCTCAAGAGGCTCGATGTAGAAATAGACGCTCTGACCTGCCTTGGCATCTGCCGCCTGAAGTTCAAGACCTGCATCTGAAAGCAGGTATGGCTGATTGGCCCAGTCGTCAGCCAGGACTTCACCTTCCCAAAGGATTGTCTCGGATATACCGTACTGGATGAGAGAGATACCTGTGATGGTAACGTTCTCTCCCTGGCAGAGGAATGCACCTCCCCAACCCTGAACAGATGTCACCTGTGCAAGAACAGCGTCAGTAACTTCGAATGTGAAGTAGCCCATTGACGCATCCCAGTTGCTCTGCGATACTGTATGAGTGTTGCCGAGCTCAGGAAGAACGAGGTTACCCCAGTGACCGTCGATAACCTGGAACTGCCAGAAAGCAGAAGGATCGTTGACAGTGAAGTATACTCTGATCATATCACCGGTTGCGATACCGAGCTGAGTGAATGCATCCTCAGCACCGAAATATGGCTGGTTGCTCCAAGAACCGAGGTTCTCGCTGCCCTGCCAGATGTATGCCTCTGTGTAAGACGCAGTCACTTCAAACGGAACGCCCCAAGTGACGGTCTCGCCTGTAACAAGTGAAATTACAAGACGGTAAACACCAGGACCGAGGTCTTCAGGAACCTTGAAAGCTATCTCATTTTCGTTTCTGCTTGTATATTCTGTCACCTGAACATCATCGATGGTGATGTTTGCAATATTGACAAGACCTGTACCGGTCATCCTGAACTCAGAACCAAGAGAAGCCGAAAGGGTCTCGATGTTGATGTTCAGAACTCCGTCATAATTGATCTTGATCTCATTTGTAACAGTCTCATACTTTGCAGCAGAAGTAGCCACAAGCACACCTGTAGCGGCAATCTCATTCACTGTAACAACAAGCTCGCCCTCAGTTGCTGAAACGACAGCACACTCGACTTCCGAAAGATTATCCTTGATGATAACCTTTGTAACGAGGTCAAGGTCGGTTCCCTTGACGGTGAGATCCTTTCCAGCCACAGCCTCAGCAGGTACAGAAGCCTGATCGATCACCGGCTTCACGACCTCGACACTTCCTACAGTGACGGTCTTGCCGTTTGCAAGGCCGACAACCACATCACCGTCAGCAGATTCTGCCGGAACGGTAACAGTGATCTTTTCAGCAGTCACAGCGAATGAAGCATCTACACCCGATACCTTTACGCTTGTTACCAGATCAAGATCCTTACCTGTAATGAAAGCGTTGAGACCTGCCTTGTAACGTGACTCGGCCGCTACCTTGAGCTCTGAAGGAAGGAGAGTCTCATATGCACCTGCATTGTGTGCGACTCCTGCATATGAAACAGCAACAAGGTCACCCTCTACTGCTGTAGCAGGAAGAACTGCAACGAGGCTCTTTCCGTCCTCGGCTACGGTGAACTCAGCGTTGACTCCGCCGAAGTTCACACTCTGAATCATATTGAGATATTCACCACTAACTGTAACGTTTGCGCCTGACTTGAGGACGCCTCTGTCTGCCTCTTTTACGGTAGGCTCACCGATTACGAGTTCCTCCTTTGAAGGAACATTATTAGGAATAAGACCGTCAGGATTGTTGTTCTCGTCCACATCACTGATAGTTATGACACCTGTAACAGCGTCTGACGGAACGATGAACTTAAGCTCGCGACGGCTTTTTGCTGTGATCTGATCACCTGTGACATAGACATTGCCACCAAGCACGATCTGCTGCACATTGTAGAGATAATCACCTTTGACGGTAACCTCATCACCAGGCATTGCAGATGCAGGTGAGAATGAATCAAAGGCAATACCCTCTGTGAAGGTAATGTCAGTCGTACTCTTGTATGTCTTGCCCGAATCGTCAACAATGACAACCGGACCTGTCACGGAAGCATCTTCCGCTCCGGCTGCCGGCACGACAACGCGGATCTCGCTGACTCTTCCTGTAGAGACAACCTCAATGTCTGAAATAGGCTCTGAACCAGGAATCTGCACCTCGACAACCCTGTCGAGATTACTACCCATGATACGAAGTTCCGCTCCACGGACTACCGGATTTGGGGCGAAAGCACCGAATACTACTGAATCATCAGAGAACTGGTCTGTCGAAATCTCTTCACGAGTACAAGAGATTACTCCGATGAGAGAGCAAAGGGCTAGAAGTGCTGAAAACTTGAATATATTTTTCATAATGTTTCCCTTTTAAATTATTTTACAGGAACTGCACGGAGGTTGTCGATCCTGAAGACCGGAGTACATTCTGTACCGGCTACACCACCGTTCCAAGCCCAGATCACGAATGACGCGAAATCCTCTGGCTTAGAAAGAGGAACTGCACCTGCAGAACCGTTTGCATTGTATGTAAACTCTGAGAATGGAACTGTAACAGTTATCCACTTGTCACCTGTGTCGAACGAGCCTGTTGTCTCCCATGGACGATAGAGTCCGCGGCAGAGGTCAGGACCGCCGTCAGCAGAAGTGTGGAGGAACGTATTGTTCTGCCATGAATCGTTCGCAGCCTTGTCGGCGCTACAGAAGATCAGCTGTATCGCACCTGACATCCAAGGATTGCTTGAAGGGATGCAGAGTTCGAACTTGAGGGCCATGTTCTGGAAGTTAGTGAAGTCGATGATGTTGCAAAGAGGAACACCAGCTCCATCTGTAATGCCCATAGGGTCGCCGTTCCAGTTACCGCACCAGAAGTCAATCTTGAAGTCCTCATTCCATCCACCGTTCGCATCAAGAGGGTTTGCACTCTTGAGCTCTACATAGTTGCCTGAGATACCGCCTTCAGAGCTGTATGTACCGCTGAAGTTCCATCCCTGAGGAACTACACCATGGGTGCTGCTTGAATTGTTAGGACCGTCGAAGTCTGTGATGAGACCGCCGCAGAAGTCATGGTAAGAGAATGGTGAGCGTGCTACACCTGACTCGGTAGTAACCTTGATCTTACCAGGCTTTGCATCTGCAGGAATGGTAAATGTAACCTCAGTCATCGATACGCTCTTGAACGAAGTCACCTCAGCACCGTTTCCATCCTCGAAGACGAGGCTCATAGGCTCTGCAAAATAGTTACCGTATACAGTCACATCTTTTCCAGGCTGCTGGAACTCGCAAGACATAGACTTGATTACAGGAGCAGGAAGCAGCACCTTGAAATCATAAGCAAGCGTGTCCAGACCCTTTGTGATCATATAGACCTTGTCGGTCTTTACCTTAGGAAGGTTGCCCGGTACTGCTGCCACGAGAGTGTTCTCGGTCATGAAGCTTGTATTAAGGACAGCCCTCTGGTCGTTGAAATAAAGCTCGCGCACGCTGCAGAGGTTTTCACCCACGAAGCATACGACCTCGCCCATGAATGCCTGCTCGATGAGCACGTCACGGTCTGCATACCTCACATACTGCACGGTAGGCTGGCCGTCAGCAAGCACGAATGCATCAGGATAGTCCTCACATGAAGCGAAGCCCAATGCGGCTGCTGCCAATAGCATTATGTTTCTGATATATTTTTTCATATCCTTGGTTCATTAGAAGTTGTAAACATACTCTGTTCGCACATCCACAGGCTGTGCAGGCTCGAGAAGGTGCTTGTTGAAGACAACGTCCTCTGCTGGGAGAGGAAGGGTGAAGATGTTCTCGTTCACATATGTCGAACGTGCAGGATCATCCTCGTTGTACTTGACTTCGCTTTCGAAATCGGTCTTCCACTCTGCCTTTGACGGATCGAATGCGGTAAGATCCTCAGGAATATTCTCAAGAGTACCGCCGCAACCGGTGTACCAGTAGTTCTTGCATGCCTGGTCGTAGTTGTACACTGAGTTCATCTTCTGAGACTTGAGGTCTTCCATTGCAGCAGTCTTGTCGTAGTATGCAAGACGTACATAGTCGTACCAGCGGTCACCCTCACCGGCAAGCTCGAGACGACGCTCCTTCCAGATGTCATCGAAGGTAACAGATGCAAGAGCATCTACACCTGCACGCTCACGGATGGCATTCGTATACTGAAGAGCCTTCGCAGCATTTCCGGTAAGGAGATTAGCCTCTGCACAGATGAGATATACATCACCGAGACGGAGAAGGTGGGTAGGAAGCTGATATGACATTCTTGCAGCAGAGAAGCCGAGAGCGGCCTCATGGTCTGCACCGTCACCGAAGAGGTGCTTCACGTTCTGCATTCCGCAAGGACCTTCGAACTGAGCTGGAACGCCGTAGCTTGCATAATCAGTATCGCCGCTGTAGAGGAAATACAGATAATCGAAGCCCTTGTTTCCGGTCTTTGTTGACTTGGTTGTCCAGAAATATGGATAAACGTCACCTGCCATCATCATCGTTGCCTGACGACGGGTATCCTTTTCGTTTGCAAGTCCAGCAGGACCTTTGACAGGATCCACGCCGAATGCGAGAGCAAGGTCGTAAGAAGGACCGCCCCAGCCGCCCCACATATCACCGAACTCGCTGAAGCCTTCGAAGATAAGGTCCGACTGAAGGGTGTTCTGAGCTGTCCATCTTCCTGATGTACACTCCCACTGCCAAGCGATGAGGCTCTCACCTGTAGCGTTGTGTACGCTTGGAGCAAGACGGAAGATGTCGGAATATACAGGAGTAAGAGAACGTCCTGAGTTGAGGATCACATCTTCAGCATATGCTGCCGCCTTCTGGAGGTCATCATTGTTGAGAGTACCTGAAAGTCCGGCACGGGTAAGATGTACCTTTGCAAGAAGGGCCTCGGCTGCATAGTAGTCGATACGGCCGTTCCAGCCTGAAGTCTGCTTAGGAAGAAGCTCCATAGCCTTCTCGAGAGTCATCACGATGTACTCGTAAATGCTGGCTCTGTCCGCCTTGTAGAGGTCGTTGTATGTACCTGAAGTAAGGATGGCGTTGTTGTCATGGACGATAGGAATCTCACCGAAGGTTCTTACCATATAGAAATAAGCCATAGCCTTCCATGTGAGAGCCTCGCCGATAGCCTTATTCTTTCCGGCCTGTGAAGGGCCTTCAGAATTGAGGACATTGGTGATTACGGTGTTGGCATGACCGTTCACTGCCCAGAGAGAGTAGGACATGTTGACAAGGTCGCCGTCTGTACCGTTAGTAGTGAAGGTCATATATGGAGATGAACCCCAGTACATGTTTCCTGACATAACCTCACCGATCTTGATGAAGGCACGCTGGAAGTCGTACCATGGAGAGTTGTAGAGGTAGTTTACTCCCTGCTCAAGCTGCTCGTCGGTCTTGTAGAAATTGTCTACGTTATAATTGTCTTCGGTAGGACGGTTCAGGAAGTCCTGGCAAGAAGCCATGCTCAAGGCAAGGACGCCTACCATCGCACCTTTGAATATATTCTGTAGTTTCATATTCTTTCTTTTTTAAGGATTAGAATGTAAGGCTTACACCGAATGAATATGTGGTAGGAGATGGGTAACGTCCGTTATCCACACCATAAGCATATCCTGATGAGTCCTGTGTTGAAGCACCGACCTCAGGGTCATATCCTGAATACTTTGTGAAAGTATAGAGGTTCTGGATGTTGCAGTAGAGACGGATGTTGTCGAACTTGATCTTCTGCATCCACTTCTTAGGGAAGGTGTAACCGAGGGTGAGGTTCTTGATACGGAGGTATGAGCCATCCTCGATGTAACGTGTGCTGAGACGGTCGTTGTCGTTAGGGTCTGAAAGGGTCGGACGAGGAGTCTTTGTTCCTGAGTTGACAACCTTCACGTTTGTGATGTCATCATACCATCCGCCGCTTTCATAAACCTTGTCAGGATCGATAGGAGCAAGCTGCGCCCTGTCTGCAATTGCAGTCGCATTCTGGTTCACCCAAGCCGATCTCATTGAAGCGAGACCGCCTGAAGGACCGTTCATGAGGCTGTAGTTGAGCACCTTGTTGCCGTATGATCCGTTAAGGAAGATATTGAGGTCGAAGCCCTTGTAACGGAAGGTGTTGTTCCATCCGAAGGTGAACTTAGGAAGCGGGCTACCGATGTCTGTACGGTCCTGCTCGTCGATCTTTCCGTCCACGTTGATATCCTTGTACTTGAGGTCACCGACCCATACTGTATTCGAGCGGTTGTATACACCGTTTGAAGGGTGCTTTGCTGTCTTCGGAGAGTTCTCGATATCCTCAAGAGACTCGTATACGCCCTCGACTACATAACCGTAGAAGTTGTAGAGAGGCTTTCCGATCTCTGATACGCAGACAACGTCGCTCCACTGTCCGTAACCCACGATGCTGGCAGCAGTAGTTCCGCTGAGAGCCTTGAGGGTGTTGCGGTTGAATGAAATCTGGAAGTTGCTGTCCCACTGGAACTCACCTACGAAAGGATGGGCGTCGAGAGTGATCTCGAGACCCTTGTTCTCGATGCTTCCGAAGTTACCCTTAGGAGCAGAAAGAACTGATGAGCCGTTACCCTGGGTACCCATGTATGAAGGAAGCTGCATAGACATGAGCATGTCCTCCGACACCTTCTTATAGAGGTCGACTACGAGACCGAGTCTGTCATGGAAGAAGCCCAGGTCGAGACCTATGTTCCACTGAGTCTGAGACTCCCACTGTACCGCTGTGTTGGCGATGTTGCCAGGACGGTAACCTGCTCCGAGAGCCGAGTCCATAGGAACGATTGAAGAACCCCATGCATAGCCTCCGATATTTGAGTTACCTGTCTGTCCCCAGCCGAGACGAACCTTACCGTTGCTGAGCCAGTTGCTTGCTCCCTCGAGCCAAGGCTCGTTGTTGAAGCGCCATGAACCTGCAACAGAGTGGAAACCTGCCCAACGGTTCTCAGGACCGAAGTTTGACGAACCGTCATAACGGTATGTATAGGTCAGGTAATATCTCTGGTCGTAGTTATAGGTCTCACGGGTGAAGACAGAAGCCATAGCTGCACTTCCGAATCCTGAACCGATGGTAGGAGTTCCTGCTCCGAGTGAAGGATTGTGAACTGCATCAGAAGGAAGCTTGGTGTTGTAGACGCTCTGATACTCCCAGCTTGACTCCCACATTTCATGACCGACCATCGCCGACATGCTGTGCTTGCCCCACTGGTTTGCATAAGTGAGGTAGTTCTTGAGCTGCCAGTAGAGATTGGTGTTGTTCTGCCACCTGATCTCGTTGTTGCCGCGCTGCCAGTTTCCGAGGTCGACCATAGGTTCATAAGTCTCTGACTTGCTGTGGCTGACGTCGAAACCGAGTTCGGTATGCCATGTAAGGTTCTTGATAGGGTTTACAT
This sequence comes from Bacteroidales bacterium, assembly GCA_017626355.1. Classification (GTDB taxonomy): domain Bacteria; phylum Bacteroidota; class Bacteroidia; order Bacteroidales; family UBA932; genus Cryptobacteroides. Next base: position 30,373 of record JAGAIY010000012.1, read on the forward strand.
CAGCGAAGATGTTACCTGCAAGTTTCTGACGCTTGAGGATGATGTCATCCATCATAGCCATGGCGATAGGGTTGACACGTGCGCCAAGACCCTCGCGTACCTCTGAAGTGAAGTTTCCGTCAACATCATAGATAGGAATATCAGGAAGACTGTTCAGAGATGAGAACACGATACCTGCCTCACCGTCGGCAAGCTTAAGGTCGTCCACTGTGTTTGAATAAGTTGCGTTCACACCGAGCTTGAGCCACTTCTTGAGTTGGGCGTCAAGGTTTGTACGTACGCTGAAACGCTCGAAGTTAGAACCGATGATGGTACCTTCCTGATCCATGTAAGATCCTGAAACATAGTACTGTACCTTATCGGTACCGCCTGAAGCGGAGATCTGGTGCTGATGCTGGAGAGCAGTCTGGAAGATTGCATCCTGCCAGTTTGTACCTGCACCGAGAACAGATGGATCGGTATAATATGCATTTGCATCATAGATCTCACCGATCGAAATGAGTTCATTGTAGAACTCCGCATATTCGCGGAGATTCATCATGTCCACACGTCTGTTCTGCTGTGACACAGCGAACATACCGTCATAAGTGAACTTCGCCTCACCTGCCTTACCTCGCTTGGTAGTGATAAGGACTACACCGTTCGCACCCTGAGCACCGTAGATCGCAGTAGCGGAAGCATCCTTGAGGATCTCCATGCTTACGATATCGGCAGGGTTGATTGTAGAGAGAGGGGAAATGGTAGATACCGAACCGTTACCGAGGGCATCACCAAGACCGAATGAAGAACCTGAAGCACCGTTGCCCTGTACGATCACACCGTCGATAACGTAGAGAGGCTCTGCGTTGGCGTTGATGGTAGCCTGACCGCGGACACGGATTGATGATGATGAACCAGGTGCACCTGAGGTCTGCACAGCTGTCACACCGGCTGCACGGCCCTGGAGAGTCTGGTCAAGTGAAGAAACGATGGATCCCTTGATGGACTCCTCGTTCATCGAAACAGAAGAACCCGAGAGGTCGCTTCTCTTCATCGTACCGTAACCTACGACCACGACTTCGTCGAGAAGCTCTCTGTCTTCTTCGAGAGTAACATTGTAGACATTCTGGCTGCCGACCACAATCTCCACATCCTTGTAACCGATGGAAGAAACGACAACGACAGCTCCCTGAGGAACTCTCAGCGTCCATTTTCCATCCAGATCTGTAACGGCACCGTTTTGGGTACCCTTCTCAATGACGCTCGCACCTGCAACAGGGCCCACACCGTCAACGACTGTACCGCTGACAGACTTGGTCTGTGCCATAAGCGAGAAGCTCAATAAGAGCATCGCCAAGCAAGTAAATAGTTTACTTTTCATGTTACTGATTTTAGTGTTAATATTAATATGTTGTGTTTACATGAATCTTTTGAAGAAGGCGTCCTTCGCCACCGGCCAGTCAGGCTGCTCCCAGACATTGTGTCCTGCCAGAGGGTAGCAGACCCAGGACTTCTCTCCTTTTATATGGTTGTATCCGGCGAAGTTCGTATGCGGCGGGCAGACAGGATCCTGAAGGCCTATGGCCATGAGTACCGGACATTCTATCCTGTCGGTGAAGTTCTTCACGTCGAAATAGCTGAGGGTCCTGTACATTTCCTCCTGAGAGATGCCCTTTGACTCTGCAGCGGCCTCGATAGGATCTCCAGGCCATCCTGCAAGAACGAAATAATCCTTATAATCATTGAGGAAAGGAGCCGAAGGCGCTATGGCCTTTATACGCGGATCGAGCGAGGCTGCAACCAGAGTAAGCGCTCCTCCCTGACTCTCGCCGTTCGCGAACACCCTCGTAAGGTCGGTCTTGTCAAGGGAGCATACAAGATCCACAGCCCTCACTGCATCAGCGAAGGCTCCACGATAATAATATGTATCCTTGTCTTCTATTCCCCTTGCGCACCAGTCGTCCTTCTCGCCCGGCTTCCTGTTCAGAGCCTGATTGCGGATGCAGAGAAGGAACTCTATCATCTGAGGGTTTGAAGAAGGGTCACTGTACCACACATCGCTTCCGTAACCCATGTACGAAATCATTGCAGGATATTTACCCTCAGCGACAGGGACATAGAGAAGTCCGCTGATGTTCTCGCCTCCGAGAGACTTCATGTCTACGCGATAGGCCTTGCGGACATTGTCGGAATGTTCCTTGAGAAGAGTGAACCTGTAGTCCGGCGCCGTTGCCGCGAGCTCGGCAAGGGTCCTGTCCCAGAACTCGTCGAAGTCAGGCTGCTTGTCCTGAGGAGAAGCGATCTTCTCAGGAACGCATCCGAGATTGGTCCTGGTGAGTTCAGTACGGGTCCCGTCCTCCTCCACGAGATAGAGGACAGCTCTATAGAAACCGGGAACGAGGTCAGCCTCAACGGAAAAGTCTGCCCCCCCCGAAACGATTTCCACCTTGCGGCGGAAAGTCTCCACCGGCTCTCCGAAGTCTGTGGTCAGTTCAAGCTCGACATCCACAGTGCAGTCCTCAAGAGCCTTCATTCCGACCTTCACGACATTAGCTCCTTCTGCCGTATAGATGCCGTTATTGTCGAAGATTTCGAACCATGCCTGTGGCTTCAGAGCCTTCACGACATTGGCCGAAGCCTCCTTTATTACAGCTATGGTGGAAGCATCACCTGCATATACAGAATTGAGGCCCTGCTGCTCCTGAGCCGGATCACCGCAGTAGTCGTCACCCTTCTTCCAATATACATTGGTCTCCGACTGGCCTGCAAGACCTCCCCAGCCCCAGAAGTTGATTCCGGCGAAAAGACCGCCTTCCCTTGCAGACTCGGCGACTCTTCCAAGCACATGACGGTAATATCCGTCCCTACCCTCGGTCGGAGTGCCCTGAGCGAACTGGAAATTGTCACGAGGGAAACCGAACTCCTCGAGAACAACAGGCTTTCCGTATTTCTGAGCCACGGCAAGGTGCTCGTCTATGTATGCATCCGTATTGGCTATGGCAACAGGAAGGTTGCTCACAAGAGTATTCTCACGTACCCAGCTCCAGTTGTAAGGCCAGATATGGATGGTCATGTAGTCGATGTCCGGACATGAATGGATCTTCTCGTAAAGCTCCATGCTGCCTTCGCATCCCCAGCTTCCTTCGCTGCCTGTAGAGACCATATGGTTAGGATCGAGGGACTTTATAAGAGCCGCAGCCTCCCAGAGCCAGTCTGCAAAGGCCTGCTGACCTTCTGCGTCCTGCCTGAAGCAGCGCGGTTCATTGCCTATCTGCCATGAAAAGATAGCTGGATCTTCGATGTAAGGCTTTCCGGTCACGGTATTCGTACGGGTAACGACATTTCTTACATGGTCGGCATAAAGTTTCTTCGCCTGGTCGCAGGTCACGAACTTTGAAACGAACTCCATGTACTCAGGCCAGCCGTCCACAGCAGGAACGAGAGCACGGCCCTCACCGGCCCACTCAAGATACATGCCGTAGCCGCCGGACCACTCCCAGGAATTGTTGATGTAAAGGACAGCCTTCATCCCGCGCTCGCCCATCTCGGCAAGAAGACGGTCAAGACCACGGAAGATGGTATCGTTGTAGACGCCAGGTTCCTTCTGGAGAGTCGGCTCGATACGGGTAGGGACTCCATCAGGGCCATCACCGCCGACAAGAACACGTAAATTGATCAGTCCCAAAGACTTGAGTGAATCAAGTTCTGTCTCGAGACGTTCGATGTCACCCCCTTCTCCATCTGACGCGAGAATGGCGCCATACCAGAAGTTCGTACCTATGTAGTGGGAAGGATAGTCATCACATGAGAATCTGCCGTCCTCAACCTTTACGAAAGACGGCTCGGACGACCGGCAGGAACACAGCAGAGACAATGCTGTTACTGCCAGGAATGACAGCATACGGGTTATTTTCATTGTTTAATTTTAGCGCTATAATTAATATCACAAATTTACAAAGTCGCCAAAAGTCAAACAAATACAAATTTATCTTATTATGATACTAATTAAACGATAACCTTGTTTTTCTTGAACATAGCCCTGAAATCACGCGGTGTAAAGCCTTTTTTTGCCTTGAAAGTGCGGTTGAAATTGGACAGATTGTTGAAGCCGCACTCGTAACAGATCTCGGACACATTCCTTGTGGAATCCACAAGCATCCTGGCGGCAAAACCAAGACGGATGTCGATTATGTAGTCCGACAAGGTACGTCCTGTCCTGACGCGGAAGAAACGGCTGAAGGCCACTGGGCTCATACCGACAAGAGCAGCCAGGTCGGAAAGGGTAAGAGGCTTGTTGTAGTTATCGTTTATATACTGCTTAACCTTCTGAATCCTACGGCTTTCCGTACTTCTTGAAGTATGGGCGAAAGAACTTGACGCAAGGACTCTCGGCTCATCCGAAATGGAAAGTTCATACAGGACATAAAGGAATTTCAGGAACTGGACGAACCTGTCCTGCTCGAAGGCGAGGGTGTCGAGAACCGAATACACCTTCATTATTGAAGACATCGGGAAAGAGAGTCCATGCTCCGCCCTGCCTAGCATCCTCTTGATCGAGGCAAACTGGTTTCTGGAAAGGAGTTCACCGGAAAATATATCATGGGAGAACTGGATGGTGATCTCACGGATGTCCTTCGAGACGCACCTGCCCTGCTCCCAGACATGCTCGAGATTTTCCCCTCCGATCAGAACAAGCTCATAATCAGCAATTTCCTCAACACTGTCACCTACAATCCTGCGGACTCCGGATCCGTTCTCTATAAAATTCAGCTCAAATTCCTTGTGCTGGTGCAGAGGATAGGTGAATTCCGTCTTGTGACGCTCCACGATATGGAAGCAGTCCTTCTCGGACAACAGAGGTATTTCGGTAAAGACGCGGCCCATTATTACTATCTGAAAGTTAAATTTCTGCAAAAATACGCAAAATTTCAAATATGATACAATTTTAACAAATATTATAGCGATTTTATCTCTATAATCACCGAAACGCAATATTTGCCTATATTTGTAACCGGAGTTCCGCAAGCACCACAAACTCTCAGATATCCAACCACATAAGACTTGTGGAACCCGACATAAGAAATGACAGCGAAGGTAAATAAAACAGCAGCCGAATTATTTATGGCTCAAGCACTTGCAAAGCAGGCAAGACAGGAACTCATCAACAACATCCTTCCTTACTGGACAGAAAGGATGCAGGATCCTTCCGGAGGATTCCACGGAAGAATCGACGGAAACGACAAGCTTGACACCAAGGCTCCGAAAGGGGCGATCATGAATGCGAGACTCCTGTGGACCTTCGCATCCGCTTACAGGCTGCTGAAAGGCTCAGCCGAGGCGGAATCCTATCTGGAGATGGCCTTAAGGGCCAAAAGGGAAATCATAGACAGATTCTTCGACCGTGAACTCGGAGGCATATACTGGTCCCTCAACTCCGACGGCTCCCCTCTCGACACAAAGAAGCAGATCTACGCGATAGCATTCGCCATATACGGTCTTGCCGAACTGAACCGCGCCACCGGTGACGGCGAAGCTCTCGAATATGCCATAAAGCTGTTCAATGCCATAGAAGACCACAGTTTCGATACTGTCAAGGACGGATATTTCGAAGCCTTCACAAGAGAATGGGAACAGATCGAGGACATGCGTCTGAGCGACAAGGATGCGAACGAGAGCAAGACAATGAACACGCATCTGCATGTGCTTGAGGCATATACCTGCCTTTACCGCGTCTGGGGAGACTCCCGTCTCAAGGAAAGGCTGCGCGGTCTGATAGAGATCTTCGAAAGGCATATCCTCGGCCCTGACGGACATCTGAAGCTGTTCTTCGACGACGACTGGAACTGCGGCTACGACACCATTTCCTACGGCCACGACATAGAGGCTTCATGGCTGATTCACGAAGCCGCCCTTGTGCTGGGCGAACCTCAGGTGCTCGACCGCGTGGAAAAACTTGTTCCGCGCATAGCTTCGTCAGCTCTCGAAGGATTCACGCAGGAGGGGGGCATGATATACGAAAAACATGGCTCCGAAGGCCCTGCAGACGGTGACCGCCACTGGTGGGTGCAGGCAGAGACAGTCGTGGGCTGCTTCAACCTCTGGGATCATTTCGGCGATCCTGCCGGCCTCGAGAACGCTCTGATGTGCTGGGAATTCATAAAAGGGAACCTTATCGACAAGGAGAACGGGGAATGGTTCTGGAGCCTGCGCGAAGACGGCAGCGTCAACCGTGAAGACGACAAGGCCGGATTCTGGAAATGTCCTTACCACAACGGCCGCATGTGCATGGAGATCATTGAACGCGTATGAGCCCGCTTTCCCTGACCGAAGCGGATGCAAAGCAACCTAATCCGTTGATTACATTGGTGTAGGGATAGAAAGGAGCAAGATGCCGTTCATTGATATGTTCTTCATTCCGCAAGTCAGGTTGAAGGCCCTTCAAACTATTTGCGGATTATATCCCTTACAAGTACAAAGATCCTCCACAAAGCATAGAGAAAAAGCACCACATAAAGGGCGAAGAAGCCTTTCTGACCCATTGTATCCAATCCGTTACCGGCATCCTTGACCATCATCAGGACAAGTACTACGGCAAAGCCGAGAAAGACCAGGGCGGTAAGGGCCTTTACAATCTTATTGTTCATATCCATCTTGTTTAAAAGGCCGACCTTGGAAAAGGCCGGCCTTTACATTTACCTATATCTGGAATTATTTGCTTGATTTCTTGTCAGCAACCTTCTTTGTTACGTCGAACATGATAGGGGTTGCGATGAAGATTGAAGCATATGTTCCGACAACGATACCCACGATGAGGGCAACTGCGAGACCTCTGATCACCTCACCTCCGAAGATCGCGATAGCGAGCATTGTAACGAGAGTTGTGAGTGATGTATTCATTGTACGTGAGAGAGTGCTGTTGAGGGCCTCGTTCACGTTCTGACGGAAGTCTGCCTTAGGATGGAGCTCCTTGTACTCACGGATACGGTCGAAGATAACCACTGTATCGTTGATTGCGTAACCGATGATTGTCAGGATCGCAGCGATGAATGTCTGGTCGATATCAAGGCTGAATGGAAGGATACCTGAGAAGATCGAGAAGAAGCCGATCACGATAAGAGCGGTATGTGCAAGACCTGTAACACCACCGAGACCCCAAGTCCAGCCCTTGAATCGTACTGCGATGTAAGCGAAGATCACGAAGAGGGCGATCACCACAGCGATGATAGCGTTTCTTGTGATGTCGTTTGCAATTGTAGGACCTACCTTGTCAGAGCTGATGATACCGTTAGGGTTGTCGAGTGTAGATGTGAACTCATCGAATGAAATCTCCTTTGCGAAGAAGCCCTTGAGTGCGTTGTAGAGCTTGTTCTCAACCTGAGCATCTGCATCAGTAGACTCATCCTCAACGAGATACTGGGTAGTGATCTTCATCTGGCTGTCACCACCGAACTGCTTCACCTCGACAGCACCGTCGAACTCTGCGATAGCGGCAGCACGGACTTCCTCAGCTGTAACATTTGAATCGAATCTTACTACATAGGTACGACCACCTGTGAAGTCTACACCATAGGTGAAGCCCTTTGTGAACATAGACACGAGTGAAAGAACGATTATGACACCTGAAACGATGTAAGCGATCTTCTTCTTGCCGATGAAGTCCACATGAGTATTCTGGAGGAAGTTTCTTGTAAGATTGTTGTCGAATGTGATGTTCTTGCCCTTTACAAGTCTGTCATCGAAGATGATTCTTGTGATGAACACAGATGTAAGGATAGAAGTGATGATACCGATGATGAGGGTTGTAGCGAAGCCCTGTACAGGACCAGAACCGAAGACGAAGAGAACGATACCAGTAAGGAGGGTTGTGATCTGACCGTCGATGATAGCTGAGTAAGCGTTTGCATAACCGTCATGGATAGCCTTGCCAAGACCCTTGCCTGCACGAAGCTCTTCCTTCACACGCTCGTAGATGATCACGTTGGCATCCACTGCCATACCGAGAGTCAGGACGAGACCGGCGATACCAGGGAGAGTGAGGACTGCACCGAATGAAACGAGGGTTCCGAAGAGGAAGAGCACGTTCACAAGAAGTGCGACGTCAGCCACGAGACCGGCACCCTGATAGAAGAGTACCATATATATAAGTACGAGGCAGAATGCGATGATGAACGAGATGAGACCTGCATTGATGGACTCGGCACCGAGTGAAGGTCCTACGACCTGCTCCTGGATGATAGTTGCAGGTGCAGGAAGCTTACCTGACTTGAGGACGTTTGCAAGGTCCTCAGACTCCTCTACTGTGAAGTCACCGGTAATCTGTGAGCTACCGCCTGAAATCTCGCTCTGTACAGTAGGATAAGAATATACCATACCGTCGAGTACGATCGCGATCTGACGTCCGATGTTGTCCTTGGTCATTCTTGCCCAAGTGTTCGCACCCTCTGCATTCATTGACATTGAAACCTCAGGGCTGCCGTTGTTGCCGTACTGTACACGTGCATCTGTAACGACGCCACCGTCAAGCGGAGCCTTGCCGTCACGTGAAGTAGCCTTGATTGCAACGAGCTCGAAGATGTTCTCGCCTGCCCACTTTGAAGCCTTCACAGTCCACATTGGCTTGAACTCAGGTGGGAAGAGGCTCTTGATCTGAGGCATTGAGAAATACTTGTTGATCTTTGCTGTATCAGCATAGTGTGCATATCCGATGCATGCTGTTCCGCGGGCGCCTGATGGCTGGAGAACAGAGAAGAGAGGGTTCTGCTTCATGATTGCAGCATCTGCCTCTGCCTCGTTCTGCTGAAGCTCCTGAGCAAGCACGTCAGTCTCCTCTGCCTTCTCCTCAGCTGCAGGAGTCTCCTCCTGTACAGCAAGGATTTCAGCGAGAGCTGCATTTGCCTCAACGAGGAACGGCTCTACCTCAGCTGCGTCATATGTTGCCCAGAACTCGAGTGAAGCGGTTCCCTGGAGGAGCTTTCTTACACGCTCAGGCTCTTTTACGCCTGGGAGCTCAACGAGGATACGGCCGCTGTTGCCGAGCTTCTGGATGTTAGGCTGTGTCACACCGAAACGGTCGATACGGTTTCTGAGGACGTTGAATGAGTTTGAGATTGCGCTCTCAGCCTCTGCTCTGATGACCCCGATAACCTCTGCATCAGTTGACTCAGGGCTGATCTTGTCCCTCATCTCATATGTACCGAACACCTGTGCGAGAGGCATTCCGTTTGCAGTCTCTTCCCAAGCCTCTGCGAAAAGGGTGATGAAGTCTGCCCTTGAATCCACGCTGCGCTCCTGTGCGAGAGCAAGTGCGCTATTGAACTCAGGAACGTTGCTGTCGCCTGCAAGAGCCTTCACGAGGTCCTTGAGCTGCACCTGAAGCATTACGTTCATACCTCCCTTGAGGTCGAGACCGAGGTTGATCTCCTTAGACTTCACGTCCTTGTAAGTGTATCCGAAATAAACCTTCTCGGATGAGATGGAATCAAGGTAATGTCTGTTCTCCTCCTTACGGATAGAGTCGAGATAGAAAGCCTTGTCTGCATCTGAAACCTTGGCGAATGCTGCTGACTTCTGAGCTGCCTCAACGGCTGCTTCCGCAAATTTCTCCGCCTTGTTCTCCTGCCTCATTGTCACAGCAGTGAACGAAAGCTGCCAGATACATGCGATAGCGAGCAGAATCGCCACAAATCTGATTGCACCTTTACTTTGCATAATAAATTATAGTTTAATTGTTATTTGTTTGCATACCAATCGCAAAATAGGGCACAAAATTACAATTTTTTTCTTATAAATGAAGAAACTGCACTGATTTATCGACGGTTTCTGCAAATAATTGCTATTTTTGTAGGCTGAACAGACCACATATAACGAAATGAAGAGGATAGGATCCTTCCATAATATATTATTGACGGCAGTCCTGATGTGCCTTGCCGTCAGCCTTGACGCACAACAGCAGCAGAAGATAGACAGCCTCATTCTGCAGGGTGACCTTCTGCGCTCCGGCTACAGGTTCGACCAGTCGATCGACACCTATTACGAAGCGATGGACATTGCCGAAGACTCCACGTTCATGCTGACGGATTCGCTTCAGAGGATGAAGATCAGCGACAGGATCCTCCTTTCCGAGAACGGAAAGAACATGGCAGCGTTTGCAGGAAAGCCTGTCGTAGTGGCAAAGCACAGATTCCCTGTCAAGGACTTCTACCTTTATTATCCCCTTCCCGACAAGAGCTGGCGCAAGACCCCGAACCAGCTCGACACCCTGCCAGAATCACGTTTCCGCCAGGCCCTCTATGCGCCTGAAAACGCTTCTCAGATATATTATTCCGCACAGGATGCAGATGGAATCGGAAACATATACATGACGGAACGTCAGGATACGGCATGGACCTACCCTGCCCTCCTCAACGAGAATGTAACCTCCGCGTCCAACGAAATCTACCCTATGCTCTCCCCTGACGGGAAATCGCTGTATTTCGCTTCAGAGGGGCTTTACGGTGTCGGAGGATACGACCTTTATGTATCCGAATGGGATCAGGAGAACAACGAATGGTCAGCTCCGGTCAACATGGGCTTCCCCTACTCTTCGCCGGCAGACGACTTCCTTTTCGTCAACACTCCTGACGGCGAACACACCATATTCGCATCGAACAGAGACTGCCCGGCCGACAGTGTCTGGGTCTATGTCCTCGAATTCGACAGCATGCCGGTAAGACACGCCGTAGAGGATCCGGAAGAACTTATGGAGCTTGCCTCCCTTGACCCAGTCGATGCCAAGGAAAGGATGGGAGGAGCTGCCGCCATAAATACGGACATACCGGAAAATATTGATATTCAGAGGTATCTGGACAAGATGACAGAAGTGAGAATCCTCAGGGATTCCATTTCACGACAGGGCATACTTCTGGATGAAGACCGCAACCGTTTCGCCATGAGCGAGGATGACAGGGAGAGAAGCAGGCTCACAAGCGAGATTCTGCGCAGAGAGTCGGCGATTCCGAAACTTCAGGATTCGCTCGACAGGGCATCCGCACAGCTGCAGAAGATAGAGATGGAGTTTCTTTTCAGCGGAGTGGTCATCGATCCGGACAAGGTCATGGCTGCAGCTGACAGGGAGGTCGTAGGAGAAGCTACGAGCTATACATTCACGAAGATGTCCTTGGGAGACAGGCTTGAACTCAAGCTGATGGATCCTCCTGTGGTGTTCGACTACACGTTCAAGATACTTCCGGAGGGACAGTTCGCCCTCGACAACACCATTCCTGACGGCATCGTGTACCAGATACAGATATTCTCTTCGGGCGTAAAAGCCACAGTAAAGTCACTCAAGGGACTGAGTCCGGTATTCGAACGAAAGAACGCAAGCGGCAATTATATCTACAGAGTCGGACTCTTCAATTCATACAAGGATGTCCTGTCACGCCTCAATCAGGTAAAGAGGGCCGGTTTCAGAAGCGCTTTCATAGTTGCATACATCGACGGACAGGAAGTATCAGTTTCAAAGGCACGCACACAGGAGACTCAGAAAAGCAAGTCATCCGACCTTTACGAGGTAAGGGTGATACCGACCTCGGGCGAGCTTGACGGAGCCATGACCGAAGGTATCAACCAGCAGTCCGGAGGCAAGGATATAGCTAAGATAGAGGAAGAAGAAGGTGTGACATACATTATCGGCCCGTATGCCGGCAAGAGCGAGGCTGAGAAACTTGCAGAATTCATCAGGGCCATGGGCATAGGTGAGGTAACCTGCAACGCAGTAGCCTCCGGCAGCAGGAATTGAGACATTTAATATAACGGACTATACAGATGGGATTCATAATCGTACTTATCCTGGTCGGCCTTGTGCTGATCTTTGCAGAGATCCTGCTCATTCCGGGAGTCGGAGTGGCCGGCATTCTCGGACTTCTCTCCATGGGAGGCTCATGCTTCTATGCGTTCAATCAGATGGGTAATGTCACCGGAGCCATAGTCACTGCAATAAACGCCCTTCTCATCGTTGCCCTGACCGCCTGGGTGCTCAGGGCCAAGACATGGAAAAGATTCACCCTCAACACGAACATAGACTCCAAGGCCATAGGCTCACTTAAAGACAGCCTGAAAACAGGAGACAGAGGCCAGACCCTTACAAGACTGGCTCCGATGGGTTCCGCACGCATTGCGGAAGAGGTCTACGAAGTCAAGGCCCTCGAAGGGATGATCGATCCCGGAGTGGAGATTGAAGTGGTTCTCATCGAGGACAACAGGATCTATGTAAAACCTTATACAGCAGAATTTTAACAAACTCATACTATGGATGTAATGATTATCGTATGGATTGCAGTATCGATAGTCGGACTTGCGATCTTTCTTTGGTTCTTCCCTGTGACCCTGTGGTTCCAGGCCCTGATTTCAGGTGTAAGAATCTCACTCATCCAGCTCGTTCTCATGCGCTGGAGAGGTGTTTCCCCAAACACAATAGTCATGGCTATGGTCACAGGCACCAAGGCAGGACTCACACTCTACGCCAATGAACTTGAGGCTCATTATCTCGCAAAAGGAAATGTACCTAAGGTAGTGAACGCCCTGATATCAGCAGACAAGGCAAACATCTCCCTTGATTTCAAGATGGCGGCAGCCATAGACCTTGCCGGTCGAGATGTGTTCGAAGCCGTACAGATGTCGGTAAACCCTAAGGTCATCAACACACCTCCTGTAACAGCCGTTGCAAAGGACGGTATCCAGCTCATTGCAAAGGCACGTGTGACCGTACGCGCCAACATCAAGCAGCTCGTAGGTGGAGCCGGAGAGGAGACCGTACTTGCCCGTGTAGGTGAAGGTATCGTATCTTCAATCGGTTCTGCAGAAAGCCACAAGCTCGTTCTCGAGAACCCTGACAGCATCTCCAAGGTGGTACTCAACAAGGGTCTTGATGCCGGAACAGCCTTTGAAATCCTTTCAATCGACATAGCTGACATCGACATAGGAAAGAACATCGGAGCTGTCCTTCAGATGGATCAGGCATCGGCTGACAAGAACATTGCCCAGGCACGCGCAGAGGAGCGCCGCGCAATGGCTGTAGCCCTCGAGCAGGAAATGAAGGCAAAGGCTCAGGAAGCACGCGCCCGCGTGATCGAGGCGGAGGCAGAAGTTCCTCTTGCAATGGCAGAAGCCTTCCGCAACGGAAATCTCGGCATCATGGACTATTACAAGATGAAGAACATCCAGGCCGACACTGAAATGCGCGAAAACATCGCCAAGCAGTAATCCGCCAATGATATAAGGAGCGTCGGTACGAGTTTTTAAGAGATCTCGTACCGACGCCCTTCTTTTATGGCAAACTCGACAGTTTTTTGATACCGTCGGTACAAATTCAGACAGTTTTATGCACCGACGCTGCCATAACATGAAGTTTTATTTGGTGAATCATCAAATTTATTTATATCTTTGCAGTCCCGTTAGGAAAAACGGGTCAGTTTTGGTGAGATGGGTGAGTGGCTGAAACCACCAGTTTGCTAAACTGACGTACGGGTAACCGTACCGGGGGTTCGAATCCCCCTCTCACCGCAAAGAAGGAAGTCGCAAGGCTTCCTTTTTGTGTTATAGGGGGGGATGAGAACCCAAGGGTTCGTAATCGACTAAGGCTTCCTTTTTTGTGTTTAGGGGGTTTATTTCTGTAGATGGGACAGACAACAGACACAAAAAAACGTTAACTTTGGGAGATTTTTAACCAATCGTACTGAAACCTGAAAATGAACAAGAATTATCCTATCTACAAGACGACCTTCATTGACGACATGCGTTCGCTCGTCGAAGAGGCCGCAGAAAATTTCCGCGAAAGCACGGCCATTTCATACAAAGAAAATTATTGGGACAAGGAAGTCAGAAGGGTTACTTTCACCCAATGGCGCGAGGATGTCCGCAACCTCGGTACAGCACTTATAGCCGCCGGACTCAGGGAAGAGAACATCGCCATAATAGGAGAGAACTCCTACGGATGGTGCTGTTCGTTCTTCGGAGTCATGGCAATAGGATCGGTCACTGTACCTGTAGACAAGGAACTGCCTCTTGAAGACATCGACGGCATCATATCCACAACCCGATGCAAGGCCGTCATAGTCGGAAAGGCCTCTGAATCAAAGATCAGGGAGCTGCTCGCCGGCGGAGGCCTCAAGTCGGTGGAGATGCTTGTGGCAGTCAATCCGCAAAGCACCCTGAAAGAAGCTGTCCCTGTCGGCGTGTCATTTACGACCCTCGCCGAACTTCAGGCCAAGGGCGCAAAGCTCTTCATGGACGGAGACAATTCATATTACGACTACAAGATCGATGTGAACAAGCTCGCTTCCATCGTCTTCACTTCCGGAACAACGGGAAAAGGCAAGGGCGTGATGCTTTCACAGGCCAACATAGGACTGGACATGACTCTCGGAATGTACAATTTCGACATAACCAGAAAGACTCTCCACGTCCTCCCTCCTCACCACACATTCGGCTCCACAGTCAATTATGTAGGCCATCTGTCACAGGGCTGCGAGGTCTATATCTCCAGCGGAATCAAGCATGTTAGCGACGAGATCCGCGAGCAGCAGCCGACACATCTCATTCTTGTCCCTGCCTTCCTTGAAATGATGAACAAGAAGATCTGGACTACGGCGCGCAAGAGCGGAAAAGAGGGCATGCTGAAAGCCATGATGAAATTCAGCGACCTGCTCAGGAAAGCAGGCATAGACATAAGGAGGAAACTCTTCGCCAGCGTCCTCAGCGCCTTCGGCGGTAAGCTCGAACTCATCATCTGCGGAGGTGCCAAGCTCGATGAAGATATAATCCGCACATTCGATTCCATAGGCATCACCGTCCTGAACGGCTACGGCATCACGGAGTGTTCGCCATTGATTTCCGCAAACAGGAACAAGTACCGCAAGCCGGGCAGCGTAGGTACGCCGATCCTGGCCTGCCGCGTGAAGATCGACGATCCGGACGAGAATGGTGAAGGTGAAATCTGCGTAAAGGGACCGAATGTGATGCTCGGCTATTTCAACAATCCGGAAGCTACGGCGGAAGTGTTCGACAAGGACGGGTTCTTCCATACGGGAGACTACGGCAAGCTGGATGAGGAAGGCTGGATATACATCACCGGCAGGAAGAAGAATCTCATAATCCTTTCAAACGGAAAGAATGTATATCCTGAGGAAATCGAGGCCGACCTGCAAAAGGTGGAAGGTGTCAGCGAAGTGGTGGTATATGCAGGCGAAAGCCGTGTCCAGAAAGACAAGATAACCATCGTCGCCGAGATATTCCCTGACGCCGACCTGCTTGCAGACAAGGGCATAGTCAACCTCCAGGAGTATTTCGAGACTCAGGTAAAGGCTCTTAATGCAAAGATGCCGCCTTACAAGGCTGTCAAAAGGGTAAAGCTCAGGGACACTGAATTCCAGAAGAACACATCAAGGAAGATAACACGTTTCTCGATAGACAGATCAATAGACTAAAATAAAATGAAAAACAAGATCAGCTTCTGGTTCAACAATGCACGACCTATATCCCTGCCCCAGTCGCTTCTGCCGGCACTTACGGCCGTCGCATTGTCATACGGAAACACCGAATTCAACATCATAGCTGCCGTAGCCGCTGTCATAGGAGTCATATTCCTGCATCTCGGACTGAATCTCCTTGACGACTGGTTCGACTACAAGGAAGGCTCGGCAGAAGCGAGGCAGAAGGTCGCGAACGAAGGCTTCCGCGGCAGGATGGTCAAATATCCCTACCTGACTTCCGGAGAAGCCACACATTCGGATCTCCTCAAGGCCGTATTCGTATTCCTCCTTGTCGCAGGCACGGCAGCCGGAGTTGTGACAGCGGTAAGAGGATGGAAGATCCTCTGGTGGGCAGCAGCTGCAGCCGTAATCGGAGAGTCATACTCCGGAAAACCGTTGAAGCTTGGTTTTCACGGACTTGGAGAACTTGTCATATTCCTGATGTTCGGTCCGCTCCTGATGACAGGCGTGTACTATTCAATAACCGGCGGTCTGGATTGGAAGATACTGTGGCTGTCGATGGCCGTGGGCATGCTTGTAACCAACATCGTGTACTCGCATTCAGTCCTCGATGCAGTGCCTGACAGGAAGATGGGAAAGAAGACCATGGCGCACCTGATGGGTTCAGGCAGAGGCCAGATCGTCTTCTCAGCCCTGCTGAACACACTGCCGTATCTCATGGTAGCTACCGGAGTCGCCTTAGGACAGATGCATCCGGCATATCTCGCTGTATTTGCAGTCATGCCTGTGTCTCTCTGGCTGGTAAAGTCGCTTGATGACTTCGTGAATCACAGGGATGTTCCTGTCGAGCCAAAGAAATGGATGGGACCGATGGGAGACTTCGACAGGTTCCGCAAAGCCGGCATCGACTGGTTCATGCTCCGCTGGCTCACTGCACGAAACATCGTGATGATGTTCTGCATGACAATCATAATCGTTAATCTTATTTTCGGATAATATGAGAAAACTGTTTTATCTGGGCTGGTGGTTTCTCAGAGCCCGTCTTTTCGGCAGGAAGGCCCCCCTTCAGACCGTACTTTTCATTTCGGACATATGCAACCTCAGATGCAAGCACTGCAGCGTGTATGAGCTCAAGAATCCTCACAACATGACCTATGAGCAGGTGCGCCGGCATCTCCAGATGTCATACGATGCAGGTTCGAGGTTCGTGGATTTCGAAGGTGGAGAAGTGACAATCTGGAAAGATGGCGACAAAAGGATAAACGATCTGATCGACCTTGCTAAGGAGATCGGCTTCTTCTCCTGCACCATCACGACAAATGCACAGCTTCCTTTCAAGGGATCACGAGCCGATTCCATCTGGGTGAGCCTGGACGGAGCCGGAAAATACCACGAAGAAGTACGCGGTCAGGGAACTTTCGCAAAACTTGAAAAGAACATCGCCGAATGCGGACACAAGCATCTGAGCGTGAACATGGTGGTGAACACTCTCAATTACACGGCTGTCGACGACACCATCGAATATGCAAGGAACAACCCTGCGATAGAATGCATATCGATCAATTTCCACACTCCGTTCGAAGGTACCGAATACCTCGCGCTGGACATGGAGAAAAGAGCGGAAATCATCGACCGTGTGATCGAATACAAGAAGAAAGGCTACCCTATAATGAATTCAGTGTCAGGCCTCAAGCTCATGAAGACCAATAAATTCACCCGCCGCTGCTGGGTCACCGACTTCGTCTATCCTGACGGAAAGAGAGGACTCTGCGTCGGTGACGGTACAGACAAATGCGACCAGTGCGGCTTCTGCATGGCAGGAGAAATGGCATCGGTATTCGCATTCAGGCCCGACACGATATTCGCCGGTCTCAAACTCAGGGTCTGAGACGGAATCAATAGTCAAGCCTTACTCCGAAAAAGAACGAGCGAGGCAGAGTAGGTCCGTAGATGTAGCCTGAGTCCCTGTCAGGGCCGCAGTCAAAGTCCTTCTGGAACGAGTTCAGCATGTTCTGGACTCCGGCATTGAGCTGAAGCGAAAAGCTTCTGAAGATCCTGAAGTCATAGGCTATCTTGAAATTGAGATCCCAGAAATCCGGGGTCTCTACACTTATATTCTGCTCTATCGCACCTGCGTGATGCTCCACAAGCATGCTTCCCGTATAGGTTCCTGTCAGTGACAGAGTCATCTTCTTAAGCGGATTGTACGAAGCCGTACAATATCCGTAGAAATCCGGTGTCCTGAACATCTTTCTCGTAGCCTCGACATCTCCCTCATCGCTCCATCTGCGCACTTCCTTGTAACGGGAGTTCTGCATGGTAAGGCCGGCCTGCACCTGAAGGACATCCTTCCAGGCCACTTTTCCTTCGAGATTGGCTCCGAACACCCTCGCACCTGACTCGTTGTACCTTTCCTTTATCAGGATTCCGTCCTCCAGGCCAAGTTCCTTCAAGGCAAAGACATCGTCGAGATCCGTGAAGAAACCCTCCACAAGGAGATTGCCCTGCCAGCTGCCCCAGGAGTGGTAGAAATCGCCTGAAAGACTGACACTCTGGGAGTTTTCAACCCTCAGGTCATCTGCAAGCCGGATCATTGAAACCGTACCTCCGACATTGTCGATGTGAAGGTCTTCGTCGAAGGCCTGAGGAGCACGGAAGCCGTATGAGTAGCTTGCCCTGAGGTTTACGTTCTCCACAGGATTGTACCTGAGGTTAGCGCGCGGGCTGAATATAAGCTTCCTGATGAGATTATGCTTGTCGAGCCTTCCTCCTACCAGAATGCCCCAGTGCTCGTTCTTCCATTCGTTCTGGGCATAAAGGCTGGCTATTCTCACGGTCTGGTCGGTCAGCCTGCCGTAGCCCCACATATTGTCCTTGAGATAGTCCTCGTTGTATTCCATGCCGAGAGTAAGGTCTGCGGGCATGAAAAGGCATCTGTCAAACCTGTAGATGTACTGTGCACCTCCAACCCAGGTCAGATCCTTCGTACTGCCGTAAGCATTCGGATCCATGCCTGCTCCGTAATAGCTGTCACGGTCGATGTGCTGGACTGAGGCAAAGGCATTGAACCTGTGCTTTCTGTCAGGGGAAAACCAGTCGAACTTGAGTCCTCCGGTATTGATCCCGTGCGTGGTCTGTTCCGCAATCATAGCCTCGTGCGGAGGCAGGTCTATATTGTCGCCTCCCCTGCGGGTTTCCTGCAGATGATGATACTCAGCCGTGAGCTTGGAGTACACACCTGTCTTGACATAACCTCTGAAACCGGCTGTCTGTCCGGATATTTCCGACAGTTCGGTGAACCCGTCTCCATTTGCATCCCAGGCATCCTTTCCGGTGTTCTGGGCAAAGACAGCAAGACCGAGCCTGCCGTCCTCCGAAACCATCGAGGCATTGATATCCGTTGTGTTGTGAAAGGCTGACGTGCCTCCGACAGCAGTGAGTGTGTGCGAAACTGCGGCAGAGTTGCGGACTGGTTCCTTTGTTATGATGTTGATGGTTCCGGCTATGGCAGAGGAGCCGAAAAGGGCAGAGCCTCCTCCTCTCATGACCTCGACCCTGTCCACCATGTTCGCAGGCAGCT
The DNA here is from genome assembly GCA_017626355.1 of Bacteroidales bacterium. Lineage (GTDB taxonomy): Bacteria > Bacteroidota > Bacteroidia > Bacteroidales > UBA932 > Cryptobacteroides. Next base: position 49,399 of record JAGAIY010000012.1, read on the forward strand.
GCTCTATGCCGTACACACCTGCGAGAGCACTGAATATCGGACGGGAATCGATCAGGATCTGCGTGTACTGACCGTCAAGTCCGTTTATCCTGACCTGCTGGAAACCGCAGTTCTGACAGTTGTTCTCGACTCTGACTCCCGGCTGGAAACCAAGGCCCTGCGCCACTGTGGTGCAGTTTCCCTTGGCATAGGTATCCATGCTCACGACATTTACAAGAGTCGGAGACATCTTTCTTGTCGTCTCGCTTCTCGTGGCTGAAACAATGACTCCATCGAGAAGGACAAGGTCTTCTTCAAGCATGAAATTGACCTCCATTGAAAGCCCTCTCCTTATTTCCACTTCCCGTGTCTGCGTCCTGTATCCTACTGCGGAAACTTCGAGGACGAACTTTCCTTCGGGAAGGTTTCTCATTACGTAATGGCCTGTATTGTCAGTACTTACTCCGATTGTGGTTCCTTGGAGCATGACTACTATATGGGGAAGATGCTCCCCTGTCGCGCTGTCTATTATGTGGCCGTATATATGTGCATCTGTATCTGAAGCCTTGGCGGTCAGCACAATACACAATGCCGCCACCAAAGCTGAAAATAATCTTTTCATCTTTTGTGTCTTTAGGGTTTACTATTGTCTGTTGTATGGAAAAGGGGGATCAGACCTGAGGAGGTCCCCTGAGGGAATGGGCAGGACATACGCTTGCAGGAACATGGAATGACATGTGCCGGACGCATAAGCCTGCATCAGACAGATAGAACGGAAGCGATGCATCACACAAAGGGTCAGCTGCCTCCGTCTGCCATGTAGACAAAAGGTCGATGATAGCGTATTCGCCTTCACTATGGCCGTGCTCGGACGTACCGCCGAAGTGCGAATGGGCAATGGAATTGCCGTTTACAATGTGGATATGGGGAAAGAGGTTGATACTTGAGAAGTACCACCCGAAGAGTGCAAGGAAAAACAATGCAGTATATTTCCTGATCTTTCCCATTTCGCGAAAAACAAGGGGCAAAGATAGTTTTTTTTAACTACTTCGCAAACTGACAGGCCGCAACTTCGCCGACGACAGCACCTGTATAACCTATAAGATCAGAAGGTGAGATCTCCAGCTGAAGCCCCCGTACACCGGCACTGACATAGATAGTATCGAAGTCTAGAGCCGTGCTGTGGAAATATGTCGGGAAACGTTTCTTCATGCCTATCGGAGAACAGCCGCCGCGTATGTATCCGGTCACTCCGAGCAGATCCTTCATCGCGATCATCTCGACCTTCTTGTTGCCGGAGACCTTTGCCAGCGCCTTCAGATCCACCTCGGCATTGCCGGGAACCACACAGACGATATATCCGGTCCTGTCGCCATGAAGCACCAGGGTCTTGAACACACGGGCTATATCCTGACCCAGACTGTCAGCGACATGCTGAGCGGCAAGGTCGTTCTCATCGAACTCATAGGGAATAAGGGAATATTTCAGGCCGGCCTTGTCCAGAAGGCGGGCCGCATTGGTCTTTTCTGTCTTCTTTGCCATTACAGTCGAGCTTTGCGCACACCCTCGAAGGTTATCTTTACAGGAAGGATGTAGCCGTTCTCATCGAAATGCATCTCGTCTATGCAGACCTCGCGGTCGTTTCCGTCAGTACTGCCGAGAGGATGACGATGATATACGATGTACCATTTATCCTTCTTTTCATTATATATCACCGAATGATGACCGGCTCCGGTACCCACCTCGGGATCCTGTTCCAGAATCTTGCCTATCCTCCTGAACGGTCCGAGAGGATTGTCGGCTATTGCATAGGCCACACAATAGTCAGGGCCTGTCCAGCCTCCTTCAGACCACATGAAATAGTACTTTCCGTCCTTCATGAACATGAACGGGCCTTCCACATACTTTTCCGGAGTGACCTCCTTGTAGTATTCCCCGTCATCGAACGGAACAAGACCTGTGAAATCATCATTGAGCTTCACCACATTGCAATGTCTCCAGCCTCCGTAGTACATGTAGTATGTCCCGTCGACATCCTGGAACACGAACTGGTCGATAGGCTGAGCCCCGTTGACGACCTCGTCGATCAGAGGCTTTCCGAGGATATCCTTGTACGGACCCTCAGGCCTGTCAGCCCTTGCCACTCCGATACCGCCTTCACCTTTCTCATGCATGTCGTTTCCACCGAAGAAAAGGTAATACGAACCGTCCTTCCTCACGATGGCAGGAGCCCACATAGCCTGCCACAGCCACTTGACCTCCTTGTTGTCTATGATTCTTTCATGCTTGGTCCAGTTCACAAGATCCTTTGAAGAGAAGGCATCAAGATAGGTCTGCTCCTCGAAAGGAAGGGAGGCAGTCGGAAATATCCAGTATTCATCATCCCACACCACTCCCTCAGGATCGGCATATCTGCCGGGAAAAACAGGATTGCCGGCATATTTCTTCTGCGAAGAACAGCCGCTGCAGAATATGACGAGAAGGATGGCGGCAGAAAGGTATAAGATTCTTTTCATGGCATCTGATATTAATACTGCAAAAGTAGTAATATTATTTTTAAAGGTAGTGGAAGTTTGACTATCTTTGTCCTCCTTAATCCATACAGCCATGTCATTCGTCCATCTTCATGTCCATACACAGTACTCGATTCTTGACGGTCAGGCATCGATAGCTAGTCTTTTTGAACGCGCTAAAGAGCTTGAAATGCCGGCACTTGCCATCACTGACCATGGAAACATGTACGGTGTGAAGGAGTTTCTGAAGGTGGCCAAGAAGTTTCCCGAGGTAAAGCCTATCATCGGCTGCGAGATCTATGTGACCAAGCACTATGACCACAAGCTCAAGGACAAGGATCACAGAGGATATTTCCATCTCATCCTTCTGGCCAAGAACTACAACGGCTACAGGAACCTGATGAAGATCGTGTCGACCGGACACATCGAGGGTAAATATTATGAGAAGCCAAGGGTTTCACATGAGGTGGTGGAAAAATACTCAGGCGACCTTGTATGCTGCTCGGCCTGCATAGCAGGAGAGATTCCGAGGGCAGTCCTTGCCGGGGACATGAAGGCGGCAGAAGAGGCCGTGATGTGGCACAAGAGAGTGTTCGGAGAGGATTATTACCTTGAGGTTCAAGAACATAAGACCCTCGTCCCAGGCCAGTCCCAGGAGGTGTATGAGAAGCAGCTGGAGGCCAACAAGGGAATTTTCGAACTTGCGGAAAAGACCGGAACCAAGGTGGTGGCCACAAACGACGTCCACTTCACGCGCAAGGAGGACGGCCCCGCACATGACAGGCTCATCTGTCTCACGACGAATGCCAACATCGACGACCCTGACCGAATGAGATACACCCAGCAGGAGTATCTCAAGAGCGAAGAGGAGATGCTGGACATATTCTACAAGCATCCCGAGACCCTGAGCAACACCCTCGAAGTAGCTGAAAAGATAGAGACATTCAAGATCGACAAGGATCCTATCCTTCCAAAGTTCGACCTTCCGGAAGAGTTCCTTGCCGACATAGACACATATCTCGAGAAATACAAGTCCATCATTGACGAAGGACGCTGCGACAAGAACGGAAACGAACGTGGCGAAGAGTTCTGCAACTCGGTCGCATATCTCTGCCACCTCACATACAAGGGAGCGGAATGGCGATATGGGGATACGCTTACGGACGAACAGGCAGAGCGTATAGAATTCGAGCTCAAGACCATCTGCAAGATGGGTTTCCCGGACTACTTCCTCATCGTCCAGGACTTCATCGCGGCAGCACGCAGCGAAGGCATATCCGTAGGACCGGGACGTGGTTCCGCAGCAGGTTCCGCTGTAGCCTACTGCTTGAAGATCACCAACATAGACCCTATCAAGTACGACCTGCTCTTCGAGCGATTCCTCAACCCTGACCGAATCAACATGCCCGATGTGGACATCGACTTCGACGATGACGGACGTTACCGTGTGTTCCAGTATATAGAAGAGAAATACGGCAAGGACCACATCTCACATGTGATCACTTACGGAACCATGGCCGCAAAATCCGCAATCAAGGATGTGGCCCGTGTGAGCAAGATGTCCATCGACGAGTCCAACAGGCTCACCAAGCTCGTTCCGGACAGACCGTTCGAAGCCACGGTGGTGGAAGACGGCAAGAAGGTCACGAAGGAATTCAAGCCGAAACTGAAGAACTGCATAAAGTACGGAGAACTCAAGAACGAGGTCGAAAACGGTACGGAGCAGACAAAGGAGGTACTGGAGTATGCAGAAAAGCTTGAAGGCTGCATCCGCCAGACCGGCGTGCATGCCTGCGCGATGATCATCGGCCGTGGAAACCTCACGGAATACATTCCTATCTCCATAGCCAACGACAAGCTCACAGGGGAGGAAGTGTGGGTGTCCCAGTACGACGGCCACTACATCGAGGAGGTGGGAATGCTCAAGATGGACTTCCTTGGTCTGAGGACCCTGTCCATCATCAAGGAATGCCAGGCCAACATCAAGAAACGCTCAGGCATCGAATTCGACATAGAGAAGATTCCGATCGACGACGCCGAGACATATGCCCTCTACAGCCGCGGAGACACCACCAGCGTCTTCCAGTTCGAATCGCCCGGAATGAAGGAATGGCTGACAAAGCTCCAGCCTACCCGCTTCGAGGACCTCATCGCCATGAACGCGCTCTACCGTCCGGGCCCTATGGACTATATCCCTGACTTCGTGGAAAGAAAGCAGGGACGCCAGCCGATAGTGTACGACCTTCCGGAAATGGAAGGAATCCTTCAGGACACTTACGGAATCACGGTATATCAGGAGCAGGTGATGCTCCTGTCACGCAAGCTCGCCGACTTCACCAGAGGTCAGGCCGACACCTTGCGTAAAGCAATGGGTAAGAAGATCATAGACCTCCTGAACTCGCTCAAGGGCCTCTTTCTTGAGGGTGGAGAGAAGAACGGACATCCCAAGGAAGTGCTGGAAAAGATCTGGACTGACTGGGAGAAGTTCGCAGCCTATGCCTTCAACAAGTCCCACGCTACCTGCTATGCATGGGTGAGCTACCAGACGGGCTATCTCAAGGCCCATTATCCGGCCGAATTCCAGGCAGCCAACCTGACCAAGAACCTCTCCAACATGGATGAGATCAAGAAGATCATGGATGACTGCAAGAAAAGCGGAATAAAGGTGCTCAATCCGGACATCAACGAGTCGGATTCACGCTTCACCGTCAACAAGCAGGGAGAGATACGCTTCGGATTGGGAGGAATCAAGGGCTTCGGAGACAACATCGTGCGTGCAATCCTCGCAGAACGCGAGGAAAACGGCCTTTTTGCCGATATCTTCGACTTTGTGGAACGTATGTCCGGAACCGTGAACAGAAAGGCTTTCGAGGCACTTCTGCACTCAGGAGCCTTCGACAGCTTCGGACTCAACAGAAGGCAGTTCATGCTGCCATGCAGGAACGGAGACGCCTTCATAGATGTTCTCCTCAAGTACGGCGAACTTTACAGGAAGGACACCATGGAAAGTGCCGTGTCGCTCTTCGGAGAGGTGGAGGAGCTCAAGCCGGAAAGACCTGAGATTCCGCCTATGACAGGTGAGGACAATATTCTCGAGAAGCTCCAGATGGAAAAGGAGCTGGTGGGAATGTATCTTTCTTCTCATCCTCTTGATGCATATTCGTTTGAACTTGAAAACTTCACGACCTGCCAGATCAGCGAACTTCCGGCCCTCGTGGCAGAATGCCAGGAGAAGAAGACCAAGCTGAAGGTGAACATCGCCGGCTTCGTGACAGCCAGATCCGAGGGCTATACCAAGACCAACCGTCCGATGTCAAGAATGACCGTAGAAGACTATGGCGGAAGCTACGAATTCGCCTTCTTCGGCAAGGACCATGAAACCTTCATGCAGTACGAGCAGCTCCACAGCGCCCTTTTCATAGAAGGTGTGATCGAGGAGAAGTACTACATAAAACCGGAGGAAAGAGCCAAGGGCAAGACATCCGACTATGCCTTCAAGCCAAGGAACATGATGCTTCTGGGCAATGTGACGGACACCTATGTGAAGGGATTCTCCATCCAGCTGTCGACACCTATGCTCTCGCAGGAGTTCAGGGAGAAGCTCGTGAAAATGATAAAGAGGAACAAAGGAAGCGTTCCGCTCACAATGTTCCTCTATGATCCTGAAAACAAATGGAATATCGAATTCCTCTCCAGAAAGTTCAAGATAGCCGTTACATCTTCCCTCCTGGAAGACCTGCGCTCCCTGAACATAACCTGGAAGCTGCTGAAGAAATAACCTTCTTAGAAGACAAGGACTGACATCACCGGATAGTGGTCAGAAATGAACGGCTTCTTGGCGTATTCCTTTGTAATGGTCTGACATTCAAGCACTGAACTGAAGCCTGACACATAAATGAAGTCGATCACAGGTCCTTCACGGTCCTTTCTCCAGTCGTTGAATGTACCCTTGCTGTCGGTCTTCGTCGCAATCTTTCTTGTGCTGGTCATGACCTTGTCAAGGTCAACAAGGCAAGGATCGTCAGAAGTGACGTTGAAGTCACCTGTAAGCACCATAGGATAACCCTCAGGATTGATGTCGGCGATTCTGTCCACGATGAGCTTGAGACCGAGCTTGCGTGCCTCCTTGCCTACATGGTCGAGATGAGTGTTCACGAAATAGAACTTGTTTCCTGTCTTCTTGTCCTTCATGAGGGCCCATGTAGCTGTTCTGAAGCATGCGGCATCCCAACCCATTGAAGGCTTTTCAGGAGTCTCCGAAAGCCAGAAGGTACCCCATTTCACGACCTTGACGGTCTTCTTGTTCCAGAAGATGGCCATATGCTCGCCATCGCTCTTTCCGTCCTCACGACCTACACCCACGAAATTGTAGTTGTCGGCAAACTCCTTCACATGCGTGAGCTGGAAATCCAGGGCTTCCTGCACACCGAAGACATCAGGCTTGACGTCGTTGAGCATCTCTATTGTCGCAGGCCATCTGTAATCCCACTTGTTCGTGCCGTCATCAGCTGAACCATACCTGATGTTATACGTCATCACCTTAAGTCCCTCGGACTTGTCTTTCTTTGCTGCTCCGATCTGTGGGAAGGCCACAAGAGCTGCCAAAGCAAATAAAATTATTCTTTTCATTGATTTATTGGTTAATAGTTTGAATATCCGCGGCTATATCCCTGCAAATTTAATTATTTTTTGGTACGATACGACAAACACTTCCGCGCAATGTCTCGAAAACTGCTTCATGCCAGTTTCCATCCACTGCTGAAATTTCCTCAGAAACAACCGTTTCCCTGCCGTTTACCATGACTGCAAAAGGCTCACGCATCCTGAGGACACACTTTCCGCCTTCAAGCGGAACGATCTCAGCCTCATCCAGTCTTCCCTCCTTCCATGAGCATGAGACCTCATAGTTTCCTCTCGCCTTCAAGCCCCTGAAAGAGCCGTCTTTCCATGCCTGAGGCAGAGCAGGAAGTAGATGGATGCAGCCTCCGTGACTTTGAATCAGCATCTCGGCTATGCCGGCGGTTCCTCCGAAGTTGCCGTCGATCTGGAAAGGCGGATGGTCATCGAAAAGGTTCTTGTGCGTCGATTTCTTAAGAAGCTCATTCACATGATGGAGTGCATTTTCCCCGTCGAGCAGACGCGCATAGAAATTAATTACCCAGGCACGGCTCCAGCCTGTATGTCCGCCTCCGTGGGAAAGTCGTCTGTCAATCGTCTTGCGGGCTGCCTCGAACAGTTCCGGAGTCGACGGGGTGATCTGGGTTCCGGGATGCAGGCCGAGCAGATGGGATATGTGTCTGTGGCCCGGCTCTATCTCCTTATAATCCTCAACCCACTCCTGGATACCGCCTGTCGAAGGAGAGATCCTGACAGGAGGGAGATCCGCCATGACCTGTTTCAAGGTGTCGGCAAACTCCTTGTCGCAGCCAAGGATTTCAGATGAGGCGATGCAGTTGCGGAAGAGTTCCGTGATGATCTGCACATCCATGGTGCTTCCGTATGTTATTTCCTGAGCCTTGCCGGTTCGAGGATCCTCATATTTGTTCTCAGGAGAATTGGATGGAACCGTAACCCACTGTCCCTTAGAGTCTTTGATAAGATAATCGAGAACAAACAGCGCAGAAGACTTCATTATAGGATAAGCCTTTTCCCTGAGATATTCCTTATCCTGGGTAAAGCTGAAATGCTCGAACAGAGGGAAAGTGATCCAAGGACCTCCCATAGGGAAACATCCCCATACTCCGGCATTTACCGCAGTATAGCCGAACGGATCGGTGACATGGTGGACAGTCCATCCGCGCGCATTGTACATTTCCCTGGCCGTGACGCTTCCGGGAACCTGAAGACGCTCCAGAAAACCGGTAAGAGGAAGGGCAGTTTCGCTGAGATTGCACACCTCTGCAGGCCAGTAGTTCATCTGAAGATTTATGTTCGTATGGAAATCGGAATTCCAAGGGGCATCGTATTCATGATTCCATACACCCTGCAGATTTGCAGGAAGCACTCCCGGAGCCCTCGAACTGCCCATCAGCAGATAGCGTCCGTACTGGAAATACAGGGCTATCAGCTCCGGATCGTCCGCACCGTTCCTGAAATCCTCAAGTCGTCTGTCAACGGGCAGGGATGACTGAGAAGTTTTTCCAAGATCGAGATCCACACGTCCGAATATCCGGGCATGATCCTCTGTATGACGTTCCAGAAGGGTCTTCCAATCATATGCCGACGCCTTTTCCAAGATGCTTTCACAGACCGAATAAGGTTCGATGCTGCGGTCGAAATCCATTATTTCGAGACTATAGTCGGTAGCCGCCGTGAACAGGATGACAGCCTCGTCAGCCTTCTCAATGCGGAGACCACCCTCCTCTTCCACAAGTCTTCCTCCCTTCGGAAGAATGCGAAGAACCGAAGCGAACTTCATGTGCTCACCTCCCTTGCCTGTCCGCTCGCTGTCTTCATCCACGATCTGCCCTTTCATGACGACATCGCTGCCATTGACCGTAAAGACGGCATCGATATCCCTTTCCATGCACACAAGCGCATCCAGCTTACCTTTCTCCGATGCGCTCAGTCGCACTGCCATCACATTGTCAGGAGCGGAAACAAACACTTCCTGCCTGTATCCGGTACCGTCACCGGTAAATTCCACGAGACTGACTCCGCTGTTCAGGTTGAGGGAACGGCGGTAACCGAGGGTATCCGATACAGAATGATCGATAAAAATGTTTCCCAAGGTCTGATATGAACGGATATGTGGAGGAACTCCGACCATGGTTTCTGCGGCCAGAGCATGAGCCTCCGTAAACTGTCCGTTCATGACAAGTTCCCTCAGTCTGCCGAGATTCTTTGCAGACTCGGGATTGTTGCTGTTCATGCGGGAACCTGCCCAAAGGCTCTCTTCATTGACCTGTATGCACTCATGGAACGGATCACCATAGACCATGGCTCCGAGACGTCCGTTGCCTAAAGGAAGAGCTTCCTCCCATTCCACGGCAGGTTTTCGGTACCACAAGGTATAATCAGTTTCATTCTGCCTTGCGCAGGAAAGAAGGGCAAGGCAGGCAAGGACCGCCAGCACCTGGCTTCTGTGAAGTTTCTTCATGCTCTAGTCGCTTTATTTTTTCAAAATTATAGATTATTCGGGTCAAAAGCAAGATTTCCAAATTATTGCAGTATCTTTGAAAGATAAAACAGATCATATAATGACAGAAGATACTTTTTCTACCCTCGGAAGGGTGGAGGCAATCGCAAGACTCTACGAAGGAACCCCTTACAAACCGTTTCAGAGCAGCTGGTTCGAGACATCGGGCAAAAGCTGCATAAGTTCACATTCACGCACTTTCATCGAGGGAATGGATTTCGATCTCGTGTACTTCCCCCTCAAGCATCTCGGCTATAAATGCGTTACAGCAGTAACAGGAGAACTCTATGCAGAGATGTCTCACCCCCGCACCCTTGACCTCCGTCTCGGAATCTCCTCAAAGCTGGATTTCAAACAGATAAAGGAAGTATGGGAAGGAGCGACGGCAGCAGCACGTGAACATGGGTACCATCAGGTCGGACTCGACCTCATCCCTTCGCCTAACGGTTTGACAATCAGCGTATCAGCCGTAGGAGAAACTTCTCTTCTGATGTGCAGACGCCGACCTGAGGCAAAGAGCATGGACCTTATATGCGTGTCCGACAATCTCGGTGCCGCTTATATGGGATTCCAGGTGCTGGAAAGGGAGAAGAAAGCCTTCATGCAGAGCGGCGATGCCAAGGCCCAGCCTAAGCTGGAAGACTACAAGCACCTTGTGGGAGCATATCTGAAGCCTCAGATAAACCCTCAGACCGTCAAGCAGCTGGAGGATTCCGAAATAATGCCTTCATACGGCTATCTCGTGACCCGAGGTCTCGCAGATGCAGTAAGACGTCTTGTGCGCGACAGCGGCCTCGGCGCAAAGATCTATGTCGACAAGATCCCTTTTGCAGGAAAGACCTTCGATCTCGGAAAGGAAATGAATATTGACCCGATGTCCGCCGCACTCAACGGAGGCGAGGACTACAGGCTTCTCTTCACGATTCCAATAGGCAGACATGACAAGTTCCGTCACGATTTCCAGACATTCGACATCATCGGACATCTGGCCAAGCCTGAGGTAGGAGCGGTAGTGGTGACACCAGACGGAGTGGAACTCCCTATGAAGGCCCAGGGCTGGAACAACGAATAAAACTTAAACCGCATTTATATGAAAGTGATATTCAAGATAGACACCATTAAAATCGGTCTGGAGATGCAGAAATAAAATTTGTTTGCTGAACAGCTGAAAATATCTATCTTTGCTTACAAGTCTGAACACCGTGGTTCGGTTAGAGTTCCACAACGCGATATGGGTATAGTCGTATAAGCCCGTATTGCGTTTTTTTGTTTTTATACGGCACTGAAACATTGAATTATGGAAAATGAAAGAGCATTGAATCCGACGGCAATCGAGTCGTTGATTTATGAGATCAGAGGGCAGAAGGTGATGCTGGACAGGGATCTGGCAAAGATGTATGGGGTTGAAACGAAGGTTCTGAATCAGGCTGTCAAAAGAAACATGAAGAGATTCCCGGAGGATTTCATGTTTCAATTGACTCCGGAGGAATACGATATCTTGAAGTCACAATTTGTGACATCAAGTTGGGGTGGAACCAGAAAACTGCCATATGTATTCACAGAACAAGGACTGGCAATGTTGTCCGGTCTATTGAATAGTGATGTAGCTATAAAAGTGAATATTGCCATAATGCGGACATTTGTAACCATCCGCAATCATCTTTACACTACCCAAAGATTCACAGCAGAGCTGGAAGCGATAAAGGCGAAGCTGGAGCTGCTGGAGAGGAATGACGAGGACAATCTTGAGGCTATAAATGACCTTTCGGAAGACATGAGACACGAAATTGACACTATCTATCAGGCGATTGCAGCATTGTCGGTCAAAGAATCTCCGCAAAAGGAACCGCAGAGGCAGAAAATTGGATTCAAGACACAAAACAGCAAGTAACATTATGGAAAACAGCACATTAAAACAGACGACAATCGAGTCGTTGATCTATGAGATCAGAGGGCAGAAGATTATGTTGGACAGAGATCTGGCAAGTCTTTATGGGGTAAGCACTGGTAATCTGAACAAGGCAGTAAAAAGAAATATTGAGAGGTTTCCTGAAAGGTATATGTTTCAATTGACTTCAGATGAAAACTTGAAATTCCAAAATGGAATATCAAGTTGGGGTGGATCCCGTTCCTTGCCATATGCTTTTACAGAGCAAGGTGTTGCCATGCTTTCTTCTGTATTGCATAGCCCGGCTGCCATTCAGATAAGTATCAGAATTATAGATGCTTTCGTGGCAATGAGAAACTACATAATGTCAACGAAGACGATATCCGATGAACTGGAAGCGATAAAGGCAAAGCTGGAGCTACTGGAGAGGAATGACGAGGACAATCTTGAGGCTATAAATGACCTTTCGGAAGATATGAGACGCGAAATTGATACCATCTATCAGGCGATTGCAGCATTGTCGGTCAAGGAACCGATGCAGAAGGAACCGCAGAGACAGAAGATCGGATTCAAGACACAAAACAGCAAGTAACATTATGGAAAACAGCATATTAAAACAGACGACAATCGAGTCATTGATCTATGAGGTTAGAGGGCAGAAGGTGATGCTGGATTTTGATCTGGCTGAATTGTATCAGGTAGAAACGAAGAGACTGAAAGAATCTGTCCGAAGAAATATCGAGCGTTTTGAAGGGGATGATTTCATGTTTGAATTGACTTCTAAAGAGTATAACTCTTTGATAATCAGTTTGAGGTCGCAAATTGCGACCTCAAACGAGAGAGGTGGACGCAGACATATGCCCTTCGCTTTTACAGAGCAGGGAGTAGCCATGTTATCCAGTGTCCTTAAAAGCGAAAGAGCAATTCAAGTCAACAGATCTATTATCAGAGCTTTCGTGGCAATGAGAAATTACATAATGTCAACAAAGACGATATCCGCTGAGCTGGAAGCGATAAAGGCAAAGCTGGAGCTTCTGGAGAGGAACGATGAGGACAATCTCGAGGCAATAAATGATCTGTCAGAGGATATGAGACGCGAGATAGACACAATATATCAGGCGATTGCGGCATTGTCCGTCAAAGAACCGACGCAGAATGAGCCACAGAGGCAGAAGATAGGGTTCAAGACGAATAATAGCAAATAAAAACACCGCTGCCACGACTCGAGAAGCAGAAAAAAAGAAAAATGCTTCTCTCGTCCGTGGCAACGGTGTTTTTATATAGAAAGCTCTTACTTCAGTTTCTTGAGAATGTTGCTGAGGTTCACCTCCTTGGCGATGATGCCGTGGAGATCCTCGATCTTCACACGCTCCTGCTGCATAGAGTCGCGGTGACGGATGGTCACGCAACGGTCGTTAAGTGAGTCGTGGTCGATTGTGACGCAGAACGGTGTTCCGATCGCATCCTGACGGCGGTATCTCTTACCGATTGAATCCTTCTCGTCGTACTGGCAGTTAAAGTCGTACTGGAGATCGTTCATGATCTCTCTTGCGAGCTCAGGAAGGCCGTCCTTCTTCACGAGCGGAAGCACTGCAACCTTGACAGGGGCGAGCGGTGCAGGAATGCTGAGGACAACGCGGCTTTCACCGTTCTCGAGCTGCTCCTCCTTGTATGCGTTCGAAAGAACGGCAAGGAACATACGGTCAACACCGATCGATGTCTCCACTACATAAGGAACATAGTTCTCGCCTGCCTCAGGATCGAAGTACTGGATCTTCTTTCCTGAGAACTTCTGATGGTTTCCAAGGTCGAAATCCGTACGTGAGTGGATTCCCTCAAGCTCCTTGAAGCCGAACGGGAAGCGGAACTCGATGTCTGTAGCTGCATTTGCATAGTGAGCAAGCTTGTCATGGTCATGGAAACGATAGTTCTCGTCACCCATTCCGAGGGCCTTGTGCCATGCCATACGGTTCTCCTTCCACTTTGCGAACCAGTCGAGCTCAGTTCCAGGCTTGATGAAGAACTGCATCTCCATCTGCTCGAACTCCCTCATACGGAAGATGAACTGACGTGCCACGATCTCGTTTCTGAAGGCCTTTCCGATCTGTGCGATACCGAAAGGAAGCTTCATGCGGCCTGTCTTCTGCACATTGAGATAGTTCACGAAAATACCCTGAGCGGTCTCAGGACGGAGATAGATGATGTTCGACTCGCCGGAAACGCTTCCGAGCTGGGTAGAGAACATGAGGTTGAACTGACGTACATCAGTCCAGTTCTTTGTACCAGAAATCGGACATGCTATCTCGCAGTCAACGATGATCTGACGGAGTTCGGCAAGGTCATTTGCATTGAGTGCATCTGCCATTCTCTTGCGTACTGCATCGATCTTAGTCTGGTTTCTGAGGACATTCGGATTTGTAGCCCTGAACTGCTCCTCGTCGAAAGCATCAGCAAACTTCTTCCTGCCCTTCTCCACATCCTTCTCGATCTTTTCCTCGAGCTTGCCGATATAGTCCTCGATAAGCACATCGGCACGATATCTCTTCTTTGAATCCTTATTGTCGATAAGCGGGTCGTTGAAGGCACCTACATGACCTGATGCCTCCCAGATTCTCGGATGCATGAAGATAGCCGAATCGATACCTACGATGTTCTCGTTGAGCCTTGTCATGGCCTCCCACCAGTATCTCTTGATATTGTTCTTAAGTTCGACTCCCATCTGTCCATAGTCGTAGACTGCGCCGAGACCGTCGTAGATCTCGCTTGAAGGGAAAATGAATCCGTACTCCTTGCAGTGAGCAACCAGAATCTTGAAAAGTTCTTCTTGTGTCATAGTATTATAGTTTATTGTTTATCTCTCTCAAAGGAACCATAACAAAGTCCCTCTCATACATCAGCCTGTGCGGAACCGTCAGTTCCGGACAGTCGATTTCATTGTCTCCGAAGAGCAATATGTCTATGTCTATTGGGCGGTCTTCATATACCCTGTCCCCTTTTTCATCGTAGCATGGTCCTGCCGTCCTGCCCATCTTCCTCTCTATATCCTTGCAGATTTCAAGGATCATCAGCCCCTGCGCTTCGGGATTGTATCCTTCCGGAAGTTCAAGTTCATAAAGAACGACGGCGTTCATGAACCTGGTATCGGATTCAAACCCCCAAGGATCCGTCTCCACAAGCGAAGAAATGGCCTTGTAAGGCGTTTTCAGTTCCATATTGAGCATAGATACGGCATGCTCTATATTCAGCCTCCTGTCGCCCTGATTCGAACCTAAACCGAGGTACAGCTCCACCCTCTCCATCTTCCTCTCCCCTTCTGAAGTTCAGTTATCGAGACCAAGCTCCACAAGCGCCTCCTCCGACATCCTGCTCTTGTCCCATACCGGTTCGAAGACAAGGTCAATCCTTGCACTCACGACTCCCGGAACATCCTCTACTGCCGTCTTGACCTGCTCCACAACATAATCTGCCATAGGACAGTTAGGTGCTGTAAGGGTCATCTGGATATATACATTGTGGTCATCATCCACCTTCACCTCGTAAATAAGTCCGAGATCATATACATTCACAGGAATCTCAGGGTCATAAACCTGCCTGAGAGCCATGATAATATCTCTTTCAAGTCTCATCTTTCTTTCCTTGTCTTCCTCTGCAACCTCTGCAGACTTTCTGTTAAACCAATCCTTCAGTCCCATAAGCAGCCACTTCTCTGATCTTAGCTATCATGGAAACCAAGCCGTTCGCTCTTGTCGGCGAAAGGTTTTCCTTCAGACCTATCTTCTCCACGACAGAGAAATCTGAAGAAAGAATCTCCTGCGGAGTCCTGCCGGAATAAAGCCCTACCAGCAAGGAAATTATACCTTTTGTAATGATAGCATCACTGTCCGCATTGAAAATGACCTTTCCATCCTCTATCTTATGGTCAAGCCACACCCTCGACTGACATCCCTTGATGAGCTTGTCATCTGTCTTTGCAGACTCAGGATAGTCCTGCAGAGACTTTCCAAGCTCTATGAGATATTCGTATTTGTCGAGCCATTCCTCATACATCGAAAATTCCTCGACAATGGCGTTTTCTGCTTCAATCAATGTCATACCAACATATCTATCGCCCTATTCAGGCATTCAACAAAATATTCTGCTTCCTCCATCGTATTGTAGGGAGCAAGGGAAACCCTGAGCATACCTGTCACCCCGAATCTGTCCATCAAAGGTTCCGCACACATCTGACCGGAACGTACGGCAATTCCCATCTTGTCAAGAATCAGAGCAAGATCCTCATGGTGTACCCCATCCACGCTAAATGAAAAAAGAGGTATCTTCTCCTCATTTGTTCCACGAGGAACACCATACAACCTTATTCTCCCATCCGATGTCAATCTGTCAAGAAGGAAATCTCTGACAGTATCGTTATATTTTATTAACTCATTATTATTCAATAAGTTAATACATTCCAAAGCAGGTTTCAGAGTGGCAGCTGATGCAAAATTCTGCGTACCTGCCTCAAATTTCATAGGAAGTGGAGCATAAGTGGTTTCTGCAAAGGATACAGTTCCCACCATCTCACCGCCACCCATGTAAGGAGGCATATCCTCAAGCCACTTCTTCTTTCCATACAGCACTCCGGTACCGGTCGCCGCATAAAGCTTATGACCTGAAAAGACGTAGAAATCACAGTCCATATCCTGAACGTCTACCCTGCAGTGCACCGCTCCCTGTGCTCCGTCGACCAGAACCGGAACTCCACGCGAATGACATTCCGCAATTATATCCTTCACAGGATTTATTATTCCGAGAACATTCGAAATATGAGTTACGGCCACTATCCTTGTCCTGTCCGTAAGAAGTCCGCCGAGCTCTTCCACCATCAGATGACCGCTGTCATCCACCGGAAGAACCTTAAGAACGGCACCCTTGCGACGGCACATCATCTGCCATGGAACAATGTTGGAATGGTGCTCAGCCTCTGTAACTATGACCTCATCCCCTTCCCTCACATAAGCCTCACCGAAGCAGAAAGCCACAAGATTGACCGCTGCCGTAGTTCCGCTCGTAAAGACAATCTCCTCTCTGGCGGAAGCATTGAGAAAATCCTTCACGGCATCCCTCGCCTGCTCATAGGCCTGAGTCGCCTCATCGGCAAGTCTGTGCACCGCCCTATGAATATTTGCATTCGACTCGCTGCTTATCCTGTTCCATTCATCGATTACCGACTGGGGACGCTGGCTCGTTGCCGCATTGTCGAAATATACGAGATCCTTGCCATACACCTTACGTGAAAGTGCAGGGAAAAGAGAGCGTATTTCTTGAACATTCATAATTATCTTTCAGAGGTCACAATAGCCTGCAAATTTAGCAAAAACAATCTTTCTTTTACAGGATTTTATCATAATTTTGCACTATAGAAGATTTTACACTAAAAAACATACCAGATGATAGATTATATCAAAGGCACACTTGCTGAAATAAATCCGACAGAAGCCATCGTCGAATGCAATGGAATCGGCTATAGCACGCTGATTTCACTCCAGACATATGAAGCCCTGAACGGCAACAAAGAAATCAAGATCTACATCCATCATTACATCCGCGAAGACGAGGAACTTTACTACGGCTTCGCAAGCAAAGACGAGCGCAACCTCTTCCGCCTCCTCATAGGAGTATCGGGAATAGGAGCAGCGACAGCAAGAATGATGCTCTCGTCTCTCAGCAGCGACGAAATAAGAAATGCCATCATAGCCGAGGACATAAACAAGATAAAAAGCATAAAGGGAATAGGACTGAAGAGTGCCCAGAGACTTATCCTCGAACTCAAGGACAAGGTCGTCAAAGGAGCTGGTTCCGACACATCCCAACTCTTCTCATCACAGTCGAACCCTGCAGCAGAAGAAGCAACGACAGCCCTTGTACTTCTCGGATTTACCAAGGCAAATGTAAACAAAGTAGTCTCGGCAGTACTGAAGGAATATCCGGGAGCAAGCCTGGAAGAGATAATAAAACTTTCGCTTAAAAAGCTGTAATAATAGAAAAAGAGTTCCACGTGGAACTC
The DNA here is from genome assembly GCA_017626355.1 of Bacteroidales bacterium. Classification (GTDB taxonomy): domain Bacteria; phylum Bacteroidota; class Bacteroidia; order Bacteroidales; family UBA932; genus Cryptobacteroides. The sequence goes on from JAGAIY010000012.1 coordinate 66,963, forward strand.
TTTTTTATTTATCTACCAAAATAAACCAGCAGAACCGAAACATCAGCAGGAGATACTCCTGAAATTCTGGAAGCCTGAGCAATGGTCCGTGGGGCATACTTCTTCAACTTCTGCCTGCACTCTATAGAGAGACTCTCCACCTTGTCAAAATCAAAACCATCAGGAATCAAAAGATTTTCCAATCGCATTATCTTCTCCGCCATCTGCTGCTCACGCTGGATATATCCCTTATACTTGATTCCGATCTCACATGAATCAAGAATCTCCCTCTTATAATTATCCTCTACCCTACCATTCATATAATCCGAATCAAGTAATGAAACTGGGTATTCAGTATTATACTGGAGAATATACATAGCATCAGTAAAAGAGGAAACAGGATATTCTGAACTGATTTTTTGTGACAGATCCGAATAATTTGAATAAGTCAGGAGATCTGAATATTTAAAGCCATCTCTTACTATTGGTTCAACCGGAGATGAGAATACATGCTCAAGAGAGATATTATTCTTGATAAAAGTTCCACGTGGAACTAAATTAAAGATATCTTCCAATCTCACTTGCGGACGAGAAACAAGATCCGATATTCTCTTTCTCGAATCGACGACAGATGTACCTGCAGATTCAAGATAGGAATTTACTACATCCGGCTTCAGCGGAGTCGAATTGAAGAAAGAACCGAGAGAATCAACCGACTCGTATTTTCTCATAGTAAAATCATAACGGAACTTGTCTGCCAGACCAGCCTCATATGATAAAGATGTAAGACGCATATCCGCATTATCCTGTCTCAACAAAGTCCTGTACTCAGCACGGGAAGTAAACATACGATATGGTTCATCGACACCCTTTGTAATGAGATCATCTATCAGAACTCCGATATAAGCCTGATCCCTCTTCAAGATGAAAGGATCCTTGCCGCTTACCTTAAGATGAGCATTCATACCTGCCATCAGACCCTGTGCTGCTGCTTCTTCATAACCGGTCGTACCGTTTACCTGTCCGGCAAGGAAAAGACCTTCAACCACCCGTGACTCAAGAGTTGGCTTCAGATAAGTAGGATCGAAGAAATCATATTCCACCGCATAGGCCGGACGGAAAACTTTAGCATTCTCCAGTCCCTTTATCTTATGAAGAGCCTCCATCTGGACATCAAGCGGAAGAGAAGAAGAGAAACCCTGAAGATAATATTCATTGGTTCCCCTACCCTCCGGCTCAAGGAAAAGCTGATGCTCGCTCTTGTCAGCAAAAGTCCTGAGCTTATCTTCTATGCTCGGACAATAACGCGGTCCTATTCCTGTAATCAGACCGGAGAAAAGAGGAGAGTCAGCAAAGCCGCTCCGCAAAGTATCATGAACATCCCCGTTGGTATGAACAATGAAACATGGAAGCTGAGGAGTTCCGTTCTGAGCCGTTGATAAAAAAGGAAGATAAGAGAACTTCTCAGGATTCTCGTCACCGAACTGATGTACAAGCGATGAAGTGTCGACAGTGGAAATGTCTATACGTGGCGGAGTACCAGTCTTCATTCTTGCAGTTGGTATTCCCATTTCAGACAGACGTTCGGTCAGACCGAGTGAAGGCAACTCACCGATCCTGCCACCTTCGAACATAGTACGACCGATGAACATCCTGCCGCCAAGGAAGGTTCCGGCAGTAAGAATAACCGTCTGAGATTTGAAAATTGCTCCGGTAGTCGTACAGACTCCCGAAATTTTTGAACCATCGAAAAGAAAATCAATGACTGTATCTTGGTAAATGTCTAATTTACAGGCACTTTCGAGGATTTTTCGCCAATAAAGAGAAAACTGTATTTTATCGCATTGAGCGCGAGGACTCCACATGGCAGGACCCTTCGACCTGTTAAGCATCCTGAACTGAAGGGTAGAAGCATCAGTCACTATGCCAGTATAACCTCCTAAAGCATCTATCTCTCTGACTATCTGACCCTTAGCTATACCGCCGATAGCGGGGTTACATGACATCTGGGCGAACTTGTTCATATCCATGGATATGAGAAGCACAGAAGATCCCATGCGAGATGCGGCCATTGCAGCCTCGCAGCCTGCATGACCACCCCCTACTACTATAACATCATACGAACCCAGCATCCTATATAAGCTCACGTAATGAAAGATAATAATTCTCCTTCTTCCTCATGACCTCCACATCACTGTCGGTGTGGTCGTCGTATCCTATAAGATGAAGGATACCATGAACGATGACCCTGTTGAGCTCATCGGCAAACTCAGTCCCATACTCGATGGAATTTTCCCTGACCGAATCGACACTGATGAAAAGATCACCGGAAAGTCTGTCACCCTCGCAATAATCGAAAGTGATGATATCCGTGAAATAATCATGCTGAAGATATTTCTGATTGACATCCAATATATAATTGTCAGAACAGAAGATTATAGTAATGTCTCCAATCCTTCTTATCTCACTCTCGGCAACAAGCCGGAGCCAACGATTATTCAAGGTTTTTCCCTTGAAAATGAAATCAGTATCTTCGAAATAGTAAGAAATCATGCTAAAATTTTTCGCAAATCTACAATATTGTATAAAAAATTTGAAATAAAAATTATTATTTCTAACTTTACCGGGCAAAATGGAATATAAAAACTAACAATCGATATGGAAATCAAAAAGTCAGAAAAAGCCAACTTGGAGAACAAGAAGCTTCTGTTTTTGGAATTAGGTCTC
>JAGAIY010000013.1 GCA_017626355.1 Bacteroidales bacterium
CTCGTCGGCGACGCAGCCTTGGCGTCGCGGATTAAGGTAGTGTGCTTAGCAGACTACGCAGCGAGTGCATAAGAGTTGTTGCCAACTAAAAGTTCGAAGGCCGAGATTAACGGGCAAACCTACAACGCCCGACGTGCTTACCATCCAATGTCTGATGCTGTCAAAACCAAAACATCCCCATTGTATGTCGTCGCAAGTCCCAGCGCACCGACGCAGTCCCTTCCCTGTCAGCTAGCATTGTCGTCAGTCTCAGTACTGACATCAATGCGCCCGCTTGCGACTTTGCAAAGATACAAATATTGAACCGATATGCGCAAAAATATACGATTATTATGTAAACTATTTCGGTACAAATGTAAACTTTTGTTCAAGATAAGTAAACAGGATGGTAAAAATTGAAAAATAGTTTGCATTTTCAAAAAATGTATCTATCTTTGCAATCCCAAACAAAAACAACGGGACAAGTTCTTTCAAAATCGGGAGCATAGCTCAGTTGGTTTAGAGCATCTGCCTTACAAGCAGAGGGTCGGGGGTTCGACTCCCTCTGCTCCCACTAGAAACCGCCTCTCTACATTGTAGAAAGGCGGTTTTTTGTTAGTCAACATGATGCGGAACAGCATAATGTGACTCTATGTCGCGCATCTATTTAAGACCGGGCTTACATCCTGCCGGCAATCTGCTTGGCTTCCGGGATTCGTTTCTGGAGTTCGGCTATGCGTTTGTTGTCGCTTGGATGGGTGCTCAGGAAGTCGCTGCCTCCTGAACCGCCTGCCGCCATCTTTGTCCAGAAACCGATGGCACTGGTGGAATCGTAACCTGCAAGTTCCATGAAGACTATTCCCATGTAGTCAGCTTCGTATTCGTGCTTGCGCGAGTACGGGAGCATCAGTCCGACCTGGGCGCCGAGACCGAAGACCGACACTGCAGCTGACTGCACTGCCGCCGACTTCTGGGAAAGGGCCTGCGAAAGGATCGCCGAGCCATATTGGGCGAGAATCTGCTGACTCATTCGCTCGTTGCTGTGCTTTGCGACTGCATGAGCTATTTCATGTCCCAGCACTACCGCGAGTTCATCTGCATTCTGAGCTACTGTAAGAAGGCCTTCATAGACAACGATCTTTCCTCCCGGCATGCAGAAGGCATTGACCTGAGGATCCTTGACAAGGTTGAATTCCCATGCGAAGTTGGAAAGTTCCGATTCCAGACCGTTAGACTTGAGATACTGTTCTGTCGCTGCCGCGAGCTTTGTTCCGACAGTCTTCACCATGTCTGTTGCAGATGCATCGGAAGACAGTTGTGACGATGCGATGTACTCCTTATACTGAGTCAGTCCGGCCTGATACACTTCCTGATCAGACACGAGAAGCAGCTGTTTCCTGCCTGTAAGAGCCACAGAGCCGCAACCCGACAGGATAAGAGATGCAGACAGCAACGATACCACAGTTAAAATTTTAATTTTCATAGCTTCAGCGTTTTTATCGGATGATTGTAAAAAAAAGACCGGAGTTCAAGACCCCGGTCATGTTCATTTAGTTTGCAGGAGCTGCATGAGGCTGAGCCGGGGCCGCATGCACTCCAGGTGCAACAGCCGGCTTCCTTGCCGCATCATTTCCTGAGATCTTATCAAAGTCTCCCTCGTTCATCATCTTGCAGTTTCCGTTGAAGACAGAGCCGAGCTCGACTGAAATCCTTCTGATGTGAAGGTTTCCGTTCACTACACAACCATCCTTGAGACCAAGGGTGTCCTTTACATATACATTACCGTCGAGTTTTCCGCAGATGTCGCAGTTGTCACAGATGATATCGCCCTTGATAGTGGCGGTATTGCCTACTACAACCTTTCCCTTCACCTTGAGGGTTCCCTCGAACACACAGTCGATACGGATGTCATTAGGAGATATGATTTCACCTTTTATGACCGTACCGGCCGAAATCCTGCTGACTGAATTATTGTCTGACATTGTTTCTAACGTTGTTAAATTGTTTCTTATTAAAGTCCCTTACCGTGACAGTTCTTGAACTTCTTGCCGCTTCCGCAAGGACAAGGATCGTTACGTCCCACCTGCTTCTCAACATGTACCGGCATGTTGCTCTTGGCCTCTCCGCCGTTTGTCACGAGATCGTTGCGCGATGTCTGCATCTGGCTCATGTCAGTCTTACGTGGCTGCTGCGCCTGACGCGGAGCTTCCGAAGCGTCCCTGAGCGGGATATGGGCTCTGAGGAGGAATGAAAGCACATCCTTGTTCAGATCCTCGAGCATCTGGCTGAAGAGGTTGAAGCTCTCGAACTTATAGATGAGGAGAGGATCCTTCTGCTCGTATGTCGCATTCTGCACAGACTGCTTGAGGTCGTCCATGTCGCGCAGGTGCTCCTTCCAATGCTCATCGATCTGCCAGAGGGTGATGGTCTTGCTGAGAGCACGCGCAATCTCCTTACCCTCAGACTCATAAGCCTTCTTCAGGTCAACTGAAAGAGTGAGCATCTTGCGTCCGTCCGAGATTGGGATGGCTATATTCGTATATATCGCAGCCTGGTTCTCATATACCTGCTTCACGATAGGGAAAGCCCTCTGGACCATGGTATCCATCCTGCGCTGATAGGTCTCGAGGATGTGGGCATGAAGTTTCACTGTAAGATCCTTCGCCTTCGCTCCCGAGAAGTATTCCTCATCAAAGCCGAGATCGGTTGAAAGCGAGGTCATGACCATCTCGGAGAATGACTCATAATCATAATTCTCAGCCCTGTCGGCAAAGATCTGAGCCATATCCTGCATCATGTTCATCACGTCGATCTCCACTCTTTCTCCGGAAAGCGCATTGCGTCTCTTTGTGTAGATGACCTCACGCTGAGAGTTCATGACGTCGTCATATTCAAGGAGTCTCTTACGGATACCGAAGTTATTCTCCTCAACCTTCTTCTGGGCCCTTTCGATAGAGCTGTTGAGCATAGGAGCCTCAAGAGCCTCATTGTCCTGCATGCCTAGCTTGTCCACGACTCCCGCAATCCTTTCTGAACCGAAAAGACGCATGAGCTTGTCCTCGAGCGACACATAGAAGATCGATGAACCAGGGTCTCCCTGACGGCCTGAACGTCCACGGAGCTGACGGTCCACACGGCGGCTGTCATGACGTTCCGTTCCTATGATGGCAAGTCCTCCGGCTGCCTTCACCTCGTCTGTAAGCTTGATATCGGTACCACGACCCGCCATGTTGGTTGCGATGGTCACTGTTCCCTTCTCACCGGCGTGCTTCACGACCTCCGCCTCACGAGCATGCTGCTTGGCATTGAGGACCTGATGCTGGATACCGCGAAGGCGGAGCATACGGCTGAGGAGCTCCGAAGTCTCCACATCGGTTGTACCCACGAGAACCGGACGGCCTTCATTGGTCAGATCGACGATCTTGTTGATCACGGCATCGAACTTGGCCTTCTTTGTCTTATATATAAGGTCATTCTGGTCATTTCGTGCTATAGGCCTGTTGGTAGGGATCACCACCACATCAAGCTTGTAGATAGACCAGAACTCGCCTGCCTCGGTCTCTGCGGTACCGGTCATACCGGCGAGCTTATGATACATACGGAAGTAGTTCTGGAGGGTGATGGTAGCGAAGGTCTGGGTTGCAGCCTCAACCTTCACATTCTCCTTGGCCTCGACAGCCTGATGGAGACCGTCGCTCCAGCGGCGTCCCTCCATGATACGTCCTGTCTGCTCGTCAACGATCTTGATCTTGCCATCCTGAATGATGTAGTCAATCTCCTTGTCGAACATAGTATATGCCTTAAGAAGCTGGTTCACAGTGTGTACGCGCTCAGACTTGAGGGCGAAGTCGGCAAGGATCTCATCCTTCTTCACCTGCTTCTGTTCCGCAGTAAGGTCAGACTTCTGCACCTCAGCCACTGCCGCACCTACATCAGGAAGCACGAAGAAGTTGGAATCCTCAAGGTTTCCAGTGATGAGGTCACGACCCTTGTCCGTCATGTCCACAGAATGCTGCTTCTCGTTGATGACGAAATAGAGCTCGTCCGTGATGAAAGGCATCTCGCGCTCATTGTCCTGGATGTAGAAGTTCTCCACCTTCTGAAGGAGCTGCTTCATACCCGGCTCACTGAGGAACTTGATAAGCGGCTTGTACTTCGGATATCCCTTGTAAGCCCTGAACAGGAGGACACCTCCATCCTTCTCGTTTCCTTCTGCAATGAGTTTCTTGGCTTCATTCAAAAGGCTGGTGATCAGAGTCTTCTGAGTATTGTAGAGTCGCTCCACGAGAGGCTTGTACTCCATGAACTGCTGATCCTCGCCCTTAGGCACAGGTCCGGAAATGATCAGAGGGGTACGTGCGTCATCGATAAGCACGGAGTCCACCTCGTCGACGATTGCGAAATGGTGCTTGCGCTGGACAAGATCGTTCATCGAGCTTGCCATGTTGTCACGGAGGTAGTCGAAACCGAACTCGTTGTTGGTACCGAAGGTGATGTTGCATGCGTATGCCTTCTTTCTGGCCTCGCTGTTAGGCTGATGCTTGTCGATGCAGTCAACCGAAAGTCCGTGGAACATGTAGAGAGGGCCCATCCACTCCGAGTCACGCTTAGAGAGGTAGTCGTTGACGGTCACCACATGCACACCCTTGCCTGCAAGGGCATTGAGGAAGACCGGAAGGGTCGCCACGAGAGTCTTACCCTCACCGGTAGCCATCTCGGCGATCTTACCCTGATGGAGCACGATACCTCCGATAAGCTGGACATCATAGTGGACCATATCCCATGTGACCTCGTTTCCGCCGGCCATCCAATGGTTCTGCCACACTGCATAATCTCCGTCTATGGTCACGAAATCCTTGGTCGTGCTGAGGTTACGGTCGAAGTCAGTAGCCTTGACCCTTATCTCAGGATTCTCCTTGAAACGGCGTGCTGTCGACTTCACGATAGCGAATGCCTCAGGAAGAATCTCATCAAGCACCTTCTCGATGATCTCGTCCACCTTCTTCACAAGCTTGTCGGACTCTGTGGCCAGAGCCTCTTTCTGATTGAGAGGAATATCCTTCTCAAGTTCAGTCTTTATCTCCGCTATGCGGGCCTCATCAGCTGCGATAGCCGCCTGGATCTTATCCTTAAGGCCCTGGCAATGCTCACGAAGCTGGTCGTCCGAAAGCTGGTCAATCATCTTGTAGGCATCCAGCACTTTGTTGAGCATCGGCTGGAGAGCCTTGAGATCACGGTCCGCCTTCGTACCGAAAATCTTTTTAAATACGTCTGTAAATGACATGGTTATAATTATTTAATATTTTTATTCAGTTTTACCGCAGAGTGCGTTCATGCACAATGTAAGCGAGTCCTTCCAGTGGGGTATTCCCACACCGAAAGTCTCCTTGACCCTTGTCTTATCCATCACGGAGAAATGCGGGCGTGCCGCCTTCCTCGGATATTCATCTGTACGACAAGGGATCACATCACACAGATGCCCTGCCTGCGCACAAATCTCATGCGCAAAATCATACCACGAACATACTCCCTCGTTGCTGTAGTTGTATATTCCTTCTCTGTCGAGCATATCCTCCTCAACGATCATGCATATCAGCCCGGCCAGGTCATCGACGAAAGTAGGTGTTCCGATCTGGTCGCATATGACTTTCAGAACCGGATTCTCAGCCGACTTCTCCACTATCCTCTTCACGAAGTTGTTCCCTTCAGTCCCATAAAGCCACGATGTACGCAGGATTATGTATCTGCATCCCGACTCGACCACCGCCTTTTCAGCTGCCGCCTTGGTATGTCCGTATACGTTGAGCGGGCGCACAGGTGCATCATCAGCATATGCAAGTCCCGTCATGCCGTCAAACACGTAGTCTGTGGATATGTGTATGAGCACAGCCTCATGGGTCCTGGCGATCTGCGCCATGGAAGCTACAGCCCTATGGTTCACAAGGTCTGCACGCTCAGGCTCATCCTCAGCCTTGTCGACTGCGGTATATGACGCACAATTGACGATAACATCTATGCTCTTGTCCGTAACAAACGACTCAAGTGCATCAGCATCAGTTATGTCAAGCATATGAGCATCACAGAAGAAGTATCTGTTGCCACTGCCTTCTGCAGCCTTGGCCACAGCTCTTCCGAGCTGTCCTGCAGCACCTGTAACCAATATATTCATATTCTGTCTGTTTCACTGTTCCGGCGAATATCCCGGATCGGGAAGGAGCTGCTGTCCCGCTGCCACCGCCCCTGCTCCGGAAGCCACCGCCAAAGCATCACATCTTTCATTTTCAGGATGTCCCGCATGTCCTTTGATCCAATGGAATGCCACCCTGTGCCTCCTGAGAAGCGGCGACAGCCTCATCCATAGATCAGGATTCTTCACCTTCGCGAACCCTCTCCTCTGCCAGTTCTCGAGCCATCCCTTGTTTATGGCATTGACCACATAGGAAGAGTCACTCCAGACATGCACCTCGGCATTGTCCCAGTTTATGGCCTCAAGTCCCTTTATCACAGCAAGAAGCTCCATCCTGTTGTTGGTTGTAAGACTGAAGCCTCCGCTCATCTCCTTCACATAGCCTCCGCACTTGAGTACGACACCGTAGCCACCCGGGCCCGGGTTTCCGCTCGAAGCCCCATCGGTATAAAGCAGTATAGGAGGACGCTGCTGTCCTTTGGTATCCTGCTCCATCCTACTCTATTATCTTTCCGCCACGCGGTTTGATTTCCGTATCAGGCAGCTTTATCGTCATCCTGTTCTCGAGCAGTTCCTTATAGTCCTGACGTCTGTGCCAGATGTCGATAGCCGTATATATGGCCGACTTCATCGAACGTGGATCCGCCTTGTCGCGTCCTGCCATTTCGTAGGCCGTTCCATGGTCAGGAGATGTCCTTACGACCGGAAGACCTGCAGTGTAGTTCACGCCCTCCTCGAAGGCAATGGCCTTGAAAGGTGTAAGGCCCTGGTCATGATACATCGCGAGCACCGCATCGAACCTGCCGTGATTGCCCATGCCGAAGAAGCCGTCAGGAGAATAAGGGCCGAAAGCCATGATTCCCTCATCGTTGGCAGCCTGTACCGCCGGCAGTATGATCTGCTGCTCTTCGTCTCCGAGAAGTCCGCCGTCACCGCAGTGAGGATTAAGGCCAAGAACCGCGATCTTAGGGGCATCTATACCGAAATCCTGCTGAAGAGAAGTCTTCATGAGTCTCAGTTTCCTGAGGATCTTTTCCGTAGTTATGCTTGCACAGACTTCCTTGAGCGGAATATGGCCGGTCACCACACCGACCTTAAGCTGGTCGCAGACCATGATCATGGCGACCTCTTCCACCCCGAACTGCTTCTCGAGATATTCGGTATGGCCGGTATATCCGAAACCTTCAGTGGACATTGCCCTCTTGTTGATAGGTGCCGTCACAAGCACATCGATATATCCTTCCTTCAAGTCCTGCACCGCCCTCTCAAGAGAAGTCATGGCAGATTTCGCAGATTCCGGAGTGGCCTGACCCGGCTCTACAAAGACGTTCTCAGGCAGGCAGTTGACGATGTTCACCCTCTTCTGATGCACATCCTTGGCAGAAGATATGACATTGGTGTTTATCTGTTCTATGTTGTGTATCTGCTTCTTGTAGAATCCGAAGATCTTGGAAGATCCATAGATCACCGGAGTGCAAAGATCGAGCATCCTTTCGTCTGCAAGAGCCTTGATAATGACCTCGTATCCGATGCCGTTACCGTCGCCCTGCGTGATGCCAACAACTAATTTCTTTCCCATATCTTGAGTCAATTATCTTAAATAACTTACAAAAATACAAAAAATTAACGAATTACCAGATTTTTTAGTAGATTTGCCATGTTATGGCACAAAACGGACTTGATACGGACATACAGTTTCTCCCTGGCGTGGGCCCCAAGAGAGCTTCCCTTCTGAAGAAGGAGCTGGCTGTGGAAACAGTCGGCCAGCTGCTGCGCCTATACCCTTTCAGATACATCGACAGGAGTTCGTTCATGCGCATCTGCGACCTGCGACCTGACATGGCCTACATACAGATAAGAGCCGTGGTACTGAGGGCAGAAGTCATTGACAGGAAAAGGCTTAGCGTATGGGTGGGCGATGGCACAGGTGAGATTGAAACTGTCTTCTTCAAGGGCATGAAATGGATGGCAGAGAAGCTGAAGCCGGGCTCTGAATTCATTTTCTTCGGCAAACCCACGGCATTCAACGGAAGGATCAACATTGTGCATCCGGAGGTCGACACACCTTCTACCGAGGCGACAGGCAATTCTACAGGGGCCGGTTCCACGATGACGGGGGTATATACCAGCACCGAGAAGCTCAAGAACGGCGGAGTGACAGGAAAGGTAATGAACAAGCTGATGGATGCCGCTCTGTCAAAAGGACTTCCGTATGTCGAAGAATCGCTTCCGGAATATATCATGAAGCAGCACGGTCTTGTTCCGCTGCATTTTGCCCTCAGGAACATCCATTTCCCGAAGGATATGGTTTCGCTTGAAAAGGCGAAATACAGGTTGAAATTCGAGGAGCTGTTCTACCTCCAGCTGTCTCTTCTCAAGCAGAAATATGTCCGCAGCAGGGCGGAGCAAGGCATAATGATGCCGCGCGTCGGTGAAGCCTTCAACCGCTGCTATGAAGCTCTCCCCTTCCCTCTGACAGGAGCTCAGAAAAGGGTGATAACCGAGATACGCAACGACATGAAAAGCGGCCATCAGATGAACCGCCTGCTTCAAGGAGATGTTGGAAGCGGAAAGACGATGGTGGCAGTCCTCACAGCCCTTATCGCCATAGGAAACGGCTTTCAGGCCTGCATCATGGCACCAACGGAAGTACTTGCACAGCAGCACTATAAGAATATCCAGAAGTTCCTTGAACCGACAGGGGTGAAGTCAGCCCTGCTCACCGGAAGCAGCAAAGCATCAGAACGCCGTGAAGTGCATGCAGGACTTGAAGACGGCTCTGTCGGAATAATAGTCGGGACTCACGCCCTGATCGAGGACAATGTGATATTCAAGAACCTCGGCCTGGTAATCATCGACGAGCAGCACAGATTCGGAGTCGAGCAGAGATCGAAGCTATGGCGGAAGGCCTCCTGCGGAGCCCCGCCCCATGTTCTCGTGATGACAGCCACACCGATTCCGCGCACCCTTGCCATGACCCTTTACGGAGATCTTGACGTATCCGTGATCGACGAACTTCCACCGGGAAGAAAGCCGGTACAGACGATCCACGCCACAGACGGGAAAAGGCCGGCCCTGTATAAGTTCATGCGGGACCAGATTGCCCTCGGACGTCAGATCTTCATCGTATACCCGCTTATAAACGAAACGGAAAAACTTGATTACCAGAGCCTTGAAGCTGGAGCCGAGGAAATAATGCAGAAGTTCCCGTTCCCGGATTACAAGACGGCTGTCGTACACGGCAAGCAGCTTAACGACGTAAAGAAGTTCAACATGGACGCATTCGCAGCCGGAAGAGCGGACATTCTTGTCGCCACATCGGTGATCGAAGTAGGAGTGGATGTGCCCAACGCATCGGTCATGGTCATCGAGAGTGCGGAAAGATTCGGTCTGAGCCAGCTGCACCAGCTGCGCGGAAGAGTCGGCAGAGGAAGTGAGAAATCCTATTGCGTCCTGATGACAGGCCACAAGCTCAGCAAGGAATCCAGACACAGGATAGAACTGATGTGCGCGACTGAAAACGGTTTCGAACTGGCAGAAGAAGACATGAAGATGAGGGGGCCGGGCGATCTTGAAGGCACCCAGCAGAGCGGACTGCCAATAAGCCTGAACATCGCGTCTCTGGCAAAGGACGGCCTGATACTCAATGCGGCGAGAGAAGCTGCAGAATCGGTACTGGACAGCGACCCGACCTTGAGCGAGAACAGGAACAGCTTGCTGGTCAAGGAATTGAAAAAGGACAAGTATCAGATTAAGGATTACAGCAAGATAAGTTAGATGGTTACGGAATTATTGCAGAAATACATTTGGCTTGTGAACACATTCGTCCGTGCCGGATCGCATGGACTAAGCCTTGGAGAACTCTCCGAAAGATGGGAAAACCGCTTTGACAGCCCATATTCGCGAAGAACGTTCAACAACCACAGGGAAGCCGTGGAGGAAGTCTTCGGAATAAGGATCGGATGCAACAGGAGCACCAACCGCTACTTCATCGAATATTCAGACGACATCTCTGACGAAGGCGCGGAAACCGCATGGCTCATCAACACGTTCACCGTCAACAACATGCTCTCGCTCGGCAAGGAAAGGCTCTCCGGTAGGATTTCGGTAGAGGACATTCCCTCGGGGCATATGCATCTTACCACTGTCATGGAGGCCATGACAGAAAACAGGGAGATCGTGATCGGATACCGCAAGTATACCAGTTCGGATTCATCCGTCTATACCCTTCGTCCCTATGCTGTCAAGGAATTTGCAAAGCGCTGGTACATAGTAGGCCACTGCATCGAAAGGGATGCTCTGAGAGTATATGGCCTGGACAGAATCATGAGTCTGGACATCACGGAAAAAAGGTTCAGGATGCCGAAAGGCTTTGATGTGGATGAACTTTTCTCCACCTCCTTCGGCATATACCTGCCGGAAGGGAAAGGCATGACAATAAGATTCCGCACCCATGAGACAGAAGCTCGCTACCTGCGCGACCTGCCCATCCATTCGAGTCAGAGAGAGATTCCGACCGGAGAAAAAGACCATGTGACATTCGAGATATTCGTCTGCCCTAACAAGGCTCTGATCATGGAGTTCTGCAAGCACGGAAGCAGGATCGAGATTCTCTCCCCTGCCCATGTACGCGATGCTGTCGCCTCCGAGTTCCTGCGGGCTGCAGAGGTGTACCGCGACGGCCGTGCAACCTAAACCGCTGGCCTTCAGCAACTTACCCGATTAGCCTGCAACCCCGGGGCGTCAGGCTGATCAGCTAAAAGATTATGAATCAGATAATTACATATCAGGTATGAAAAAATTAATTTTTATTGTTGCAATTGCATTTGGAACGATCATTTCTATGAAAGCGGAAAAGAACGGATTCCCTGCCGAGGGATATATCGGCAAAAGCGACATTGTCATTGAGAACGGAAAGATGACCCCGGAGGCTCTGCTGGCTTTCGGAAGGCTTTCCGACCCACAGGTGTCACCGGATGGAAAGCATATCCTGTACGGAGTGAGCTATACGTCTGTCAAAGATAACAGAAGTGTACGCAATCTGTTTATCTGCAACATGGACGGATCCGACAATCAGCAGCTTACCTTTTCAGGAAAGAGCGTCGGCAATGCCCGTTGGAGCAATGACGGCAAGGCTGTGGTATTCACCATGGGAGGACAGATCCATGCGGCAAGGATCACTCACGGCAGCAAGGGATGGAAGCTGGACAAGGTACGCAGACTGAGCGACATCCCTGCCGGAATCAGCGAGTTCAAGCTGTCTCCGGACCAGACAAAGGTAATGTATGTCAGCACGGTGAAAAGCGATGTCAAGTCCCCTGCAGACTGTTACGAAGACCTCGACAAGGCTACTGCATACACCACTGACGACCTGATGTACCGCCATTGGGACCACACAGTGATGGAGATTCCGCACACTTTCGTTTCCGCCTTCAACCTCGACGGGATGGTAACCCCTGGAACGTCAAAGGATATCCTCGAAGGCGAGAAGGAGCTGTATGAGCTCCCTACCGAACCGTTCAGCGGCATCGAGCAGCTCGACTGGAGTCCTGACGGAAAGTTCATTGCATATTCATGCCGCAAGCTCACAGGAAAGAGATACGCTTTTTCGACAAATACGGAAATATACATTTACAATGTGGCTGACGGAGCGACATCGGTGATAGACATGAAGGGAGGATATGATACCGACCCTGTATGGAGTCCTGACGGCAGCAAGCTCTGCTGGGTAAGCATGGAAAGAGACGGATATGAGGCTGACAAGCAGAGGCTTATGGTTGCGTATGTTGACTGGAGCAGCCCTGACATGCCTAAGATATGGGGCATCACAGATGTTACAGGAAACTTCAAGTACAATGTTGCCGGACCGACATGGTCGGCAGATTCGAAGTCGGTCTATTTCGCATCTCTTGCCGAAGGAATCGAAGGAATATTCAGGGCTGACGCCCCTGAAATTGACATTCCTCAGGGTGCTGTCGCAAAGCCTGCCCCATGGAAGATAGAGCGTCTGACAGGCGAGGACCTCTGGTACGACTTCGGTTCTCCTTTCCATATCGAGAAATGTGAGGACGGAAGCACAACCCTTTACACGACATGGTGCAGCATGGACTTCCCTACCGAACTTGTCGCTGTAAGGCTCTCTGACGGCCCTGAAACCGCACCATCAGGCAAGAAGGCCCTCAAGGCAGAATGTCCGGTAACAGACAAGACCGTGACATGCAAGCAGATAACAGACGAGAACGGGCACATCCTGTCCCAGCTTTCAGGACACGACACAGAAGCAAGATACGTCAGGACCACTGACGGAAAGGACATGCTCACATGGGTCCTCTATCCTCCTCAGTTCGACCCTGAAAAGGAATATCCGTCCATCCTCATCTGCCTTGGAGGCCCTCAGGGAACCCTTAGCCAGGGCTGGTCTTACAGGTGGAACTATCGTCTCATGGCCTCTCAGGGCTATGTAGTCGTACTCCCTAACAGACGAGGAACCACAGCTTTCGGTCAGGAGTGGACCGAACAGATCTCAGGAGATTATCCAGGACAGAACATGCAGGATTATCTCGCCGCCGCAAGGGAAATCAAGGCTGAGCCATATGTCGGAAAGATGGCTGCCTGCGGAGCAAGTTACGGAGGATATTCAGTATATTATCTCTGCGGAACACATGAGAACACCTTCGATGCATTCATCGCCCATGCCGGAATCTTCAACGAGGAGCACATGTATATGACGACAGAAGAAATGTGGTTCCCTAACTTCGATAACGGAGGAAACCACCAGACAGTCATAGACCCTCGCGTAGGTACTCCGGAATGTCCTGTAGGCCCTGCCGGTGACGGTGTGACCTTCGGTGGCATCAAGCAAGGAGGTTCACCGTGGAGCAGCGATCCTAAGGCCATACGCCATTACGCGCTTTCACCTCACAAGCTCGTCACCAGATGGCACACACCTCTCATGGTCATTCATGGAGCCATGGACTACAGGGTGCCGGTAGATGAAGGAATGGCCGCATACAATGCAGCCCAGATGATGGGAGTCCCATCAAGGCTTCTGATTTTCCCTGACGAAAACCATTGGATCCTCAAGCCTCAGAACGCCTTGATGTGGCATAGGGAGTATTTCCGCTGGCTTGACCAGTGGTGCAGATAGACCTGCCACATAAGATAAGCCGGCCACGGAGTTTCATCTGTGGCCGGCTTTCTTCAATATGTTGCAATGTGTTAGAGCTCTGACTGAGGAACAGTGTAATACCTTCCCTTTCCGAGAATACAGTTGACGAAGGTGACATTATGATCATCAGCAACTTCAAGATAAGTTTCCGACTGTGGATTCACAGTCACCTGATGAACGGTGTCACCTATCTGAAGCTGGAACTTGATATCGGAATTGTTAACGACATTGTAAACACGGTAATCGCCCTTGTCTTCCCTCATCTCGAAAGCAAGGCACTCCTTTACAAGAGGGGCGATGAATTCCTCCTTGCCCATGAGGAAGTTGTTGTACAGCGCAAGAACTCTTCCTGCAAACATGGCTTCCTTGACACTGTCATGAGTCCTTTCCTTCGCGAACACCAGAGTAATCGGGCGAAGACCCTCATATCTGTCATGAATGGTACCGTGAATATCCGAATTTGCAAACGGATGCAGGCCGTATTCATCCACCCAGTCATATGACGCAGGATATGATTCGATATCATTCCACACCTCGAAGCCGTGGATCTTTCCTTCTGCAATGAGCTTCTCATGAACAGGATACATAGTGCACTTGTCATCCGGCCAGCCCGGATGGTTCCAGAGGATGTATGCTCCCTGATCGAGCATCGCCTCAAGGGCATCAAGTTCGTCCTTCACATCCGCCTTGTCCGCATCATCGATAAAGAGAGCGTTCATATGGCCGAAAGGCTTGCTTCTGCTGATTTCTATTCCATGGATCACTATGATGTCATCATCGCCGTCAGTCGCTTCCTTTGCAAGTTCATAGGAAGTATCCAGAGTCACGTACTTTGAGAAATATTCCCTCGGACGGTATTCGATATGATCTGTTATAGCGATGATATCCAGACCATTGTTGCGTGCTTCATCAACTCTGTAGCTTGGAGTGACTTCTCCGTCAGAAAACATTGTATGGATATGGAAGTCTCCCTTCAACGTCAGATAGCCTTCCACGTCAGGAATACGGATTTCATTGCGTCCCCTGTGATTTTCATTTTCAGAATGTACAAAGGTATCTACTCCTGCATTCTGGGCATAGGAAAAAGACGCAGTCAGAATGGCTGCGATTGAAAAAATAAACCTCTTCATATCAACATTTGTTTTAGTGTCTCGTACCCCCATGCGGAATCGAACCGCAACCGTCAGAACCGGAATCTGAAATTCTATCCATTAAACTATAGGGGCATATCATTGCAAATATAGGCATTTTTGAAGATTTCGCCACATATTTGCCGATTATTCCGCTTTGTGGCGAAAGTTTTGAGCGTTTTGATGCTTATTGCTAATTTTGCAGACATGAAACACGCATACATATTCCCAGGTCAGGGATCGCAGTATCCCGGCATGGCAAAAGACCTTTATGAAAGCAGCTCCACAGCACGCGAGATGCTTGAAAAGGCAAATGACATCCTTGGTTTCAGGATTACAGATATAATGTTCGAAGGCACAGCCGAAGACCTCAAGCAGACTAAGGTCACCCAGCCGGCCATCTTCCTTCATTCCGTCGTCCTTGCTTCATGTCTGCCGGATTTCAGGCCGGACATGGTAGCGGGTCATTCACTCGGAGAGTTCTCTGCCCTTGTGGCTTCAGGAGCGATGGACTTTGAAGAAGGGCTCAGGCTTGTCGCTATACGCGCAGGTGCCATGCAGAAGGCATGCGAAACGGTTCCCGGCTCAATGGCAGCCGTACTCGCCCTTCCGTCTGAGAAGGTAGAGGAAATATGCGCATGCTGCGAAGGAACGGTCGTGCCGGCAAACTACAACTGCAACGGGCAGATCGTCATTTCCGGCGAGAAGGAGGCCGTCGATGCCGCCTGCATCAGAATGAAGGAGGCAGGCGCAAAGAGAGCGCTGCAGCTGCCCGTAGGAGGAGCCTTCCACTCCCCGCTTATGGAACCTGCCCGCGCAGAACTTGCAGAAGGCATAGAAAAGGCAGTGTTCAAGACACCTGTCTGCCCTATCTACCAGAATGTGACGGCACGCCCGACAACAGACCCCGCAGAGATAAAGGCAAACCTGCTGGCCCAGCTCACATCTCCGGTAAGATGGACACAGACAGTCATGAACATGCACGCTGACGGAGCCGGACATTTTATAGAGGTCGGCCCGGGAAAAGTGCTCCAGGGACTTGTGGCGAAGACCATAACCGAAGATGTGCAGATCGAAGGAATGCAATGACATCCTATCCATAATCAACTGGAAACAAAGTAATTAGACCGAGGCCTCTGTTCCACGAAGGACAGAGGCTTTTTCATTTGAGACTTTTGATTAAATTTTACCATTTTTTCAAACGGTTTTCTAATAAAAATATGTAAATTTGTACGATTTTGTATTGCACTCAAAACAATTAAAATAAAACTAATATAAAGATTATGGCAAACGAGAAAAAATTCGTCACATGTGACGGTAACTGGGCAGCAGCGCACATCGCTTACCTTTTCAGTGAGCATGCAGCGATCTACCCTATCACGCCTTCATCAACCATGGCTGAGTACGTGGACGAGTGGGCGGCTCAGGGCAAGAAGAACCTCTTCGGTGAGGTTGTAAAGGTAACAGAGATGCAGAGTGAGGGTGGTGCTGCCGGTGCAGTTCACGGTTCACTTCAGGCTGGAGCCCTCACAACCACTTTCACCGCTTCGCAGGGTCTTCTTCTCATGATTCCTAACATGTACAAGATTGCCGGCGAAATGCTCCCTACAGTGTTCCACGTGTCTGCACGTGCACTTGCATCACACGCCCTCTCGATCTTCGGAGACTATCAGGACGTAATGGCATGCCGCCAGACAGGTTTCGCTATGCTCGCATCCGCTTCAGTTCAGGAAGCCCTCGACATGGCTGCTGTAGCTCACCTTTCTGCAATCAAGTCAAGCATTCCGTTCCTCCACTTCTTCGACGGATTCCGCACATCGCATGAAATCCAGAAGATCGAGCTCATCGACGAGGCAGCTCTCAAGGAGATGGTAAGCACCAAGTCACTTGCCAAGTTCCGTGCAAAGGCTCTTTCACCTGATGCTCCTGTAACACGCGGTACAGCTCAGAACGGAGACGTATATTTCCAGGCACGTGAGGCATGCAACCAGTACTACGACATCGTTCCTGACACAGTTGCACGCTATATGGGCGAGATCAGCGAGCTTACCGGCCGCGACTACCGTCCGTTCGACTACTACGGAGACGCTGATGCAGAGAATGTAATCGTGGCAATGGGTTCTGTAACAGAGACAATCAAGGAGACCATCGACTACCTCGCGGCTCAGGGCAAGAAGGTCGGCGTGATGATCGTACGTCTCTACAGACCTTTCTCAGCTAAATATTTCATGAAAGCCCTTCCTAAGAACGTCAAGAGAATCGCCGTACTCGACAGGACAAAGGAGCCTGGTTCACTCGGTGAGCCTCTCTTCCTCGACATCAAGGCTCTCTTCCAGGGAACTGAGAACGCTCCTCTCGTTGTCGGCGGACGCTACGGACTTTCATCAAAGGACACAACTCCTGCACAGATCGTTTCAGTATACGAGAACCTCGAGATGGCAGAGCCTAAGGACGGCTTCACCATCGGTATCGTCGATGACGTTACATTCAAGTCGCTTCCTCAGAAGGAGGAGTTCTCTATCGTTAAGCCGGGCACAACAGAGTGCAAGTTCTTCGGTCTCGGTTCTGACGGTACTGTAGGTGCAAACAAGAACACCATCAAGATCATCGGTGACAACACTCCTAAGTACTGCCAGGCATACTTCGACTACGACTCGAAGAAGTCAGGCGGATATACATGTTCACACCTCCGTTTCGGTGACCTCCCTATCAAGGCTCCTTACCTTGTAGGTACTCCTGACTTCGTTGCATGCCACGTTCCTTCATACCTCACAAAGTATGACGTGCTCAAGGGCATCAAGGAGAACGGTACCCTCCTGCTCAACAGTCTCTGGGATGAGGAAGAGACTCTCAAGAGAATCCCTGACCATGTAAAGGCTGTGATCGGCAAGAAGAACATCACCCTCTATATCATCAACGCCACTAAGATCGCTGCGGAGATCGGACTCGGCGGACGTACCAACACCATCCTCCAGTCTGCATTCTTCAAGATCACAGGCATCATCCCTTACGAGGAGGCTGTGGGCTACATGAAGAAGGCTATCGTGAAGAGCTACGGCAAGAAGGGTGAGCACATCGTGAACATGAACTATGCTGCAGTCGACAGAGGCGGCGAGTACACCAAGGTTGAGATTCCTGCTGACTGGAAGAACATCACAGCTAAATTCGAGAACCCTAACAAGGATCGTCTTGCTCCTGCATTCGTGAAGGAGATCGCTGACGTTGTGAACGCTCAGGCAGGCGATACCCTCCCTGTAAGCGCATTCAACGAATATGTAGACGGAACAATCCCTGCAGGCACCACCGCATTCGAGAAGAGAGGTGTGGCAGTAAAGGTTCCAGAGTGGCAGCCTGACAACTGTATCCAGTGTAACAGCTGTGCATTCGTATGTCCTCACGCTGCAATCCGTCCGTTCCTCCTCACTGAGGAAGAGGCTGCAAATGCTCCTGAGGGCGTAAAGCTCGCACAGGGCAAGGCTGTATTCAAGGAGTACAAGTACGGTATCAGCGTATCTGTCCTTGACTGTACAGGTTGCGGCAACTGCGCCGATGTATGTCCTTCAAAGGAGAAGGCTCTCGTGATGAAGCCTCTCGGCACTCAGGAAGAGGAGCAGAAGAACTTCGACTGGCTCCACGCTCATGTAAGATACAAGGACAATGTCCAGCCTAAGACAGCAAACATCAAGAACGCTCAGTTCGCTCAGCCTCTCTTCGAGTTCTCAGGAGCTTGCGCAGGCTGCGGTGAGACACCATATATCAAGACCATCACCCAGCTCTTCGGTGACCACATGATGGTAGCTAACGCAACAGGATGTTCATCTATCTACGGTGCTTCATTCCCTGCTGCACCTTACTGCAAGGATGCAAACGGTCATGGTCCTGCATGGGCTAACTCACTCTTCGAGGACTTCTGCGAGTTCGGTCTCGGTATGAAGGTCGGTTCAGACAGGGCACGCGCTACTGTAGCACGCCTCATGGAGGAAGGTCTCGCATGCACATGCTGCACTGACGAGATGAAGGCTCTCTTCACCCAGTGGCTCGAGAACAGGAATGACGCTAAGGTTACCCGCGAGGTTGCTGACAAGCTCATCCCGCTTTGCGAGACTTGCGGATGCGACGTATGCAAGGGTCTGGTAGAGTACAAGACATTCATCCCTGCACGCAGCCAGTGGATCATCGGAGGTGACGGTGCATCATATGACATCGGATACGGCGGACTCGACCATGTGCTTGCTTCAGGCGAGAATGTGAACATCCTTGTACTTGACACCGAGGTTTATTCAAATACCGGCGGACAGTCATCGAAGGCTACTCCTGCAGGTGCTATCGCGAAGTTTGCCGCTTCAGGTAAGAGAGTCCGCAAGAAGGACCTCGGAATGATGGCAATGAGCTACGGATATGTTTATGTTGCACAGGTTGCAATGGGAGCATCTCCTGCACAGTACTTCAACGCGATCAAGGAGGCTGAGGCTTACGACGGACCATCTCTCGTGATCTGCTACGCTCCTTGTATCAACCATGGTCTCAAGGCCGGAATGGGTCTTAGCCAGAAGGAGGAGAAGCTTGCAGTAGAGTGCGGTTACTGGCATCTCTACAGGTACAACCCTGCACTCGAGGGAACAGACAAGAATCCGTTCACTCTCGACAGCAAGGAGCCTGACTGGAGCAAGTTCCAGGACTTCCTCAAGGGAGAGGTACGTTTCGCTTCACTCTACAAGATGTATCCTGACAGCGCTGACGAGCTGCTTCAGAAGACTGAGGAGTTCGCTAAGCTTCGTCTCGAGACCTACAAGAAGCTCGCTAAATAATGATGAGTTCTCTGATGAGTCTGCAAAGTCTTGTACAGGCAAAGGCCTGAGAAGGCTGATACAGAACATCGAAATAAGAAGTTTTTTCATGGGTGGCCGAAAGGTCACCCATTTTTGGTGCAGGATATAAAGACATCCTTATTCTGGCCACAGAATCGGCAGGTATATCATATGGAGAACCGGTGGAAGGCCTGAGCGCCAGGGTAAGGTCGGCATCTCCGAAAAGGACTCTCTCGAAACTGATTTCAGGATGGATACGGGAGAAGGTTTCAAGAGCAGGACTTAATATATAGGTATAAAGTTCTTCTGATGCCGCCACCTTCACGGTCGCCGGAGACAGTTTCGCGAACATGTCAGCAGCTGCGGAACCTGTTTCAAGCAGTCTGGAAGCGTAAACGGAAAACACGTTTCCATGCTCTGTAAGCAATGTTTCGCCTTTCTGGCGTTCGAAAAGCTTTACTCCAAGCGCCTTCTCTAGTTCCGCAATATTCTGACTCACAGCCGGCTGTGTAACCCCAAGGGAAGCTGCCGCCTTGGTAAAGCTTTTCTCCTGCGCGACAGCCATGAAAACCTTAAGTCTGAAATAGTCCAACATACCCTCACGTTTTCAGCAAAGATAGAAACTTTAAAAGAAAAATCACTACATTTGTAGCTTATTGCATGATTGTGCGTCTAATACGATAATCGCAGAAAACTTACAAAACGAACATTTATAATTATCAACATGAAACGTTTATTCATTTTCATTGCTGCCATATTCGCAGCAGCGACGGTTTTCGGCCAGACACAGCTTCCTAACGACCCTGAGACAAGGGTGGGAAAGCTTGAGAACGGCATGACCTATTACATCCGTCACAACGACCAGCCGGCACAGAGGGCTGAGTTCTATCTCGCCACCAATGTAGGTGCATTCCAGGAAGAAGATGACCAGGACGGTCTGGCACACTTCCTTGAGCACATGTGCTTCAACGGAACGAAGAATTTCCCTGGCAAGGGACTTCTCGACTGGCTCCAGAGCATCGGTGCGGAGTTCGGAAGAAACATCAACGCATCTACAGGCTTTGAGCAGACACAGTACATGCTCAACAACATCCCTATCGTAAGGGAAAGCATCATCGACTCATGTCTCCTCGTCATGCACGATTACTCTCATTTCGTTACCTGCGACCCTGCAGAGATCGACGCAGAGAGAGGTGTGATCCTTGAGGAAAGAAGAACAAGAAGAGATGCTTCTTGGAGAATGTTCGAGAAGGCCCTCCCTTATTATTACGGAGACACTCCATATGCGAAGAGAACTCTCATCGGAGGTGAGGATCAGCTCAAGAACTTCAAGTACGAGAGCCTTACAAACTTCTACAAGACATGGTATCGTCCTGACATGCAGGCACTTGTTGTAATCGGAGACGTGGATGTGGATCAGATCGAAGCTAAGATCAAGACCATTTTCAGCGACATCCCAGCTCCTGAGGTTCCTACCCAGAAGGTCATCCACAAGATTCCGGACAATGCAGAGCCTATCGTAGCTGTTCTTACAGACCCTGAGGCTACAAACTCTACTATCGAGATCCTCTGGAAGAGCGAGCCTATGCCGCTTGAGTACAACGGCACAGATATAGGCTTCATGACCGATATCCTCAAGTCATACATCAGCCTCATCATGAGGGAAAGATTCTCGGACATCACTGCCAAGCCGGATGCACCGTTCCTTGCAGCAAGCTTCGGAATCGGACGTCTCTGCCTTGCAGCTGACGCAGCATTCGGTAACGTATCCTTCAAGGACGGAGAGGCTGTACCAGCGTTCCAGGCATATATGAACGAAATCGAGAAGATGAAGAGATTCGGCTTCACCGAAGGTGAGGTTCAGCGTGCCAAGGACAACATCATAAGCCACTATGAGAAGGCGTCAGAGGCAGCTGCAACACGCAAGAACGCTGACTTCGTACGCCCTATCCTCAACAACTTCTACTTCAAGGAGAGCTTCATGGATCCTGCGACAGAGCTCCAGCTCGCTCAGGCTGTATGCGCACAGATCTCAGCTCCTATCCTCGGACAGGTTGCCGCTTCCCTCATCACCGACCACAATGTAGTCATCATCTTCAATGGTCCTGAGAAGGAAGGTATCGTCAACCCTACAGAAGAGCAGCTCGCCGGTACACTCGCAGCAGTCAAGACTGCCGAGATCGCTGCAAATGTAGAGGAAAACCTCAACGAGCCGCTCATCGACCCTGCTACCCTCAAGGGCGGAAAGGTGAAGAAGACTGCAGCCGGAGACTATGGTTCAACCGTATGGACTCTCAAGAACGGCGTTAAGGTAATCGTTCTCCCTACTCAGCACAAGAAGGATCAGGTATTCTACAACCTCAACTTCGACGGAGGAAAGACTGCAATCGCGACAGCTGACATGCCTTCATTCGAAGACAACATCTGGGCACTTTACCTCAACAACACAGGTGTATCGAAGTTCTCAGGCACAGACATGTCCAAGATGCTTGCCGGAAAGAATGTGACAGTAACACCTTACCTCGGCGGTACACAGCACGGAATCAACGGCCAGTGCACTCCAAAGGATATCGAGACTGCACTCCAGCTCATTTACCTTACTTTCGCTCAGCCACGTTTCGATCCTGACGAATATGCTACCGGTATCCAGCAGATCAAGGCCATCCTTCCTAACCTCCAGAACAACCCTATGTTCCAGTTCCAGAATGCAGTCAACGAGGCCATGTATGGTGGAAACGAGCGCGTTGTGGAACTCAACGAAGAGACTCTTGAGGCAGCGAACCTCGAGACACTCGAGAGAGTCTACAGGAACAACCTCTTCAAGGATGCAGCAGGCGGAGTCCTCACCATCGTGGGTAATGTGGACCTCGAGACACTCAAGCCTATGGTAGAGAAATATATCGGCTCGCTTCCAAAGGGTAAGAAGGCTCCTGCAGTGAATGAGAGCAACATCATTCCTCTCGCAAAGGGCAATGTTGTCAATGATGTGAAGATTCCTATGCAGACACCTAAGAGCACTGTATTCCAGGTATATAGCGGATATATGCCTATCGATACAAAGACAGAGGTGGCTCTTGAGGTTGCCAACTATGTTCTCGACATGATCTATACAAAGACCATCCGTGAGCAGGAAGGCGGTACATATGGAGTAGGTACAAGACTCAGCGCAGACAGAGTATACTCAAGGATTACATTCATGGTACAGTTCGACACCAACCCTGAGCAGGGAGAAAGACTCTGCGGACTGACAGTGAAGTATCTCAAGGAGTTCGCTCAGAACGGACCTACAGAGGAAGAGTTCAACATGGCTATCGAGAACATCAGGAAGAACCTTCCTGAGTCAAGGATCAACAACAACTACTGGATGCAGTCGCTCAGCACCAACAGACGTTATGGCATCGACTATGACGCCGAGTATGAGGCAGCACTCAACTCTGTCACTGCAGAGGATGTGAAGGCTCTTCTCCAGAAGGTTCTTGCTGAAGAGAATTTCATTCAGGTTGTCCTTTCTCCTGCTGAATAAGCACTTACGACATTTAATCCATATGCAGCCGGCCCGGTATGGGTCGGCTGTCTTTATAGGGAAAAATGCCTTATTTTGAATATTTCTAAATTATTTTCATAAAAAAGCTTGGATATAAGAAAATTTTCACTATCTTTGCAATACGAAATAATTAGAATAATTCAAATTTAAATATTGAGCGTTATGGAAAAGAAATTCAGATGTATAGTTTGCGGATACGTCCACGAGGGACCGGAGCCGCCACAGGAGTGCCCACTTTGCTTTGTAGGTCCGGAGGATTTTGAAGAGATCACAGACGAGCAGGCATAAGAAGATATAAGACCGATAAAACTGATATTAACCGATAAATAAAAAAGAATTATGACCAAGAAGTTCAGATGCATGGTATGTGGATACATCCACGAAGGTAATGAGGCTCCGCAGGAGTGCCCTGTATGTCACGTAGGAGCGGAGAAGTTTGAAGAGATCGTTGAGACAGGTGAGGCTCTCACATGGGCTGACGAGCATAAGCTGGGAGTTGCCCAGGGTGTTGATCCTGAGATTCTTAAAGGTCTTCGCGACCATTTCAACGGCGAGTGCGGTGAGGTCGGAATGTACCTTGCGATGAGCCGTCAGGCAGACAGAGAGGGATATCCTGAGATTGCTGAGGCATTCAAGAGATATGCATGGGAAGAGGCTGAGCATGCAGCGAAGTTCGCAGAGCTCCTCGGTGAGTGTGTATGGGATACCAAGACTAATGTAGAGAAGAGAATGCTTGCAGAGCAGGGTGCATGTGAAGACAAGAAGAGGATAGCTACACTTGCAAAGCAGCAGAATCTTGATGCGATCCACGATACTGTACATGAAATGTGCAAGGATGAGGCTCGTCATGGAGCAGGCTTCCAGGGACTTTTCAATCGATATTTCAAATAGTAGTTATTGATATTTTAGCTGAAACAGAAGGTTACTGTGTTCCGGCGACCCCCGCCTCCCTCTGGGAGGCACCCCCTAGCCGGGGGTGGCATGTCGCTCTCCACACAGTAACCTTCTGTTTTTGGGCAATTATACCGTTTTATTGAAAAGTGATTGTTCTTCCGTTGATTTACTAAGTTCTCGCAGGAGGGAGACGGAGGGGATCAATAATCGTAGTCGTCCGGAGTATCGTCGAGGCCGAAGTCAGAGGCGAAGCGCTCGGCTATGTCGTCGGGGACATCGAAGCTGAGATTGCTCCAGAGCGATTCCATCTGACGACGGTCCTTCTTGGTCGGACGACCTGCTCCCCTGTCACGTTTGAGGAAGAAGGTCTCCACCGGTGCACGAAGCTTTGCAAGCTCTTCGGCAGGAGTCAGATTCTCCGCATAATTCGGAACAAGCTTAGCTCCCTGACGTTTGTCAACCAGCTGCAGAACCTTGTAGGTATATGTCACCGCCCCTTTCCTGGCTACTATAGTATCCCCTACCTTGACCGGCTTTGACGGTTTGGTATCTGCACCGTTTACACGGATCTTTCCACCTTTGCAGGCATCTGTAGCCTCACTTCTGGTCTTGAACACTCTGATAGACCAAAGATATTTATCGATTCTTACCTCTTCCATACAAAGAATTTTATAGAGCGCGTATCACACTGACTATCAAACCTTTACCCCATAAGCCTGACGTACATTTGCAGCAGGGTTATCAGATAAATCACTACAAATCAGGGAGTTACGCGGCTGTCATATTTAGCGCCCTGCTCCGAAGAAGCCGAGGGGACTTGCACCCGAAGGCTCAGCTACGTCTTCATCGTCATCATCAAGAAGTCCGTCCTCAAGACCTTCATAATCCTCGTCATCAAGGTATGCTTCTGTCATAGGATCTATATAAGCATCCACATCATCGACAGGACGGGTCACAGCTTCAAGAAGCACGGTCTGGCGGTCACGGGGAACAAGGTAGAAGTCGTCCATCTGGGCAGGGATGAGAATGGTCTCTCCAGCCTTGAGTACATGGTTTTCCATACCTTTATGTCCGTCCGGAGACTCGGTCGGAACCTGGATCGATGCTTCACCCTCCACGCACATGTAGATGATGAAAGTCGCGAACTGCTCGGTATATATATGGAGAGGATCCGTAAGATTGATCTTAGTCACATTGAACTGAGGGCTCTCAACCAAAGTTTCAGTTATCCTGTCACCATGGTGATGATGGTGCCCGGTATGCCCGCCGCTGTGACATTCATGGCCTTCCTCGCCGCAATGGCATTCGTGTCCCTCTTCGTGGCAGTGGCACTCGCCGCCCTCGTGACAGCCGCAGGTGCAATCGTCGCCGCATGTGCAATGCTCGTCATCACAGCCGCATGAGCATGAATAGAAGCTTTCCGGCACCTTGCAAGGTTCGTCAGACGCCTCATCTCCCCAAAGCGGTCCTTTACGATAGAGGCCTTCATCGAAGCGGCCATAGTTGATCAGGTCGATGGCCTCTTCCAGATGCATCTGACGGGCTGTTGCCGGATCGAACTCGCGTCCCCAGTCATACAGACGGAATGTAAGGTCAGATGATTCCTGGATTTCTGCGATGAGGAGGCCTCCCTCCGCAGCATGGACGGTTCCCGGCGCCACATATATTGCATCTCCCTTCTTCGGATATATGACATTCAATATTTCTTCCACCGTACCTTTATGGCAGCGGTCATAGAACTCCTGGGCTGAAACCTCACGATTGAAACCCATATAGACCTTCGCACCCGGCTCCGCATCCATGATGTACCATATCTCAGCCTTGCCGAGTGAGTCGTATCTTTCCGCAGCAATTTCATCGTCCGGATGCACCTGAACTGAAAGCTTTCCATGGATGTCAAGGAACTTTACAAGAAGCGGGAACTGACGTCCATAGTAGTTATAGACATCCTCACCTACGACCTTCTCCAGATAGGTTTCCATGAGCTCGCTCAAAGTGTTTCCTGCAAGCCAGCCTTCCTTCACGACAGAGTCCTCGACCCCCATGTCTGCAATCTCCCAGCTCTCGCCGACAAGCTCGTCTGCCGATATAGCCACCTCATTTCCCTCCTCATCACACTCGACAAACTCCTTACCGAGCTTCTTCATCAGGTCATGTCCGCCCCAAGGCCTCTTGGAAGCCACAGGAATGAACTTGAAAGGATATAATTTCTTTTCCATAAATTCCATTAAAAAATCATGCAAAGTTAACAATATAATGAATACGGCGGCCCTATTCCCCCCAAGCCTTTGCAATGTAGGCTTTGAATTCTGCAAGGGTGCCGTCATAGAGGTTTATGTCCGTATGACCGGATATGCCACGGGGACGACCGGTCTGGGTAAACTGCCAGAGAAGCCAGTCACCGGACTGCGGACCCTTCTTCGAGTAACGGGCCATCCAGAAATCGTAATCCTTAAATTCCGGAGTGTCGAGATATTTCTGACGGAAAAGGTCATTTGTGTATATGACCGGCTTTACACCATAATGCTTTTCTATGGCTTTCAGCCATTTGAGAGCCATCTGCCTGATATTGTCCTCACCAACTTCAGCGACCCTGTTGTGTGGTGTCTCTATGTCAAGGACAGGAGGGAAGTCGCCTTTCTCGACGACTGCATTCTTTATGAAATTCTCTATCTGGGAATCTATGTTTGAAAGAGTGGTCATGAAATGGTATGCTCCTTTTATCATGCCTCCTTCACGGGCCTGAGCGACATTATCCGCATATTTCGGGTCGACCATGTCCGAGCCTTCCGTTGCCTTCATTATCACAAAGAACGAGGGTTGAAGTTCTGCTCCTGCCTGAGTAACGGAAGAGTACACCTGACCCTTCTTGTCGGCATAGAGAGCGATATTCTCCCAGTTCCATGAGCCCTGATGGCGGGAAACATCTATGCCGTAGACCTTGCTTCCCGTGCGGAACTCCTTCTTCCCGGAACGCAGGAGCGAGCCCTGGTCCCAGAAACCGAACTCGACCTTGCCGTCCGGATGGTCAAAACGCCCGAGGCCCTGCTTGAAACCGCGGTACCAATAGCCGGAATAGACCTTACCGTCCTTATACACCGTCCTTCCCACTCCGGAAGGCGACATACCGTCAAGCTGTCCCTCATAAGTCCAGTCACTGGTGACCAGACGGCCCTCCCTAAGCTGACCGTACTGCCATTCGCCCTCATAAACATTGCCCTTGACAGAGGTATAACGGCCATTCCCATGATACAGGCCGTTCATCCAAAGCCCCTCATACTCAGCACCATCCGCCCTCTTCACCTTACCTTCTCCCTCTCGACGTCCCTCAACGAAACCGCCTTCATAAACCTCACCATCCGCAAGAGTCAGCACTCCCCTTCCATGCATCCTTCCGGCGAGCCACTCCCCCTTATAGGCACTGCCGTCCTCAAAAGTCTTCTCGACCTCCCTGACGACATTGTTGTGCACATACCACCAGATGCCTAGCCCCGCCGCTGCTGCCAGAAGGAGGGACTCGATGACAATGATTATATTCTTTTTATTTGACATATTCCTATCTTCGGGTCAAAAATGGGACCTAAAGATAGGAAAAAAAACATTACCTATTGTCGCAATACAATACCTGCTGTCGTAAATATGATGTTATTCTCCTCATTTCCATCAATCTCCGCCATAAGCAGATTCTGCGAAATCATATTGATATCTGAATAGATTGCCGGAATAATCATCTTTCCTGTTCTTGTATCCATAACTCCAAAGCAATCATAATCCACCATTATCTTTACAAGATACGGATGCATAGAGTTCACATTTTCACCGCCTTCTTCACAATCCGTCTGATATTCCAAAGGCCAGACTTCATCAATCACAAATGGGAAAATGACATCACCATCAAAAGAAACCAATTGTTTTACTCCATTTTGCGTAAGATATGCATTATTATCTTGTCCATTAGATCTGATCTTGTCATAAACAGTTTCAAATATCACATTCATGTCAGCATCTGCCAAACCATATTTATCATCTTTCTTCAAGTACCATGTGCCATCATTATATGACTTTATAATCATCGAATACTCCATTGGCAGCCTTACATTGCCTGCTACATCTATCGCTCCATATTTATTTGTCTGATCATCTGCGAGAACACATATGCCATCTTTGAAAATATAATCATAATCACTCACATAATCATAGATAGGAGGTATTATCATCTGATTATCATAATTAATGAAGCCAACCTTACCATTGTCAGCAACCACAGCAGCAATTCCTTCAGAAAAATGCCATGCGTGCTTATACTGTCCAGCAATAACGACCTTACCAGTATTTACATTCAAGAAACCACGCCTGCCTTCTTTATCGCAAAACACAGTCAGCGAATCTCTTTCGGGAACACACGAAATCCAACGAACTTTTGGTGACAGTCTTTCATCAGTTATCTTGTTGTATGCCGCCACCTGATTGTTGCTGAAATGACGAATCTCGATATTCTTTCCAAGATCCTCATCACCCCAGTAGTAGTAAGTAAGTCCAAGATGATCTTTGCAGGTATCAATCAAAGCCTGCCCCAGCTGAATCACGAACACAATTGCAAAAATTGCCAGACCTGCTTTCCAGCAGAAGTTGAACGGTTTCTTGAGCTTATCCCAGATCTGACTTAAACGAACAGCTCCAACCTTTGTGAGCAATCTCCCTAATTTTGATTTCTTTTCCATATTTATCTTAGTTTTATCAATAAAGAGCCTGTCATAGGCGAAATCTATCAATAGCAAACGATTATTTATCAGAACATTTCTCGCCTTTCGCATCAATATAAAATATCTCTCCATACAGTTGAACCTCAGTCTTACCGTCCTTAAAATTTCCAGCCTCATCATAAATCATAGGTATTACAACATCTCCGTTGCAATCTAGATAGCCCCACTTACCATAAAGCTTCGCCCTAACCATATCTTCACAGAAGAAATACTCACAATCCTCATAGACAATCGGAATTGCGACATCCCCATTACTCTTGACAAAGCCACGCCAGTCTCCAAGTTTTACTTGAGCCAAACCATTGTTTTCTGGAAAATGAAAACCGACCCAATCATAGATTATCGGAATCATCTCCTCACCTTCCGTGTTGATCGTACCATGCCTGCCATCCTTCTCAACATATGCGATACCATTGATAAATTCGGCAGGTCTATCATAAATCAGAGGTATGATTATATTTCCGTGACGATCAATATATCCATATTTTCCATTGTCTTTCTCCCCTATTCCAACGCAAGCGAGCCCGTCATTGAAGCTCCATGCCAAATCAAACATATGCGGAACTACGACACGATGAAGACGATTGATATATCCCCATTTCCCACCAACACACTGTGATGCTCTTCCTTCATAAAAATCATATCTCCAATTATACCATCCATCGAACGCATATGCACCTAATGATATAAACACGATACCTGAAACAACCCAGTACCATACTTTGTTTTTTCTAACAAGCAGATCTGGAGATTCAGATTTATGAACAGCTTTCCTAGTTCTATGATTTCTGAGTATTATAAATAATGCCCATGGTGTATATACAAGAACAGCTACTTCTAAAATCCTCATCAATCGGTCATAGCCGAACATCATATCATGCATATCTCCTCCTTTAATAAGAAGAAATAGTCCACAGATAATGAGTGAGATGTTAAAGACCGTAAAGAATACTTGAAAGAATCCATCCTTTACTGATAGAGTTTTCAACAGATATTGTTGTTTACCTAATGCGGCAAAATACTGAATCCAAGGAATGACAAGAAGAAATAACCAAAGCGTGCACAATGCCCATCCCAACCAATCGGTACCGACTATCGTACTCCAGGAGAACACGCCTAAATCACAAGAGGGATCATAAATACCCATACCTGTCCTACCATAATTCCAGAGAATGATAGCACTCTGAATGCAAGCGAGTAGCAACATTGCAATGATGCCTACAAATCTAATAATCTTATATTTCATACACCGCTATTTTATTTTCCTATTCTACAAGACATCAATCGATATTATCAACCAACTCATCAATCTTATCTAGACACTTCTGCAGCGACTCCGGATTTCTCAACCACTCAAATACTTTATCAGGAGTTTCACATGCTCCCATTACACAGGAACATGTATAGTCTGAATACTTTACATAAGCAGACAAATCAATCATAATCTTTGAGTCAGAGTCAATTCTGATCAGTTCCAACGCCGTTCCATAGAAACAATCATTCCTATTATCCCAAAGAGAGAACACCTTAAACTTTGTCATACCTTCTCCAACAGAAGTATTGAATTTCCACTCAATGTTATGAATAGCCCTGAACTCATATCGAGCCTGTGCAAATAGAATCCTTACACACTGTTGCAGATTTTCTTTTTTGTACGATCTCATAATATTTAACATTTATATTTACTTAAGGCAGCAGGAGCTGACTACTTACCACCATCGTCCCATAATCCTGCTGTCTTTGCGTTCTGACGGTATCTGATCGGCGATTTCCGCCACACAGCCGTCGTTGAATCTGCTGTAACGATATGGAATAAGAAGATATTTATCACCTTTAACGGACTCCAGCCGATAGACGAGCTCTCCACACGGCACCACATCTGTGAACTGCTCCTCTGACAACAATTCCTGTCTCACTATGTCATAAATCAACCAGTGGCCGTCCTTTTCGACCTTGCAGTAAGGTTTGGAAGATATAAGATGCTCAATCCAGTCATACTCGGCCGGAAGAATCAGTCCGTAACGGTCTCTGATGCCGTAACCTTCCTTTCCCTTGACCATCATCAGGCCGTTCGGAGAATATTCATAATCATCATAATGCATGACCTTGCCTGCTTCCGGAACAGAATATGGATTATAGCCGATGCTGAGTATAGGAAGGATTACAGCCGTCATTACATAAACTGCTGCGGCCGTCCAGTATTTCCTCGTCGAAATAGCGAAACGCATCATGACCACTGCCGTCAGTGCGAGAGACATCAGCAGAAGAACAATCCTATACATATTGATCTCATACTGGCCCATCAGGAACAGGACAGATGCCGATATGAGCATCAGCACATCACTGTACAGGACATCCTTGCCGGCTAACTTGCAAGCTATGGCATAGAATGCTGTAGGGAATGCCATCGCCATGACAACTGATGCAGGGCTATAGTCTAAGGCACAGATGCAGGCTACTTCAAGCAGCAACAGGAAGATCAGAAAGGCCTTTTCACCTTGCGTAATCAGTCCTTCCAGTTTACCTCCGTTGAATATCACCGGGATAAACATCAATATAGCTATGTGGATATATCGAAAGTCTGTGACCACAAAGGTCTCGACAAGGAAGGTTCCGACAAGAAACGCATAAAGACCTATCCTCTTCCTTACACTGAATGAACCTGGTACTATTTCTTTTCTGAAGCAACGATATATGTATAGTCCTAAAGGCAACAGGATAAGCCATACTGACACGATAATGCCTATTAGAACAGTATGTTCGAACATTGCAGACCGAACCTCATATATGTTATCCGCCGTAATTACGGATTCTCCGAAAAGCTGCGGTACGACTTGCAATATTAATAGCAGAGGCTGGACGAAAAGCACAAAACCGGTCCGCGCCCGTCCCAACAAGGCTCCTAGTGTCAGAAGCGACAGCATTATAATGGGAGCCAGAGCCGTCCTGCTCCTTCGGTAGGTCATGAAACTCAGCCAGATGCGTAGCAGAGGGACTGCCCACACGACCGGACGGCACCAGAAATCGCCTATATTGTGCATTATACATATAAGCCAGACGCAGCAGATGAACAGGTCTGCTATCAACGTTGTTTTAGATACTCTTGAAGGTTCCATATATTTCATAATGAATATATAGAACAGAGTTCTGACAACAATCTATCAGCACAATTTAGATTTTTAAGTTTTGCATGTCACTTTTTAAAAAGCCCCAGACAACAAGTTGAGTTATCTGGGGCCTTGGTGCGACGTTGTCATTCTGCGATTATCTTGAATCCCAGCATGGTAATGAGTTTCAATACTACATCTGGTGTCAAGACTGCCAAGAGAAGAAAAAGCATCCTCATAAGTACATCATTCTCAAGTATAACATGATGGCAATCAGATTTACGATGCTCGTAATCCGTCCTGAACTTCCTTTATCAAGTCACCTGACTGAATATCTTCTGTCGGAACAAAGGGCGCCGGATTTTCAGAGTTTTTCCCCCACTTTTACTGCATAATACTGCGCATCCTATAATACTCGAACTCACGCCAAAACCGCTTTATCCATCGGATATTCTAGGAGTTATCGCTTATGAATGCGAATTTTATTACGCCCTATTAATATAGTTCTTACACCTCAATATTTCCTAGCAATCCACATCTGCAGAAAGCGGTCTGAAATGGAATAAACTTTTGTTCTTCCATTCTGGCGATAAGTTATCATCTGAAGATTCAGCAGTGTCCTCACGGCATTCTGTACTGCACTCGGAGACTGCAATGAATGACGTCTTACAAACGCCGCTGAAGTGACTTCCGTTGCATTGACATCCTTAGCAATTGCTATCAATGTTTCCTTCTGAGTGTAGTTCAATAAAGATAATTGAGTGAGAAAAGAATGTTCCTTATCCTGAAGAATCTCACTGACAACATCATTTATCAAAGTCTCTGTAACTGTTGTCCATGAATCATAATATGCAAACACATTATGCAAGGTCTGATGTACATAATATGTATGTCCCTCAAACAAATCATATATATATTCAAATACAGTAAGATCTTGAACAGGCCTACCCGTTTCTTCAAAACACTGTTGCATGAATCCGATATAGACAGATTTATCAATCCGATCCAGATACATCTGCTCCACACTATTATAGAACGGCTTTGCTGGAGAATTGAACATATTCTCCAAAGTATGCCTGTCACTACCGGCAAATATGAACCGGCAATTATTCATTTTCTGTACAAGTGTTCGAAGCTGAGCCTCAACATTATTTTCGGGATATTTCCCGATCTGCTGAAATTCGTCTATCGTACAGACACATGGTTTATCTGCATTCTCCAGATAATCAAAGATCTCGGAAAGAGTGAGTTCCGGCATACGTATATCACCCAGCTTCACATCAAATGAAGGTAAACCAGTCAAGGCATCATAACCGAAACTACCGGAAAGTGACTTGATCACATTCAGGAACGAATCCAAGACCTTCTTACCTTTAGGAACAAGTGTATTATAAATTTCCTTCCCTAACAGCAGAATAAACTCCTGAAGGCTTGTGGTCGAATATATATCTACATAAAAAGTATAATAACTCTGGCAAATATCTTCCTGCTGATACAGATGCCTTATCAACTGCGTTTTGCCCATTCTTCTCGGCGAAGTCAGCAGAACGTTGGACTGATTGCGGACGCATCTCAAGAGTTTTTCTGTTTCTTTTTCCCTGTCACAGAAATACTTGTCGGGAATAATGCCGTTGATTACGAAAGGGTTAAACATAGTATTAGCTTTTCGCAAAGCTAATTATAAGATTTTGATTATACAAATTTTATAACACAATTGTAAGCTTTCTCTTTTGCGCCCTTCCCTGCTAGAGAAACTTTACAAAAGGGGGAGTTTACAATACTTCGCCTAACTTATCTCCTCTAGAACAATATTACAATATGGCGATGTAATTATAGTTTTGCTTCATCCGTTTTATTCTTTTTCAATCTTAAAGCCTAACTTGCTGATGAGTTTTAAAGTTCCAAGAGCAGTATCACGGTCATAAGCCTTTTCTACTTCGGGAAGTTCTGCATAGGGAACTAAACAAGGGTGCTGCTTCAAAACATCGCTACGCTCTTCGCCATAAGTCCATCCTTGCTCCATACGGCTTTGCGCCCACACCTCGTGAACGTTTTTCGCCATTTGTTCTATCAAAACATTCAATTCTTCTGGCAACTGGATATCACTTGTATCCATTGGTTGCGGGATGTAATTCTTTTTCATTGTTCTTAGCTTTTAAGTTTATCATATAGAACAATTTTATTGATTGAATCTATCAAATGACGCATTAATATTTCCACGCATTGAGTTTCTCTTTTATTTCAACCCATCCAACAAAATAAACGGAGCCCAATATTTTCCTTCTTTATATTCCATCGATTTTATTTCATTTTGGGCATCAAGAAGAGATTGTCGTTTTGATTTCCCCTTTGCTAAACCCTGATAGAAAGCAATCATAAGCTTGGCTGTACTTTCATCATAGACTGGCTTTAGACTCATTAAAAGAGAATGGACTCCTGCATTTTTGAAACCTCGCTGCAGACCAAATATGCCGTCAGTTCCTTTTCCTCCAATACCTGTATTGCAGGCAGAAAGAACAGCCAAATCACATTGACGGAGATTCATCTGGGCTACATCAGCAGCTGTAATGATGCCATCATTAAGAATGTCATCCGAGCCGACATTTGCACCACTCAAAGCAAGCAGACTATTATCCATCGCGTCAGTTTCTGCAATTTTATCATCCCCATCATACTCTCCATGCGAAGAAATATGTAAGATCATCGGATTCTTATCCGATAGTTTGCGAAACTGCTTCTCTGTTGCTTTTCTACCATCATAAATATTGGTTTTAAAGACCTTCTTAACATAGGATTTTATGCCGTCAATCTCCTCCTTGCCATACTTTAACTGCCCAAAAGATATTCCTCCTCTTTTTTCTGCAACCAGTTCTGTATTGTAGTCAATATCACCAAATATGGTAATGGATTTTGAATCCATTGTTTCGGAGTAGTTACGACAAAGTTCCTTTGTCGAGGATAAGCGATAAACTTCATATTTTTCAAAGAATGTCTGCTGGCCATCATTCAAATATTCGATAGCGATGTCGCTTAGGTTGTTATCAGGAGCAAAATATACTCGTTTCTTGCCAATAAGATGTTCCTGCATAACCCCCCATATAAGGTTATAGTATTGGCTGTTGTCATAAAGGTCTTCTTTATTTTTCAGATTCTTCAAAATAGCCTTTGTGCTTATAACAGACATTGCAGGTACTCCTTTTGATGTGAGTATCAGTGCCAAAATATAATTATCCTTATCCAGTGGTGATAATGGAACGGTAGTAAATTCGATAGCGACATCATGTTCCCCCAATTGTGATTGTATATCACGCCATGTATATGAAAGATATTCGGTATAATCTCCATATGCAGCACATCCCGACATAAGCTTTTGCTGAAGAGATGAATTTTCCTGCTTCAGTGTCAGCACTTTCTGTAAGTTATCATCTGAAGGAGTTGTTTGTAATTCATCGATCTGCTGTTGATTTTCTTTGATCGTTTTATACGTTTTCGTCAGATCCTTGTCTCCATTCTGTTCCAGAATTTTTTCAAATTCAATAACTGAATTGAGCATAATACCTTTTGAAATCAGTTCCATATCGTATAAAACAGGGATATATAATGCCATTACATCAGTTTTATCGTCTGGTATCGCGGCAATATTAAAACGGTAGTCATCGATATGTTGCTGCTGCTCATTCCATACTCGCCACCTGTCAACATCGGTCAGTAAAAGGAATTTTTCTTGGAGCATATTTCTGAGGTTCTCTGTGTAAAGGGTGAAATAATGAGCAGCCACGTCAAACTGATCAAGCTCATAATAACAACTCGCAATGGTATTCAGAGAGTTTGTATAAACCATCGTGCTAAGATATTTTTCTGTAACAGGAAGAGTCTTCAGTTCGCTATCCAGCAGACGACGCCACACATCTTTACGTTTGTTTTCTGCTTCTTGTTCCATCAGGTCTGCCGCATCATTATCACCAGCTCTACGTAAGCAGATGAGGAGTTCACTGTAGGTATTAGAGTATTTACTGTCTAGATCATGTGACTTATAAATATCACATGCTTTCTGTAAGTTTGATCTGGCTTCATCAAATTGTTTCAGACGGGCTTGCACTTTACCGACATCTTCCAATGCATCTGCATGTTTCTCAGTATCTGGCATAAGCTCTTCGCACTTCTCAAGTTCTATTTGATATACATCTAAGGCTTCAGCATATTTCTGCTGACAGAACAGAGCATCTCCCAAACTGATTAAATGCAGTATATACTTCATTTTTCCGTCTTGAGTCGAACTGTCCTTAAATACATCCACAGCGACACGTGAATATTGTTCAGCTACCGCAAATTTTGATGAGAGCAGATAATTCTGTGCCGACCAATACATAGCATCACCATACTTCTCAATGTTACCAAGATTCTTCCACCTTTTTGCAGCAGAATGAAAATATTGGGCAGCTCCCACAAAATCACGAATGTCAAATAGAATTCTTGCGTATGCCTCTTCTACTTCCACACGCTGCTCTTCTGTTTCGCACAACTCAAGTGATTCTTTGATATGAATTTTAGCCTGCACTTCATCACCTTGCATTATGTAATATTGCGCCCGTTCAAGCTTACATTTATAATCATTGCAGTCTTTCAAGAGTTCTTGTTGATTATGTTCTTCAATCACTCCCAACAGCCATTGTAACTTTTGTGGATCCGTATTTTCCGTATATACGGCAGAAAGACAATTGATAATCTGTTCATATGCTTTCCCGTGTTTCTTAACCTTGCCCAAAGCAACTTCCCAACAAGTGCCTGCCGAAATATAATCGTGAGCCATATAAAATAATACTGCCAGATCATGCATGGAAGTAGAGTCTACTTGAGCAAAATCCTGACTTAAGTATTGTTTAGTAGTCACTTTACCGCTTGTGGCCTCTGCATACATAGCTTTAGCCTGCTCTGTTTGTGCGAATGATACACATGTTAACGACATGAATATCAAAAACATCATAGATCTTTTCATTTTCCGGGTCGGTTTTTATTCTACAATTATTGCTACACTTTTATCCTCTTGGGATTTATTGTCAATGGATATGTAAACCTTAGAATTCCCTTTCGGTACAGGGATGTTTTCAAGTTTACGATAATTTGCTCCTTTAAATTCCTCTGAACTTATTTTATAAGGTCTGGATTCATTCCCATTTGCGTCTTTGACTATTACACTTAAGTTGATCAGACCATTCACTTCCGCGACTGTTGCGACATTGAAACTTCCTCCTCTATGACGCATGGCATATACAACTTTCCTTTCTCCTTTTATGCATTTTGTACATAGCTTTACATCGCCTCCTCGTTGTGCAGAAACTTGTTCTTCCGCATATTTCTTAGCTCGTTTATACACACTGCGTTCTTTCGCGACATCGCTCAAAAATTCTGGAGAGAACACCAAATGATCCTTAATAGATGCTTCATGTTTGACGTCAACCTCTTGTAAAATAAGTGGAGCCCATCTTAAGGATGTCAACAAACTTGCAGCTTCTTCGATTTCGTTTTGACTGCCCTCTCCAAAACTCATTGATGACTGGGCTAACTTGCAAGCCTCATACACATTATGAAAGTCTTCACTTTGTGCATAAGAGATGATACTGAATAAGGAACAAAACGAAATTAGTACTATTCGTCTCATATTGTTACTGATTTAAGGCCAATCGAAGACCAATTGTTTTACTTCTGTTATCTACGGATGCCACATCAGAATATGACACTGTTATTTCTTCACAAGAACTCATAAACGAACCTCCCTTGATACGTTTCCTGTTTTCATTCCCATCGTTGCACCATTCTGACACGTTTCCTGACATATCGTATAGTTCCAATCCATTCGGCTTTCTTGAGCCCACCTCATCAATGCTGCCGGTTTGTGATGATTCCTTAAAGTTGGCCACATCTTCCGGACGGTTGCTGCCTGCATAGATCCAATCTGCATTTCCATTCTTTTTTGCAGCATATTCCCATTGAATTTCAGTCGGTAATATAAATAACAGACCTGTCAATACCTGAAGTCTTCTAATAAATTGCTGGCAATCGTTCCAAGAAACATCCGCAACAGGTAATTGCTCACTTCCTGATGTGGCATCCGACATAATAATGTTCCATTCAAGTTCCGTGACCTCAAACTTGCCGATATAATAGTCTTTTTCAATCGTCACCTGACTCTCAGGATTTTCCAGACCGACAGGATTTTTACTGCCCATGATAAATGTTCCTTTTTCAACGAACATCATATTATTAATCATTTTTTTGAGGATGCGTAACTGTTTTAATGAACAGTCATCGCTCCAATTGATCCGAATGGAATCTTTTTTTCCTGTATTCAGAGCGTCATTTATTGGAGTCTTGTTCTGAAGCAATGTTTCAAAACAAGATAAACTGTCTACACACTCTGAACGGAAGAAATATGTCTTTTGAACAAATTTTTCAAATTCAGATTGTGTGTAGCAATTTTGGAAAACATCCTTTTCCTTGCTCCATTTTATCAACCCAGCCAAGCCAATCATAAAAATAACAGATAATACCATAATTATGGCAGATTTTACCCGGCTGTGTTTTTGGGGACGACTTTTCAGACGTTTCACTATTTTTGGAAGAATGTCTTTAAACAAAAAGTCTTTAGTATCCTGATACCTTTCAGCATGCTGCTTTGTCAATAAGCATATATCATCAGTCAACTCTAAATTATCGAAATTATAAGTTAAGGAATTGATTGGTACTATGGGAATGACATGTTTACCTTTAGCTAATGCTCTAGCTATTTCCAATCGAACAAAGTCTAAATTCCTTCCGGCGTTTTTCATCTCCATTTCTATGTGAGAAAACTCATCGATAGAACAATAGGCCAATCTATGATACCATCCTGTATCTTCCTCTCTAAGAGTAGACAAAGTTTCAGGGCTCAGAATAACAATAAAATCTTTACAGTTATCTAATCGCCTAAGAATTTCAATATCAAATCTGCCATCAAGATTTTCTCTATCGAAACTAACACGTCCTTTATATCCCTCATGTTCAAAAAGAGTAAAAAGGTGCTCTGCTTTATCTGCAGTTTCCTTCCTGCGATAGCTTATAAATATATCGTATATCAAATTCATCATGCAACTTACATAAATAATTTAAACATCTCTACTCAAATGCTCTTGTATACTTTTACTTCCATATTTCCACATCTTATGGCAGAACACCAAGAAAACAATAAATAGGACACTACTAATCGCTGGAGTCACATTGATTATGAATAATATGGAATCGTAAAGTCCGTGAACGATGATAGGTGCAACTAATATAAGAGCTTTATTCTTTTTAGGTGTCTTGGGATAGAATTTTGCCAATGAATAATAATATCCCATCAGAATGCCGAAACAGAAATGTCCAGGCACTGCGAAGATTGCACGAGCAATGCCTACTGACAAGTATGCCTCTTCATTGGAGAAGAGATACATTATGTTCTCTAATGCCGCAAAGCCAAGGGACACACAGACTGCATAGACAATACCATCCATTTTCTCATCAAAGTATGGATTCTTCCGCAACAATAGCCATAACATAAAGAACTTTGCGATTTCTTCAGGTATTGCAGCTCCAAAGAACGCAGTACTAATGCTTCCTAATATACTTGTCGCCTCAATAGGATATAGTCCAATTATTCCAAATGGTATTGACAGACAAAATGATACCGGTACCGATAAAATGCCAAATAGGAATGCTTTCACCAATTGTCCTGTCGGCTCCGGAGATTTTTTATCCTTATGGTATATGTAATACACTAGGATGACTACTGGAAGTAGTGCGATTAGTAGGATTATATAGTTATTCATTGATTTAAGTTTACAATTACATGAGTATTCTTTGAGGTTTTATACGAATTATCTTTATCAAATTATGAACAAAGCATTACAAACTCTGACATGCTGTAATCACTTGGTCTCCATCTATTATCTTGCATGTTGCTATCACATTATTCTCTTCCATATTACTCCAAAATATAAACTGGCATTTCATATAAACTATTATTTGTTGGTGAAGGATCTATCTCATTAGGCAATAGGGGCATATAAATATAACGGGATGGCTTTTTCACCACTTTTTTAC
The DNA here is from genome assembly GCA_017626355.1 of Bacteroidales bacterium. Lineage (GTDB taxonomy): Bacteria > Bacteroidota > Bacteroidia > Bacteroidales > UBA932 > Cryptobacteroides. Next base: position 39,699 of record JAGAIY010000013.1, read on the forward strand.
CATTGACAATATCTCCCTCTTTTATGTCGAAAATATTAGAAACTACCTTGTGCCCAGGAAAATCCATGGATAAATGTTTCATTATGCGATCTTCTGTCAGTATTCTGTGTAAATTGCTGATATGTCCGTTACCATCCAAACTATCATTGTAGACAACCTGTTCCCAAAACTCCTCTGATAAAAACTTATCAGACAGCATCTCTACATAGCGTTCCATAAAGTCTGGCATGTCAATCACTTCACCAAGTTTTTCTATGGTTTCTTGCATCAGGTTGACTGCTTTCAAAAAAGGCTCTATCTGTTCCTCTGTCAATTTATTATTGTGGAAGTTATTCCGGAAGTCCACAAACTTATTGTTTAAATCACTCCAAAACTCTTCTGATTCATATAATTGATTTATTCTTTCCTGCACTTCTTCCTGGCTCATTCCTGCTTTATATAACTCTCTTACCATTATTTTGAGTACGAATTTCCCTTGTTCGAGAAGACCATTTTGGAATTGTCGTTCATTTCCAAAGACAATCTGACGCATTGCAATGAGAGAAAGTTTTGAATAAAGGTTTAAATCCTGTGGATGGCAATCTGCTAATATTGTACGGATACTCTTAGCAATAGAATCATTAATAGGGACAGGCTTAATCTCTTCGACTCGGTCTTCTTTTGGGTAATACACCATAAGTTTCTTAAGAGCACATGGCGATGGTCGTTTATCTATCTTTTGATACACCAAATACGAGAAGAGTATTTGCTCACCCATTGTCCACCATGAATTTAAATAATCGTCGCTTGCATATATCCACATTTCATCGCAATAGGAAATGTATTCTTTATCTATTATGCATAGCAATTGCCAGGCTTTCCATTGAGTCAGCAGTTCCGTGTTAAACACAAGGCTACCATTATCTAAATATTTTACAGTGCGAGGTTCCCCATAGCAACCTATTTCAATTCTTCTGGCAAGTTCGGAAACGGAATACTTGTATTCGCTGTTTTCCTCAAGTTGTGCATATTTTGTTCGGAAACTGATAAACACAGAAGTTTCAGTAGCACGAATGGAATCATGCTCTGCTTTACTTGCTTTTAGGTAGTTGACTACATTCTTTATTCCTTTTGTACTGCGATCTCTTAATATATGAAAGTCTATTCTTGATAATTCGCTTTCTAACCATTTCAGAATTGATTCGTTGGACAAAGATTGTTGTTTATATGATGGGAATCCGCCTGTTTTATAGGTATAGATATTTAGTGGGAGATATGTTCTACTCACAACCAGCACATGCTCGAGAGGTGATTGCAGGGCATTAGCAAGTCTATAGTTATTTATTTCATGATTATCGCCCTCTATAGAAGCATCAAATATGACCAAATCATCTTTATAGCACGATAAAATGCAATCGTTTACTGTAACAGCGTATTTTGACTGATCGTAAACTTTAATCTTTATAGACTTTTTTATGTCGACATAACATACGCAATGCTCTTCCTCGTACGAATGTCCTAAAGCATCGTGAAAAAAGGTATCAAGGATGCCTTTCAATAATCCTATACCTTTTTCTGTAGGTAATGGGAAAATCGAAATAGTGTACAATGAAAAGGCATCCTTGATTTTGTTTAATACCGATTGAATACTACTCATATGCTATACACTGGCTTTAGATCTCTCCAAAATGATAATAATTTTTCATATCACTTGGCAGTTCTGCACGTGGTTCAATGTTCATGGGATATATCCTGAGCTTAGCTGCGTTTTCTGGCTGTACCTGCGGGAAAGCACGTTCAAGAGCCTGCAATCGTTCTTTTTGGACATATTCACTTTTCGATGCATTCTCTGACCAACAGAGGATAAATAAATCTGCTGAGTTGATGTAATCCTGTATCACTTGTGGAAAGACATCACCTGCTTTTAAATATTTGCGGTCAAAGAAATGAGGTACAGAACCAAGCTCCAGACCTTCATGCAGGAACTTCACCTTCGATTCATCCTGATGTGAGTATGATATAAATACCTTACTATATTTGTGAGCGATAATCTCAGGATTCAGTTGCCTTGGCGTTTCGATTACCCTTGTTATAAAACGCATCTCACCAATTGGTACACCATTCACAGAGAGCAACGCTACACAACTTAGTTCCTCCACATCAATGTCTTTTGGAACAAAGTAATCAAATGAACATTTTGTAAAAGCCCCTTGCCATACAATTGATTTACGATTGGAAGTCAAGCGAGTCTCTCCATAAACATTGAACTCTACATCAACCTTATCACCTTTCTTTAACTTAAGTGATAGCGGTATATAGTCTCTTCTTTCTGCATTTTTGTCAGATTCTTGAGCGAGCGATTTAACTATTTCCGACTCCTCATACAAATGCAGATACACCTGTACCTGTAAATGAGATTTTCGTTTCACTTCTGCTGGTGCAAATATAGAAGAATAGACTTCATTATATTTGTTTTGCTCCTTTAAAACTGCAAGTTCTTTTTCAAGATTATTTTTCTGTTGTATAAAATCTTCAATCTGTTTTTTGCACATTAGTGCTTGAGCCATCTTTGCTTCTAATTCTTTTTCACATTCTAAAACGATTTCTCGATCTCTTTCACTTGCATCATTAGATGACTTGATTGTTGAACCGGCAAAAATACCAGTTATTCCTCCAATTATCGCACCTAAGGGTCCTCCTAGAATTGCTCCAGCAACTCCAGCAATAGGGTTTCTAGGCTCTGATGTGGCATCCTTTTGAGATTCTATTTTATTTTTCTTCTTTTTCAGGGCTTCGATTTGAGAATAAACAGATTTTAATTGTTCTTGTTGTTGGGTCAAACACGTAATAATCTTTTCGTATGCTGTATTTAGCTCCTTTATATTCGCTTCATCTGATGAAGTTGTATAAGGATAAACAGACTCATAGGTAAAAATTTGTCCGGAATAATTTGAATCGATATCAATATAAATAGAATTAGGAGGCGGTGGTAATTCAAGGTCGGAGTTGTATGGATTTACTCTTTCGCATGTATTTATAGATTCAGATATCCAATAAAACTGGGAGTTGATTATATGTTTGTCAAGAGACTCTATAGGCAATATTACTTCAGTGATTTTCTTATACTTACCAAGATTCACAGAATCTGTTCTAGTACATATTATGATTCTGCCACATTTGTGACAGATTAATTCTTCTACTTCTTCTGTAATATCAATTACAGAATCATTGGCAGTGAAGATAAATATCAACGGTTTCCAATCACCTTTTTGTTCATAAGTATTTTTAATGAGTTCATTATCAATAATTGTTGTTAATTGTAATAATGTATGACCAAGAGACGATTCTTGTTTACCGATCTTAATAGATGGCATCTTAAATGATGTCAATGGAGATAATGAACATAAACAAGTAATAGTACTATCAAAAGTTATTATACTTACATACACCGTTTTCAAGGCATATGGATCATCTTTTAAGGTTTCAATTAATAAGTTTATGCTGTCCTTGAAATTTTGCAAGGTTCCATTACAGAGCGAAGAGGATGTGTTTATTAGGATGTATATTGGTAATCTTCTCATATTTTCGATACTCGATGGAGATTGTAAGACCTAAAACGCTCTTGCTTTTAAGCAAGATTTATTATACTCAGCTATTTGATGGCGATAAATATATGATATCATAGAACGAAGTTTAATAGCACATTCCTTTTCTAAATCATCGAGATCTTTATAACTAATCCAATATCTATAATTATTAAAATAACGATTAAATGACATTTCAATATATTCAACATCCTTATTATGTATGTAATATTCATATTTTTTATTGAATAGTATAATATCATGTTTCCCATTATCATTAATATTTTGTTTAGCCTCATTGCAAGCTAAATCAAATTCTAAAGGAGTAATACCTGCTCCTTCCTTTTCACGATCCAATATAAAAATAATAAAACGTGTATTTTTTTCAGAAATCAATTGATTATAATCTCTCTGATCACAGAACACACTATCGTCATAGTTATAGTCATCTATATGAATATTGTATTGTATATAATGTCTCCTTAACTGTTTTATGACCATCCCCATTCGCGCGTGTTCGTTTCTTAATTTTGTTGAGCCAGCAATAAAAATGTTACAATCTATCCTTTGATCATAATTATTAATATTCCTATCACTCTGTGAATGCTTTTGAAGTATCAGTTTTTCAGATATTCGGTTCTATTCATAGGTCTTTATTACTTACAACTTCACGCCACAATACGGACAGAACTTCATTCCTGCATCGTGTTTTCCACCACAATGAGGACAGAATGAAGATATCTCAGTCGGATTTATAACCTTAGGAGCAGGTATCTCGGCCTTAACAACGCTCTCTGCTAATAACAGAGCCGTGTCATCCAGATTGGCTTGCCGAACCATTCCCCACAGCTGAGTAAGCAATACAGGCCAAGCTACAAAATACATTATCAAAGTTGGTATAAGTTGCTGACCGAAAATACCGATACCAGCATCGAAGGACACTCTGTCTGACTCTGGCTTAAGAGTTACTTTAAGGGCTGTCTTAAGCCCTAAAACAGCCTTGAACATTCCTCCTTTTGTAAGTGAAATATCATAGGTTCCCAAATCAGACACCTGTACTTCCACTTCATATCCCTGTAGCTTAAAATGTTCGGTAATCTTATTAGCCATCGCAGGAATCAAAGATGGCTCAGCATTAATTATCTTGCTTGTATTAAAAGTTCCCATGGCTATCTTATTGATAGAAGTTCATTATAATTATAAGCGACATACAGAGCGTTCATCTCCGCAATAAGAGCCTGGATCATTTTCAGCTGCTCCTCTGTACAGATCTGTTGCAGGTTCTCTGCAATTGCAGTTACCTTTTCAGACTGTTCACGAACCTCTTCTTCAGTGACAACACCATCCTCAAGTATCTTTTTCAAAGAGACATTATTCATCATAACGGATTCAAGGTCCAGGATATCTATCTTATTCATATCTTTATAATTTATGTCCACAATATTTACAGAATTTCCAACCAGAATCAACTGGACGTCGGCATGATGGGCATACTGACTCTGGAGCAGAAAGTAGATAGTTCTTTATTCTCCGATATTGCTCTGTATCTCCCCATTTCATTATCTCTCTGACTCGCACAGCAGAGAAAGGATGTGAGCGAGCCATCGTCACATATATCTGAAGAGTTTTGTTCCATGCGCCATCATTATATATATGATCATAAATGTCGGCCTGCTGCATCCATTCGTTCAAGTCAATCTTTGAAGTTATTTCCTTCGGGCCTCCTGATAATCTTGCCATTGCAGAGGCAACAACTTGAGGAGATGTAACTATTGCTCCTGCCCTATCGCACGACAACTCACTCTTTCTATACCAATAGTACAATGCTAATTGGAATGGAAGAGCAAGTTTTCCTAGAAGTCCTAGACTATCAACGCCTCTCAAAACATACTCTGCCAAGCTATGATATAAAACATGACGACAGAGAATATGGCCACATTCATGTGCAATGACTGCGTCAAGCTCCTCATCATTCAGAAGTTCTACAAGACCTGAGGTAATAGTTATATATATCTTGGTATCTCCGAAAGTCCATGCATTAGGCATTGGATCCATTTCAAGATAGAATTCAGGTTCAGCAATTCCCAGACGCTTGCAGATTGGAGGAAGGTGATTATATAAATGAGGTAGCTGTGTAGGCGAAAGCCTTATGGTGGAGGCCATATTCACGCCATACTGCATCTGCTCCAAACCAATCTGGAGGAACTTCTTCACCAAGGCCGGGAAGCCTGGAATGCTCTCAAGCGTTCTTAACGCAGCCGCATCTTCTGGATGGATAAAATCTGAAGGGTTAATCATATAAATGTAAAAAAGAGCTTATTTAATCATATTTATCACATTCTGTAGTATGAATCTTAATATTCAATCAATAATAATTATCGTATCATCTGTAGAACCCTCATAATTTTTGCCATTCCACTTTAATATTATATCATCACCTAAAACTATATCATGGTAGCCGTTGGATACAGAATGAGAAATACCAACACGATAATCACCATAATGACATGAGTATTCAATATCATTAATAATTAAATCAAACAACACCGAATTCCATCTAGCCCAATACTTTACAAGAAATTTTTCATTAATCCCATCATTATTTAAGTCATGTTCCATTACAATGACTTTATTTACATCATCTTCTTCATTAAAATCTGTGTTTCTTACCTCTTTAACAACAGTAACTCCTTGTTTGTTTAATGTTTCAACCTTTTCAGCCTCACCTTGCTTCAATATATATCTTTCTTTTATCATGACATGTTCCTCCCTATTCATCCCGACATTACTTTCGATAATCAATACTGATAACACTCCATTCCAAATTTCTATTGTAGGTCTCTCCCATACACTTAAACCAAATTCATTAGAAACCTTAAAAAATCCGTCTCCACTATACTTAACAAAGAAATAAGAATTACCGATACCATTTCCCCCAAAAGCTTGTACATTTTCAACGAGAACATCATTAACTCCATCCATATCGAAATCTCTTTGTTCTATGACATTTAAGCATATATCTTTGGGTAAATCTATTTTATATTCAACGTCATCAACTTTTGCAAACAAATCATCATAGATATCATCATAAACGTTATCTCTACTATAAAATTCAATATTAACAACGTCTTCTCGACTAGTGGTTTTATCAGCATGAATTAAATTTTGTTCATTATTCGACGGTGTGGCAATATCTAATAAATCCAGGTGACTTAATATTCCAACAATCAGATATATTAGCAATAATATAGTCAGAATTAGAACGAAAGGCCTGAGATGATTCCTTCTTTTATGTAAAAATCTCTTCTTTAACGTTTCATAGAAATCGTTGAAGTAATATCTGTTATATTCTGGACCATTCTTTTTTGTCACATTAACGATGTCATCTGGAAGTCCATCAGGAAATCCTGTGACACCTGACAAAAAAACGGGAATTATATTTTTTTTGTGTTTTAGCGCATGTGCTAGTTCACAACGCATCCAATCCTTTGTTGAGTCAAAACTATGATCTAAAGTTCTGTCAAAGGCATGTTTGTCGACAATCAATATAAAGTCTTTACATTCTTCTATTCGAGACAATAGCTGAATATCGAAATCTCCGTTTCTTAATGTATCAATATCAAAACTGACTCTATAACCATCACGAACAAGAAGATCATTAAGATGCTTTGCAGTATCATACCCCCCTTCTCGCCTATAACTTATAAAAATATCATATTTCATACAACTCCGACTATTTCCAATCCATTTTCAGCTCCAATCCACATCTGTCACAGAAAACCTGATGCTTGTAAATAGGATTTCCGCACTGACGACAGAAGAATGATTCTTCTGAATCCTGGATGCGTTTCTTCAACACCTGATATAATTCAGTCTCTTCCCGCTTGATCAAGTCATATCCTAACTTTATCAATAGCTTGATGGTCTTGATCGCCATCTGACGATCATACTCCTTTTCGCTTTCGGGAAGCATGGAGTAAGGTATCAAGTCCGGGTTCTGCTTCAGTTCGTCATTGCGTACAGGGCCATATGTCCATCCTTCGGCCATACGGTTCTCAGCCCAAATTTCATGAGCATTTTCTGCGATTGCCTCCCGGAGTTCATTAAGGTCTTCTGACAGTTCGACATCAGAAATATCTATTGGATTCGGAATATATTCATTCATATCTTTTGTACTGATGGTTACAAGGTAATTCTTTGAATCCGCCCATGCATCTGCAAAACGGCTGATAGGATAAACATCCTCAATGTGCGGAGAATCAGGATCAAATAAAGTAATTCTGTCATTTTCTGCATCACAAGTCAGCACGACGACAGTATGATCTGGAATCTGTCCGAACAACACATCCTCTTTCAGTTCTTCTACCGGATCTCCTATCAACTCTCCCCCATCGACCGCTACAATTAATTGACATCCTTCTCCAAGAGCCTTGACGATATCTTCTGTTGTACATTTAAATCTTCTGTTAACAACGAGTCCGCACTTTTCCAGATGCCGTCCGATATTATGCAAAGCTGTACCCTCTTTCTTCTGCCATCCGTTCTTAATGGCATCCTGCAAAAGTTGTTTCTCATCAAAACCAAATCCCAATCTCGTAAGGATATATTTCTCACATTCCAAACAGCAATAATTCTCCTTTTCACAGTTTGCAGCAAGCGCAGTCATAGGCAAGTACTCGACATCTGATGTCAAGCTCAATTCCATATCTACAGCTTGGGAAATACGCATTATTTCCCTTAATTCATAATCATCGACGAGTGAGCGTATTATATCATTACTTTCCTGAGGTGTAGCATTGCCATCCAGATAAGCAGCCAAAACCTCTGGCGAAAACGTTTTATCCCCTGGCTTTTTCATATTTCTCCACTTCATTGAGCGCTACTTCGGTCAATGCCGCCACAGCACGCTTCTTAATGTTATACAAATTATCCACATTTATTCTGAGCTCATCAGCAACAATCTTTGGCTCGGCATCATCCAGCAACAAACGTTTTATCACATATGCATACCTTCTGTTTGTCATATGTGTCAAAAGACTGCGAATATCCATTATTGCAGATGTCCTTCTTTCAGAATCAACCGTTTCCGTCCGCGCCGCACAATCTAAGAGAGCATCTTTTGAAACATTCTCTATCATTTTGTCACGCTTTGCAATGAAATAACGTATCGCAACAACCTTCATCCACTGATAGATTGAGCTTCTTCCTTCAAACTGTCTCAAACGATAAGCATCATTTTCCATCAGATACAGATAAAATTCATTGACAAACTCATCAAAATCAACCGGATATGAAAATATCTGACGAATAATGCTGATAAACAACGGACGGCAACGAGTGAAAAAGAACTCATCCGTCACCACATTGTCACGCTCAATCAATTTATCGACTATTTCCTGATCCGTCATCATACATTCCTCATTACATCCAGAATATTTGTCACAATAGCTCTATCGTACTGAGCCGAGGAGTCCAGAAGTTCATCGTTCGGCGCAATATCCTTATGGTAGAAATTATCTTTCAAATGTTGACTGACTGTCTTAGCGTTATTGACAACATCTTCGTCGCGACTCTCCAACATCTTCTTTATTTCAGCTCTCCTGGACTTGAATAAAGGCTGTATGCCCAAAAGCAAACGCTCCATATTCCATCTGTTATGCTCTATCCGTACAAGGATATCAATATCAGCCTCAGATAGTTCTGTAGAGCTGTCCACGTTCTCCGGATCAATTCCGACACAACGTAATTTAATTGGGATTGAATTGGCTGCATAAAGGTTTGACAGCTTATATACATATTCCAATCTGGTATTCCATTTCTCTTCCAGAACGTCTGCAGATGCCATACCCGCATATGGGATACCGCTATTCTGCAACTGATACAGATAATTGATTCTCTTAGCTTTAACTATTCTTTTGCGGAAAAGCGGATCATAACATTCATCCTTCATTCCGAATGGATACACATTGTCATATCGCTTTGTATTATGTGCGTACTTAAGAACTTCACCACTTAATGGCTGGTAAACAAAGACAGGTATCGGATCAGGATTTGAATAAATGATTTCCGGCAGGTATAATGATGCAGCCACATTCCCGTCAGTATCATTCTCACATAATGCAATTGACAGATATTCTTTCTCGTTGCTTGCCCATTCATAGAGCAATGAACGGACATTATCAGATTCTATAGACCCATCAACAAATTCCCATTCTATATCCAGGAAGTCTCCATATTCACTATGAGGTGATCGGATCTTATTCTTTTTGGCATCACCATAAATATCCCAGAAACGATAATATGCATGTGACAACCTGAAGATATTATCATAATGTCCAAGGAAGAAGTCCATTTCCTCCTTTATATCCGGAGCTATGAAACAAATCTTTGTTCTATTCCTGCCATTCTTGAAATTAGGGAAATGAGCAATATGGGCAACCGTCGAAGCCATTGCATAGCTCATCTGTGTCATTCCATAAATGACAAATCGGACGGTCTTGTCTGATTCTTCAGTAATTCCGTCACGATCTATAGCCGGGAAGTGACATGGTGAATTGACATCAGCATGTGTACAATCAGTATTATATTCTCGAGACACCAGAACTCGTTGCGCCCAATTCTCCAGAGAGTTGATTATATTAAGATATAGCCAGGTATCTTTCTCTTTCTTGCCGAACTGAAGCACATGATATGTCGAAACCCGATCGACAACCATATAGCATTGAACAGGTCGCTTTATATTCCCACATAATGATTTAACCAATCTCCAACACTCAAGATTAATGGAATCATGGTCATCTTCATTATCTTCTCCTAAAATGTATATGCTGTATGCCTCATTAATCTGAACATTCCTGAGAGTCTGATCAATAATCCTGGAACCATTCAACCATGTCACATCCAGGAGATCCTCCAGATCAGGTATATCTGATAATATCTTGTCATGAAGCGTCTCTGTATCTTGTGTAGTCAGTACTACTATCTTTCTGCCCTCATGAACTTTAGTCTGGATAAACTCACGAAGCATATTCATAAGCATAGAATTAGCTCCAAGGACAAGTACATGATCGTCAAAATTATAACGAACCCGGCCTTTCTTATAATTTTCTATTCGGTTACTTACAATATTTCCCAACACTGTAATAAGCATTGCAGTAAAGATTACCGCTCCCGTTAAAGTCACAAAGAACTGCAATGCAACCGGGAAGTCCTCTTTATCACTATCTCCGAATGAACCAGGATCCAACATCAGTTCCAATGTCCTTACAAAGGCCTCTTTGGAAGCGTCTGCCATGGTAACGTCATCAATAGTAGTATGTGAGAACACCATTACTGATGTCCAAATGAGCAGAAAAACAAGCGATAAGCCGCCAAGGAACAACACCTGACGACCCCACCCACTTGAAAATGAGCGATCAAACCATCGTACAAACCGATTCCAATATTTATTAGTACGGCTAATCATTTCTTTTTGAGAGAGTTGAGAGTATCTTGTATGACATATTGTAACATATTGTTCTTCAAGTCATCAACAGCCTTCTCAGCCAACATGTTTCTTTCATTGGTATCACACTTCCCCCTAGCAATCTCCTGATTTCGACCTTCATTGTGCAACACACTTATTTTCAAGAAAAAAACTCCTGCAAGAACAAGTATAAGAGTCGTAAGAACCAACACTACAATTAAAACAAGAGCTATATTGTTACACATACGTGGTGTACTATCGTTGACCGGTTCAAACATAAAAGCATATTTCAATACTTCCCAAATGACAAAACCATATAAGCCCAACAATATACCCATGCCAACATATGTCCATCCATGCCAGCAACACTTAGCTTTACGAATGCATCCTTCCTTCTGAGGGATTTCACATTTTATATCTTTTAGAGCTCGAGATACAAGCAGTCCGTTTATCTCATCAAGTTCTTTATTAAAATCTTCTGTCATATGGCTTTGATTCTAAGAATTAGTTTTCAATATTTCTGTCAATTTGACACATGCTTTTTTAATGATTTCTTCCGAAGTCGTATTATCCAAAGTTGTAAATACTGGCTCATATACTCTAATTTCTTCTGGAATTTCAACATTAGAGACTATCGCATATACCCCAATTGTATCATATAGGTATGACAGTACGGAAGATATACGTGACTGCACATCCATAATGACACTTGAACAAGAAAGGATCGAAAAGAATCTTTCAAAAAAAGCATACATTTTATTAGCACAGGTTTGCTCCAAATATTCAATCATGTACATTCGATACATCAGGATATCATCCTTATTGCTATTTGCCAATCGCTCAGCAAAAGTTCGTTTTTCAGCATTTTTAAAAGATTTCGAGATAGTCTCAGTATCCATAATGTCCTGCATATTTCTATATTGCTCAGCGCACAGACTTATATTTGTTAAGGCACAATTAATACTCTCGGGAAGGTTCACTAAACCATGATTCCAGGCATAAACCTCAACTCTTTCAAGAAACACTTGCTCTGAAAGCTGTATATAACTATTCAAATCAATTGCATCAATGAATTTCTGATATTCTGATTCAATAACATCAACAATATCCGGACTCATCCAAGCTGGAAGGATATCAACAAAGTCACCCTGATCATCCTTAAATGCATCAAGAGGAAGGTACTTATAAATTATTTCACGAATCTTACGCTTACAATCATTATATAAAGTTAGTGCCTTATCTGTCGGACCGACACCGCATATATCATACAAAATTGCAGCTATTTCCGACACATCATGTACAGGCCTCCGAAGAAAAAATTGATATAGTTTGTCCATGTCAATCAAGGTTATCCCTACAAATATAGGTATTTTTAATGTATATATTTGAGGATAGACATTTTTTTCATATCTTGCAAGAGCATAATAATCTTATTGATCATGACACATGACGTATTCATCAGCTATTCATCCACAAATAAAAATGCTGCTCAAGCAGTCTGCCATATTCTGGAGCAAAACAAAGTCAAATGTTGGATAGCTCCAAGAGACATTACCGGCGGCTTCTCGTATGAGGACCTTACATGTAATGCAATAAGCCACGCAAAGGTATTTATTGTCATTTTCTCAGAATCATCATCTGCTTCCAAGTGGTGCCAGGCAGAACTGAGTATCGCATTCACAGAGCAAAAACATATCATTCTTTTTCAAATAGATAATGCACCGTTAGAAGGACCGAAAAGGCTCATACTCAATCAGGCTCATCGGATAGATGCATATCCGGATTATGAGGAGAAGATCAAAGAACTTGTAGAGTCTACTATACTTGTTTTGAGGCGAAAAAGCAAAGTCGCAGATGTCGGATCTGTTGGATGCAAGCCTATTACCATGATTAGGGGTAAAGGAAACACGTTTACCAGATGAGCGACAAAGCAACAGGGCAAATATGTTTCCGATAATGGGCCTCCTGTTCACACGGTGAGATTATCTGATTTTTGGATATCCGAATCTCCTGCCTCCTTGACTGTCAGAACAAATAGAACGAAAGCTAGCGCATCCGCCTCATAATCGTAATGAACCTGAATTCCCATTTCGTCAAGCGCAAAGACGGCAGCTACCGGCTATAGCTCTTCGACAGAATAATACTTCGAGACATTGAAGCTAATATTGGTGGAGGATTATAACTTAGCTAATTCACTAAGCGCAGCATCTACACAATAGCGGATTTCCACATGCTCTATCAAAAGTAACTGAAGATCCCCATTCTTTTCTTTCTCAGCTATATAAAGTTTATTCTCATCATCAGAGCCAAGATAATCTGCGACTGTAGCAACTTCAAAAACTTGTGGATGATTACATACAGAAAGAATGCCTCTAACCATATCACGTTTTATCTGAATGAACTGGTCGCCATTATACGAATATAAATCTTCTACAGAATCTGGAAGAACAGGGATCTGCACTTCATATTCCAATTCCAAATCAACAAAAATTGCCTTATATGAAGTCCAGAAATTTGTCATTGCCAGACACAAATCTTTCAGATTCTGCTTAATTTCGTTCTGCGCTCTATTTTCTTCACCAGAGAGTCTATCAGACAGCGACTTACCGGATTGCGGAACCACCTCATACTCAGAAAATTCTCGGATGTTGTAATAGAGATTGAACCATTCTTCTTCCAATGACGGCTGGGATAGATTAAAGTCTGGAAATAACACATCAAAAATGGCTCGATATTCTTTGATTCGCATCGGATCATTAAAAGCTAAAGCCCTCGCCTCATCCAATAAATCATTGCGAACGCTTTCTGGCAACTCCCAGCCGCTCTTATATGATTCTATCAGTAGTTTTGCCTTTGCTTTATTCTTATTTTGCCTCGAAAATTCATTACCACTATCAATTATTGTGACTAAGAAATCCTTGAAGCTATCAATATTTTCCGCATCGACATCAGTAGGATATAACAATTCAAAGAAATCGTCATTAAGATGATACGCCTTCTTTGCAAGAACAAGGTTACGTTTCTCATTAAGGAAATAAGGATTATCTGCTTCCCTCCAATATTCCAATAAGAATTTAGATGCTTCTGCACTGCCTTTCTGAATAGCATTAGTCAAATAAGTCTCACCTTTGATAGGGTCAAAGTCTTCTGAGTCCATATCCATCAATGACTTTCCATAATCAACAGCATCTTCGACTTCTCCGCTATCTGCTGCCAGCTTTTTATACTTCTTTGTCAATACAGGATCATTTATAGCGAACTCGTCCTCAGAATATAGCCTTACCAAATAATTGCAACATTGGTGACTAGAAATTGAACAAATCTCTAGTATTCTGACCAACTCATATATTGAGAAATCTTCTGGACGGTATCCCTTGTCAAGATACAGTTCTCCCAACAGATCACCCCCGGTACCATATAAGTTCCATCGTTCTAAAGCCGCATCCCATGCTGCTGCATAATTATTATCTTGGATCTCAATATAGTACATCATAGTACTACTAAAGCTGTCAAACTTTTTTACGCCTTCTTCGGCATATAATCTCGACTTTGCATAATCTCCTTGATTATAATAATACAATGCCAGACTACCGCATGCCCTATACTCTTGTGATTTAAGTGCAATTTCCAGATATTTGATGGCCTTATCTTTATATACTTCTATATTTTTTTCATTCCATCGTCCAAGATAATAATCTCCGTAATAATAATATGCACTTCTATAGTTCTCCTTCAGCATAGACTTTAGCAAGTCTTCATACGCCTTATAATCTCCACATTCATAATAACAAGAACATAATTGGCCATATGATCTTTCATCATGGCTATCGACTCCTTTTTTTGCATATGTAATCGCCAAGTCATTATCCTGTTTTACGAATCTACAGTGCTGAGCCATATAACTATAAGCATAAATGCATTCATGCTCGAGCGCCTTCATATAGCATTTCTCAGCATGCTCAACGTTTGCTTTGACGCTTAATCCCCATTCATAGGTAATTCCCAATCTCAAATATGCCAGACCTATTTCGGTATCTTGAAAAGACTTCAACAAATATTTTAAAGATTCTTCGTGATTCTTGTTATAATTATAGCAGTGCATTACAAAATTGGCCCACGCCTTACCCTCTGTTGCTATGGCAGATACAGTATTATATATAGAAGTATCCAACTTTCTCAATTGGACTCTATTAGCCTCATCAGATGACAACTTATACATTATTTCACAGATATTCTCCTGTGATTCCACATTGCCACCAATAGCGAAACGAAGGAAAATATCAAGCGCCTCTGAATAATCGCGCTCCTGCATGTAATTACAAGCCGATTCATAATCCAAATTCTGAATAAAAGAAAGTGTCTTAGTGCTATCAGATGACCTAGTACTCAATTCTTCAGCAGAGCGATTAAGTAGGATCCTTATGCTTGATACAAGTTCATTTATTTTATTAAGCTGATTCTTGCGCGCATCAATTATCTGGGTATCATTGAGTTTTACGCGCATTTTACCTTTTATTTCAGTGTCATCTATTTTAAACGGAATGATGTGCTTATACTCACTGAAAGCAATTGATATCTCACTATTTACCCATCTTGAAACAGAAGCAGGTTCAGAAAACACAAGAACAACAATCTTACAGTTTTCGATAACATTGACTATCATATCCTCATATTCTGAGCCTCCCGGTATATCAGTCGGAGCCATCCAACATGAAACATCTTCCGCTTTAACTGACTCATAAATTCTGGTCGCTATCTCTGTATTCTTACTTGAATAGCTTATAAAAACATCGTATGCCATAAATACCGTTTAGTTTATAGGTTATTTATCGTTGTAAAATTAGACAAATTAATCTACAAATGGAAACTTTGGCCAAAGCTGCACCGACAATTAACAACATAGCAACCAAATATTTTGGAGCCTTCTTAGCTTTCATATCCTTGCCCTTTGTCTCCTTGACTGACCCAACAGACAAAGAACTGATTTGATCGGTTCTGATCTCTGAGAAGTTCCCCCGTATGAATTTTCGGCAGCATACGGATTTACCATTCTCCGAGCACCGTGAATAACTTTCTCAAACTGCTCCTGATAATCGTACGCCGCTTTGTCATATTCGAACAACACTCGGTCATACAGAAGTTTTCTTATGTAGCTGCAATCGGTGCGAAATCCACCGGCATTGACGGAGGGGGTAGGTAATCATCAAACCTTTGTTTATTGCAAATTCAAGTTTTTTCTAGCCCAGTTGGACTGAATCGAGTATTCACGATGAATGATACAACACATATCTTGAATTCGAAATCGTTTCCGTAATAGCGGAGGCAAAATCGACATCAATAGAATAACAAATGTTTCATGAAAGACAGTTATATTTTACCGATCTTTCATAAAAATATTCATTTAACCTTTCGATAGACATAAAGCTCATGCACCTCGCGATCATACCCTTCCTCCTTAATAGGTCCCTGCGACATACCAAGAACAATTCTGGTGCCTCTGTTGTTGAGCACCACGAGATCATCGTTGACCGGGTCGATAGAAAGACCTTCGATTTCTCCAGCTCGCCTGAAATCGGACATTTCACGCAGGAGTTCGAGACGACCGGCTTTGGCTCCACCAGCCACTTTTCCCTGCCTCATTACCGGCTTGCCATCTTCATCCAGCTTGACGCTGAACGGAGTTTCCTTTACGACTTCCTCACCTTCGACGAGGCCTGTATATGGAACTTCCGATACATCAGCCACATAGATATTGTCCGGAATACCATACATCGCTTCTCCGTCATCGGCTGCAAAGAGCATCTTGCCGTCTGCTATGAAGATTCCCTGAGTCCAGTACGGCATCGGACGGCACTGCATCTTGGTATGATACCGGCCGGTCTTGAGATCATAGGCATAGACATATCTGCCGTCCACCCAGTCGCACATCCAGACCAGTTCCTTATCACGGTCAATGCATATGCCTGAGACCTCCACCTGGCCTGACTCAGGCGACCAAGGAAGATCGCGTTTCCACTGCAGAGTCTCGGCGTCATATACAGAGATAGCTATATTGAAACCTCGTCCGTACTCGAATTTCTCAAGGCCGCAGAAAATCTCGCCTTTATATATGTCTATGTCACCGAAATGATTCGCAAGACCTGGATTCTGAAAAGGGTACGTATTCTCGGCCACCAGATTGCCTTCCTTGTCATATTTATATAAGGCCGTAGTCGAGGATACATAGTAATAGTCTTCATCTATGGCTATCCCCTGACGTCCTTTGACCTCAATGACCTTATCCAATACATACTTCTTTCCCAGATGCTGTGCATCAGCTGAATATGCCGCAAAAACAAGGGCAATAAAAAATACAAGTTTCTTCATATCGCAAATATAACAACTATGGAAGGCATATCCAAGTACCGGAGGAGATATAAAAAAACCTCCCCGACAGAAAGAACTTCCGCCGGGGAGGAGAACCATAACCCTATTAACAACTAAACTAACCGTGACTTAGGTTTTTGCAAAGGGTGTGCCATAATCATTTTGTCTGAAGATTTTCTCGGATTTTTCTCACCATCGGCAGAAGAAATGTGCGCAGACTGAAAAACGACTTCATCTTCCGAAGGTCGTCTTCGATCCGGGTTTCGCATGCTGCCAGTTCCATTTCCACATCTCTCATGCATTCACGCAGCTGTCTGGATGTCGTTATCCTGCTGTAATCATTCTTTTCCATAGAATATACCTGTAAAGAGTTGGACAAACATATCAAGAAAGAGTTTTTTCCTGAATATGTAAAGCAGGATCAGGATGACAAGGAAGACTCCTCCTATTATGAAGGCAGCTCCAGCCCAGCTCCCGATCAGTTCACCCAAGAGAATGACCAGTCCGAAAGATATGGCAGCCAGAGCTATGGCACCGGCCATAAGGATGGCCATCATGGCAAGCAGGCTGCTCACTCCTACTGAAAGACCGTCGATAGTCTTAAGCTTGAGGGCATCGATCTGAAGATCAATGTACCTGCGGGTCTGCGAGGTGAGCTTTTCCATATCAGTCATTCTCCTCCAGAACAGATTCCACGGCATCCAGACCTTCAAGAATCTTCTCTCTGGCCTTGTCGGCAGCGCCGACAGCCTTCTGTCTGATCTTTTCACGTGTGTTCTCTCCCGAATCGGGAGCCATAAGCAATACTGCAGCGACTCCGGCTACAGCGCCGGCAATGAATGCCAGCAGTGTGTGTCCTTTATTCATAAAAAAGAGGTCTAAATGTTAAATTCACTTAGACCTCTTTTCAGAAATTATACCACAAAGGGCTTAGAGTCTTGCCTTGAGAGCTTCTGCCTGAGCCTCATAACCTGGCTTGCCGAGAAGAGCGAACATGTTCTTCTTGTATGCCTCCACACCAGGCTGGTCGAACGGATTCACGCCGAGCATGTAGCCGCTGATTCCGCAGGCCTTCTCGAAGAAATAGAAGAGAGCTCCGAGGTTATATTCGTTGATGCACTCAATCGAGAGTGAAAGCTGAGGTACACCGCCATCGATGTGAGCAAGCTTCGTTCCAAGTTCCGCCATTGCGTTGCACTCCTCCACATGCTTGCCTGTGAGGAAGTTAAGGCCGTCAAGGTTCTGAGGATCGTTCTCGATGAGCATCGAGCGGTTGCTCTTCTCTACGCTTACAACTGTCTCCATGAGGGTGCGCTCACCATCCTGGATGTACTGGCCCATTGAGTGGAGATCTGTAGTGAAGTTCACTGATGCCGGGAAGATTCCGAGTCCGTCCTTGCCCTCAGACTCTCCGTAGAGCTGCTTCCACCACTCTCCGAGATATGTAAGCTTAGGGTTGTAAGCTACGAGGATCTCGATTTTCTTGCCCTGTGCATAAAGAGCGTTACGCATAGCGGCATACTGGATTGCAGGGTTGCACTCGCACTTCTCTGCGCAAGCCTTCTCCATCTCGAGAGCGCCCTGAAGCATTGCGTTCATGTCAAAGCCTGCGAGAACGATAGGAAGGATACCTACCGGAGTGAGAACCGAGAAACGACCTCCGACATTGTCCTCGATGACGAAAGTCCTGTAGCCTTCCTGAGTAGCGAGACCCTTGAGAGCTCCACGAGCCTTGTCAGTGACAGCCACGATACGCTCTGCTGCCTCTGCCTTTCCGTATGTATCCTCAAGATACTTCTTGATGAGACGGAACGCCACTGCAGGCTCGGTAGTGGTACCTGATTTTGAAATGACTACGCATGCAGCATTTCTTTCCTGAACGAGATCCATGAGTTCGCACATATACTCCTCAGAAAGGTTCTGTCCCGCAAACACGATTTCAGGAGCTGCGCCCTTGTTCTTGAGCTGCTTTGCAAACTGGTGTGAAAGAGCCTCGAGAGCACATTTTGCGCCGAGGTATGAGCCGCCGATTCCGATGACAACAACCAGATCGACATTCTTTGCCTTCCATGAATCCCTTACAGCCTCGCAATCTGCTACGAGAGTGCTGTTGAGAGTCTCGGAAGGAAGGTGCTTCCATCCAAGGAAGTCGTTACCTGCACCTGTCTCATTTTCAAGGACTTCAAGGGCCGCAAGAGCCTTTTCCACATTTGCCTTGTAATCTGCATCTTTAACAAAGGAGCTGCAGCCTCCCAAATTTACCTTTACCATATCTTTATTCAATTAATCTATCATTTGTTCAAAGCCCGACAAAGATAGTGATAAAATATATGCTTGTGCGAAATTTTG
Organism: Bacteroidales bacterium; assembly: GCA_017626355.1. Lineage (GTDB taxonomy): Bacteria > Bacteroidota > Bacteroidia > Bacteroidales > UBA932 > Cryptobacteroides. The sequence goes on from JAGAIY010000013.1 coordinate 59,442, forward strand.
ATTATTTTTGTCAAAAATTAATACACTTAAAGGCTATAACACAATGAGATTTCTGACAAAGATCGTCGCAGCGGCATTTGCATCGCTCATCCTCCTCCCATGCGGAGCCCAGGCTCAGAAAAAAGAAAAGATCGGCATAGTAGCTCATCGCGGATTCTGGAACTGCGATGAAGCCGGATATGCAAAGAATTCCATCGCCTCTCTCAGATGCGCGCAGGAAGCCGGATGCTGGGGCAGTGAGTTCGATGTCAACATGACAGCAGACGGAGTTCTCCTTGTATACCACGACGGTAATGTGGAAGGCATATCCATCGAGAAGAATCCGTATTCGAAATTCAAGGACTTCAGACTGAAGAACGGCGAACCGATCCCTACGATCGACGCATATCTGGAACAGGCAAAGAAAAGCCCCAAGACTGTTCTTGTCTACGAGCTCAAGCCGCATTCATGTCCTGAAGTGGAGGACAAGTTCGTAGACCTGACGATAAGCAAGCTCAAGGAGCACAGGCTCCTCAACCCTAAGAAGGTCATCTTCATCTCGTTCAGTTTCCATATATGTGAGGTGCTCGCGCAGAAGCTCCCTAAGTATACGGTACAGTATCTCAGCGGCGACAAGAGCCCTGCAGAAGTAGAGGCAAAGGGAATCAACGGCATTGACTATCACTTCAACGCATTCCGTCAGAACCCTGGCTGGAGCAGCGATGCAGCAGACAGGAAGATGAGTCGCAACGTATGGACGGTGAACGACAAGGCTGTGATGGGTGAGATGTTCGATATGGGAATCGACTACATCACCACAGACAACCCTCTTGATGCAAGACAGGTTCTGAACGAAAAGGGAATCAAAGAAGACATGTCCTTAAGAACCAGACACTGATATTAATCAAACGATCCATAGAAATCATGAGAAAGCTATTTTTATTCGCGGCATTCTGCCTTGCGACCGCTGCTGCAGCCTTTGCTCAGCCAACCAAGTATTATTTCATGCACCCCCTAGGACAAGAAGATGTCCTTATGGGCAGCTGGTTCATCCTTGACACCGAGGCCATGACATACACAGCCGATTCAGACAGCGAAGAAGTCGGAATCGTAAAGAACTACAAGAATGTGGATGGCAAAGAGACCTTTGATGTCTACTTCGGCGCCAATCTTCTTTATAGCGTAGAACTCGTCACCGAGGAAAACGGAAGGAAGATTTTCACATTCATATACCCGAGCATGGAATTCGGCCCTCAGCGTGACAATCCTAGAATCATCGGTACTCAGGAAGAATATGAGGCCGCACGTGCGCGCATCTACGGAGAATCTGCGTCATCGGCAAATACCTCAACCGATGCTGAGGCAGCGCCTGAGAATGTCAAGGAAAAGATACAGGGAAAGGTTACAGACAAAGTTAAAAGCGGAGTCAACAATGTTCTGAATAAAGGCAAGGACTTGTTGAAAAAGAAGAAATGACGCACGACCTGACCAAGTAAGACAAGTCAGCGGACCTCGATGATATCATCGAGGTCCGTCGTGTATAGAGGCGAACGGAAGTCACTGCGTATGCCGTCCGCATAATGACCGGGGCGCTGTGTTCCGAGACGCAGGAGGGAGCCGGACGAGTTGAAGGAATCCATTACTTTCGAAATGCGGTCATGCTTCCGGCGTTTTTCTTCTTCAAAGTCAAACATCGATGTCTGGATGGCATCAGCTGAGGTTATCTCGCTGACTATCACTCCGGCTTTCTTATATTTATACCCTTCCCGGAATATGGTCCGGAACCCTTTGAGAGCTGCACTTACGATTTCCTGAGTGTTGTTTGCGGCAACTTCGAGACATACGGTTGCGGACGGATAGTACTGATCCAGATCCTCCCTGAACCTGTTAGTATACATGAAGGTCGTGACTTGTGACGCGGCAGAACCCTCCTCGCGCAGCTTGGAAGCACACATGGCGGCAAAATCGCTTATCCTCAACTGGAGTTCATGCGGATCCTCGATCATATCGGCAAACGAACGCGATGTGCAGATGCTCTGCCTTCTTTCAAGCATCTCCTCTTCTACACATCTGACCCCGTTGAGTTCTTCCCATGTACGCAGGACATTGACATTCATATTGGCCGCCACCCATTCCCGTGGCCTCTGAGCGAAGTCAGATGCTGTACGTATCCCCCTGTCCATAAGTTTCGGGGCAAGCCTTCTTCCTATACCCCAGACTTCATCTATCGGGGTCAGAGACAGGGCCTTGCATCGTTTTTCAGGAGTATCCATAATGCATACTCCCTTATAGCCTTTATAGGTCTTGGCAAAATGGCTGGCAATCTTTGCAAGGGTCTTTGTCGGAGCCACGCCTATGCTCACAGGCACTCCTACCCACGTCCGGACCTTATCCACAAGCTTGCGGCACAGTGCCGGTATTCCGGAAGGATCCATTCCTTCCAGATGGAGGAAGGCCTCGTCTATCGAATATATCTCTATCTCAGGAACCGCTTCAGCCAGAATCGACATGACCCTGCCGGAAAGATCCCCGTACAAGGCATAATTTGAAGAAAAGGCCGTAAGACGCCCCCCATCCACGAAATGCTTGACCTGATAGAAAGGAGTGCACATCTTTATGCCCATGGCCTTGCTTTCATTGCTTCGTGACACCACGCATCCGTCGTTGTTGGAAAGCACGACAACCGGTTTTCCTTCCAGATCCGGACGGAAAACCCTCTCGCATGAAACGAAGAAATTATTGCAGTCAACCAATGCGTACACTATCTTATCTTCTTTATTACGTAAGTCACTACTCCCCAGACCTTGAAGTCTGTTCCTTCCTCCACTTCAATGCACGGATACCTGTCGTTTGCAGGAACCAGAGTAAGCCTTCTTCTGTCGGAACCCGGTTCCGTACCGAAACGCAGATGCTTCAAGGTGAATTCTCCATCCACGAAGCATACGGCCATATCACCGTCCTGAGGCTCCAAGGACTTGTCAATCACAAGGATATCACCTTCCTCCACACCGGCATCTATCATGGAATCGCCCACTACACGGCCATAAAAGGTGGCGGCAGGATGCCTCACCAGTTCCTTGTTCAGGTCGATGGCCTGAGTCATGTAGTCATTGGCCGGAGATGGAAAACCGGCGTGAATGAATGCCTGAATCTTATCGTCGTATTCTGCCATTTCAATCTATCTTGCTTCGACAAAATTAGCAATAATCCGGCAAAAGCGGCCAAAAGTTGATATCTTTGCAGGATATGAACGGATTCGGCAACAGCGTCAGAGATTTTCTTGAAGGCAAAGGGTTTCATTGTGAGGATGCGACCCCTGAGGGGATCGTTTCCTACCGGATGCTCGATGTAAGATCCGAAAACGGAAAGACCCACAGGAGAATCATGCTTCTGAACATCTGCGCAGACACGGCAGACGAGGCTCGGGAGCATTCTGAGGAAGCATGGAAGGCCATTTCCACAAGCCGGGCAGAGGGAGACGGAATGCCGGTGATCATTGCGGAAGACCGCTGGTACAGTCAGGCTGAGATGATCCGGGACAGGCTTCTGGCCCATCTGGAAGTGTTTTTTCCCGTGTATGCCCGCAACTGTGAGGTCAGAAGAATCGACAAGAACACTGCCGCGGAATTCCTCTCAAGAACCCACAGTTATGCAGATGCGGCCTGCAGATACCGCTACGGACTGTTCCTGAAAAGGCACACAGGACACATAGCCATAGAAAGCGGGACTTCGGATGCCGCTCCTGCCGCGGGCAGTCTGATAGCTGTAGCGACCTTCTCCAATGCACGCAAATGGGTGAAAGGTGACAAGACAATACGCTCATACGAATGGACCAGATACGCCTCACTCCCGGGAATCAGGGTGACAGGCGGCATGGGAAGGCTTATCAAGGCATTCATAAACGAGGTCTGTCCCGATGACATAATGAGTTATGCCGACCTGGAATGGTCGGAAGGCAAGGTCTACGAACAGCTCGGATTTGCACTGGAAGGGCACAAGAGTCCTGTAAGCTTTGAAATATACAAAGGCACATGGAAGCGTTCGGTTCCCAGCCGTCAGAAAAGCCGGCAGCCAGGAACAGACAAGGGAGAGGGCAGAAGGTGTTTCTTCATGAATTTCGGGAGCGCCAAATATCGCCTGAAACTGACAGAATACTGAAAACAGTCCATCCCGTATTGATAAAAATTACTATATTCGCGCTGTCATATAAAGAAATGAACTAAAAACACATATAATGGAAGCTATTGTAAAGACCGATTTCAACTTTCCAGGCCAGACAGGCCATTATGTAGGAAAGGTACGTGACGTGTACAGCATCGGAAACGACTACCTCGTAATGGTCGTTTCTGACCGCATCTCAGCCTTCGACGTGGTACTCCCTAAGGGTATTCCTTTCAAGGGTCAGGTACTCAACCAGATTGCAGCAAAGTTCCTTGACGCTACAACAGACATCCTCCCTAACTGGAAGATCGCAGTTCCGGATCCGATGGTTACAGTAGGACACAAATGCGAGCCTTTCAAGGTCGAGATGGTAATCAGAGGCTATCTTTCAGGCCATGCATGGAGAGAGTACAAGGCAGGAAAGCGCACCATCTGCGGAGTCGAGATACCGGAGGGAATGGTTGAGAACCAGAAGTTCCCGGAGCCTATCATCACTCCTACCACAAAGGCAGCGGAAGGCCACGATGAAGACATCTCCAAGGAGGACATCATCGCTCAGGGTATCGTAAGCAAGGAAGACTACGAACAGCTTGAGGCATATACAAGGGCCATCTTCCAGAGAGGAACCGAGATTGCAGCCAAGATGGGCCTCATTCTCGTCGACACAAAGTATGAGTTCGGAAAGAAGGACGGCAAGATCTACCTCATGGACGAGATCCATACTCCTGATTCATCACGTTACTTCTACGCAGAGGGCTATGCCGAGCGTCTTGCAGCAGGCGAGAAGCAGAAGCAGCTTTCAAAGGAGTTCGTACGCGAGTGGCTCATGGCAAACGGTTTCCAGGGTCAGGAGGGCCAGCAGGTTCCTGAGATGACAGAGGACATCGTGAACGGCATCACAGACCGTTATGTAGAGCTCTATGAGAACATCGTAGGAGAGCCGTTCGTAAAGGCTGAAGGAACAGACATCCAGGCACGCATCGAGAAGAATGTGACAGAGTGCCTTGCAAAGCTCTAAACAGCCCAATCACTCATCTCGCTGACTCACAGCGTTTTATACGATTACGGGTGTACCTTTTGGTACACCCGTAATCTTTTATATTGCTGATTGCCAGCGTTTTAGATGCGCGGCTTATTTCACATAGAAGTATTCTACCGGTATTTCATTCAGACGGTCGACATCCTGAGGTCTCCACTGGACTCTCATGACGTGGAAGCCGTCGGTGAACACCTTGATCTTTATCGGGTGATAACCCTTTTCAAGGTAAACTCTCTTAAGTCCTCTGTGCCAGTCGGTATCATTGAAAGTGAAGTCATCGATGGTGAAGGAGCCATGCTCATCCGCCATGATATGAAGAGTCCAGAGACTTGTCTCCGGAACATAGAGCATACCTTCATATACAAAGCCGGCATTCTGGCCCTCGTTACCATATGATCTCGGATGCTCCACCACCTCGGTAGAGACAGGTGTACCCGCAGTCTCGATATCATCGAGAGAAGTGACTCCCGTATACTTTGTGACTGTGATACCATGCTCCTTTCCTTCAGCAGGAGAAGCCTTTCTGAGTCTGTAGTCCACAGGATATTCATATGTATAGTCCTGTACGACGTCTCCGTCCCACTCTCGGATCCATGAACGGAAACCGTAATCGCCCTCTGTAAGTTCAACCACTCTTCCTCCTCTGTGAGGGTGACCGTCTCCAGTGCAGCGGCCATATACATGGGCTACAGCACCAAGCTTTGCCACAAAATCATCGCTATGGTCATGTCCGCAGAAGATACCATGGACATCCGCACACTCCTCCATGGCAGCAAGCAGACCTGAATTGAGCTCCGGTCCGAAAACGCCCTCGAAGTTGTTTCCGATCAGATGACCGTCCCTGTCAGCTTCAGCATATTCCAGAATAGGTATATGCATATAGGCATATGAAGGAACAGGCAGGTTTCCATTGGCTTTTGTAAACTCCTGGCTCTTGTTGCGGTACCAGTCGATCTGAGTATGCGAAATCCAGCCGTAGTCCCAATGGTCAGGTACGACTGTATAGTCGTTTGAGTCGAAGCCGTAAACTACTGCAGCCACCTTGCTTCCATCTGAAGACATCAGTCTGAGTGCGACGTCATCAAGATTTCCGCTATGCATCGTATTTATTACAGAACTGTGAGCTGTCACGACTTCCGCAATCTCCCAGCCAGGAAGTTCATCCTCACGGTCATGGTTTCCTAAAAGGTAAAGGGTAGGAACTCCCATCTCGTCAAGCGGTGCAAGAAGGTTGTCTATACCCTCCTTGAGAGGTGCAGAAGTGACGATATCTCCGGTAAACACCACGAGATCCGGCTTTTCCGCCTTCACAATAGACATGACCACATCGACAGACTTATCAAACGACTCACGTCTGTTGTAGCAGAGATGAGTGTCGGTAAACTGCACGATCTTGAACTTTCCGTCTTCATTGAACTGAAGTTCCGGATCAGCAGGCTGCTGCGGTGCCGGTCCACCGCATGCCGTCGCCATAATGAGTGCGACAGCACAATAAAAGATTCTTTTCATAAATATGTTATTGTTTTACATTGCTTTGGTCAAAGCAAAATTAAAGATAAATTTAATAACGGACAAATAGTGCGAAGACATTTGCAACATATAATGAAATGATATGGATACCATCAATGAAAAGCCCTACAGGAAATGACATCAGGGCCAATTAACAAGAAAAACGCCTCTCTACATCGTAGAAAGGCGTTTTTTGGTGGGAGCAGAGGGAGTCGAACCCCCGACCCTCTGCTTGTAAGGCAGATGCTCTAAACCAACTGAGCTATGCTCCCGAGCAATCAAACTTTTAAGAACTATCCCATTCTTTTCGTTTGGGAATGCAAAGGTAGGAATAATTTTCAAACCTGCAAACTTTTTCTTAAAAAATTGCAGAATTTTTTCTACCTCCCTCGGAATTTGCCCTATAGTGAGGGGCATAAAGGCTTTCTATCTCGGAAACCGGAGAAACAAATCTGCCTTCCTGAGTCACGAACAGTTCTTCTTCAAAAACGGAGTCTTCTTCCGGGAACACATCGATCCAATATACGGTTCTGTCCGGCTTGACCTCTCTGTAACAATACGGATGCACCCCAGAAGCAAGCCTTAACCATCCTCCTCTCCAGCCGGAAAGCTGATCGACAGGATGCAAGCAGGCCGGACGCGGAACGGACACTCTGACAAAGCTGCGGTTTTCCTGACTCCACAATGAATACACACCAATGATCTTGTCACCTACCTTAAGGACATCACCTTCATTAATTTCTTCTCTCCTGTCATCCGGGGTCTCACGGAAATATCTCACAGTCACACTCATTCCGTTGCCGGAAGGTTCTATATCCTCAAACATCTTACGGTACCGCTTGCTCATTACCAGAATCTTTGTTCCCATGACGGCTTCCGAAGCCTCGTAGACTGATGCGAGCGCCGCCGCATATCCCGGATCCGATGACCACTTCTGGGTTTCTTTCTGAAGCATGATCCAGAGACGGATACCGTCAGCTGCCCCGGCATTTCCCATATCCCTGAAAAGATCGCATATCATTGAATGCGCATAAACTTCACTTTCCATCAGACCTCTCCACGGCAATACGGCATTCGGATAGTACCAGCCACCGGAAGGATGCTCAACAGCATATTCCAGGAGAGATTCCAGCTCCGCAAGTAAGGTCACGGACATACGTTCAGGCTTCCTTACACCCCATTCCGAGGCCAGCCTACGTCCTTCTTCCGATCCTCCCAAGGCGAGCATAACCCTCATCATCCTGACCTTTTCCAGAACAGCTGACCTTGTCATCGCACTCCCCTTTCCGGAAGCCAGCATGGTATTGACAGACTTCCTGAAATCCTTCCACTTCTCCTTTCCCAGCGATTCCTCCGCCTTTTCCGAGTCAAAAGGCACACCGACATACATGGAACGTACACACAGATACTGCCATGTCGTCAAAGACCCGCTCCACTGCGCATCAAGAGATGGATTGAAGAACTCTTTGTCAAGGAAAGCCACAGCAGCAAGAACCGCATCATCGAAATCGTCCAGCGCATCCTCACCGAAATATTCCGGCAGGACATCAAGCAGTTTCCTGTCCCTGAGACCGGCAAAGCATTCCAGGACATAAGCCGTCATGACAGGCGAGGATTTCATGCCCTGAAGCCAGCTGAAACCGCCGTCAACACGCGTATAAGCCAGAATCTTCGTCAGACATTCCATTGCCGCTTCCGCATAGGAACGAAGTTCATCCTCATCACCGGAACCGTCATTTCTCTGCAGGCCATAACCCAGAAGATTCACATACAAGGTCCTGCACTGCGAAACAAGATCAAGGTTCCCGCTATCCTGCACGACAGGAAGAGCCTGCTTCAGGAGGTCAGACAAGGCGATCTCTTCATATTCCGCTCCCATAGCCGGCACATTGACGAAACTGCGTTCCAGAGAATCAAGCAACGATTCACGTGACATCCTTGCTGTCAGGACTGCCGAATGAGACTCCAGAAGGGTCTGCGCCGCTTCTGAAACAGGTACGGTGACAAAGACAGCATCAGCCGCATTCCCACCCTCAAACACAAGCTTGAAACCAAGAGTATCGACACCCGAAGGAACATCCATTTCAAACCCGGCAGCAGCGTTTCCTCCGGACGGCACTTCAAGGAACTTCCTGTAACGGGCAAGAGGAGCAGTATCCTTATACTCCTTACCATCATAGACCTCAAGCGACAGCACACCACCGGTCATCTTCTCGGAAGTACTTGAAACAGAAGCATTCAGCACATATCTATCCCCGGCATACAGAAGCTTTGGAACAGACACGGAAACTTTAACAGGAAGGGTCACGAGCATTTCGCGACGAAGAACCGCATTATTCATATCCTTATCATGTGCAAAAACAGATACCACATATGTGGAAAGTTTGTCCGAAGTACGGAAACGGAGTTCAGCCATGCCTGAATCGTCCGGACGGATGAAAGGTTCGAAAGCCAGAGTCGTAGAAAAATCCTCACGTACATCGACATCCGAAAAAGCCCCGGCCGCAGCATCCACCTCACTTCCGTCCATGAGCTGGAACGGAATCGCTTCAGCCGACTCCTCTTCCACGGAGACATAGCCGGCACGTTTAAGCATATTGCTTTCCGGAGCGGATCTCACATATCCGCCGCTGCCGTCACTGCCGATAACTGCATGGACATAGACATCGTAATAGATGTTATGATACGCGTTCGTCCCCGACAACTTCGACCACAGGTTCCTCCGGATCCTTTCAGTACTTTTGTCAAACACGGCAGCCAGGATTTCCACATCCTTCCCGGTCTTCAGAGCAACTGTACATTCGGTATCCGGACCGGTCCGGTCTGTCATCCTTACTACATTGATCATCAAATCTTCATGATCTGCCGGCCGACTGTATTCATGCTCCCAGCGGATCACCTGGCCATCCCGGAATCCTGTCACAACGAGTCTGACCATATCCGGATATTCCTTCCTGTATTCAAGATCATAGGACACCAGATCCCTTTCCTCTCCTGACGCTCCGCAAACCCTTATGAAGGTACCGTCCAACGGCCTGCGGTCATCGCCGTAAAGCTCGGCAACCGCCCACAAAGGCCTGTCACCCGAACCGGCCTGGAATGAAATTCCTCCGCTTTCCAACGGCCTGAACATATATGAAACTTTTGCAGGCAGTTCTGAATTGTCTGGCCTTATCAGGAACACTTCAATCCTATCGGTTCCTCTGACCGGTCTTCCATATCCGTCACTGCCCTCCGCCGCCAACGAAAATTCGTATATTCCGGAAACAAGACCCGACATATCCAGATGCAGGGTATCCCCGGAAGCGGCAAAACCTTCATGCACAACATGTCCCTCATGACAGAGGGCATAAGACATCTTACGGCTCTTCAGACTGCACGCCACCTTCAGAACATCATCAGCAACAATGCATTTGCGCCCTATCGTATCCCGAGGATCACGCTCAGGCCACATGTACACACCGGAAGGAACCGCATTCAGGACTTCAGCCCGAGGATCGAGTCTTGAGGCGAAACTATCTGAATGTCTGAAGCTATGGGTTTCACCTGTATCATCGGTTATCGTCACCGTCACTGCCGCCCAGCAGTATGACCTGTCCTCATCGGCCTCGGCCTTATATGTTATCTCGAAGCGTCCGTCACTGCCGGGTACAAGATTACCGCCGTACGCCGGCTTATTGTCAAGATTGACGGTGTATTTCATTTTGGCAGACTGGAGAGAATGACCGGAATAGCTTTTCACCATACCCCTCAAAGTCACCTCATCTCCCACAAGGTACAGGGAATCGGAAGGCTCGAAAGTCAATTCGAAGGTCGGCAGGACATGATCATCTACGACGAATCTCGCGAATCCCGCCTCGTAACCGTCCTTGAGCACTTTTATCCGGCACGTTCCATTACGCTTCACACCATCCAGGACAAACTCTCCGGAAACAGAGCCGAACTCATTGGTTTCAAACACCTTGCTTCCGAACACCTGCCCACTGGCATCACTCAGTTCCACCGTCACCTGCACACCGTTTTCCACAGCCATGCTGTCTGCTGCCGATCTGTAGACAACAGCCTTGAACCTCAGGGTATCTCCATGATTGAAAGCGGCTCTGTCAAGCATCAGGCTGGCACGGGAACGGTCCTCGATATTTTGAGGGACCACAGATCTACGCTTGCTCATAGCGATATTGCCGGAACGTCTCAAGCGTCCGTCATTGTCACGGAACGATACCGAAAAAGCATAGCCCTGAAGATCCGGATCCATAGCTTCATATAATGACAGCGGCACATCAGTGAAGCCATTCAGGACGACCTCCTTTTCCTGCATCACCAGCTTGCCTTTGGAAGAATAAAGAGCTATATCGACAGATTCAACAGGCTCACCCGTCTTGTAATCAGCCACATATATGCCGCTTTTCAACAGGCCGTCTTCCGCAGCCACATAGCGCTTTGCCACTGAAAGGGTATACTTGTCGTACGGACATCTGGCGACCTCCTTCTTCCCGTCCGAGCACTTCAGCACATATGAACCGTCATCCAGAGCAGGAAGAGCAAGCCTGAGGGTATCATAAGCATAGAAACTGTTCCTTTCATTATAAAGCCACTCTTCATGGACGACTTCATCATCTTTCAGAACCTGAACCCTGAGACGACCGGTATTCCTCAGACAGAACTCGGCTTCAGAATCCTTAACCTTCACAGCCAGAGCCTCAGCTTTCATTTCATCAAGCATCCTTTTCACGTCTGTGCAGCAGTCTGCAAGTCTTCTCTCCTGACCTTTGAACGAGGAACGCCGTTTCTCGAACTCATGAAGCCTGTCCCGGAAAGCAAGGTATTCTTCAGAACCGGCCTTACCTTCCATACCGGCGAACTCCAATTCAAGAAGATCCTGTTCCGCAACAAGCCCTGCGGCCCTTCCGTCATACCTGCCGAGCATCTCCTGAAGTTCTTCCTTCCTGTCCTCTGCCGGATAGATCCGACAGATTGCGCTGTACTTCAGGAATGCGCTTTCAGGATACCGCCCGTTCAGGGAAGACTCCAGAAGTCCATATACTTTCTCAGACTGGGAAGCCGACCCGCTTCTGAGCAGGCGCAGAGACCACAAGGCAAACTCATAATCATTTGCCAGGCCCTCTGTCAGCAGGTCTGAAAACGGCCTGAGCACGCCATCCGCTTCAAAAGGGCTGGATTCCGACCACACATCCTTATCATGTCCCTTCCGAAGGGAAGCCGAATTTGCCACGATATAATTGCAAAGGGAATCGGGAGAAACATTGTATGACTGAAGGTCATACAGCCATATCAGAAGAGGCTCCCCGAAGGCAGCCAGACCATCCCTGACTTCCTTTTCGAGGGAGTTCCTCAGCTTCCAGTTGCGCCTGGTCTTGACATCGAGCCATTTTACCGAAGAATCATAATAATCCCAGGAATGATGACCGTCAAAGGACTCCTTCCTTATCTGCTCCAAAGTCTCCGCCATGGTCTCGGGAAGGTCTGCTTCAGAAGCTTCTTCATAGTTTTTCCAAAGTCCGGAAAGGACATCATATGAACAAGAGGCTACCGCTGCCACTATGACCGCGAGCAGGATGACGATGGAGATCCTTTTCATTACAAATCAGTTCAACCGGTTATATATGCTATGGCCTCAGACACCACATATGTACTTCCTCCGATATAGATGAGAGGATGAGCCTGAGGGTCTGAACCTTTCATTTCAGCTGCAAGTCCTACAGCCATACGTACCGCTTCAACTACTGTGCCCGCGGTATATACATCTTTGCAGCTGCGGCCATCTTCTTTGCAGAACGAAAGGTATTTTTCAAGCACAGCATCTTCTCCAAGGGCGCGCTTGCCCTGGGCACGGGTAAAGATATAGACAGCGTCACGAGGCAGCAGATGCAGGACAGCATCCACATCCTTATCCGCTACAGATCCATAGACCATGATTATGTCAGTACAGCTTCCGTCAGCCTTCATTGCAGAGAGCTGATTGAAATTATGTCTGAGCCCATGCTCATTATGTCCTATATCACATATTATATAAGGATCTGACGAGACCTGCTCCCAACGGCCACGGAAGCCGGTCCTGGACGCAGCATGCACAAGAGCTTCCTTGACGTTCTCCTCCGGCACTGAGTACTTCCGGTCCAAGGAGGCCAATGTATCCAGAGCGGCAAGTACCGTTCTGAGATTCCGGCGCTGATAGTCTCCTTTAAGGTCCATCTCCGCGAGCATACTTTCATGACGATCCCACAACGAAGGCTCCGTCTTGTCAGCATAAGTAAGGAGCGACATGATCGCGGCCCTGTTGCCCATGTACTCCGGCTCCGACAGATTGGTATAAAGAACCTTACGTTCAAAGACAGGCTCTGTTTCAGGATGGCTCTCCCCCACTACGACAGGCACCTTGGGCTTGATGATACCGGCTTTTTCAAAGGCTATTTCCGGCAAGGTGTCTCCGAGCATGTCACAGTGGTCGAGTCCGATGTTTGTTATGACACTGAGGACAGGATTCACGATATTGGTACTGTCCAGACGGCCTCCGAGCCCTGTCTCAAGCACGACAACATCAGCTTCCTGCACGGCGAACCAGTCCAGAGCCATCATTGTCGTTATCTCGAAGAAGGACATATCCAGATGGTCGAAGGTATCCTTCCAGCTCTGCACGAAACCCCAGACATCCTCCTGAGGAATGAGCATGAAACCGGAGTTGTCTACCATCCTTATCCTTTCGCGGAAATCAAGTATATGGGGAGATGTGTACAGTCCCACCTTCAGGCCTCCGGAAGCCAGAACAGAAGCGAGCATGTTGGAAACCGAGCCTTTCCCGTTGGTTCCAGCCACATGAATGATCTTGTATTTTCTGTGAGGATGCCCCATCAGCTGGTCGGCGAACTTCATCGAGTCTATACCTGGCTTATATGCTCCAGCTCCGACCTTCTGGAACGAAGGGAAGCGCAGAAACAGCTCCTGAATCATCTCAGAATAGTTTTCTTCCGTATAATTTTGCTTCATAAAATTGAAAAACACTTGTTCTGAATGCAAAAATATGTAATTTTACAGAGTTTCTCAACCTAATGTGCTATGAAGGAAAACGAATCAGCATTGTTCTCAAGATACATCATAGATGGCATTCAGCAGGATGCAACGCCATATGAACTGCTGGCAGAATGCATGGATGATTCCGTTGAAATGGAGTCCGATCAGGAGTATGCTGACATCATTGATGAATCTACTGATCCGCCTGTCACTTCGTTCACATACGACAGCAGGAAGAATAAGGAATATATCAGCCTGACCGCATGGAATGAAGGACAGGAGCGTCCTTTCAGGATGCTGTACCCTGCGACATTCACAAGGCAGAGAATCGCCAGAGCCCTTATAGAAAGGCTATGGAACAAAGGGCATTACAAACTTGGCGACCTTGAGCTCTGGGCAGGCTGGGAATGGAACAGCAAGCCTCTAGGCAATATGGCTGCATTCTACTCTTCGGTTCAGGCCGCCAGCGAATACATATATGACCTCGGATGCCGTCTTGCAGACTTCTATTATGAAGGCTGCGATGAAGAGAGCGTATTCCGCATCGGAGCATGGCTGCCTTCTCCGGAAGAAAAAGACGAGAACGATGACAGCCAATACAGCAATGACAGCAATGGGTCTCCCCTGTTCAAGGTGTCTCCGTACAAGAGCAAGCATCCTTGGATTGAAGAAGAGAGGGCCTGTCCGCAAACATTGGTTGATGATCCGGATTCACAGATCATATATATTCCTTTCGATACAGCTTCATTCAGGCTCGGAGGTTCGCTTCTGGCAGAACTGAACGGTCATAACGGAGGTGCAGGGCCTCACATCGAGGATCCTGACTATTTCATCGACTGCCACGAAGTGGTAAGGGAGCTTGTAGAGGACGGAGTAGTGATGGCTGGAGCGACAGTGGAGGACGGAGGACTCGCCCACGCCCTCGACAGGATGTGCACAGATACAGGCGTGGAAATATGCCTGAAGGGCATTCTGACGTCTTACATGGAGGAAGACACCACCAAGGTCCTGTTCTCGGAGATACCGGGAGCGATCATTCAGGTCAGCAATCAGGACATGGATTATCTGGATTCCCAGCTTATCCTTCAGGACGTGGCATATTACCCGCTCGGCAGTCCTTCATCCAAACTTGAAGGGATAAGCCTGAACAATGAGGCGGAAGTCACTGTGGCGGGCATCCTGGCCTCACTCATGAATATGGCCAGCGAAGGAGAAGATTGAGTTATGAGCAAAGTTTCAAGCCTGGTCTGTCTGTTTCTGACAGCCTTCGGAATTCTGGCCGGGGATGTAACAGCCTTTGCAGACGCCGTTTCCCCTCCATTTTCCGCCGAACAGTCGAAAAGATCCGTGAAAGGACGGGTTCTTGATTCCAGAAACAAGCCCGTCGAAGGTGTAGCCGTCATTCAGGCCGGCACCAACAACGGTGTCATGACGGATGCTGACGGTTCATTCCATATTTCCCTACCGGAAGGTACATCGGACATCATGATCAGCTGTCTCGGATATGCGACAAAAAACGTCCATGTACCCGCAGGTCAGGGCATCATCACCATCTACCTTTCTGAAGACGCAGTATCGCTCGAAGAAACTGTCGTCGTCGGATATGGCACACAGAAGAAGGTGAACCTCACAGGAGCTATCGCCGCCATATCATCAGAAACCATTGAAAACAGGACATCACCGACACTTTCCCACATGCTCATGGGAACTGTCCCCGGTCTCAACATCACAATGTCCTCAGGCCGTCCGGGCAACTCAGCTGCCATCAACATACGTGGCACCAACTCGATCAACGGGGGAAGCCCCCTCGTTCTCGTCGACGGAGCCGAGGGTGACCTCGCGAGAGTGAATCCCAATGACGTGGAAGCCATCTCCGTAATCAAGGATGCATCAGCGGCTGCAATATACGGAGCGCGCGCTTCATTCGGTGTGATACTCGTGACCACAAAGACGGGACAGACAAAGGAAGGCATGGCCACAGTGCGTTACAGCGGACGCTTCGGATGGACACAGCCGACCACTTCCACTGAATTCGAGACCAGAGGCTATTACTCCGTATACCTCAACGACCTCTTCTTCTCGGCCGCAAACGGAAGGAACTACACTTTCTACACTGAAGCCGACATGAAGCAGCTCTGGGCCCGCAGAAACGATGTTACCGAACATCCGGACAGGCCTTGGGTAATGATAGACCAAAGGGAAGGACGCGATACATATGTATACTATGCGAACACGGACTGGTACCATGAACTTTTCAAGGACAACCATCCTGTTCAGCAGCACAACATATCCCTCAGCGGCGGATCGGAGCACATCAGATACTTCATATCTGCCGGCTATAATTATGAAGAAGGTGTATTCCGCAGAAATACCGACAAGTTCAACAAGGTAAACTTCCGTGCGAAGCTCGACTTTGACGTGACGAAGTGGATGAAATTCAGCAACAACACAAGCTACTACCGCTCGTCATACTTCTATCCGGGATTCAGAAACGTGAACACCACATTCTCCCTCATGACCGTACACGCCCTCGCCAGCTATCCGGCTCACAATCCCGACGGCACCAGCATCGGCTTCACTTCGTTCGCCGACAACAACTACGTCATGGACGGCATGCTCACAGCCTTGGACAATCCCGCATTCAGGAACACCGAAGCGAACGACAACCTCTACAACACCATAGAGCTGACAATCAAGCCCTTGAATCAGTTGGAAATCAAGGCGAACTTTACATACGGACACAACCAGAACAGGCAGATGAACCGTTCGGCGAACACAACCTACTCAAGGTATCCGGGCGAACTGATCACCAACACCACAGGCAGGTTCATCGACATGCTGTCCGAGTCGATCCAGACCCAGCAATACTATGCCACGAACATATTCGCGACATACTCCGACACATTTGCAGACAGCCACAACCTCAAGGTGACGGCAGGCTGGAACTGGGAGACAAAGCATTACAAGGACATCAAGGCCACAGGTTACTACCTCCTTTCACAGAATCTCAACGACCTCAACCTCGTGGGTTCCGCTGAAGACGGAACTGTCAGAGAGGAGACTTCCGGAGGTCAGAACGAATACGCACTTGCCGGCGCCTTCGCGCGCATCAATTATGATTATAAGGGCAAGTACCTGTTTGAGGTTTCGGGACGCTATGACGGAACTTCACGTTTCGCGGCAGACAGCCGCTGGGGTTTCTTCCCGTCTGCATCAGCCGGATGGAGGATTTCAGAGGAACAGTGGTTCACACCAGCGAAGAAGGCCGTCGAAAGCCTCAAGATACGTTATTCGTACGGCACCCTCGGAAACCAGCAGGTAGGATACTATGACTACATCCGCAAGATTTCAGTGACGACGCAGGATTATACTTTCGGAACAGGCTCCAAGCCTACGGTGGCCATAATCGGAGCCCCGGTAGCATCCGACCTCACATGGGAGACAACTTCGCAGCACAACATCGGCATCGATGCAGGCTTCTTCAACAACAGGATGTCGTTCACAGGAGAAGCATACATCCGTGATACGAAGGACATGCTTACTGACGGCATGGATCTTCCTGCAGCATACGGAGCAGCTGTTCCCCGAATGAATGCCGCCGACCTGCGCACAAAGGGTTACGAACTCTCACTCTCATGGAGAGACATGTTCCAGCTCGCAGGAAAGCCGTTCTCATACAATGTCACAGCGACATTCAGCGACTATGTCACAGACATCACGAAATTCGAGAACACCAAGTACCTCCTCAGCAATCACTATGTAGGAAAGCGCTGGGGCGAGATCTGGGGATACCGTGTGGACGGTCTGTTCGCATCCGACGAAGAAGCTGCCGGCTATCCGGTAGACCAGTCGTATGTAAACAATGCGATCAATTCCGCATCGGGTTCCGAGCGTGGACTCAAGGCAGGAGACCTCAAGTTCAAGGACCTCGACGGAGACGGAGTTGTAGATCCGGGCAAGAACACCATTGAGGACCATGGAGACCTCGACATCATAGGAAACAGTTCGCCTCGTTACAACTACGGCATCAACCTCGGGTTCCAGTGGATGGGCTTCGACTTCAGCATCTTCTTCCAGGGAATAGGCCGGATGGACTGGTACCCTGCCGCCAACACCATCCTCTTCTGGGGACCGTATGCAAGACCTTACGCCACCCTCATGCCGAAGGATTTCCATACAATGATCTGGAGCGAAGACAATCCTGACGCATACTACCCGCGTCCGCGAGGATTCACAGCGCTCAATGCGAACAGACAGCTTACAGTCATCAACGACCGGTATCTGCAGGACATTTCATACTGCCGTCTCAAGAATCTCACATTCGGCTACACCCTTCCTGATAAATGGATGGACAGGATAAACATCGACGGTATCAGAGTGTATTTCTCCGGAGAGAACCTACACTACCGGGCTCCCGGCCTCCATTCAGACTACATCGACCCGGAAATGGCTCAGAGCAATGCAAACACAATGCGCATATACCCATGGCAGAAGTCGTTCATATTCGGAGTTGACCTGACATTCTAACACCTGGAGAAAGAAACATATGAGAACAAAGATATCAATGCTGATTGCAGCAACCGTTCTGCTGGTTTCGTGCGACTTAGACAAGCAGCCGCTCGCGCAGCTGTCTCCTGACAGTTTCTTTTCCAACGAAACGGAGCTGCAGGCCTTCAGCAACCAGTTCTACACGATATTCCCGAGCACAAGCATATATGAGGAGGAATCAGACATGCTCATCAAGGACGGTCTCACCGACGAGATGGAAAGCGCACGTCCCGTTCCATCTTCGGGAGGAGGCTGGTCATTCACAGACCTGAGGAACTACAACACTCTCATAGAGTTCTCCGTCAATTGCGACGACGATGCCATACGTACAAAGTATGTAGCTCTTGCACGCTTCTTCAGGGCATATTACTATTTCGAGAAGGTAAAGAGATTCGGAGACTACCCGTTCTATGACAAGCAGCTCGGTTCGGATGATCCTGACCTCTACAAGCCGCGTGATTCAAGAGAGTTCGTCATGACAAAGGTCATCGAAGACCTCGATTTTGCAATCGCCAACCTAAGCGACCGGCACGACCTGTACCGCGTGACAAAGTGGACTGCCCTTGCCCTCAAATCAAGAGTCTGCCTCTTCGAGGGCACTTTCAGGAAATACCACGCCGGAAAGAATACTCTTGAAAACCTTCCTTCCGATGCGAACAGCTACGAGTATTACCTCCAGCTTGCCGCTGACGCTTCAGAGGAATTCATAACCACCAGCGGTTACACTCTTTACACAGGAAGCGGCAAGGAGAACAGCTACAGAGACCTCTTTGCCGGAGATCCAGGGACAGGTGATGCCTTCAAGGAAGAGGTTATCCTTGCAAGAGACTATGACCTCGGACTGGGGACGACGCATAACGGGACCTACTATACACTCGGCAACTACGGCAATCCGAGCATGACACGAAAGATGGCCTGCACATATCTTATGGCAGACGGCACACGCTTCACTGACAAGGAAGGCTGGAAGACCCTGCCTTTTGCAGAGGAGACAAAGAACCGCGACCCACGTATGGCCCAGTCGATCCGTACCGGAGAATACAAGAGGGCAGGTTCCGAGAAGGTCCAGGCTCCAAGCTTCAACAACACGATCACAGGCTATCAGCCGGTAAAATGGATGCAGAGTGCTGCTCTTGACATTGACCGTTACGGTGCGTCATTCAATGACCTGCCGATTTTCCGTACAGCAGAGATCTACCTCAACTATGCAGAGGCAAAGGCCGAACTCGGAACCCTCACTCAGGCGGACATCGACATGTCGATAAACAAGCTCCGTGACAGGGTCGGAATGTCTGGTCTCGACATGGCCCAGGCGAATGCAGATCCTGACCCGTATCTGCTTGCTGCCGAGAGCGGCTATCCCAACGTTACAGGAACGAATCAAGGTGTGATACTTGAAATCAGAAGAGAGCGTTCCGTGGAGCTGTTCATGGAGGACTTCCGCTATTATGACCTCATGCGCTGGAGAAACGGCCAGGCCTTCACTCACCCGTATCTCGGAATCTATATTCCGGCTCCGGGCATCTATGACCTGAACGGTGACGGAACCGATGACGTATGTTTCTTCACCAAGGGAAACGAGCCTGAGGACGAAAGCTTATACAAGGTCGAGATAGACTCCAAGGTATATCTTACTGAAGGTGACCACGGTTACATCTTCACGAACAAGAACACTCCGGGAAAATGGAACGAGGACAAGGACTATCTTTATCCAGTTCCGACCAAGGAGATACAACTTAACGAAGCCATAACACAAAATCCAGGATGGTAATCATGATTACAAGAATTCTTATAGCCTTATTGCTGTCTTCAGCATCTGCAATGACATATTCCCATGATGAAAGACAGGAACATACCGACGAAAACGGAGAGAACTTCTACCCTAAGGCCGAGGGCTCGTTCAGGATCATGTCCTACAATGTAGGAGCGTTCTCAAAGTTCATGACCGACAGCACCAAGGACATAGCACGGATGATCAAGGAAGCCGAAGCCGACATAGTAGGGCTCAACGAGCTTGACAGCTGCAACACGCGGCACAATGTAAATCAGGTGGCGCAGCTCGCCGAAGAACTTGACTGGCAGTGGCATTTCGGAAGAGCAATGGCTTACCAGGGAGGTGCATATGGCAATGGCATAGTCGTCCCGAAGGATCAGATCATTGAAGAAATGTACACGGTCACCCTTCCTCAAGGAAGCGGTTCGGAGCAGAGATCCATAGCTGTCGTCGAGACCGGGGCTTATGTACTCGGAGCCGTACACATCGACTACATAAGCGAGGAAGCGGCAATGGGACAGATTGCCGTTGTCAATAACTGGGTACGGACAAGATACGACAAATGCAGAAAGCCTGTATTCCTTATCGGAGACATGAACTTCACTCCATCCTCCAATGTCATAAAGGCGCTGGAAGAAGTCTGGACCAGACTGTCATCTACCGAACCGACAATACCTGTGGATGAGCCTCAGGACTGCATAGACTTCATCTTCCACTACAGGAAGTCTGCTCCGGTAAAGGTTACAGGTACCCATACCATGACGAAATTCAGGACAGGAGATGTCACCGAGGCTTCCGACCACCTTCCGGTATATGCTGATGTAAGATTTTAAGGAACCGGAGAAATGCTTTATTTTTTGGCAAATCCTGCCATTCTCTCTTTAATAATTGAAAAAAAAAACGTAATTTCGCGCTGGAAATTTTCCAATGCTTCGGCATATAGATGAAAAAAGATATTATAATCTATTAATCAAATACTTATACATTTTATGGAAGCTAACAAGAAAAGAGTCTATTGCTTTGGCGGAAAGACCGCTGAGGGTAATGGCACAATGAGAGAGCTCCTCGGTGGTAAGGGTGCAAACCTTGCTGAGATGTGTACTCTCAACATTCCGGTGCCTGCAGGTTTCACCATCACAACCGAGTGCTGTACAGAATACTACGAGCTTGGAGGTGGTTATAACGACGCTCTCAAGGCTGAAGTGGCAGAGGCTCTCAAGAAGACTGAGGCTATCATGGGCATGAAGTTCGGCGACAAGGAGAATCCGCTCCTCGTAAGCTGCCGTTCAGGTGCAAGAAGCTCTATGCCTGGTATGATGGACACAATCCTCAACATCGGTCTCTGCTCAGAGACTATACCTGGCATGATTGCCAAGACCAACAACCCACGTTTCGTATATGACGCATACCGTCGTCTCATCATGATGTACTCTGACGTGGTTATGGAGAAGGCTGAGGGTATCGAGCCTGCAGACGGACAGGGTATCCGCCAGCAGCTTGACAGAATGATGGAGGAGCTCAAGGTTGCCAAGGGTTATGCTTCTGACACAGACATCACTGCAGAGGAGCTTCAGGATCTTTGCGAGAAGTTCAAGGTTCGCGTAAAGGAGGTTCTCGGCACAGAGTTCCCAGATTCAGCTGAGGCTCAGCTCTGGGGTTCTATCGGTGGTGTGTTCAAGTCATGGAACGGAAAGCGTGCCATCGCTTACCGCCGTATCGAGGGTATTCCAGACGAGTGGGGTACAGCTGTAAACGTACAGTCAATGGTATTCGGTAACATGGGTTCTACTTCTGCTACAGGTGTGGCATTCTCACGTAACCCTGCAAACGGTGACAACAAGTTCTACGGTGAGTGGCTCATCAACGCTCAGGGTGAGGACGTTGTTGCAGGTATCCGTACTCCTAACCCGCTCAACGAGGCTACAAAGAACCCTCACAACCAGCACCTCGCATCTCTCGAGACTTCAATGCCTGAGGTTTATGCAGAGCTCGACGGCATCCGTCTCCACCTCGAGAACCACTTCCACGACATGCAGGACATCGAGTTCACCATCCAGGACGGCAAGCTTTGGATGCTCCAGTGCCGTATCGGTAAGAGAACAGGTCTTGCTGCCCTCAACATGGCTATGGACATGCTCGCTGAGGGTATGATCGACGAGAAGACAGCTGTTACACGCGTAGCACCTGCTCAGCTCGACGAGATTCTCCACCCTATCCTCGACCCTGCTTCTGAGAAGAAGGCTTCTGTAATCGCTAACGGTCTTCCTGCATCTCCAGGTGGAGCCGTAGGTGTGATCGCATTCACATCTGAGGCTGCAATGGAAGCTGCTGAGAAGGGCATCGCAACAATCCTCGTACGTGAGGAGACATCTCCAGAGGATGTAGAGGGTATGCGTGCATGTGCAGGTATCCTTACTCAGCGCGGAGGTATGACTTCACACGCTGCTCTCGTTGCACGTGGCTGGGGTAAGTGCTGTATCGTAGGTTGCGAGGCTATGCACATCGACCTCGAGAACAAGGTAATCAAGTTCAAGGGCTCTGACAAGGAGTACCATGAGGGTGACGTTCTTTCTATCAACGGTGCAAAGGGTTATGTATACGATGTAGCCATCGACACAATGGACGCATCTGACAACCCACGTTTCGTACAGTTCATGGAGATCGTAGACAAGTTCCGCACAATGGGCGTACGCACAAACGCTGATACTCCAGAGGATGCAGCACGCGCTATCAGCTTCGGAGCTGAGGGTATCGGTCTCTTCCGTATCGAGCACATGTTCTACGGCCAGAACGCAGAGACTCCGCTTTCTAAGCTCCGCAAGATGATTCTTGCAAAGACAGATGACGAGCGTAAGGCAGCTCTCGCAGAGCTCGAGCCATTCATCAAGGCATCTGTAAAGGGCACAATGAAGGTTATGGACGGCATGCCTGTAACATTCCGTCTCCTCGACCCACCTCTCCACGAGTTCGTACCTCAGACAGAAGTCAAGAAGAACGAGCTTGCTGAGGAGCTCAACATCACTGTAGGTGAGATCGAGAAGCGTGGTGAGTCACTTCACGAGGTGAACCCTATGATGGGTCACCGTGGTGTACGTCTCCACATCACTTATCCTATGATTTCTGAGACTCAGTTCCGCGCTATCTTCACAGCTGCAGCCGAGCTCAAGCAGGAGGGTCACAACCCAATGCCTGAAATCATGGTTCCTGTAACAATCTCTGAGCGTGAGCTTCGTTTCCAGAAGGCTATCTGCGAGAAGATCAAGGCTGAGGTTGAGTCTCAGTTCGGATTCCAGATCGACTACAAGTTCGGTACTATGATCGAGATCCCACGTGCTGCCCTCACAGCTGACCGCATGGCTAAGACTGCAGAGTTCTTCTCATTCGGTACAAACGACCTTACTCAGATGACATTCGGATTCTCACGTGACGACGTAGGAACTTTCATGGGTGACTACCTCGGCAACAAGATCCTCGACGCTGACCCATTCAAGACTCTCGACCAGAAGTCTGTAGGTAAGCTCGTAAACTACGCAGTACGCGAAGGCCGCGAGACTCGCGAGGGCCTCAAGTGCGGTATCTGCGGTGAGCACGGTGGTGATCCTGCATCAGTTGAGTTCTGCTACAAGATCGGTCTCAACTATGTATCATGCTCTCCATTCCGAGTTCCAATCGCACGTCTTGCTGCTGCACAGGCAGCTATCAAGGCTAACGCCTAAACAGATGTGACTGACAAAAAAGTCCCGCTCATTCGAGCGGGACTTTTTTTATAAAAGACTCAAAAAAAAAATTAGAGAGTATAGTACTCACAAGTCTTTGAACCCTTTGTCTCAACCTCTACATTGAGTTTGCCCTCACGAGCGAGCCAACCGAGAGCAGTGTAAAAATCTGCACTTGCAAGAGCAGTCTCCTTCTTGAGCTTAGACTCTGTCATTCTGCCGTTTGCGTTAAGGGCGTTCCAGATAAGACCTGCGTTGTTTCCGATGTTGTTGATTTCCATAATTACAAATTGTTTTTGTTTCTAATTGTCGTGACCCTTTGTCTCGACCTGTTCGTATTAAATGTATTTACAGGTGCAAATATAATCAAAAAATAATTATATAACTCACTTACTATTAAAGCGTTATGCTTTCACCTAATTACACTTGTCAACGAACAAGGCCCAGTGGAATTACAGATTTCACAGAAACAAGTTCATTTTATGATAATTTATCAAAGAACTATCACTCAATGCTTTAAACTATTTATTGACAAATAATCGTTATTTTTTTACCGAATCAGCACTATCTTTCTTAAATTTGTTGTAGAAATGCGGATGTAGCTCAGTGGTAGAGCATCGGCTTCCCAAGCCGAGGGTCACGGGTTCGACCCCCGCCATCCGCTCTTCATTGCCCTTGCCATCACTGGACATCCAGTCTTGCAAGGGCTTTATCATGAAGCTCGGACTTGACTCTTATATGTTCCTTGACAGACAGCACGAAAGGATCATTGTCAAACTTGGCTCCTCGGACCTGCACGAAATCCTGCTTTCTCTGACGGTCGTCGCCATCCGCACCAAAGCTTGTCATCATCGTAAGGGAGAACTCCTTTCTGGCATCTTCATAAAGCATATTGTCCAAAGCCACCACAGACTCCTTCCATCGCATCACAAGATTCCTCAGGTCATCCAGCTCTGCATCTGCCAGAGAAATGCCGTAATGCTCCCTTATCATGTCATATGCCCATCTCCATTCATATTCATAGTATTCAGCATGAAGAATACGGAACCGCTCATCAAAAGACTTGAGATCAGTTATCCTATCATTCTCGACATCGTCCATAATATCAGTAACGGCCTTCTTTGGAACTATCATGCCGGATATATCCACCCAATCACCGTCTCCATACTTCGATTGAGGAAGCAGTCTTTCCCTCAATTCCTGCAAAGAGGAGAATTCGGAATTCATTATACGGGTAATGAGCGAGTTGCCCAGGAACTTATCTATCGCCATGCCATACAGCTTCAGACCGTTCCTTAGAGACGAATTACGTATCTTTCCGCTCTGAAAAGTATATATTTCAGAACTGATACCTGATATGCGCTGAAGCTCCTTCAGTATCATGGAGCCTTTCACCATCTTCTGTATGGTATAAGGACTAAGAAGATTGTAGTTGATGCAATCCAGTCTGTCCGGATCTTTACGGGCATCACGTCTCGGCCACTTCTGCGCATCTCGTATAGTTCCCACGCTCTTGAGATTGGCTCCCGGAACGATATAGGAAGTACTCTGATCCTCAATCAGATAAGAGAACGGAAGATCCGATGTATCCTGATGACTTACATGTCGTCCCATTACAAGAGAGAAAGCTCCCACCTTGGCCGGCCATAGCAGATACGAATCGGAAGTCGTCTTGGCTCCACGTTCGAGAATACCCTGATGGATAGGTCCGAGCTTGTACATATGGTTGCTCTGGTTTGAGCCTGAACCGGCATTCATGAAAGAGAACATGCCGGCTATCAGAAGTGTAGACTTATGATGGGTCACCGTGAACGGTCCCGCAAAGATGGCGCAGGCCTCACCGTTCTCACCCTGACAATTGCTGAAGAACAGGGAATCTGAGGCCGAATAGTTATGTCCCAGCCTGCAGGCCTGACCTATGAAGCATCTTGTGAATGTAACACCGTCTTCGACCGACGAGCCTGTGGATATGATGAAATCATCTCCTATCACATTGATACCTATATGGACAGGAGCCTCCGCACAGCTGTTTATTGTGCCGTTCTTAAGGCGCGATGCACCCTCAATCTTGCAGTAATCCCCCACCTTGACATTCTTGATGTAGCCTGCATCTACAATAGTTACATGATTTCCTATAGTACCGGTCCCGGAAGAAACCGAAGAGACATAAGACTCAATCATATTCTGAATCCTGGCGATCATCTTGGGGCGATGACGATACAAAGCCATCACATAAGCTATCTGAGCAGTAAGGCGGTCATAGATCATGACCTCTCGTCCACCGGTTTCGTTCAGGACAGACACTTCCACCCCATTGCCGAAAGAAGAGACGCCGTCTGTAAGAATGATATCGACATTCTCAATGAAGACATCATCCCCTATCCTGTAGTTGGCTATATAGTTCTTTACGTTCTCGATGCAGCAGTCATTTCCGACTGTGACATTATGCAAGGTGGCATGGTACAGCCCCGAATGCTTCTTCATTCCTCCGGGAAGCTCGAATTCCTTACTGAAAGACCCTAATCTTACAGTTCCGGAGAATCTTGTATATCTCACATATTCCGGAGAGAAGTCATCGCAGACAAGAACATCATTCCAATCAACCGCCGTACAGTTCTGAGCCTGAAGCACAGCCCTTTCCGCCTCAGTAAGTGTTCTATATTCCATTGTCTTCATCTTCTTTCAAAATTTCATTGATTGCACATGAGGCCTCTTCATACGGATAGCCCCTTCCTACAGCATAACGCAACAGCTTGACCCTGATCTGAGCATCCCCCTTCAAGGATCTGGATTTAAGCCTGAGCAGCCTGTCCATACGTGCCTCGGCCTTATCTGCATCCATTTCAAGCAGAGCCTTGTCTATCACGTCCCGGGACACGCCTTTTGCTGAAAGCATATATCGTATCTTGGACACGCCCCAGCCCGAGATTGCCGACTTGTCCCTGACATAGGCGCAGGAATATCTGTAATCGTCCACATACCTGTCCCGGACAAGAGATTCCACGACCTTCTGCGCCCCTTCCCTGTCACCTTCAAGAGCTTTCAGAGCCTTGGAGAACACGTCAGACACGCAATACTCCCTTCTGGAGCACAGCATCGACAGCCTGTTTGTGACAGAAGATATGTCGGTCTTCACGCCCATCCCATCAGAAATTATAACCGGCACTTATGTAGAAGCCAACCTTGTGTGTGAAGTCGGACCAATGCAGATTGACAGACAGCGGACCGAAAATAGTGTCATACGAATACTCCACAGCAGCGCCAAAATGACCCGGGCCCACAGCATAACTTACAATATAGTCACATGTCCTCGCATAATTGACGATTCCCGTGATATAATGGTTCCTGGCCGGCGTAACTCTGAGATCAGCCCTGTATACGGTCAGGATATTCTTCATTGCCGCCATCTGAGTGATGCCGGCAAACGGCATCTGATGGTCGATATAACGTCCCGGCAGGCTTCCTCCTATTGCATTGAAATATGCCACAGGGATATCACGGCCCATAAGGAAACGGAAATCAAAGGACGGGATCAGCGCCACCTTCTTTCCCATAGGTATGACGACCTTCGCATCCGCCTGAATGGTATGGAACGGATTCATGGTATGAGGAAAACCTGTGAATGTCCATGAATATGAAGCACCGGCCTTCACTCCCCGGGTAGGGAAATATCCGTTATCAAAGGTATATGTCCTCGCATCTGCGAACAATGATACATAATCGTTGGTGAGCTGAGAGAAGTCATAGTCACCGACTATCTGGGAAGACATGAAATCACGTATGTCAAACACTTCGTTACGGATACCGCCTTTGATGTCGAAATACTTCCAGTGCATGTTCGAAAGGTATACCTCCTGCTTGGAAGACAGATAATTGAAGCTCATCTTGCTCTCGTCGTTGAATCTGAGCAAGTCCATATCAGCCCACCTTAAAGTAGCCTTCGCATTGATTGTCGGGAACTTCGGATGGTCATAAGACCAGATAAGGTTGAGATAAGGATTGGTTCCTATCTTTCCTTCAAGATCGAACGAATGTCCGGAAAGCTTATGGGTGTAAAGTCCGATATTGAGCAGCACGGACACGATCTCCTCAGTGTCTGCACGGACACCAAGTCCGAACTGGTGCACCGGTCCCTTCTTGCAGTCGATCACCAGCTTGAACGGTTCCATGTCTCCGAGAAGTTCATATGTCACGAAGTCATATGCCTGGGTTCCATAGATCTGAGCCACCACATGGTCAAGATCCTCACGGCTGAGCTTCTGGTCCAGCTCAATGTCAAGCCTGTTCATGAGGATGGATCTCTCACTCGGCTTGACTCCACGTATCTCTATTTCAGAAAGGGTAAGAGAATCTGCAGAGAAAACTTTCGGCTTGTCCGTACCAGCCTTATATTTCCCTGACGTCTGTTCAGCCACATACCTCAGAAGAAGATCCTGAGCTTTGGCAGCCTCACGTCCCCTTACAATTATAGTATCTATGTTACGCGAGCTGAAACTCATCATGTTGAACTCATGAAGATCCGGCTTGATCTTCACATCCGGCACATTCACATTCCTGTCGTAGGCATCTCTGCTGAGCATATCGATGCCCTGACCGATGATGTCACCGATATTGTTGACATTCGAATAGGTCCTGCGGCTGTCGGAAAGGTCCACACCTATTATGATGTCCGCGCCCATTTCCCGCGCCAGAGTCGTAGGATAATTGTCTCTCAATCCGCCGTCGACAAGCACCATGCCTTCCGTCTTCACTGGAGCGAAAACGCCCGGGATGGACATTGTGGAACGCATTGCCGTATTTATCTTTCCGCCATGCCATATCTTGGCCTTGCCTGAAACCATATCGGTAGCGACACAGACAAACGGGATAGGAAGATCCTTGAAATCCAATGAATCCTGATAACCGACAGTCAGCGAACTTATCAGATTGCTGACATTCTGTCCGTATATGTAGGCCGAAGGAAGGCTTCCGACCAGATTTCTCTTTATAAGGTCATCGCCCTCATCCTTATAATCCGCACCGAAATGGAGTTCTTCATGCCTGCGGGCATGATGGTCATAGACCTCGTCATCCTCCAGCTTCATCTTGAAGTAATCCTTCTCATAGAAGAACGGTATGGACAGCAGATACTTTTCCCTGTACTTCATTTCAGCATAGGAAATGTACTCTCGTGGGACCTTGTCACTGAAGGCCCACCCCCAGTCTATGTTTCTGATGATGGAATCCATCTGCGCCGGAGTGTAGCCGAGCGCATACAGAGAGCCTATAAGTCCTCCCATACTCGTACCCAGCACCATGTCGACCGGTATTCCGAGCGTCTCCACTTGCTCGATGACTCCGATATGGGCAGCACCCTTGGCACCGCCTCCACTGAGCACAAGAGCCACCGTAGGCCTGTGCTTGCGGATTTCAGCCATCCTCTCCCTCATCTGAGCCACAGCGAGCGAATCCGCCTTCGGATCTATTCCGTCGGCAGATGAAGGCTGCATGGCATAGAGGAACAGGGCCACAGCTGATATGACAGATATCAATCGTTTCATTGCATATGTTGTCCTGCAAGCATTCCGCAAGCAGCCAGAATATCCTCTCCTCGGGAAGCCCTGACTGTTGTCGTGATTCCTGAATTGTTAAGACGCTGCTTGAAGTTTTCAATAATCACGCCCGACGAGGTCTCATACGGGAAATCCGGAATCTTATGGAAACGGATGAGGTTCATCCTGCATTCAAGTCCCCTCAACATACGTATGAGCGCATCAGCATGCTGTTTCGTATCATTGAATCCTGCAAACATGGTGTATTCGAAGCTGACCCTGCGCTGTCCGGTAAAGTCATACTGCTTTATCAGGTCCAGGACCTCCTGAATCGGCCACGCGCCCTGGACAGGCATCATGCTCAGACGCTCCGGTCCGAACGGGTCGTGAAGGCTGACGGCAAGGTGGCAGCGGCTTTCCTCAAGGAAACGCTTCAGATTAGGAAGGACTCCGATGGTCGAGACCGTTATCCTCTTCGGGCTCCATGCGAAGCCCCAGTCAGCAGTAAGGATCTCTATAGCCCTCATTACATTGTCATAGTTGTCAAGAGGCTCACCCATACCCATGAACACGGCATTGGTAAGTCTGTCAGACTCATCTACGGCAATGAACTGAGATATTATGTCGGCAGCGGAAAGATGTCCG
This sequence comes from Bacteroidales bacterium, assembly GCA_017626355.1. Classification (GTDB taxonomy): domain Bacteria; phylum Bacteroidota; class Bacteroidia; order Bacteroidales; family UBA932; genus Cryptobacteroides. The sequence continues at coordinate 89,373 of JAGAIY010000013.1, forward strand.
TGAAATCCCTGCCTTCCCGTCATGCAGAAGCGGCAGCCCATACGGCAGCCGGACTGGGAAGACACACACAAGGTGGCCCTGTCGTCATCAGGTATCATGACCGCCTCCACTGCACCTTCTTCAAGATCCGCTTCCTCAAGCGAACCGTTGCATCCCGCATTGAGAGCCCTTCTGTGAGCGCATTTCACAGGAAAAAGATATTTCTTTGTTCCGTCCGATGAAATCTGGAGACCTCCGTAAGGAGTCACTCCGACCTCATATTTCTCGGACAGAGCCGCACGTGCCGCCTTCGACAGATTCGTCATCTCATCTATCGTCCTGACCTTCTTCACATACAGCCAGCCTGCTATCTGTTTCGCAGTGAAACCCGGAAGCCCCTCATCTGCCACAACTTTCTTGAGTTCCTCCAGATTCTTGCCCAATAACTTTATCTTCATACTCCGAACATTCTCTTATTATAGATGCAAAATTACATAAAAATAATGCATGGAGTATCCGCATTTTTGATTACTTTTGCTTCTGTATGCGGAAAAGTTCCGCATATGGGATAACATTTAAACTTTTTGACATTTATGGCTAAAGAAGAAGTACAGGAAAGTACCGGTATCAATGCCGCCAAACTCAAGGCATTGCAGGCGACGATTGACAAGATTGAGAAAGATTACGGAAAAGGTACGATCATGAAGCTGGGGGATCAGCCAAAATGGGAGGTTTCGGTCATTCCGAGCGGTTCCATCGCGCTTGATGCAGCTCTCGGTATCGGAGGTTACCCACGTGGACGAGTAATCGAGATCTACGGACCGGAATCCAGCGGTAAGACGACTCTTGCGATCCATGCGATCGCGCAGGCTCAGAAACAGGGTGGCATTGCCGCCATCATCGATGCCGAGCATGCTTTTGACAGGACTTATGCAAGAAATCTCGGTGTGGACCTCGAGACCTTGCTTATTTCGCAGCCGGACAACGGAGAACAGGCTCTCGAAATCGCAGACAACCTCATCCGTTCCGGTGCCATCGACATCATCGTGATAGACTCAGTGGCAGCACTTACGCCTAAGGCTGAAATCGAGGGCGAGATGGGAGATTCCAAGATGGGTCTTCAGGCAAGGCTCATGAGCCAGGCTCTCAGAAAGCTGACTGCCAACATCAGCAAGACGAACACATGCTGCATCTTCATCAATCAGCTGCGTGACAAGATCGGTGTCATGTTCGGCAATCCGGAGACCACTACAGGAGGTAACGCCCTTAAGTTCTACGCCTCAGTCCGAGTGGACGTACGCAGGACGACACAGATCAAGGATGGCGACGAAGCTCTCGGAAACCGTACCAAGGTAAAGATCGTAAAGAACAAGATGGCTCCTCCTTTCAAGAAGGCGGAATTCGACATCGTCTTCGGAGAAGGCATCTCAAGAGTAGGAGAAATCATCGATCTCGGAGTAGAGTATGAGATCATCCGCAAGAGCGGTTCATGGTTCAGCTACGGCGACAGCAAGCTCGCTCAGGGACGTGAGGCTGTAAAACAGCTCCTCACCGACAACATCGAGCTGTGCGAAGAGATTGAAGCGAAGATCCGCGAGGCCCTGAAGAATGTTCAGGACTGAGCTGTCTAAGGCTGCCGGATAAGACAGCGTTCCAGCTTTGAAGCATGGTCGGGGTGAAGAACCCCGGCCTTTTTTAATCCTTCCACAGTCCAGAGATTCTTGGGATTGTTCTCCCTGTACAGCACTATACCTTCAGCGGCATAGTCACCTATGTATGGATGCAGGCGCAGAGAATCCACCGGAAGAGTCCACAACGGATAAGGTACGACATATTCTTCCCCTACCTGTATAAGATCGCTGAGAGCATCGAACCTTTCCCTGCCGAACCTTTCTATATCCATGAGCTGTTCCTTGTACGAATACCCTTTAAGCAGGTCACGATGACGGATGATCCTTGATGCGTACCATCCGCCTATTCCCGGCAAGGCATCGAATGCAGCCGAATCAGCGGTATTGAGGTCGACAAGAGGTATCTCAATATAAGGTTCGAGCCTCCTGTATACACTGTCGGATACAACATAAGAACGGCTGAAATCCTCCTTACGCGCAAAACGCCCGCCTTTCTTACGATAGCGGTCTATAGACTCAGCCTGCTTGAGAGTGAATCCGAGACGACAGAGATCCTCCACTGATACGATATTCGGATTGAAGGTGAATGTCTCGACTCTTTTCAACGGAAGATTCTTTCTGACAGCCTCCACCCTTGGCGAATGAGGGGCATTCTTCCTCCTGACCTCACTCCCTGCAGCCTGTTCCTTGTCAGGTTCCACATAAACAAACACAGTGTCAGGCTCATCACGGTTCGCAGCTATCTTCGTTACTGCCGCATTATGCACAAGAAGCGCCGTCTGATAGCCTATGGCAAGAAACACCAAGGCTATCACTCCCATGACAAACGACTGCGAAACAGCACCTCTTTCCTTTTCTTCCTTTCTGCTCATACATAAAAAAATCGGGTACCTGCAAGTTACAGATACCCGACATGGATTTCCAAGATCATTCGTCACATTTTTCTTTTTCTTTAACGAATTTCTTTTTTTTATAATCCGGCTTCTCCTTTTTCTTCTCCGGAGCACCGGAAACAATGATAACAATCTCTCCCTTAGGCTCATGTTCACGATACCATGAGGCCACATCAGCAAGGGTTCCACGTCTGTGTTCCTCAAATTTCTTCGAGATTTCCCTCGCCACCGAACACTCACGCTCCGCACCGAAGAATTCTGCAAACTGTTCCAAAGTCTTGACAAGCCTGTACGGAGATTCGTAGAAGATCATCGTACGGGTCTCTTCTGCAAGTTCCGTCAGACGAGTCTGCCTTCCCTTCTTCTGAGGGAGGAAACCCTCGAAGCAGAATCTGTCACAGGGATAACCCGAGCTTACCAAAGCCGGCACGAAAGCGGTAGCTCCCGGAAGCGTCTGGACCTCAATGCCTTCCTGAACGCATGTCCGCACAAGAAGGAAACCCGGATCTGATATGCCCGGTGTTCCGGCATCACTTATCAACGCGACATCCAGCCCGGCAAGGATACGCTCCTTTATAACTTCAGCAGTCTTGTGCTCATTGAACTTATGATGTGACTCAAGACGTCCCTTTATCTCATAGTGTTTCAGCAGGACCGAACTTGTACGGGTATCTTCGGCCAGAATGAGATCCGCTTCCTTGAGCACCCTTATGGCTCTGAAAGTCATATCCTCCAGATTGCCGACAGGAGTCGGCACTATATACAGTTTTCCCGGCATATCACTTCAATCTTCTACGTATCGCCATCATGAAGCGATATACAAGTTCCGAGGTGAAATCCCAGTCAGGGTGACCTGAACTGAGATAATCCACAGCCTGATCAAGAGAAGTCATGGTGTTGATCTGGGTTATAGCCTCCTGAAATGCCATCGGATCCTCATCGAACAGATAGTTTATGAAAATGATTCTGTCATTAAGCGATATGGCGCTGCGGACATCCTTTACCGTAGTACCAGGCATGTCAGTCCTCCATGGGTGAGTTTCCGCCATGACTTCCACAACGGACGGCTTTACCTTAGGAGCTGACTGGGCTGCCGCATAGAGAGGTTCAGGCTGGTCAAATACACCTGGGAGGTCTTCATCCTCATCCTGCTCTGATTCAGGTTCTGGTTCTGGCTCTGGCTCAGATTCAGGCTCCTGCTCCGGCTCCATTTCTGGTTCCGGTTCCGGTTCTGATTCGAGTTCAGACTCCATCACCGGTTCTGAGACAGGTTCCGGTTCTGAAACAGGCTCAGGCTGGGTTTCAAGCTCAGGTTCCAGCTCGGAATCAAGTTCCGGAGTGAATTCAGGATCGAGTTCAGGAAGGTCGTCAAAAGGCAGATCATCCTCATCAAACACCTCAGGATCAACACATTGCTGAAGCTCAGCCATCTTTGCATCCAATAATTCAAGCTGAGAACGGATAGTCCCCATCATGACCTTGATTTCAGCTAAAATTTGCTGCTCTCTATTTTCCATAAAGCTTTTATTGACTATATTTGCGTTAGTAATCTACAAAAATAAGGAAATGTTTTTAGAAAGTGCAAAAAAAGCAGGTTCTATTGAAGTTATCTGCGGATCAATGTTTTCAGGAAAGACAGAAGAGCTCATAAGAAGACTCAAAAGAGCCCAGTTCGCCAAGCTCAAAGTCGAGATCTACAAGCCATGCATAGATGTAAGATATTCCGATGACGAAGTTGTATCCCACGATTGCCACAGCATTCCTTCTACACCTATAGACTCCCCTGCCAGCATGCTGCTTCTTTCAAGCGATGTGGAAGTGGTAGGCATAGATGAAGCTCAGTTCTTTGACGAAACGATAGTGGAAGTCGTACAGACTCTCGCCAATAGAGGAGTGAGAGTGATCATAGCCGGTCTCGACACAGATTACATGGGCAAGCCTTTCGGTCCGATGCCTGCCCTCATGGCCGTAGCCGAAGAAGTCCAGAAAGTACATGCCATATGCGTAAAATGCGGAAGCCCGGCGAATCATTCGCACAGGCTTTCGGAAAGCGACCAGCTTGTCGTATTGGGTGAGACCGACATATACGAGCCTCTATGCAGACACTGCTATAATGAAGCTGTAAAGGCGGACAAACGTTAAATAGAAGCCACAGCCGCTGCAAGACGCTCCATAGCCTCTTCAAGCACGGCTCTCCTTGTTCCTACATTCATTCTCATGAAGCCTTCCCCTCCGGGACCGAACATAGCCCCGTCATTGAGGGCCAGACCGGCTTTGTCTACAAACAGGCTGTTGAGAGCGTCATGATCAAGTCCGAGACCGCGGCAGTCAAGCCATACAAGGAAAGAGGCATCCGGCCTCATAGGGACAATGCCTGAAATATGTTCACGGCAGAAATCCTCGACATACAGGACATTCTGCTCGACATACTTCAACATCTGCTCCAGCCATGAATCTCCCTTCCTGTATGCCGCCGAAGTAGCGACAGGCGGGAAGATGCCCTTTGCATCCATCTCATTAGCATGAATCCAACTGAAGAACCGCTCGCGAAGCCTGTCGTCAGGAACGACACAATATGAAGTTATGACTCCTGCGATATTGAAGGTCTTGGAAGGTGCGGCAAAGGTTATGCTTATCTCACGGGCGATATCCGACACCGTAGCAAAAGGGACATGCTTCTTGCCGAAAAGATACATATCGGAATGAATCTCATCAGAAACAACCAGGACCCCATGCCTATGGCAGATTTCAGCAAGACTCCTTAGAGTCTCGACAGGCCACGCCACACCGGCAGGATTATGAGGATTGGAAAGAATCAGGAGGCGGCATCCTTCGATGATGCTCTCCAGCTGCTCCAGATCCATTTCATACCCATGTTCTGTAAGCTTCAGAGGATTCCATACTATTTCCCTTCCGTTGTTCTGAGGGACCAGACGGAAAGGATGATAGACAGGAGGCTGGATGATGATCTTGTCACCCGGCTGCGTGAATACATTTACCACCATGCCGATACCCTTCACAATACCAGGCACAAAAGCCAGATGAGAAGGATCTATCTCCCAGCCGTTTCTCCTTTTCTGCCAGTCCACGACAGAAGGCCAATAGTCAGGATGTTCACATGCATAACCCAGAACAGGATGTTCCAATCTTTCCCGAAGGGCGTCAATTATAAAATCCGGCGTCTCAAAATCCATATCCGCCACCCACATGGGCAGAAGATCAGCCCTGCCATATACAGCCTCAAGAGCATCATATTTCACACAGCAGGTATTCTTCCTGTCGACCGGCTTGTCAAAATCGTACTTCATAGCTGGACAAACTTATTACTTACTGGTCTTCTCAGGTGTCATGTATATGTCAGCCAGCGGAACAAGTACCATCAGATCCAGGAACGCCAGCATAAGCACTGCACCGAAAGCTCCTATAGTCAGGGCCATGGCGAGGGCGAAAAGGAATGAGAAGGCATGAAGCAGAATCAGGATGATTGCCGCAAGAAGCCAGAATTTCAGAGATGTGACATGCCAAAGTACAAGAGCAAGAGTCGCTACAGTCAAAGGAATCATGAACATGATGTTCTCACCCAAGACAAACACAAGCACGAGACTGAGTACGAACATCAGAGCCAAGGTTCCGTACAACTGGCTGTAGGCGAATCGTGATGCGGCGTTAGATGCGGCACTCGCCCTGAGGGAGCCTGATGTAAGCCTTACAGCACTGCAGCGGGATGTCCAGTAGACAAAAGACACAGCGACAGCAGTCAATGCCACACAGGCGGCCATCACGATATTGTCAAACTGAACGCCCTGTACGATGCCGAACGGCTTGAATCTTGCCCCGGCAATGACCGAGCTCAGATAGGCGATGAGCTCTCCTACAGCAAGTACTCCTATCGCCATGAAAAGTACTGTGCATGATGTCTTGAAGACCCTCATAGGCTTCAGCCTGCCACGTACGCCTTCAAGTCCGAAGAGAAGGATAAATATCATGAATATCACCACATTGATAATGACATACATGGTCTCCCCGACATTGAAAAGTCCGAGAAGCGGCACAGTGAAATTGACTGTATCCTTATCAGACCTCAAGGCATCCTTGTCGGAATATGCGGGATCGGTGACATACTGCATGGCAAGCGGAAGTATCTGTTCGCCGTAATGCTGGACTGTCTTTCCGCTGACATTCGAGAAGTTGTCCTTGTCAGTATGATAGCTGTTGATATCTGCAATCGTCGAGAAATTGACACCAGGGATATGGTCCTTCACAATCGTGAAATCAGTGAAGTTAGGCATGAAGCCGTATACGACTGTGGTAAGGGAATATGTATATTTATACCTGGAGGCATCAGAATACAGATCCATGATCTTCTCGTTTCCCGGAGATGTTTCGAAAAGAAGAGCAGGACCCCAGGTACCACGTCCCTCGATGTTTATTATGAAGCCGACATTGTCAAACACATGGCTGTCATTGGCCCAGATGGCCTTCATGCCCATCATGCCGACTTCCTCAGCATCAGTGAAGAGCACCTTCACGCCCTGACTCCATTCCTGTCTTGACTTGAGAAGCTGAGACACCGTTTCAAGTATGACTCCCACTCCATAACCGTCGTCAGCAGCTCCATATGACCATACGGTATCCGCAGGCATAGGCTGAGAATAACGTGAGTCATAATGGGCCACCATCATCAGGTAAGTCGTATCCGCAGACTCCTTCATAGGAGGAAATTCCGCAAGGACATCCACAGCATCAAAGGTATACTCCACATGCTTGTTCTGAGGTCCTGTAAGAGAATCATAGCGGAAAAGGGAGACTTCCCCTCCCATTTCCCTGAGCCTGCCTTCCAGATAATCCCTGACAGCAGCGCGCTCCTGAGGATGAGCCACCGAATGGTGATCCCTGGATATGACCTCTATATCCTCCAGCACCCTTGCCGAAGAGAAACCCTCCACATGAGCAGGCTGCTCCTTAGGAAGAGTCAAGAAGCCATATGCCAGCAATGCAGCAGAAGCTACTGCCATCAACAGAAATACCGGTCTGATCTTATTCATATAAGTCTTGGTTTAGTACACAATACATTACTCAACGAAAGCATGCCTGTATCCCTTTACATCGTTCCAATGTCCGCGAGTAAAGTCAGGAACCGCAACAGGCATGTTGCCGTTTTCAAGAGAGATACGTGAAAGTTCTACCAGGCTGCACCACTCCGCAAGGTCATAGACATCCATATCCAACGGAAGGCCGTTTCTCAGGCAATATACCAGACGGTAATCCATGATGAAGTCCATTCCGCCATGACCGCCGACAGTCTTTGCCTTAGCCTCAAGTTCCTTGTGGATCGGATGCTTATAAAGTCCCATAAGCTGGGCCTTCATTTCTTCCGAAACAGCTCCATGGGCAGTAAGATTCTCATGGTTGACCTCCTTTGGAGCATTGTCACCAGGACGGAGACAGTACTGCTCCACCGGATATTTGTTGGCAAAGCCGTCTGTTCCTGTAAGCTGGTACATTCTGCTGTACGGACGAGGTGTCATGACATTATGCTCGATAAGCATAGTCTTTCCGTTTTCTGTCGTGAGCATGGTAAGAGTATGGTCTCCGTTCTTGAAGGACTCACACTTCTCACCTGTCCTTTCCTCCACACATCTCGGACCGGTCACGGCCTTTGTATCCATTGCAACAAGAGTCTTGAGCCTGTCACCTCTGTGGATGTCAAGGAGCTGGCAAGCTGGGCCGAAGCCGTGGGTCGGATATACATCTCCACGGTTGTTCTGGTTGAAGTCAAGACGCCAGTTGTTCCAGTAGCTGTCCCAGAAGTCCGAAAGATTATGGATATAGGAACCTTCTACATGAAGAATTTCTCCGAACACTCCATGCTGAGCCATATTTAGAGTCGTGAGCTCGAAGAAGTCATACACGCAGTTCTCGAGCTGCATGCAGTGCCTTCTTGTACGCTCGGAAGTATCGATAAGTTTCCATATCTCATCAAGAGTCATGGCTGCAGGAACCTCAATCGCAGCATGCTTTCCATGCTCCATGGCATACAGGGCAACAGGAGCATGGTGAACCCAGTCTGTAGCCACATATACGAGATCGATGTCATCGCGCTCGCACATTTCCTTATATGCCTCAGTCGATCCGCTGTAAGATGCAGCTTCCGGCAGTCCTGCTTCCTTAAGTATGTTCTGGGCAGATGCAACTCTGTCAGCCTCCACGTCGCAAAGAGCCACGATCTTGACTCCAGGGATATGGGTGAATCTGTACACGGCTCCAGGGCCTCTCATACCAAGACCGACGAAGCCTACACGCACTGTATCAAGCGGTTCAGTGACAAGGCCCAACACATGTTCCTGTCCGGCAGGACGCTCCGGAACCTCCACCTGGATGATTCCGCTTTTTTCAGGCATACATGAGCATACAGCTGCCACGACGAGCAGCACCATAAAGAATCTTTTCATAATCAAAGTTTTATTAATTAATCCATCAATTTCTTATATTTGAACCTCTTAGGCTCCTCATTTCCGAGACGGCGCTTCTTGTTTTCCTCATATTCGGTGTAAGTACCCTCGAAGAAATAAACCTGCGAATCACCTTCGAAAGCGAGAATATGGGTAGCGATACGGTCAAGGAACCAGCGGTCATGTGAGATTACTACAGCACAGCCCGCGAAATTCTCAAGACCTTCCTCAAGCGCACGGATAGTGTTCACATCCACATCATTGGTCGGCTCGTCGAGAAGAAGCACATTACCTTCATCCTTGAGAGTCAGGGCAAGATGAAGACGATTCCTCTCACCGCCTGAGAGAATGCCGCAGAGCTTCTCCTGATCTGCTCCCGAGAAATTGAAACGCGACACATAAGCCCTTGCATTGACCTCCCTCTTGCCGAGCTTGACGAACTCGGAATTCTCAGCGATGGTCTCATATACGGTCTTTTCAGGATCGATGCTCCTATGCTGCTGGTCTACATAGGCCAGTTTTACGGTCTCACCTACAGTTATCTCACCTGTATCAGGCGTGTCAAGTCCCATGATAAGACGGAAAAGAGTGGTCTTACCGGCACCGTTCGGTCCGATCACACCGACAATACCGGCAGGCGGAAGCACGAAATTGAGGTTTTCATACAGAAGCTTGTCACCATAGCCCTTTGAAACATTCTTGAATTCGATGACCTTGTTGCCGAGTCTCGGACCGTTCGGAATGAAGATTTCAAGATTGGCCTCTTTCTCGCGACCATCGTCAGCAGCAAGCTTTTCATATGCACCCAGACGGGCCTTCGACTTGGCATGACGCGCCTTAGGTGCCATCCGCACCCACTCAAGCTCACGCTCGAGGGCCTTCCTACGCTTGCTTTCCTGCTTCTCTTCCTGAGCCAGACGGGTGCTCTTCTGATCGAGCCATGAAGAATAGTTGCCCTTCCATGGTATACCTTCTCCCCTGTCGAGCTCAAGGATCCATCCGGCAACATTATCAAGGAAATAACGGTCGTGGGTCACAGCGATCACAGTACCCTTATACTGCTGGAGATGAGCCTCGAGCCACTGGATACTCTCGGTATCGAGGTGGTTGGTTGGCTCGTCAAGAAGGAGAACATCCGGCTGTCTGAGAAGAAGTCTGCAAAGAGCCACACGACGACGCTCTCCACCGCTGAGTGTAGATACCTTCGCATCGGAAGGAGGACACTGAAGGGCATCCATCGCCCTCTCAAGCTTTGAATCTATCTCCCAGCCGCCGCAATTCTCGATCTTCTCGGTCAACTCGCCCTGACGTTCGATAAGAGCGGTCATCTCCTCATCGGACATAGGCTCACAGAACTTCATGTTCACCTCCTCGTATTCCTTGAGTATGTCCATGACTTCCTGAACACCCTCCTGAACTACCTCGATTACGGTCTTGTCCGGATCCATCTGAGGTTCCTGCTCAAGATAGCCTACAGAATAGCCCGGAGCCCACACGACCTCACCCTGATATCCCTTTTCGATACCGGCTATTATCTTCATGAGAGTAGACTTTCCCGAGCCGTTGAGACCGACGATTCCGATCTTGGCGCCATAGAAGAATGAAAGGTATATATCCTTAAGAATCACCCTGTTATTATGGGGCAGGATCTTACCCACCCCATTCATTGAAAATATGATTTTTTCGTCTGCCATATTGATTTGAACGGTTTTACGCAATTTTGCACAAATATAGCACTTTATTTTTTCTTCTTCCTCATTTTCTGCCGTTCTTTGCGGCACCAATCGCTCGGATTTTCATTCATGAACAGTCTGAAAGCCATATTGTAGGACACGACAGAATTGAAACCGCTCAATTCGGCCAGATTGCTTACCTTGAGATCCGGATTCGTACGGAAACACTCCTTGGAGTAGGATATCCTGTAATAATTGACAAACTGGCAGAAGTTTCTGCCGGTAAACTGGCTGATCGCCCTTGAAATATAGACCTTATTGCTGAATACTACACGTACGACATCGTTGATTGTCAGACGGTTATCAAGAAAGGGCTTCTCCTGCTCGAAATACTCCACTATGCGGTCGTAAAGCTGGCGGTAAGTATCTTCCCGCACGCCATTGGCCATCTCCACCTGGGATATCTTCATCGACTCCACTATCTTCCTTTCATGATCGTGCAGAACCGCAAAGAACGAATTGCACGCCGCCCTGATTCCAAGTGCCACGATCAGCGATACCGAGAACAGTGCTGAAGCGCACTGAAGGACGCCTGCCGTCTTACCGCAGGCAAGAGGGCACAAGGAAAGCGCTGGAACAGCAGTGATCAGTACCGCATAGACCAGATCCACACATAGATCAAGATTAGTCTGGACAGTACCCCCTTTGATCACGGTACGGATATCACGGACCCTCAGCCATATCCCCCACACAAGCAGCACAGCAAGCAGAAGGACGGAAAGTGGCAGGATACGCATATAGACAAGGTCCGGCACAGGAGGGACCGCCCCCGACCATGCCAGAAGATGAAGGCATATCAAGGAAAGAAGGAGGAAGAAGGAAACCGAACAGACGCACCTTACAAGCAGCGGCTTCCATACTGAAGAATCAAGGAACAGGAAAGAGACAAGAACCGGCATCATATCTAAGACCATCCTCATGAAGACAGCTCCATGAGCCATCGGCTCAAGGGCAAGAAGAAGCACATCTGCAGCAAGAAGAGATGGAGCGATACGGTTCTTGGTTTCGGCAAAAGCCTTGTAGCGAAGGTTCCTTATTACAAGGAAAAGCATCATTGAAAACAGGGTTGCAATGATGATCAATGAAATGATTTGTGTCATAGTTCGATACTTGACTGATTTAGATTAGTGAACAAAAATATACAATAACCCCTTCCCAGGGCCTTCTGGGAAGGGGTTATTCGTCACATTTTTCTTTTTTTTATAAATTTTTCTTTTTTTTAATCTTTTTTCCTGTCCTTAGACTTGATCCTTATGGTATCGAAGCCCTTGCCGTACACTCCCATTACAGAAGATACAGAAAGGAAGGCTTCCGGATCAATGGTCTTGACATATCTCAGAAGAAGATTAAGGTCGGTCTTTCTTGTCACAACCATAAGGACCTCCCTGTCCTCCTTCGAGTACCAGCCCTTTGCAGGAAGAACAGTGACTCCCCTCTTCATGTCGAAAGCGATGGCATCAGCCATTTCCTTGGTCTTCTTGGTAAAGATGAAGGCCTGGACGGACTGCTTCGATCCGGAAAGATAAAGGTCGATGGCATATCCGCTGACTGTTACCTGGATAAGACCATATACAACGATAGCCAGTTTTTCCGCAAAAGGAAGAAGCTCGCCAGATTCCGTATACGACGGGAACATGAGGGATGACAAGATGATTCCGACATCTATTATGAGGATCACCCTTCCTGGAGATGCCGGATAGAACTTGCACCAAAGCAAGGCGACGATATCAGTACCTCCGGTGCTTCCGCCCTGTGAGATCGACAATCCGATACCCATACCTGCGACGACTCCACCGAGAATGGTACATATGAGCTTGCCGTTCGAAAGGGCGAATTCATGGATAAAGTCTGTCGGAATGAGTTTCGGCATCACAGAAAGCATCACCGCTGTCATGACAATGGCATATATCGTCTTTCCTCCGAAGCCGGTTCCCAGAATCTTCGTTCCTATTATAAGAAGAAGTACATTCAGGATCAGGTATGTTATACCCATCTGAAGGCCTGTCGCATAATATACGATGGAAGCAAATCCTGAAACGCCTCCTCCGATGAGGTTGTTAGGAAGAAGGAAGATAGTCCATCCGAGGGCATAGGAAACGACTCCCAAAGTGACGAGAGCATATTCCTTGACCACTGTGCCGACTGAAGATTTCAATATTTTTTCTCCCATATCAAGCCTCATCTTCTTTATTGGATTTCTTCAGCTTAAGGCCTGTCTTCACTTCCTCAAAACCTTCGCCATAGACACTCATAGCCGTCGATACCGAGATGAACGCCCTCTTGTCTATGCTCTTTATATCATTGACGATACCGTTAAGCTGCTGCTTTCTTGCCACGATAAGCAGCACCTTGCTTTCCTTCTGGGTATACCATCCTACAGACTGAAGCGCAGTCACACCCCTCTGCAGATTGTTCATGATATGGTCCGCTATCTCATTGTACTTAGGCGAGAATACCAGGATCTGTACAGAGGACTTGTTACCGAGAAGGACAAAATCGACTCCGAAAGAGAATCCAAGCATCATGACAAAGGCATAGATCATATCCACAAGACCCTTATCAGGTATCAGAAGCAGCAATGAAATGATGAATATGTCAGAGTACAGATAGACCTTTCCTGGAGAAATCGGCCAGTACTTGTTTATCAGCATGGCAATGATGTCTGTACCTCCCGTACTTCCTCCCCTCTGCAGCACAAGGCCGATACCTATCGACTCCATTCCGGCGCCGACCAAAGCCACAAGAAGCTTCTCATCCATCATGACTTCCAGCTGAGGGAACTGCGGCATCACCTCGAAAAGCAGGGATGTCAGACCTATCACATAGATGGTCTTGAAGCCGAAGCTCTTTCCAAGAGCGAAGAATCCAAGGACAAGAAGGAGTACATTCAGCACGGGATATGTCCAACCGACAGGAATGCCTGTACCATACTGGATGATGGTACAGAGTCCTGTAAGTCCACCGCTGGCAAGTCCGTTAGGAATGACGAATGATGTCCATGCCATACAGAAGATGACCGAGCCTACTGTCATCAGGAAATAATCCCACAGAACAGCTAAAGTCTTGTTCAGTTTCATATTTCGCAGACTATTTTACTACAATATTAACAATCTTTCCAGGGACGACGATGACCTTTACGATATTTCCGCCAGCCACATATTTCGCAGTCTGCTCCATAGAACGGACATGAGCTTCTACCTCATCCTTTGACTTGTCGAGAGGAAGATCCACAGTAAAGCGTGTCTTTCCGTTGAAAGAAACCGCATAGGTGCAGCTGTTCTCGATTGTATATGCCTCGACATATTCAGGGAAAGCCGCATAGGTGATGCTTTCCTTATGGCCGAGAGCCTCCCAGAGTTCCTCAGCGATATGAGGCACGAAAGGAGCAAGCAGTATGATGAGCGGCTCAAGGATCTCGCGTTTGTTGCACTTGAGGTCATAGAGCTCGTTGACCGCGATCATGAATGCGCTGACGGCTGTATTGAAAGAGAACGCCTCTATGTCAGTACGAACCTTGCCTATAAGCTTATGAAGAGCCTTGAGTTCTTCAGGTGAGGCCTTTTCATCATTCACGATGAAACCGTCACGGTCATAGAAGAGTCGCCATACCCTCTTGAGGAAACGGTTCACGCCGTCGATTCCCTTGGTATCCCATGGCTTAGACTGTTCGAGAGGGCCGAGGAACATTTCATAAAGTCTCAGAGTATCAGCACCGTATGTATCGCAGATCATATCAGGGTTGACCACATTGAACATCGACTTAGACATCTTTTCAATAGCCCATCCGCAGATGTACTCACCGTCTTCAAGTATGAATTCGGCATTTGCAAAATCCGGCATCCATGCCTTGAAGGCCTCGATATCAAGACGGTCGTTGCGGACGATATTCACATCCACATGGATCTCCGTGGTCTCGTACTGGTCCTTCAGGCCGAGAGATACGAAGGTATTTGTATTGATGATACGGTATACGAAGTTTGAACGTCCCTGAATCATACCCTGGTTTATGAGTTTCTTGAAAGGCTCCTTCTCGCATACATATCCAAGATCGTAAAGGAACTTGTTCCAGAAACGTGAGTAGATCAGGTGACCTGTCGCATGCTCTGTTCCACCGATGTAGAGATCCACATTCCTCCAGTACTCGTCTGCCTCCTTGCCCACAAGAGCCTCTGAATTGTGAGGATCCATGTAACGGAGATAGTATGCACTGCTGCCTGCAAAGCCCGGCATGGTGCTGAGCTCTATAGGATAGCCCTCGTAAGTCCAGTCCGCCGCACGTCCGAGAGGCGGCTCACCGCTTTCTGTAGGAAGGTACTTGTCCACCTCAGGAAGCTGGAGCGGAAGCTCGGCCATGTCCATAGGAGTCGCGATACCGTCCTTGAAATATACAGGGAACGGCTCTCCCCAGTATCTCTGACGAGAGAAGATAGCGTCACGAAGCCTGTAGTTGACCTTTCTGCGTCCGATTCCATGGGCCTCGACATAATCGATGGCGGCAGGAATCGCATCCTTCACAGCCATACCGTTGAGGAAACCTGAATTGCACATGATTCCCTCTTTCGCATCGAAGCTCGACTCGCTGACATCGCAGCCCTCGATAAGAGGCACGACCGGAAGATTGAATGTCCTTGCGAAAGCATAGTCACGGCTGTCGTGAGCAGGCACCGCCATGATGGCTCCGGTACCATAGCCTGCAAGCACATACTCGGAAATCCACACAGGAACCTTGTCACCTGTAAGAGGATTTACCGCATAAGAGCCGGAGAAGACACCTGTCACCTTTCTGGTCTCTGTCATTCTCTCCCTCTCGGTCTTCTTCTTAGCCATCTGCAGATACTCCTCGACCGCAGCCTTCTGCTCAGCTGTAGTAAGCTTCTCTACCCATTCGCTCTCAGGAGCAAGCACCATGAAGGTAACTCCGAAGACAGTGTCGGCACGTGTGGTGAAGATGGTCATGTCGTATTCCTCGGTTCCGTTCGAAACCCTGAAGACCATCTCAGCACCCTGGCTCTTTCCGATCCAGTTGCGCTGCATATCCTTGAGGGAATCGGTCCAGTCAAGATCTTCCAGCTCATCAAGGAGACGACCTGCATATGCTGACACACGAAGCTGCCACTGGGTCATCTTCTTCTGCTCTACAGGATGACCTCCACGTACGGAATAACCCTCCTTCACCTCGTCATTGGCAAGAACGGTTCCCAGAGCAGGACACCAGTTCACTGCGGTCTCGCCCTGATATGCAATCCTGTAGTTCATCAGCACATCCGACTTCTCCTTGTCCGACATCGCATTCCACTGCCCGGCAGTGAACTCAAGCTGCTGCGAACATGCAGCATCGACTCCTGCTGTACCGTTTGCAGCAAAGGCCTGCTCAAGCTCTCTTATCGGACGGGCCTTCTGCTCCGCATTGCTGTAATAGCTGCCGAACATCTGAAGGAAAGCCCACTGGGTCCACTTGTAATATTCAGGATCGCAGGTACGCACCTCACGCGACCAATCGTATGAGAATCCGATTCTGTCGAGCTGCTCGCGATATCTTGCGATATTCTTTTCTGTAGTCACTGCCGGATGCTGGCCTGTCTGGATGGCATACTGCTCGGCAGGAAGACCGAAGGCATCGTATCCCATCGGATGAAGCACGTTGAATCCGCAGAGCCTTTTGTAACGGCTGTATATATCACTCGCGATGTATCCGAGAGGATGGCCGACATGAAGTCCGGCTCCTGACGGATAAGGGAACATATCGAGCACATAATATTTAGGTCTTGAGTTGTCAACCTCTGCCTTGTAGGTGTCGTTGGCGGCCCAATACGCCTGCCATTTTCTTTCGATTTCCTTAAAACTGTATTCCATAGGTAACAAATATATCTTGCAAAAGTAACATTATTTCTTTATTCCGAAACTTGCCTTGCCGCCTTTCTTTTCAAGACGGAACTCCACAGGGATGGACATAGAAGTGCGGACCTTGTTTCCGTTCACCCTTCCCGGCTTCCACTTAGGCGATGCCGCCACCACCTTCACAGCCTCTGCATCAAGTTCTTCGTCCACTCCTCTGATCACCCTGACATCGGTGACACGGCCATCCTTTTCTATGATGAAGTCCACAGTGACACGGCCCTGGATTCCGTTCCTGACAGCTGACTCCGGATACTTGAGGTACTGGTACACCCACTCCTTGAGGAACTTGCCCGGATCGGCACTGTTAAGGAAGAGCGGAGGCTGGTCACATTCGTTGTATGATACCACATCATCGTATGACGGGCCTCTTGACGGGCCTTCAACCTGCCTGAATGCAGGTGCATTGTTGAGATTCGCAAGGGAAAGGACGAAACTGTAGATGTATTCGAGTTCTCTTTCCATTCCTTCGAAATCCAGTATCGACTGCGTATCCTTTTCTGTATTCCTTTCGGGATAACGGCCTGTAGAGAACATTACGGAAGGTATCTCTTCCGAATAGAAAGCCCTGTGATCGGAAGGATACGGCTCAGCAGCAGTCAGTTCCGGAAGGACGGGATGCAGATCCCCTGAAAGTCTTGAGACAAGTGTGTTCAGATCCGCATTCGAAGATGTATATGCATAGAAGCCATTGTATCCGGTTCCCACCATGTCAAGATTGACCATGGCGTCTATATTGTCCACGGATGAGAAAGACCTGTTCAGGAAGTACCATGCCCCCGCATATGTCTCAGCGGAAGCGCCGAAAGCGACAAACAGGACAGATCTGCGGAAAAGTATGGAATTAGTCCTGACCATACGGGCAAGCTCTATCATCATGGCAAGACCTGATGCATTGCCGTTGGCACCATAGAAGACCCTTTCGACAGGACGTCCGTCGACCGTCACGGTCATGGAACCGAGATTATCCAGACGAGCGCCTACAACTATGAATCTGTCTCTCAGCTTCTTGTCATATCCCTCCACGAAGCCGATCACATTGCGTGATGTCAGAGTATCGCCTTTATCGGTCTTCAAGCCGAACTCTTCACCTGTGGAAGGCGTAAGGATATCCACGCCATATTCCTTGAAGGCATCAGCGACATAGGCCGCGGCCTGCTTCTCACCTTCCGAGCCGGCACGTCGGCCTTCAAGAGCGGAAGCCGAAAGAAAACGCACATGACTCTTCATGGCTGAAACGGTCTCGCTGTCATAAAGATCTTCATACCCGCCTCCATCGATAAACTGGGCAGAGGCATACAGACACGACACGACCAGAAGAATCAGTGATACAATCAATTTCTTAAAATCCATAAAATCACTCATTTACAAGAATCCAGACACCCTGCGGACAGAAAGGTTCCTCCTTGACGGCATTAAGGGAAGTCAAAGCGTCCGGAAGGGTATTGACCGGGCAGAGTCCAACAGCAATCATGCCATTGCGGAAACTGATAAGTGCAGGCTTATAACCCACCTCCGAGACTCTGTTCAGAAGTGCTTCAGCATACCTCCTCTCTCTGAAACATCCTATTATAATATAGTAACGTGCCTCGAGTTTGGTGGCGAAAAGGCCTCCCATCCTGGATGGATTGAGGATTGTACCTCCCTGCTGTTCAATGGAATCCAGGGCTGCTATTGAATCCTGAACCGCCTTCTGTTCGCGTCTGAGAGAGTCCAGACGAGCCTCTTCCAATGCCTCCTGAGCACGAAGAAGCTCCAGTCTTTTAGCCTGTATGTCTTCACTTGTCGGACGTCCGGCAAGTTTACGGAAGAAGTCACATCCTGTAAGCGACAGCATCGAGACCGCCATCAATATGATAAGAGACTTTTTCATAAGCATCCAATATTGCACATTCGTGCAAATTTAACGATTTAATGGTCTGAGACAAAATAATTCTTGATATATTTGTAACGGCAAACACAAACTTTGACCTTGCTTAAGAACATTCATCATAGGATCCTGTCGCTTACGGCCACTGCGTGCATGGCCATAGGGTTTGGGACGTCTGCCGCCCAGGCTCAGGAACTGAGAACTCCTGAAAGATGGAAGTCCGCATTTTCAAATGTGCTTCCCCTGTACAGGCAGGACACTGTAAGCATCTGCTTCATTGGGGATGTGATGATGCATGCCAGCCAGATCGAAGAGGCTCGGAGAGGAAGATCCGGATACGATTTCACCTCCTATTTCTCCTTGATAGAAGAAGAACTTGCATCTGCCGACGTTGCAGTGGCCAACATGGAGTTTTCCCTCGGAGGCGAGCCGTATACCGGCTACCCGGCCTTTTCGGCTCCCGATGAGCTTGCAGTCCAAGCAGCTGAATCCGGGATCGACGTGTTCCTTGCTGCAAACAACCATATCTACGACAGAGGTCAGAAAGGTGCAGAACGCACTCTCGGAACATACAGGGCTCTGGCCGCCTCGCACGGGATCGCATACACCGGTCTTGCTTCGGAAGAGGAGGAGATGAGGAACATTTACCCTTTGATACTGAATATCAAAGGTATACGTCTGGCTCTGATCAACTTCACCTATGCCACCAACGGAGGACGAAGGGAAGGCTGGCCGAAGGTCTTCTACATGGACAGCAGGCAGGAGATATCCGATGCGATGTCAAGGGCAAGGAATGCAGACATAACGGTTGTGCTCCCCCACTGGGGCAAAGAATACAGGCTGAGACACTCACCGCAGCAGGAAGCTCTGGCCAGAAGTCTGGCAGACGAAGGGGCCGACTTTATAATAGGCACACATCCTCATGTAATCCAGGATACGGCAGTAATCAACGGAGGCAGGACCTTTGTGGCATATTCCTTGGGGAATGCAGTATCGAACATGAGTGCAGAAAACACCCAGCTGGAGCTGATGGTTACGGTACGGGCAGTCAGACACCTCAACGGAGACATCGAGAGACTGAAACCGGAACTGAAGTTCCTGTGGTGCTCAAGGCCGGGAGGATTCAACAGCAGATATACCGTAGTTCCCGTAGAGGAGTACATAGGGCGCAGAGACGAATGGAAAGGAGCATGGGACTATGAGAAGATGATACGCACCTATGAAAGAGTGCTGAAGGAAACCGGAATAACCGACATGATCAATATACATGAATAATAACGAAAAGAAGACAATCAGGCTTGAAGCCATCGATCCTGTAGAAATCTACGGAGCGGCAAACAAGGTGCTGGAAGCCCTCTGCACCTATTTCCCCAACCTGAAGGTTGTAGCAAGAGGCAATGAGATAATCCTCGAAGGCAGACCCACTGAGATAGAAGAGTTTGCAGCCAAGCTGAATATGCTGATAGAAAGGCGCAGGCACAAGATGAACCTCACTCCATACGATGTAGAGGATATATTTGACGGCGAATCCTCGCCTGACAGGTTCAAGCTCAGCGGCGAATCCGTGATCGTGCACGGCAACGACGGCAAACCGATCAAGGCCCGCAACAGGACCCAGCAGGAAATGGTAAAGGCCTATTTCGAAAATGACCTTATATATGCTGTAGGCCCTGCAGGAACAGGAAAGACCTACATCGCCATAGCTCTGGCAGTGAGGGCCCTGAAGAACAGGGAAATCAAAAGGATCATCCTGACCAGACCGGCGGTAGAGGCAGGCGAAAGGCTCGGTTTCCTCCCTGGAGACCTCAAGGACAAGCTTGACCCGTACCTCCAGCCGCTGTATGACGCTCTCGGAGACATGATACCGGCCAAGAGGCTTCAGGAATTCATGGCGGAAGGAACCATACAGATAGCCCCTCTCGCATACATGAGAGGCCGTACCCTCGACAGAGCCTGCGTCATCCTCGACGAAGCCCAGAACACCAACCTCGGCCAGCTGAAGATGTTCCTCACCAGAATGGGCTGCGACGCCAAATTCATAGTGACCGGAGACGCCAGCCAGATCGACCTCCCGAACAAAAAGGACTCCGGCCTCCTCAGAGGCATAGAACTGACCAAAGACATCAAAGGTGTCAAGACAATCTTCTTCAAGAACGAAGACATAGTCCGACACCCTCTTGTGACAAAAATAGTAAAAGCATTCGAAAAAGGGGAAACGCAATGAAAAAGCCTCACTTCCGCTGGTGGAAGTGAGGCTTTTTTATGATGCAGTGTCAGATTACTGAGCCTGACCTGTCTTTACTACTTCGTTGTACTTCTTGTATGCGTCCATGTACTCCTGGCTGTCGCTGCTGAAGCGGTAGTAGATGTTCTTGAGGTACTCTGCTACGTTTACTCGGATATCGTTGTCCTTTGAAACTGCATATGCCTTCTCGAATGGCTCGATTGCGCTCTTGAGAGCTGTCTCGAACTCCTTCACGATAACCTCATACTTCTTGTCATCAAACTCGTTGGCAGCCTTCTCCTGAAGCTCGACAGCGAGGTTGTAATAGAGGATACCTGCGCCGATGTAACCGAACTCATAATTCGGATTGATCTCAGAGCACTTGTAGTAAGCCTTGACTGCCTCTTCATTGTTGCCGAGTTCCTTGTAGATGTTACCCTCTACATAATAGAGAGATGCATTGTCAGGCTCGTTCTTCTTTGCCTCGTTGATGAGGACGAAGAGTCTGTCTGTATCCTGACCGCTCTCCATGTACCAGTTGATGAGACCGATGAGGATGCTCTGGCTCTGTGGGAAGGTAGTGAAACCCTTCTCGAGGATGTCTCTTGCAGCGTCCTTCTCACCGAGGTTTGTATATACGTCAGCAAGCTTTGCGAAAACCTCACCACCCTCATAGTAGTAGTTGTTTGCAAGGCACTTCTCGAAGAATGACTTAGCCCTTGGATAATCCTTCACCATCCATGCAGTGAAACCTGCATTGTAGACAGCAGTTGTATCGAGCTTGTTGAGCGGAGCTGTAGCCATTGCATCAGCTGACTTCTCGAAGTACTC
The DNA here is from genome assembly GCA_017626355.1 of Bacteroidales bacterium. Classification (GTDB taxonomy): domain Bacteria; phylum Bacteroidota; class Bacteroidia; order Bacteroidales; family UBA932; genus Cryptobacteroides. The sequence goes on from JAGAIY010000013.1 coordinate 110,881, forward strand.
GCTCGCTGCCTTGTAGTCACCGAACTGATACTTGTTGAATGCCTCGTTAAGGTACTTGTTTGCTACATTCTCGAGACCTGCATTGATATCCTTGGTCTTTGAACCCTTAGGATCTACCTCAGCAGCCTTCTTGTATGCTTCGATAGCCTTTGCAAGTGCATCAGGATATACAGGCTTTGTAACATCTATGATGGCGAGCTGACCGTTTGCATTGAAATAAAGGTCCTTGTTCTCATAAACCTCCTTAGTGTAAGGCTGACCACCAAGCACCACTTCCTCGACAGAAACAGGCTTCTCATTGCCCATCATGAACTGGAGTTCCTGCTTTGTTGCACCTGCAACGATAGAGCCCGTAGGAGCATCATAAGCATTTACATAAGTTTCAGCGAGCTTTGTCCATGTAGCGACCTTAACAGCCTTCTTAGGATTCTGAGCCGCAGCCTCTGCTGTCTCGACTGCCTTCTTTGCGTTAGCAGGAGATGTTGTCTGTGCATCAGCGAACTGTACTGAAAGTGCCAGTGCCAATACGATCAAGATTCTTTTCATAATGTTTTGGTATTAAGTTAATTGATTATTCCACATTCTCTTCGGTTGCCGGTGCTTCAGTCTGTTCCGAAGCATCCTCAGTCTTGTTTACAGCCGAAATTGCAGCGATGGAGTCACCTTCCTTAATGTTGATGAGTCTGACTCCCTGTGTAGCACGACCTGCCACCTTGATGTCGGCGACGGCCATTCTGATTGTAAGACCTGAACGGTTGATGATCATGAGATCATTCTCATCCGTCACATTCTTCATAGCCACCAGAGAACCTGTCTTCTCGGTGATATTCAAGGTCTTGACACCCTTTCCACCTCTGCTTGTCTTGCGATATTCATTGAAATCCGAACGTTTTCCGTATCCGTGCTCACTTACCACAAGGAGGCTGTGCTGATCCGCATCCTCAGCCGTTGGGTCGTAAGCGATCATACCGATAACTTCGTCATCATCTTCAATATTTATGCCACGTACGCCGGAAGCGGTTCTGCCGAGGGCTCTTGCATCGGCCTCATCAAAGCGGCAGCAGCGTCCGTTGCGTCCTGCAAGGAGGATCTCGCAGTTGCCGTTGGTGAGAACAGCGTCGAGAAGTTCATCTCCGTCGCGTACGGTAACGGCTATGACACCGTTTGTACGAGGTCTTGAATATGCCTCAAGCGAAGTCTTCTTGATGATACCCCTCTTTGTACCGAGAACGATATAGGTATTGTTGATATAGTCCTCGTCCTTGAGGTTCTTCACATTGAGATATGTCTTTATCTTGTCATCCGGCTCGATGTTGATCACGTTCTGGATCGCACGTCCCTTTGATGCACGCGAGCCTTCTGGGATTTCATATACCTTGAGCCAGTAGCAGCGTCCGTTCTGAGTGAAGAGAAGCATGGTGCTGTGCATGTTGGCTACATAGATATGCTCGATGAAGTCTTCGTCACGGGTCGCACTTCCCTTCATTCCGACACCGCCTCTGTTCTGGAGCCTGTACTCGGAGAGCGAAGTCCTCTTGATGTAGCCGAGATGGGAAATGGTTATGACCACATCCTCGTCTGCATAGAAGTCTTCAGGGTTGAATTCCTCTGCAGACATCGCGATTTCAGTCCTGCGCGCGTCACCGTACTTTTCCTTCATCTCGAGGGTCTCGTCCTTGATGATCTGCATCTGCATGCTTTCGTTTGCAAGCACATCCTCGCAGTAGTGGATGAACTTCATGAGTTCGTCGTACTCGTTCTGGAGCTTTTCCCTTTCCAGACCTGTGAGCTGACGCAGACGCATCTCCACGATAGCAGTAGCCTGAGCCTCTGTGAATGCGAAGGTCGCCATGAGTTCGTTCTTGGCCTCCTCGACATTCTTTGAAGAACGTATGATATTGATTATCTGGTCGATCACATCGAGAGCCTTAAGAAGTCCCTCGAGAATATGGGCTCTCTTGCGAGCTTTCTCGAGATCGAACTTGGTCCTTCTGACCACGACCTCATGTCTGTGCCTTACGAAGTACTTGATGAGCTGCTTCAGATTGAGAGTCCTCGGACGGCCGTTCACCAGGGCCACATTGTTGACAGAGAAGCTCGACTGAAGAGGAGAATACTTGTAGAGCATGTTCAGAACCACATTCGCATTGGCATCCTTCTTAAGTCTGATGACAATACGCACGCCCTTCATGGTCGTCTCATCATTTATATACGCGATTCCGTCGATCTTCTTGGTCTCGACAAGCTCGGCGATCTTCTCGATCATCTCGCGCTTGTTGACCATATACGGGATTTCGGTCACGACTATCGTCTCGCGGCCCGAGTCACTTACCTCGATTTCCGTCTTCGAGCGGATCACGATACGTCCGCGACCTGTCTCGAAGGCATCCTTGATGCCCTGACGGCCCTGTATGATACCTCCTGTCGGGAAGTCCGGGCCCTTGACATACTGCATCAGTTCCTCAACGGTTATGTCCGGATTGTCGACATATGCACAGATGGCGTCGCAGCACTCAGTGAGATTGTGCGGGGCCATGTTTGTCGCCATACCCACCGCGATACCTGACGATCCGTTAAGAAGAAGAAGCGGAAGCTTCGTAGGGAGCACAGTCGGCTCCTGAAGAGAGTCGTCGAAGTTGTTCTGGAAATCAACTGTATCCTTGTCGAGGTCTGCAAGAACCTCGTCCGAAAGCTTTGAAAGCTTGGCCTCGGTATAACGCATCGCTGCCACAGGGTCACCGTCCATTGAACCGAAGTTACCCTGTCCGAAGACGAGAGGATATCTGAGGCTCCAGTCCTGAGCCATTCTCGCCATTGCATCATACACGCTTAAATCTCCATGAGGATGGTACTTACCGAGAACCTCACCGACGATACGGGCAGACTTCTTTGTCTGGCTTGTCCATGTGAGTCCCAGTCCCTCCATACCGAAAAGCACCCTTCTGTGCACCGGCTTGAATCCGTCTCTCACATCCGGAAGAGCTCTGGACACGATTACAGACATGGAGTAGTCGATATACGCACTCCTCATCTGCTGGTCAATGTTCACCTGCTCTATCCTTCCTGTCTTTACCTCATTTTCCATAAAGTATGATATTTCTTTTTATATGCTTAATTATACATCTTGGCAAAGTTACAAAAAATTTAGTAATTTTGTGCAATCAACATAGTTTTTCAACATGGAAATAAGCATATCGGACGAACTGAATTCAATCATCAACTTCTCACGGGAAGAAGCCCTGAGAACGGGCAGCTACGGCATAGCTCCCGACCATATGTTCCTGGGCATCATACGCCACAGGGACAACACCGCCGTCGACGCCCTGAGAGGGGCCGTCATCGACATCGACGAAATGAAGCAGTTCATTGACAGCAGGATATTCACCAACGAACACATACCATATTCCGAAATAGACAGGATAACCTTCTCGCGAGGAGCGCAGAACGTGCTCAGTTTCGCAATTCTGGAGGCCACGAAGCTGCGAAGCGCCCAGGCATCTTCACAGCACCTCCTTCTCGGTCTGATGAGGGTATCATCCTATGGAAGGACCTATCTGCAGGACCTCGGAACGGATTACGAGCGCATCTTCAAATATCTCGACAGAAACGAAATGCTGGACAAGGACACGGCTGTCCAGGAAGACAAGTCCGGTGAGCAGGAAGAAGAAGCTCCCCAGCTGCGGATCAGAGCCGTCAGCCAGGAGCAGGAGGAAGACAAGGAACCCAAGCAGTCACCCCTTGAGGAGTTCGGATACGACATAACCCAAGCGGCAAGGGAAGGCAGGCTTGACCCACTTGTGGGCAGGGACGATGAGATAATGAGGGTGATACAGATCCTGGGCAGGAGAAAGAAGAACAACCCGATGCTGGTAGGAGACCCCGGGGTCGGAAAATCAGCTATCGTAGAGGGCATAGCCATCAGGATAGCGTCCGGCGACATTCCTCCGGTTCTTGCAGATAAAAGACTGATATCCTTGGACTTGGGCTCAATTGTGGCCGGAACGAAATACCGCGGTGACTTTGAAAAGAGGCTCAAATCAATAATACATGAAGTAGCATCGAATCCCAACGTGATACTGTTCATCGACGAGTTCCACACCATAGTCGGTGCAGGCGGAGCGTCCGGCAGCCTCGATGCCGCCAACATGCTCAAGCCGGCTCTCGCCAGAGGAGAAATCCAGTGCATCGGCGCCACCACTTCAGACGAGTTCAGAAAGATTGTGGAAAAGGACGGAGCCCTCGACAGAAGATTCCAGAAGATAATGGTGGAGCATGCCGACATCCAGCAGTCAGTCAGCATCCTGACCCGTCTGAAAGACAATTACGAGAAGTATCACAATGTAATATATTCATCAGAATCCATCGAGGCATGCGTCAAGATGGCCGACAGGTACATTACGGACAGATGTCTTCCGGACAAGGCTATCGATGTGATGGACGAGGCGGGATCGATGGTAAGGCTCAAGAATCCGAAGAAGACGGGCAAGGTCACTCCGGAAGATGTAGCTTCAGTCATATCGAAAATGACAGGCATCCCGTCAGGCAGGATAGCAGAGGGAGAGGGAGCAAAGCTTTTCAGGATGGACAAGGAGCTGATGGCAAGGATAATAGGACAGGACGAAGCGATAGGAAAGGTAGTCAGGGCCATCAGAAGGAACAGGGCCGGAATAAAGGATCCGAACAAGCCGATCGGCACTTTCATGTTCTTCGGCCCGACAGGTGTGGGCAAGACTCAGCTTGCGAAGTCAATTGCAGAGTATCTCTTTGATTCCGAGGACAATATGATCAGGCTCGACATGAGCGAGTACATGGAGAAGTTCAATGTATCGAGACTTATAGGAGCCCCTCCGGGCTATGTCGGTTTCGAGGAAGGAGGACAGCTGAGCGAGCGTGTCAGACGCAAGCCGTATTGTGTCGTCCTGCTCGACGAAATCGAGAAGGCGCATCCGGACGTGTTCAACATCCTTCTTCAGGTCATGGATGAGGGAAGGTTGACCGACAGCAACGGAAGGACGGTAAGCTTCAGGAACACTATCCTTATAATGACCTCGAATGTAGGAAGCCGCGAACTTGAGGAATATGGCAACGGAATGGGCTTCAGCACTTCCGTGAAGAACGTGAACGTCAACCGCAGGAACTTGCTTGAAAAGGCCGTGCGTAAGGCTTTTCCTCCTGAATTCATAAACAGGGTGGACGAACAGGTCTTCTTCAGTTCACTGACCAAGGAAGATATCGGACGTATCATAGACATCGAGCTCAAGGACCTCAAGAAACGTGTAAAGGAAGCCGGTTTCGAGCTGAATGTCACCGCCGCTGCCAAACGCTTCGTCGCCGATGCCGGATACGATCCTAGCTACGGAGCCAGACCTTTGAAGAGGGCTATCCGGAAGCATATCGAAGATCCTGTTTCAGAGCACATCATCACCGGATCCGACACCTTCAGACTCAGGGTAAGCCTGACAAAGGACAAGGAGAGCACGCTGGTGGAATGGGTCTGAAACCATCAGGCCGCGCTTACTCCAAGGATCTCAAGATCCATCTCATCGATCATATCCAGAAGGGCCTTGTATGAAGACTCGGAAGAAATCATAGTACTGATGTAGGTAAGTGCATTGTCTGTATTCATGGCTGCATTGTTTTAAAAATCTGATGCAAAAGTACAGTGCAATTGAGCCAGACTAAGGCACAAGCTATATTAAATTGTAAAAAAAATGACACGACTTATAATATTTGACCTTGACGGCACCTTGCTCGACACCATCGACGACCTTGCAGCGGCATGCAACCATGCCTTGACCGCCTGCGGATGCCCGACAAGGGAAAGGGATGAATACTTCATGCTCGTGGGAAGAGGCATAGACAACCTGTTCCGGGGAGCCTTGCCCGAGGACAGGAGAAGCAGCGCGATGGTGGACAGGATGCGCAGTTTCTTCCTCCCCTACTACAACGAGCACAGCTGCGACCTCACCAGGCCATACGAGGGTATAACGGAAATGCTTGACCGGCTTGAGGCGGCAGGAATACGCTTTGCAGTAGCTTCCAACAAGTATCAGGCGGGAACCGAAGCTCTTATAGACCGTTTCTTCGGGAAGTACGGCTTCGTCAGCATACTCGGGCAGAGGGAAGGGAAACCCATCAAGCCGGATCCGCAGATCGTGCTTGAAGCGATGGAAGGTGTGCCGGGAATATCGAAAGAAGAGGTGGTATACTGCGGTGACAGCGATGTGGACATGCTCACCGGCATCAATGCCGGAGTCAGGACTATCGGCGTGACATGGGGATTCCGGACAAGAGATGAACTGCTGGCGCACAATCCTTGGCTTCTGGCAGAAAATCCCGGAGAAATATGCGAGGCGATACTGCAAGATATGAAATAAAAATCTAACTTTACGCCATGGAACAGAACGAAAGATACGTAGACAAGCTTGCCAAATACATCCTGCTCGCGGCAGGAATCGCTCTGATCGGGGCGATATGCTGGTATTTCAGGAACATTCTCATCTATATTCTTGCTGCTGTCGTGGTGTCACTCATAAGCAAGCCTGTAATGAAGATGCTGAAAAAGGTGCACATCAAGGGGCGAAGGCTCCCTGACTGGGTGCTTGCAGCATCTACCCTTATTGTCGTCCTCGTTCTGCTGCTTGCAGTCATAACGATGATAATACCTATAGTTTCCGGAATAGTCAAGGGCATATCGATAAGCAGCATCGAAAGCGCGGCAGGACAGATTGCCGTTCCTCTTGCCAACCTGAACGAAATGCTGAGAAACGCATTCCCGAGCCTCGGACACGACTTCAGGATAGAGATGGCTGTTCTCGCAGAAATCCAGAAGCTGTTCGATGTATCGAAGGTGTCATCAATGATCGGTTCGGCGACATCCTTCCTCTCAAGCTTCGGCATAGGACTCTTCTCAGTAGTATTCATCGGTTTCTTCTTCATAAAGGACGATGACCTTTTCACCCACATCATTACAGCCCTTGTTCCCGACAAGCATGAGAAGAATGCGGCCGAGGCCATTTCCGACATAGGCTACCTTCTTTCAAGATACTTCATCGGAGTCCTCATCGAGGTGACCGGAGTCGCCCTGATCAACTTCCTGGGACTCTGGCTGATAGCGCGGCTCGGCATAAACGCAGCCTTGGGAATAGCCTTCCTTACAGGCATACTGAACATAATCCCTTATGTGGGACCTCTTCTGGGAGGAGCCCTGGGTACGATACTCGGTCTCATACTCAAGTACAGCAGCGCCGTGCCGATAGGTCTGGACGTGAGTTTCTGGACCTTCACAGTGATCCTAATCGCGATATTCTGCTTCACACAGCTTATCGACAACTTCCTGTATCAGCCGGTGATCTATTCTACAAGCATCAAATCCACTCCGCTCGAAATATTCATAGTCCTGCTCATCGTAGGACATATAGGAGGGCCGCTTTCGATGATTGTCGCCATACCTTGCTATACGGTGATACGAGTCATTGCATTCAGGTTCTTCAGGCATATAAAGGCAATCCGGAGGCTTATACCATCCGAAAGACTTATAACAGACAACAGAAACGACTGACGTATGAAAAGGAGATTACTGACCATTGCATCCGCTGTATTTGCGGCCCTGCTGTGCTGCACGGAAATCCGTGCACAGGAAATTGAACCTGACGGCACCTACATGTTCGTCCAGAGAGACACATGTGACCTTTACCTCGATCTGTACAGACCGACCCAAGGCAGCCGGACGACATACAACGGCAAGACGAAGCCGACCATCATCTTCATGTTCGGCGGAGGTTTCACTTCCGGTGTCAGGGACAATCCGAGATATAAGATCTGGTTCAAGCAGATGAACGACCTTGGATACGGAATCATATCCATCGACTACCGTCTGGGACTGAAAGGAAGCGACAAGGTCGGAGTCGCTCAGGTCAATGTGCTGGACAAGGCCATACACATGGCTGTCGAGGATCTCTTCAGCGCGACCAACTTCATCATAGAGAATGCCGAGCAGCTCGGAGTAGAACCTGACAATCTCGTGATAAGCGGCTCTTCTGCCGGTGCAATATCCGTAATGCAGGCTGAATATGAGCTTGCAAACCGCACCTCATGGGCCCAGGTCCTTCCTGAAGACTTCAGATATGCCGGAGTCATGTCATTCGCAGGAGCTATCCTGTCCAGAGAGGGAAAGGTCGATTACAAAAGAACTCCGGCCCCTACCCTCATGCTGCATGGTACAGCTGACAAGGTCGTGCCTTACAAGCAGATCAAGGTCTTCAACCTCGGCTTCTTCGGAGGCGGAAAGCTTGTCAGGAGATTCGAGAAATTCGGATTCAACTACAACATGTACCACTTCCTTGACAAGGGTCACATAATAGCAGATGCCATGAGGATGACGACTGACCTTCAGGAGATGTTCATCGAGAACAACATTATGCGCGGAGATGCAAGAGTGGTGGAAGCCCTCATCGATGACCCGAACATAGAAAACCAAGGAGTACAGTCCAGAAAGGAACTTTACAGTAAATGATAGAAGAATGAGCAGGCACCTGTGCGCCTGCTCATTCTTCTATTCAGCAAGTTTCTCAAGGCAAAGCTCAATGAGCTTTCTCACCTGTGGCTTGTAGTCAGGATTGCTCGCCTTGTGGTGACGGTGGGCGATGATGCAGCAGACTGTGCCGGCATTATGGCCCAGATGGGCTGCTATTCCCGCTATCGCCGAACCTTCCATTTCAAAATTCGTGACCCTTTCATCGCCGAAACGGAAGCTCTCGAAAGTATCGAGCATGTCAGGCATTGCAAGAGGCATGCGCAGGACACGGCCCTGAGGGCCGTAGAAGCCCGATGCGGCAATGGTCATACCCTTGACCGTGCAGTCCTTGAACCTTTCGATCATCTTCTCACCCGCCCTTACAAAATAAGGGTCTGGAAGATGTCTGTTCCATCCCGTATGCTTCTTGAAAGCCTCCTCAATGTCGGTCAGAGCGACTTTGTCCCTGTCTGCATACCAGTTGAGGAGTCCGTCACATCCCACAGAAATGTGGGAGAATACAAATGCTCCCAACGGGATATCCGGCTGTATGGCACCGGAGGTTCCTATACGGAGAATGTTCAATGTGCGATGCTCCGGTTTCACTTCCCTCGTCAGGAAGTCGACGTTAGCAAGAGCATCCAGCTCGTTCATCACAATGTCGATGTTGTCTGTTCCAATTCCGGTAGACAGGACCGTCATCCTGACTCCCTTGTATTTTCCGGTAACGGAAACAAATTCACGTGACTGATGCCTGAACTCCTTTTCATCGAGGTATTCGGCAATCATGTCAACCCTGCCGGGATCACCCACAAGAATCACATTGTCTGCGAGTTCCTCAGGACGGAGGTGAAGATGGAATACCGAGCCGTCCGAGTTGATTATAAGTTCTGATTCCGCTATTCTCATAATGTCAATATTTTCCCAAATATAGTTTTTTCTTGTGAAATTTCCTACTTTTGCCTGCCTATAACAAAAACATTACCATCATGTGGCAAAGAATCCAGACATTATACATAGGAATAGCGACAGGACTCATAGCATCTTTGTTCTTCTGCAACATCGCATCGATCATCGGTCCTGAAGGCGAAGAGATAGGAATCAGGTATTATGAGAAATCCTCGTTCCTTGTCCTGATGATAATGATGCTCACCGCCCATGTCTGCGCTCTTTTCAGCTACAAGTCATGGGCCCTGCAGGCCAGAGTATGCATGCTGGCCTGTCTGCTGGCCTTGGGCTTTCAGATCTGGCTGGGAATAGACTTCATCCGTTTCCGCAATGATATGGTCTTCAACATCACCGGAGTATTCCCTCTGGCCTGCGTGATCCTCGACATCCTGGCTTCACGGGCCGCAATGGTAGATCAGCTTACGCTCTCTGCCATAGGCAGCGCACGCAGGGTAAGGAAAAACAGGAGGAAAAGGAATCAGTAATCGATAGGTTCAAGAAGAGGTGATTCGCCTGTAAAGTGACTGAGAACCGTATCCGTATAGGTCTTGGTCACGGTCAACGGCTGTATAGCCTCATTGTCAAGTTCAAGAAGATAGCCCTCGCTTTCCTTGCGGAGGACCTTGACCTTCTTTATGTTCACGATATATTTTCTGTGGCATCTCACAAGTCCGCTGTCCTTGAAGCTCTCCTCAACGGTCTTGAGGCGGCAGCGCAGCATGTACTGTTTCAGCTCACCTTTGCTGTCAGTATACCATACCTTTATGTAATTGTCATCAGACTCTATGTAATACAGATTCTCCGGGCTGAGAGACATCTTGAGCGAGCCGCTGTTGTCGAACAGGGTTATCTTCTGAGTCTCAGGCTTCACCGGTTCGTCGGTCACCACGTTCTCATAGCTCATGAGACGGATGGTGTTGTTCTTGTCTATGATCGCGAAATACATTCCGGCGATCAGATAAGGGACTCCGAGAGCTATGGTTCCGTATAGAAGCGCACGCCCTAATATATGCAAGGCCGTATCTCCGGCAACCTCCGTCACATCCACCGTGAGCACGGTATAGACAGCGCTTATAGTCATGATTTCCATTATGCACCACAGCGTATACCCCACATAGGTCATCTCGAAAAGAGTCTTCGACCTGTACATGAGCATACGGCTCGCTATAAGGATAAGGATCGACACTGCGACGAAGATCACAGTACGGATAAACATTACGGAATTACCGAGGCCGAACCAGGCCGTATCCGAAAACGGGATATAGATATTAAGGAACACCACGGCAAAAAGGACAGCAAAAGTCACTGTTCCTATCAGCTGATACTTGCCAAGAAGGTATCCCGGAAGTTTCTGGTTTTTCATCTTATTCGTAGGTTTTAGCATTGCGAAGTTAGAAATTTTACCACAAATAACAAAAAAACGCCACGCCCGGAAGCCGCTTCTGCCGCTTTGCCAACAGTATCATCAACCTCGCCACAATAATTTTATCCTGTTGAAAGTCAGGAATAATTTTGCAGCGTACTAAAAAAAACCGGACAAGATGAAAATTATCGGAACAGGAAGCGTGCTTCCTAAGAAAATCGTAACAAATGACATGCTTTCAGAGTTTCTGGATACGAGCGACGAATGGATCTCGACCAGAACAGGAGTCAGGTCCAGACATGTGATATCTGACGAGAGACTCGAAGACATGGCAACAGAAGCGGCCTTGAAGGCTCTGGACAGCGCCGGGATGAAGGCTGCAGATCTTGACTACATAATATGCTCGAATGTAGTGAACGAATACATAACTCCACAGCTGAGCTGCATAATTCAAGGAGGGATCGGCGCCACATGCCCGTGCATTGACATCAACTGCGCATGCGCAGGATTCATCTATGCCCTGCAGATCGCAGAATCCTTCAACATAGCCGGCACCGTCCGCAATGTGCTCATCGTGTGTGCAGAAGAACCTACAAGAATGACAGACTGGAGCGACAGACGGACCTGCGTCCTTTTCGGAGACGGTGTCGGAGCGGCAGTCCTCACGGAAGGAAGCAACATCAGGGGATTCAGGATGTCAGCCTCAAGCGCAACCGACAAGCTTTGGCAGTACAGGACCCTCCAGCCCACACCGTACATCACAAAGGAGGAAAAGGACGTACCCCTTCAGATGAAAGGTCAGGATGTATTCAAGTTCGCCGTAAAGGCGTCTTCGACCGACATAACCAGACTGCTGAAAGACAACGGTCTGAAGGCATCGGATGTTGACCATGTCCTCCTGCATCAGGCCAACATCCGTATAATCAACGCCATACGGGACTTTCTCGGTCTTGAGGATGACAAATTTCCATCCAACATTGCAGACCATGGCAACTCATCCAGTTCCTCCTGCCCTATCCTTCTGGACGAATGCAGCAGGAAAGGCCTTTTCAAGCCCGGAGACAGGATTGTCATGAGTGCTTTCGGTGCAGGATTTGTTTCCGGAGCAGTCCTGTTGGAATGGTAAATTTATTATATTTGTAGTTTATGAATGAATAATTGAAAATAAGGACGGATAAATATGATTAAAAGTAGAATTTGCGATATGCTCGGGATACAATACCCGGTATTTCAAGGTGGCATGGCTTGGGTAGCTGACGCATCCCTCGCCTCGGCTGTATCGAACGCCGGAGGTCTTGGCCTCATTTCTTCCATCAATGCAGGAGCAGAAGCTGTCCGCAATGAGATACGCAAGTGCAGAGAACTGACAGACAAGCCTTTCGGAGTAAACATCATGCTGCAGGCTCCCAATGCGGACGAGATTGCGCAGATGGTAGTGGAAGAAGGAGTTAAGATCCTCACTACAGGCGCAGGATCTCCTGCAAAATATATGGAGACATGGAAGGCTGCAGGCATAAAGGTGATACCTGTAGTTGCATCAGTAGCCCTGGCGCTGAAGATGCAGGCTGCCGGAGCCGACGCAGTCGTTGCGGAAGGTGCCGAATCCGGAGGCCATGTAGGCGAACTCCATACAATGGCTCTCGTACCTCAGGTAGTTGATGCTCTCGACATACCGGTCATCGCAGCCGGAGGAATCTGCGACGGCAGAGGAGCAGCTGCCGCATTCATGCTCGGAGCCGAAGCGGTCCAGGTCGGCACACGCTTCCTTGTGGCAGAGGAATGCACTGTGCATCAGACATATAAGGAGAAGGTCCTTAAGGCATCCGACATCTCCACCATAGTTACAGGCAAGACACTCGGACATCCCGTTCGTTCCATCAAGACCCCTTTCTCAAAGAAATTCGCAAAGATGGAGGCTGACCCTTCCACAAATCCTGAAGAGATTCTGGCATTCGGAAGCGGAGCACTCAGAAAGGCTGTGCAGGAAGGAGATCCCGACGGAACCTACATGGCGGGAGAATGCGCCGGAATGGTGAAGAAGATCGAGCCTGCAAAAGCCATCGTAGAAGACCTCATTCTTGGAGCTGAGGCTGTAATTTCAAACTTTAACTTAGATTAGCACATACATGGACAGAAGAGTAGCGGTTACCGGAACAGGAGTGATAAGCCCTGTCGGCAACAATACTGAAGCATTCTGGAAGAACCTCCTTGAAGGAGTCTGCGGCATAGACTTCATCCAGTCGATACCGACAGACGATCTTCCCGTAAAGATAGCGGGAGAAGTCCGTGACTTCAACCCGGCTGAATATGGAATCGAAGCACCGTTTGCAAGAAAGCAGGACAGGTTCACGGTCTTTGCAGTCGCCGCCGCATGGCAGGCAATGCAGCAGGCAGGACTCAATGCTGCAGAAGAGGGAAACATCGATCCTTTCAGACTCGGAGTATATGTCGGCTCAGGAATAGGAGGCTTCACAACGCAAGTAAGGGAGACAGAAAAGATCCTGAAGGAAGGGGCCAAATGGGTCTCACCACTTTTCATACCGACGATGATATCCAACATCGCGGCAGGCAACATCGCCATAAGGCATAATGCCTGCGGCCCTTGTCTGCCGGTCGTGACGGCCTGCGCCACCTCCACACATGCAATCGGAGAGGCCTACAGGGCGATAAAGCACGGATATGCAGATGCTGTCATCGCCGGTGGTTCCGAAGCGGCCATAATTCCTCTCGGAATAGCCGGATTCGCCAATGCGAAAGCCCTTTCAAGGGCTGAAGACCCCAAATATGCATCCCTGCCGTTCAGCGCAGACAGAGGGGGTTTCGTGATGGCAGAAGGAGCCGGCATGCTTGTTCTTGAAGAATATGAGCACGCCGTCAGACGAGGAGCCACGATTCTCGCAGAAGTATGCGGCTACGGCAATACCTGCGACGCACATCATGTGACAGCACCAAGACCAGACGGAGTAACGCAGTCTTCAGCCTTGAAGATGGCTCTGGACCAGGCCGGATATACCTCGGATGACGAGCTTTACATAAATGCCCACGGAACAGGTACTGCCCTGAACGATGTTTCCGAAACGGCGGCGTTCAAGCTTGCCCTCGGAGAAGATGCATACAAGGCTCATATAAGTTCTACCAAGGGCTCTACAGGCCACATGCTTGGCGCAGCAGGAGCGGTAGAGGCCATTGCTGCGGTAATGGCACTCAAGGACGGCATAGTTCCTCCTACCATAAATCTGACCAACCCTGATCCTGAGCTTGACCTGGACTACACACCGAACAAGCCTGTCAAGGCAGACCTGACCATTGCCATATCCGATTCCCTCGGCTTCGGAGGACACAACGGAGCTGTCGCATTCCGCAGATATGACGAATAAACCGACACAATACTGAAACCCGAACCGAATGAACAAAGAAGAATTAAAGAACTACCTTCCACATAGGGAGCCCATGCTCCTTGTGGATGAAATAGAGATAGACCAGGACGGAACCGGTCATGCAAAGTACCTCATAAAGGAAGACGAATTCTTCTGCAGAGGTCATTTCCCAGGCAATCCCATAGTCCCTGGAGTGATCCAGCTTGAGATAATGGCTCAGAGCTGCGCCCTGCTTGTCAAGGATGACATCGCCGGAAAGAAGACGCTTTACAGCGGCATCAGCAACGCCAGATTCAAAGGCATTGTCAAGCCGGGAGACCTTTGTGAGATCACCACAAGGCTTACCTCCAAGAGAGGGCGCCTCTACTTCTGCTCCGCCGAACTGAAGGTGGACGGGAAGCTATGCTGCAAAGGAGACCTCTCTTTTGCCCTTATAGACTGATTTCAGAAGGCATATTCAGAGCAGTTCTTCAATCCGGTCAAGCCGTAATACGACTCGACAAGATCTCCTCTGACAGCTACTTTCCGGCCCAGAAGTTCCGGATTGTCGACAAGATTGAGAGCCTCGCGCACCTCCCCGGCAGGAAGCTGGACAGAGATGCACGAGGCTCTGTCCTTTGTCGAGGAACGCGGCCCGAGCAGAAGGCATGTCCGCGAAGAGAAAGGCCCCTCAAAGGAAGCTGAAGCAGAGGTAAGGTCTCCGCCTGTTATATAACCGCTTACCCATACATCCTCTTCCCCGGCAGCGGACTGGGCCTGAGAAACCGTCAGGGCATCGGACGGGCCACTGCCTTTACCGCCATCTCCGCCGATCTCATATGAGTCTGAGAGCCAGACCCTTGAAGTATCTACAGACACCGATATGCTTTCCTTCTGCGCTGTCCCGTTCCCGCCTGAGGATGCTGCAGTGACACCGAGGACAAGTATCTGCTGTGCATCCATATTGCGTGTCATCAAGGTCTCATCCTTTCCCCCACGATTCAGGATAAGAGAAATGCTCCCCGGTTGGAAATATGCTGTTCTCGTTTCCGAATAGCCATACTTCAGCTTCCCCTGCTGCGACTTCAGGAACAGGACTCCGTCCGGGCATGCGGTCAGGAAACCTGAGTCTATCTTCAGCCTTATCCCGCAATTGATCTGCATGCATGTCAATCTCACAGCAGCGACTTCTCCGGCAGGAACCACTACACATTGTTCATCCCCGAACTGAGGGGATGAAAAGGCAGGCTTGCTGAACTTCTCGGAAACGACCGAGACATTATAACTGCCAGGCCTGACCATGATGGCTTCCGGTGAATCACCGTATGCTCCATTGTAAATGACTGAGCCGTCAGCATCGCTGACAGTGAGTATGAAATCACTCGTATCAGGTATTTCATACTCGGATTTTGTAACACCGGTCGGGACCGGAGCAAAGGCGATACGCAGTTGCCCGTCTTCTTCTGCCGCTGCGGGCTTTCCCGGGCCGAGCATGTCACATGACAGCAGGCTCAGGCCCATGTAAAGCAAAACAATTCTTTTCATGATTCTTTCTCCTCATATCTTATCTGCCGCGACATTGCGGCACGACAAATATATACGCATAGAAAGAAATCGGCTATAAGAAAAAGAAAAACTTAATTTTTCTCTTTTTTATAGTCGATTTTTCTTTTTTTTATACTGAGTTTCAGAAAAAATGCTATTGCACGACGCGTATTTTGGCATATTTGAGGATAAGAATCTTGTCCCCGTGGTCATCAAAAGAGATTCTTGCCTTCAGATCTGCTGCATTTCCGGTTATCTCCATGATCTTTCCAAAACCGAAACGGTTGTGCTCGATTCTCTGTCCGACACGGAGCTGAAGCACCGGAGTAGGCTCGAAATCGGCATCGGGTACACGTTTCGGAACAACCTGAGGCTTACGCACCGGAACCGGCGCCGGCGCCGGCGAAGGACGCTGCGGCACCTCCCTGCGCAAAGTCTGTACGGCTCCGGAACGGCCATATGTTCCTGCCCCACCCCAGTTCCGACGTCCGAAGCTGAAGCGCGTGTCTTCAGGCTTGTCATCATCTGTCAGATCCGAGGTCAAAGGATTGGCTATATATCGTGCATCCACTTCCTTTACAAAACGGCTCGGAGAGTTGGATTCATGCTTTCCGTTACGCATTCTGGTAGATGCAAAAGAAAACTGCACAGCCTTCTTGGCTCTGGTCATCGCCACGTAAAAGAGCCTGCGTTCCTCCTCAATCTCCGTTTCCGAAGCCAGGGATCCTCCTGACGGGAAGAGGTTTTCCTCCATGCCGGCTACATACACATAAGGGAACTCAAGGCCTTTGGATGAATGCACCGTCATCAGGGCTATCTTGTTCGAAGCCTCTTCATCGTCTTCAAGATCGACAGCACTGAGCAGCGAGACATTCTCGAGATAATCCCCCAGAGTAACGACAGGAAGATCTGCAGAAGTCAGCTCAACTCCCTCATCCACAGACCCGTCCGCCTGCATTTCCTCAAACATCTCGTTATGCTTCTCATCTATGTAGTTCTTCACACTGTTCAGAAGTTCCTCCACGTTGGCTGTACGTGACTGCCCCTCGATACTGGTGTCCGACTTGTAGAACATGAGCAGTCCTGACTCCATGGCAAGCGCGGCTGCTACCGTATAGGCATCCTCCTTCACACCACGCACACAAAGGCGGGCGATCATTTCACAGAAATCACGTATTTTCTTCACAGCGGCAGCCTTGAGACCGAACTTCTCGAGATCTTCTGCATATGCAGCCTTGAAAAGCGAAGTCTCATGTGCATGGGCAGCGGCAGTGAGAGCGCTCAATGAAGTATCTCCGATTCCTCTGGCCGGCTTGTTGACGACCCTCTTGAACGACTCGTCATCATTGACATTCACCGCCAGCTTGAAATAAGCCATCATATCCTTTACTTCCGCCCTTTCGAAGAAGGAGTTGCCGGAATAGATGACGTATGGAAGATTCCTCTTGCGCAAGGCCTCCTCAAGTGCACGTGATTGGGAATTTGTCCTGTAAAGGATGGCAAAATCCTGATATTCGGCATGAGAGGAATTGATTCTGGAAATTATGGACGAAGCTATAAGAAGCGCCTCCTCCTGCTCGGTATAAGCCTGTATGAGCCGGATCTTCTCACCTTCCTCACCCATCGAATAGCACTCTTTCGGAATCCTCGCCGAGTTCCTGGCTATCAGAGAGTTGGCAGCATCCACGATCACCTTGGTGGAACGATAGTTCTGCTCGAGGCGGAAGATATGGTGGTCCGGATAATCCTTCTTGAAGTTGAGTATGTTCTCGATCTTGGCTCCTCTGAAGGCGTAGATGGACTGGGAGTCGTCACCTACGACGCAGAGGTTATGGTGGAACTGGCTCAGTTTCCTGAGTATGAGATACTGGGCGAAATTCGTATCCTGATACTCATCGACCATGATGTACCTGAAACGGCCCGCGATTGACTCCAGGGCCGACGGGTTGTCACGCAGAAGGATGTTCATATTCAGGAGAATGTCATCGAAATCCATGACACCGGCCTGCCTGCACTTGGCGGCATAAAGCTGATAGACCTTCCATATCATCGGCTTCTTCGCCAACGTATCCTTCTGCATCGCAGCCGCGTTCCTCATGTAAGCCTCGGCCGTGACAAGATTGTTCTTCGCCATGGAGATCCTTGACAGGACATCCTTGGGTTTGTAGACCTTGTCGTCAAGCTGAAGTTCCTTCAGACAGGTCTTTATGGCACTTACCGAATCGCTTGTATCGTAGATGGTAAAAGTCGACGGATAGCCTATCGACTCAGCAAATTCCCTTAGAAAACGGATGAATACAGAATGGAAGGTACCCATATAAAGCCTTCTGGCCTTGCGTTCACCGACCATCAGGGCTATTCTTTCCTTCATCTCGGAAGCCGCCTTCTTCGTAAATGTAAGAGCCAGTATTTCAGATGGTTCGCAGCCTCCTTCAAGAATATAGGCTATCCTGCTTGTCAACACTCTGGTCTTTCCCGACCCCGCACCCGCCACTATCAGCACCGGTCCGTCTACACAACTGACAGCCGCTTTCTGCTCGCTGTTCAGTCCCTCTATGATTGCACTTTTACCGTTTTCCATAATGAGCGCAAAATTAGTCAAAACATCCCAATAATGCGGAACTTTTCATAAAAACCTGCGGCTTGGCCAAAAAGGCGTTTTTTACTTCGTAAATAGGGAAAATTTATGTAACTTCGCGGGCGCATTTTGAAATATACTCAAAACGGTTTATATAATGTCAAACAACATCTATTTGAAAAAGGGTCTTGACCTCCCGATCAATGGCGAGGCGGCCCAGAACACCAAGAAGGTGATCGTTCCTGACGTTGTGGCCGTGAAGCCTACCGATTTCAGAGGTCTCGTACCGAAGCTTCTGGTAAGGGAAGGCGACAAGGTCCTCGCAGGTACACCTGTATTGGCTGACAAGATGTCTCAGAACATCCTCTTCGCTTCTCCTGTAAGCGGAACTGTAGCAGAGGTTGTCAGAGGCGAGAAGAGAAAGTTGCTTGAGGTACGCATCAAGGCTGATGCGCAGCAGGAGTATGTGGACTATGGTGTGAAGAAGGTATCCGGAATGTCTGCCGAGCAGATCAAGGAGGCCCTTCTCCAGTCAGGCCTCTGGCCTGCCCTCACACAGAGGCCATACGGTATCATCGCCAATCCTGAGGTAAAGCCTAAGGCAATCTTCGTTTCAGCATTCACGACAGCGCCTCTCGCTGCCAATCCGGAGTTCGCTCTCGGCGAGGAACTCAAGTACATCCAGACAGCTATCAACGCTCTCGGCAAGCTTACAGACGGCGGTGTACACCTTTCACTTAACGCAGAGAACTGTTCAGGAACACCTTTCCACAAACTGGAGAACGTGATCCAGCACACCTTCAGCGGCAAGCATCCAGCCGGCAATGTCGGAGTACAGATCCACCACATCTCCCCTATCAGAAAGGGCGAGACCGTATGGACTGTATCACTTGTAATGCTCGCAGCTATCGGTAAGCTCTTCGACACCGGAAAGTACGATGTAAGAAGAAAGGTTGCCGTGACAGGCCCTAAGGTAAACGGCCCTGCCTATGTAGCGGCTTACCCTGGCATCGCCATGAAGGATCTCAAGGATTTCTACAATGCTTCCGAAGACCTCCGCTTCATCAGCGGTGACGTGCTTACAGGTACGAATGTGGGAGCAGACGGTTTCCTCGGCTTCTTCGACAATCAGGTGACAATCCTCGAAGAGGGTAACAAGTACGAGCTCCTCGGCTGGGCAAAGCCTGTAAGAAGCAGCCAGTTCAGCGCATCACGCACATACTTCTCATGGCTTACTCCTAACAAGAAGTATGACATGGACACAAACCTTCACGGAGGTCCTCGTGCATTCGTAGTGAACGACACATACAGCAAGGTTCTCCCTATGGATCTCTATCCGGTATATCTCCTCAAGGCTTGTCTTGCAAACGACATCGACAAGATGGAGAAATTCGGAATCTATGAGGTTCTCGAAGAGGATCTCGCGCTTTGCGAATATGTATGCCCATCAAAGATCTATATCCAGCAGATCATCACTGACGGTATAGCTCTCATGTTGAAAGAAATGTGCTAAAGCTTAGAATTATGAACGGATTAAGAAATTTTGTAGACAAGATCAAGCCGACCTTTGAGAAAGGCGGCAAGCTCGGATTCCTTCATTCGACATTCGACGCTTTCGAGACATTCCTGTTTGTTCCTAACACCGTGACACGCCGTGGCGCTCACGTAAGGGACTGCGTCGACCTGAAGAGAGTCATGATCATGGTTGTGATCGCCCTTGTTCCGGCAATGCTTTTCGGTATCTGGAATACAGGATATCAGCACAGCCTCGCTTTCGGCCTCGGCTGGGGCTTCTGGAACATAGTTCTTTACGGACTTGTAAAGGTACTTCCACTCTATATCGTATCATACCTTGTGGGACTCGGAATCGAGTTCGTTTCAGCCCAGATCCAGGGTCATGAGGTGAACGAGGGTTACCTCGTTTCAGGTATGCTCATTCCGCTTATCGTTCCTGTTGATGTTCCGCTCTGGATGCTTGCTATCGCAGTTGCATTCGCAGTGATCATCGGCAAGGAGGTATTCGGAGGTACAGGTATGAACATCTGGAACCCTGCACTCCTCACACGTGCATTCCTCTTCTTCTCTTATCCAAGCAAGATGTCAGGTGACACCATCTGGACAGGAGGAATGACCCGTTACATGGCTGAAGGCACTGCCTTCCAGTGCGGCAACGGCCTTGTTGACGGAGTATCAGGAGCAACACCGCTCGCAAACCCTACCCTCGCGAACCTCGAGCCTCAGTTCATGGACATGGTTCTCGGAACAATCCCTGGTTCAGTAGGTGAGACATCGGTGATCGCGATCCTCATCGGAGCGTTCATCCTCATCTGGACAGGAGTTGCAAGCTGGAAGATCATGCTTTCATCAGTTGCCGGCGGTCTTGCAATCGGCTACCTCGGATATGCAGTTGGTGCTACAGACCTCCCAGGCTACTATCAGCTTGTGATGGGTGGTTTCCTCTTCGGTACAGTATTCATGGCAACCGATCCTGTGACTTCGGCTCAGACAGAGTGCGGAAAGTGGATCTACGGTTTCCTCGTAGGTGCTCTCGCAGTGACTGTACGTCTGTGGAACCCTGGTTATCCTGAGGGAATGATGCTTGCCATCCTCCTCATGAACACATTTGCACCGCTCATCGACCACTATGTGATCGAATTCTCGATCAAGAGAAGGGACAAAAAGGTAAAAATCGCTTAATATATTATAGGTATGAATACAAACAGTAATACATATACAGTCATATATTCGACTATCCTCGTTGTGGTAGTCGCTGCGGTTCTTGCCTTTGCGGCAATGTTCCTCAAGCCTACTCAGGACGCCAATGTCAAGAAGGACACTATCGGACAGATCCTTACCGCAGCTACAGTTGACGGAGAGGACATCCTCGGAACATACCGACAGGAGATCGAGTCCGCCATTCTCGTGGACATTGACGGAAACAAGGTCGGAGAGCTCGACATCGAGTCCTGCGAAGTATATGACAACTCAGCACTCAAGAAGCAGATCGCAGCAGAGCAGAAGGCTCTTCCTGTATACATCTTCAAGAACGGCGTGACAGTGGTTCCTTGCTACGGTGCAGGACTCTGGGGCCCTATCTGGGGTTATGTCGGACTCGAGAAGGATCTCAAGACCATCAAGGCGGTACGCTTCGGTCATAAGGGAGAGACTCCTGGACTTGGAGCAAAGATCGCTGACGAGCCTTCGTTTGCAGAAGCATTCAAGGGCCAGCAGGTGGGTTCAGGATCCATCAGATTCGAAGTTGCAAAGCCGGCTAACCGCCAGACAGAGAAGAACGGCGTAGATGCCATTTCAGGTGCGACAATCACATCTCAGGCTCTCGGCAAGACTCTCGACCAGTGGTTCGGCTTCTACAGCAACTATCTGACAAAGAACGGTGAATCAGTTAACACAGTGGAGGAATAGAACATGGCAAATTTTGACTTTAAGGAAACTTTCTTGAATCCGATATTCAAGGGCAACCCTATCTCTGTCCTTGTACTCGGTATCTGTTCCTCACTTGCTGTTACAGTACAGCTCAAGGGAGCTTTCGTGATGGGCCTTTCGGTTATCATCGTTACAGGACTTTCAAGCCTTGTATGCTCTCTCCTCAGGAACACCATTCCAAACCGTATCCGTATCATCGTGCAGCTCGTAGTGGTTGCCATGATGGTAATCCTCGTGGATCAGGTTCTCAAGGCATATGCATACAGCGTCAGCAAGACCCTTTCGGTCTACATCGGCCTTATCATCACCAACTGTATCGTCATGGGACGTATCGAGGCATTCGCTCTCGGCAACAAGCCTCTCGCATCCCTCGTTGACGGTCTCGGAAACGGTGTGGGATATGCCATGATTCTGATCATCATCGCCTTCTTCCGCGAGCTTCTCGGAAGCGGTACTCTCTTCGGCATCCAGGTCATCCCACAGGCGGTCTATGACTTCGGATACATGAACAACGGTCTTATGATTCTCCCTCCGATGGCACTCGTGCTCGTAGGCTGCATCATCTGGGTACAGAGATCTATCCAGAAGGATCTTCAGGAAAAATAACACATAACTAAAGAATACTATGGCAGATTATATTAGCTTATTTGTAAAGTCGATATTCATCGACAATATGATATTCGCCTACTTCCTTGGTATGTGTTCATACCTGGCGGTATCAAAGAACGTGAAGACAGCCAACGGCCTCGGAGTTGCCGTAATCGCTGTGCTTCTGATCACTCTCCCTGTCAACTACCTGCTCAACGAGTATCTCCTCAAGCCGGGTGCTCTTGCGTGGTTAGGTGAGAAATTCGCTACAGTTGACCTGAGCTTCCTGAGCTTCATCATCTTCATCGCAGTCATTGCGGCTATCGTACAGATCGTCGAGATGGTAGTAGAGAAGTTCGCTCCGGCACTTTACTCACAGCTCGGAATCTTCCTTCCGCTCATCGCTGTGAACTGTGCGATCCTCGGTGGTTCGCTCTTCATGCAGGAGAGAGACTTCGTCAACATCGGCGAGCCTATCGTATATGCTCTCGGTTCAGGTATCGGCTGGTGGCTTGCAATCGTTGCACTTGCAGCGATCCGCGAGAAACTGTCTTACTCACACGTACCGGCAGCTCTCAAGGGACTCGGAATTACATTCATCACAGTGGGTCTCATGGGTATCGCATTCATGACATTCATGGGTATTCAGCTTTAATATAGGAGGACAAGAACATGACAATGACAATTTTAGCATCAGTGATCGCTATTGTGATCATCACGCTCCTGCTCGTTGCGCTTCTCCTTTTCATCAAGACGAAGCTGACACCTTCAGGAACTGTAAAGATCAACATCAACGAGGGAAGCAAGATCGTCGAGGTAACCCCTGGCGGAAACCTTCTCTCTACTCTCGCAGAACAGAAGATCTTCCTTCCTTCTGCATGTGGCGGTAAGGGTGCCTGCGGACAGTGCAAGTGCCGCGTTACCGAGGGTGGCGGAGAAATCCTCCCTACCGAGGTAGGCTTCTTCAACCGCAAGCAGATTGCAGCGAACTGGCGTCTCGGATGTCAGGTAAAGATCAAGGAAGACATGTCCATCGAGGTACCTGCTTCTGCCCTCAGCGTAAGAAAGTGGGAGTGCGAAGTGGTTTCCAACCACAACGTAGCTACATTCATCAAGGAGTTCGTAGTGAAGCTTCCTGAGGGTGAGCACCTCAACTTCCAGTCAGGAGGATACATCCAGATCGACGTACCTGCAGTTACTGTAGACTACAAGGATATCGATGTAGACGACCAGTACAAGGAGGATTGGGAGAAGATGGGTCTCAGGACTCTCAAGATGGTCAACCCTACTCCAACCGTACGTGCTTACTCAATGGCCTGCTACCCTGCAGAGGGAGACATCATCAAGCTCAACGTACGTATCGCTACTCCACCGTTTGACAGAGCGGCAGGCAAGTGGGTTGACGTGAACCCTGGTATCTGCTCTTCATACATCTACTCTCTCAAGCCAGGCGACAAGATCACAATCTCAGGTCCTTACGGCGAGTTCTTCCTTCCAAAGGATCTCTCACCTGAGACCGAGCTTATCTTCGTCGGCGGTGGTGCAGGTATGGCTCCTATGCGAAGCCACATCATGCATCTGTTCAAGACAGAGAAGACTTCAAGAAAGGTTAACTTCTTCTATGGTGCACGTGCTCTCAAGGAGGCATTCTACCTTGATGACTACCATGCAATCGAGAAGGAATTCCCTAACTTCAAGTTCCACCTCGCCCTTGACAGGCCGGATCCTGAGGCTGATGCAGCAGGCGTTCCATATGTTGCAGGTTTCGTACACAACGTAATGTTCGAGACATACCTCAAGCAGCATGAGGCACCGGAAGATGCACTCTACCTCATGTGCGGACCTCCTATGATGGTCGGAGCGGTTGTAAACCTCCTCGACTCACTAGGAGTACCACCGGAGAACATCCTTTACGACAACTTCGGAGCGTAAACAATACAAATGAAAGGCCCCTGATTCGATGTGAATCAGGGGCTTTTCATGATATCATCTCTTGAAGCAACAACAGGCAAGCTTCGTAATGATCTGAGGCAATATACCGATTTTCATACCCGGCACCAGTTTCGCCTGTCTGATCATAGACTTAAGGAAAGGGAAGCTGGAAAAGAGGTCCAGACCATATACCATGGAATACCAGCCCGCTCTCAACATTATCGAATCCTTCAGCAGAGCCAAAGGGCCATCATCACAAGCTCTGTCCTTAAGCCTTTCATATAAGTCAATGAAGTTCAAGGAAAATTCCAGACGACGCTGTTTCCTTTTCTGATGCGACAGAGAAGCATTGTTATCCTTTCTGTAATGATACAGGGCCATGTCCAGATAGGACATTGACGAACAGTATGATACGAGCTGAGTCATCAGATATGTATCCTCAGCATATGAATGCTTTGGGAAAAAGACATCGTGAGAATCATATACAGAACGCTTTATGCACTTGTTCCACACGCATGCATAAGCCTTCTGATTAAACATATTGAATACATACTCATCCTTGCACGAGATGTCATATCGTTTCTCACACTTCAGTTTTGAGCCACATGAATACTCCTGCATGAAATTAAAATATATAAGATCTGCGGCTGTCCTTTCCGCCACTTCAGCGATCCTGGCAACCGCATCCTTCTCAACCCAATCATCAGGATCAACATGCCAGACATAGTCTCCGGTGGCATATGACAAGCCTGTTCTTCTCGCTGCAGGCAGACCTGAATGGGACTGCTTCACTATGCGGATCCGATCCTTGAGATGAGAATATTCCGCATCTATCAATCCTTCAAGTACATCTATGGAAGAATCATCCGTGTCATCATTCACAAAAATGAACTCTATATGCGGATAGGGCTGTCCGAGAACAGATTCGGCAAACTCCCCTATATATTTTTCCACTCTATATATCGGAACTATCAACGATATCGTAACTGGTGATCTTAAAGCCATTTCCTGAATAATGCGTAAATCTTTACTATAAGCTGAGCAGGCAAGGATATCCTGTAACGTGGACTCATATCCGAGCCGAGTATATCATCTGCCAGATATGGATACTCCTTGAAGAAATCGCAGCGATGAACCAGAGAATGCCAACCGGCTCTCATGACGATTCCCCCGGCAACCTTCTCAATCGGAGAACCTTCCAGATTCTCACGATAATGATTATGAAGGTCCAGAAGATTTCTGCTTGAAGCAAGGTGGCGGATCTTTCGACTCTGCGCACAGAAGGAATCAGGATTATCCTTACGATAATGGTAAAGAGCCTCAGGCAGATGGCTCAATGATTCGGCATAAAAGATAATCTGAGACATCAGACAGATATCCTCATGCATCCCATATTTAGGTATATATATGTGATTTCCTGTATACAGGTCACGCCTGAAGCATTTTGTAACGGTATAGCCCTGAGAACGATAATTGAAAATATTAACTATGAAATCCATCTTCTCTGATGAGGCGTAGTCCCTTTCCCTCTTATAGCTCGTCTTATGGCCATACTCCTTTATCAGATCGAAATAAACTATGTCTGCATGGGTCTCATCGATCCTGGCTAGGATCTTCTCAACCGCATCTGTTTCAAGCCAGTCATCTGAATCCGCAAACAGGATATATTCACCTGACGCATGCTCCAGTCCGGTCTTCCTTGCCAATGGAAGGCCCTGATTTTCCTTATCAATCCTGACTATATGAGGTCTCAGATGGGAGAAGCGCTTCTCAATCAGCTCCTCAAGAATCTGCATCGAGCGATCTTTAGTACCATCATTTACAAATATGAACTGTATTCCATCAGCAGTCTGCCCCAATGCTGTCTCCGCAAACTTCTCTATGTATCGTTCTACACCATAGATCGGAACAATCAGCGAGATTCTGTAATTATCCATTATAATTCATATTTCGATTTACATGGCAATACTTCCTCAAAAGCATCAAGTATCGCCCCTCTCAGTTTCTCATACCTCTTCTCACTCAGCCTCACATCGTTGATACAAACCAGGGTCCGGGTAGGATTACGAAGGAAAGCACGCAGCTTGTCCGGCGAAGCCAGAGCTACGGTAAAATGTTTATTGGAAATCTTCTTATGGATAATCAGACCCTTGAAGTTCATATAGTCGAGGAAAAGATATTGGTTCAGATCATTCTCTGTCCTCGTTCTTTGTGCCGACGTCGCCCTTATCTCAGATTCAGCCTTTGCATACAGTCCGCAGCATTCGCTCTTCAACATCGGAGAACATATATGCTGAGGACGGGTAAAGAAACACGACGGTTCCATATTCAGTACCCTACGCGCAAGACGATCCGAATTTCGGCAAATCTTCTTATACATTCCGTTTGCAAACAGATGCGTATAATAGCCTAATACAGGTTTTCCGTCAAGAAAGAAATCTTCTGCACGGCACTTTCCGACCGGGAACATGTCATCATTGAAATAGATGAACTCCTCATCAAGTCCTTCTATCCTGTGAAGATGCATCTCAATCGGATTGCAGTTGAAGGTCGGAAGAAACTCTTCCGGAATTATATCTTTATGAAGAACGATCTTCAGATTCGCTGTATCCACCCACTCTGGCACCTGCGAATGATGCGAGACGACAAGATATACGTTTCTTATGAAAGGCATGTTCACCTCTATACCTCTGAGAAGATACTTCAACGTTCCCCAGTCACGGAAACGCTTCTGCATCACAGGAACATTGGTATACTTCTCATAGTCCCTCTTCCAGACAGGATCATTCCCGTCAACATATGTAATGACTATATCCATAATTGTCAAAGATATTACTTATTTCTCAAATAACGCTTAAAAATAAATTTTAACGTCTATAAAATAAATCACATCACTATAAAAAAAAGAAAAATCCGATGTTTCTTTTTTTAAATCGGCCATCACTTCGCCTGCCGCCTCATAGATTTGCAGAAAAAGAAGATGCGACAGATCATGACGGTTTTACTAACCCTGGCTCTCTGCACGACATGCAGCGGACAGAAAATACACAGGTTCATAGCAGGTACAGAACTCTCATCCCCGCTCAGGAGTCATGAGATCGAGATGTTCTACGGCCTCTCTGTAAATAAGAACTGGTCGGTATCAGCCGGTACTTCCATAAGGATGCCACATAGGGAAGACAGGGAATCAGATGTTCATAAAGAAGACCTTATGCTTGAAGCCCCGAGCTTCAGTTCCGGGTCAGAAGATCTGCTTTCGGTCAGAATGGCGGTTCAATACTGGCCTGAATCAGTATTTGACGGGCCTGTGATTTCCTTAGGCATAGGAACGAGACAGAGCAGGAATCTGGAATGCCCTCTTGATATAGGATACATGTGCAGGATATTCAAGGGTCTGCGGGCTGCCGTATCGTATGATATGGAACTGACAGAGACGATCAGGGAAGGCCGTATCATCGGGAAAGGTATATGCATCAGTTTAGGTTATGAATTCTGAAATCTATATGGATATGAAAAGAAGAAAATGCCGGGAGAAAGTCCGATTCAGCACTTTGACACAACAATCTATCTACCACGCAGGCGCTTCCTGCTCTCTGCCCGTTCTGGGTTTCACTACTATCTTGACATTGCTCCCGGCAATGATATACGGCTGCACCGTACCTGAAACGACAGCCGGAAGCGTACAGACCGAAACTGCAGTCAGGTTGATGGAAACATGCAACACACCTCTGGCAGATGCGGAAAGTATTGACATACTGGTCTTCAACGATGACCGTATGCAGAAACTTGACACATATCAGAGATTCGACATGAGTGCCTGCTCATCAGTCAAGGTGGGTTCCACTGCAGGAGACAAAACTATAGCTGTCATAGTCAACAGCCGGGTTGACAGGTACTATTGGGCAGGTGTCACTTCCAGAAACGACATGAAGAACATCTGCTTTAATCTGGAAGATGAGAGCCGGGACAACCCGTCCATGAGCGGTGAATACCGTATCCGTGCAGGCAGTCCGGTCAATCTGAAAGTTGAAAGACTCTATTCGGAGATAGAGCTCAGATCCCTGAGCTGTGATTTCAAGGGTAAAGGATACGAAGGCGAGCAGCTGCGCAATGTAAAGGTCTATCTGACCAATGTAAACGCAGAAGCCCCGGCTTTCAACGAGGAAGGCTACATACCGAGAAGAATAATAAACAACGGAAGGTTCAACCCGGAGGAGCTCGAATCGTTCAAAGAGCCGGAAACAATGATGCAGGAGCTGCCTTATGATATCAGCTCAGACGTAAAGAAACCTTATGTCATTCTGAGATGCTATCCTAACGAAGCGATTGAGGAATCACCCGGGACCCCATTCACAAGACTTGTCATAGAAGGCGAAGTGGGAGGCATCACATATTACTGGCCTTTAGAAATAAATCGTGATGATGGTGGGAACGGCATAGCCAGAAACTGCAGATATGTATTTGACATAAGGATAGGAAGACTTGGTAACACAGATCCGGATATTCCGGTCAAAGCGGGAGATGCGGACATAACAATGAATATACAGCCATGGGAAGAAAAGGACGGATATGGTGTGCGGTTCTGATTGCAGCCTGCAGCTGCAGTTCCAAGGAACTGCTCCAACATGAAGACAGCGGCAGGATCGAAATAAGAATCTCATGCAGTGAGCCGGATACAAGGGCAGCAGATCCCGACGAAGGCAAGCTCAGCGACCTGACTATAATGATTTTTGACGAGAACGGTTTTCTTGAAGAAAGGAAACATTTCGGTCAGAGGGAATTGGGCACACAAAGAGAAGTCACATTTGAGACTACTCTGCTCATGAATAAGGAGTACAGCATCTTTGCATGTGCCAACACCGGAACTGTAATGCAGGCTTCAACAGTCGAAGAACTGAAGTCACTGAAATGCCACATTGCCTATCCTGACGAATACAGGGAAGGCATACCTATGGCCGGTCAGATCGAGGGGATCACCATTGACGAAGACAACACCGCCATAGAGGTACCTCTTGAAAGGATGATGGCCAAGATAAGCCTCAGGATAGACAGAGGCGGCCTCTCGGAAGATGTCAACATGAATGTGATCTCGGCCAGGATCGGCAACTGCCCCAGACAGTCGTTCCTTTTCAAGGAAAACTCAGTCAGCAGCCATGACGAATGCTTTGCAGTAGGATTCACACGGAACGAATCCGAATGCCGGGTTCTGAACCGGAATACAGATTACGGTCTGAGCGGAGAACTGTCCTTCTACATGCTTGAAAACATGCAGGGAGACTTCTCTTCATATCCGATAGAGAATGATCAGGACAAAGTTTTCGACAGGCTGGACAACAGGCAGGAGACCTGCTCTTACATAGAGCTGAAGATGGATTATGAATCCGCTTCGCTGCAGAGTACATCCTCCCCTTTGATCTACAGGTTTTACCTTGGAGAAGGCAGGAACAATCTGGATATAGAGAGGAACTGCCACTACCGTATAACGGTAATACCCGAAGATGACGGGCTGTCTGACGAAGGATGGCGGACCGACAAGTCAGGTATCGGATCCGGAGCTGACGACACCTGTTTCGAGATGACGCCTTCAGGGTTCGTTCAGGCCGAAGTAGGAGACAAGCTGAGTGTCAGATGCAGCTACCGGCCTTCTGAGGCCCCGTTCGACATTGGTATCGAAGAACTGGAACAAGACAGGGAACGGGGAATATACGATTATAGTCTGGATGAGGACGGCAAGGGTGTGACTCTTACAATGAAAGCCCCTGGAACCGGTATCGTATACATGACTGCCGGCGAGCCGATAAATGAGGCAGGTATGCTTATCATCGAAGTGAACAACATCAAAAACAATAAGTTATGAAAAGATTTACGAAACTTTCAATCATGCTTGCGGCAATATTGAGCGCCGCTTCATGTTCAGAGAAGATCATGGATCGGGGAAGCGGGACTTGCGGAACCGTGCCGATATCGCTTTCGGTAAAAGCCGTCGGAAGTGATTCCAGATCCATCATCACCGCAACCACCTTAGGTGACGGAGCTGAGATCGGCATATGCCTGACAGGCAATGACGGGACATACGACGGAAACCTTTATTCCAATGTAAGATTCACTGCTGATGACAGTTCCTCTGATCAGACATGGACTCCCGACAGTGATGTGATGGTATCCTCAAGTCTTGCGACCTTACATGCTTATTATCCCTACTCTGACGATGTCACTGATCTGGGCAGCATACCGGTAGAAACAGCATCACAGACAGATTATCTCTACGCTCTTCCTGCTGAGGGAATCAACAATCGGAATGCAGATGTGACCATATCCATGCAGCATGCCCTTGCAGCCGTGAAATTCAATATAAGAAGAGGCAGTTATACAGGACCAGGAGAGATTACCGGCATCAGTGCCCAGGGAGACAACATGGCGACCGAAGGAATCTTGAATGCGATATCGGGAGAAATCACGGATCTTGGAGGTCAGGGAGATGGCATCTCCCTGACCCTCAATTCCACAAATCTTGAAAATACAGGAACTGAAATATATATGCTGGCTATACCGACAGGAAGGAATACAGGCATGAACATAGACCTTAGAATGGATGGAGAGAGTTTCTCCATCGACACCGATCCTGTCACTCTTAGTCAGGGAACCATAGCTGACATTGACATAACCATCAACAACAGCAGTGTGACAGTAAGTCCCGTGAGGATTAAAAAATGGGAAGACGGTTCCGCTGCATGTGCGGAATTCAGCAAGAATTGGACGGTAAACCTCAGCGGAGAGACCGAGGGCATCATATTCACACACAAAATGGACGAAGACGGAAGCCTGCGGATAACTGCGGCTCCTGAATATTCCGACGCAGAAGTGAACCCCATAAAGGGGGTGTCCGGTGATGCTTCCATTACAGAATATTCTGACCCTGACAATGGATCAAGAACCATAATCCTTTCCGACATAAATTCAGATATAGATATAGAATTTGACAGCTGGTGTCTGTGGGTAACCGCTACATACGAGGTTACTGACATCGGCTCTACGACAAGACTGCTGTACCATGATGGCAGTCCTGACAGGACACAATGCACAAGGATGAAGGTAGACGGAACAGAAGTACCACCTGCAAACATATACATGTTCGATACGGCAGGAGAGCATACGGTAAAGTTCACATTCCCGGATAAGGCCCTGATTCCTGAATCATGCTTTACAGACAATCCTGGCCTTAAATCGATCGTGATTCCTGAAGGTGTAAGAAAACTGAGCACATATGCCTTTTACAATTGCGAAGCACTTGAATCCGTAACTCTCCCCAAAAGCCTTGAAAGTGCCGGATATGATGTATTCTCGTACTGCATTGCCCTACGTGCCATCACATTTCCGGACAATCTGGTCATGTCCTACAGCCTGCTGAGGAACTGCACGAGCCTTGAAGAGGTGACTCTTCCAAAGAATCTGACCAACCTGCCATCGTCGACATTTTCCGGTTGCACAAGCCTGAAACAGGTTGACATCCCGCAATCTGTAAAGACTATAGAAAGCAGGGCATTCGAGAGCAGCGGAATCGTCACGTTGACCATTCCGTCCGGAGTGACTTTCATCCCGGACAATATGTGCTACGGCTGCAAGTCCCTCGAAACCATTCATCTGCCTGAGAGTCTGACTGAAATTGACGGCAGAGCTTTCATGTCCTGCAACAGCCTCAATTCAGTACATTTCGGAGACTCTACCCCGTCACCGGGAGAACTTGACATAGCTGAGGGTATCAGGAAAGTCGGTGAGATAGCTTTCAACGGCTGCGACATGCTGACCTCTCTCTCAGTACCGTCTACACTGACTGAGATCGGTAATGCAGCATTTACAGGAAAGAACATTGCGACAGTGACCGTCTCTTCCGGCAATCCTGTATACGAAAAAAGAGGAGACTTCAACGGAATAGTGGAAAAGGCAACGGACGCTCTGATCTTCGGATGCGCCAACGCTACAGTCGTTCCATCAAGCGTCACACAAATAGGTGACTATGCATATTACAACATGCCTATAAATAACATAGACCTGCACGAAGACATAACCTATATAGGAAACTATGCCTTCTATAAGACCAATACGTTGAAAAAAATAATTTCCAGAGCCGAAGTACCACCTGCCCTGGGCACAGACGGAGTATTCAGAAACCCGGCTACATGGGGCTACATCTATGTTCCGCAGAAAGTTGCCTCCGCCTACCAGACCGCATGGCTCAGCAACACATCGACAAATTTTCTCAAATATTACAACTGGAGAATCAAATATATCGAGAACATTTAACACAAACCATTAAAAATCAAAGACATGAAAAGAATTTTACTCCCCTTGGCAGCTTCAGCTCTCATAGCTGCATCATGCGATTCCGGAAAGATCTTCCAGCAACAGGAAATCCCGAACGAAGAACCCCGGAAAGAAGAGACATCATTGATTCCCGTAAGTCTCAAAATCAATGGAAATGAGACCAAGGCTCTGAGCGCCAATACGAATGAAAGCAAGATCAACTCCCTGCAGGTCTTCATCTTCACGAAAAACACTGAAGGCATCGAGACATACGATTCGTATTATTCTTTCGGCTCCGACAGTGAAGACTATATCATCTATATAGACCCGAACAGGACAGATGTCGTCGAATACCGTTTCGCCACATATGTAAACCGCCCTCAAATCAGCGAAGACGCACAGGAGGAAGACTGGGCGCTGTTCTCCTATGAGTCGGAGACCAATTTCCAGATGTTCGGAAACGACTCTTTCTCGCAGGCCAAGATTCTTGAAACAAACAGCGTCAACCTGAAAGTCACACGCCTATGCTCCAAGGTCGAGGTCAGAGAAATCGCAGTAGACTGGACAAACAGCGTAAACAGCCGAAAGACATTGAAGCTCATGGGCATGTATCTCATGGATGTTCAGGGAGCCTTCAAGAATCAGCACGAAGTATCCGAAACGGTAAAAACAGATCATTCGCTTTGGTTCAACAGAAGCGGATACAACTCTACAGACCAGGATGCTCTTCTTTATGATAAGATAAACGAGATCGAAGTGACCGAAAGCGAGTCTTACAAAGACGACCATTATCTTTACGGCTTCATCTCAGACCTTACCACTTATAACGATAAACCTCTGGCAGAGTGGACAGAAGGAGGAACCAGACTGGTGATCGAGGCCGAATTTGACGGAAAACTCTGTTACTACCCTATCCCGTTGAACGGAATCGGTGGAACGGAGAAGCTAACGGATATCCGCAACAAGGAATTCATATTCAGCAAGATCACAATTACAAAGCCAGGAGCGGAGCACCCGTACAGTCCTCTCCCTACAGAAAGCCCTGTAACGGTATCGCTGCAGGTTCAGCCTTGGCAGCCTGGATATTCCGGAGATTATACGGTAGAATAACCGTACATGCCCGAAGATACTGTGTTGATATTGCAAAAGGTGCCGGATCTCAAACAAGACCCGGCACCTTACCTGTATTCATGCTCCTAAAGATATCTGGCAGTATACGATTCAGCACAGTCACCTAACCTTTCCGGTGTCCCGGAATAGACAAGATGACCTCCGCCGTCCCCGGCCTCAGGACCAAGATCAATCACCCAATCCGCCGCCTTGATCACATCAAGATTATGTTCTACCACGACAATCGAGTGGCCCTTTGCAAGCAGGGCGTCAAACGATTTCAGAAGCTTTTCCACATCATAAAAATGGAGTCCGGTAGTCGGCTCGTCAAAAATGAACAGGATCTTCTGGCTTTTCGACCTAGGGGCATTATCATTGACCGACAGGAAATAAGCCAGTTTGATTCTCTGGCTCTCACCGCCGCTGAGTGTGCTGCTGCTCTGTCCCAGCTTGATATATGACAGACCCACATCGACAAGAGGCTGAAGCCTTTCGGCAATCCTTTTAGCAGTCGGATCGGTCTGCGCGCCAAAGAAGGCTATCGCCTGTTCAACGCTCATATTCAGGATGTCATCGATATTCTTATCCTTATACCTGACTTCAAGTATATCCGGCTTGAAGCGTCTTCCTCCGCAGGCCTCGCATACCATGGTGACATCCGCCATGAACTGCATGCCTATCTTGACAAAGCCCTCACCCTGACACTCCGGACATCTTCCTCCGTCCATATTGAATGAGAAATGAGAAGGAGTGAAGCCGTTCATCTTCGCATACTGCTGGTCGGACAAGAGTCTCCTGATGTCGTCATAGACCTTCAGATAGGTAACGGCATTGGATCTGGAACTCTTTCCTATAGGATTCTGGTCCACATATTCCACATGGGTTATCCTGTCCAGATTACCGCTCAGGCCACGGAAGGTTCCTGGAGCCGCCCCCGCATGGTTAAGATGGCGGTATACCGCAGGATAAAGCACATCGCCGACAAGAGATGACTTTCCGCTTCCGCTCACTCCCGTAACTACAGTAAGCACTCCGAGCGGGAACTTCACATCTATATCCTTGAGATTGTGTTCCATAGCTCCCTCGACATTTATCGAATAGGTCCACTTGCGCTTTTCCCTCATATACCTTGGTCTGACGCCGCCAAGATACTGGAGGGTAAGCGATCTCTCAAGCGCAGAAGAATCGGCTCCGTCAGCAATCCTGCCTTCAAAAACGATTTCTCCGCCATTGACTCCGGCCTTAGGGCCTATGTCGATAAGAAGGTCGGCCGCACGCATGATCTCTTCATCATGCTCCACGACCACCACAGTGTTACCGATGTCGCGAAGTTTCTTCAGAACGGAGATAAGACGCTCAGTATCACGCGGATGCAGGCCTATGCTCGGCTCATCCAGAATATACAGCGAGCCTACAAGGGAACTGCCCAGGGCCGTAACGAGATTGATTCTCTGGCTTTCTCCTCCGGACAAGGTGTTGGAAGTACGGTTCAAGGTAAGATAAGAAAGGCCGACATCCTTTATATATCTGAGTCTCGACACTATCTCATCGATGGCCTTTGCCACAATCCTGCGTTCATATGGAGTGATGTCGATGTTCTCGAAGAAATCCAGGGCCTGATCGACATTCATGCTGAGCACTTCGTGTATGTTGCGGCCTCCCACCTTCACATAAAGGGCTTCCTTGCGGAGCCTGCTTCCTCCGCACTCATGGCATACGGTTCTTCCGGAATATCGGCTGAGCATATACTTGTACTGAACCTTGTATCGGTTTGCCTCCACCCATCTGAAAAATTCGTCAAGGCCTATGATAGATTCCTCTTCAGTCTCTGCCGGACATCCTTTCCAGAGCATATCCCTGACTTCCTGACTCAAATTGCAGTATGGTTCAAAAATCGGGATTCCATATCTGGCGGAATTACGTACGACGAGATCCTTGAACCAGCCCATCTTTTCTCCCCTCCAGCAGGCTATGGCCCCGTCATATATGGTCTTGCTCTTGTCAGGAACCACAAGATCCTCGCTGATTCCTATGATCTGACCGAGACCTCCGCAAACCGGGCAGGCTCCTAAAGGACTGTTGAAGCTGAAAAGATACTCGTCCGGTCTGGCGAACTGCATTCCGTCGGCTTCGAAACGGTTAATGAACTGCTTCATCTCCACTCCGGAAGAATTTTCACGACGTACATGCAGGTTTCCGTTACCTTTTTCAAATGCAGACTCTATGGAAGAGTGAAGTCTTGTCTGCAGATCTTCCCAGTCGTTCTGCGCCCAGCTCTCCCCTTCCGCCGTCAAAGGAAGCCCTTCCTCAAAACGCGGCAGCTTCAATCTGTCTATCAGCAGGTACAGCTGCTCCGGATAGGCTCCGGTCTGAGCCTCCTTCATCACCTCCTCTATCCTCACGACCTTGTCTGTGAAGAAACGTGAATAGCCTTCCTCCTTAAGCTGAAGCATCAGCTCCACCTTGTCCTCCCTCTCATTCCAACCGAGATCGGAAAGAAGATACACAGCAGAGGCTTCTCCCTCAAAAAGCCAGGCCATCACATCATTCACCGTATGGCACTTCACTTCCTGACCTGTCACAGGAGAATATGTACGGCCTATACGCGCGAAGATCATTCTTAGATAATCATAGATTTCAGTGCTCGTGGCGATAGTGGAACGCGGATTACGTGTATTCACCCTCTGCTCTATGGCAATGGCCGGCGGTATACCTTCGATAAGCTCTACATCCGGCTTGGACATACGGCCAAGGAACTGTCTGGCATACGAAGACAGGCTCTCGGCAAAGCGCCTCTGTCCCTCTGCGAAAAGGGTATCGAAGGCAAGCGAAGACTTGCCCGATCCCGAGATTCCGGTTATGACGACAAATTTACCACGGGGAATCTCCACCGTGATGTCCTTGAGGTTGTTCACCTTCGCCCTGCGTACTATGATATTTCCTTCAGACATGTATTCAATGCTCTAACCGCCCATGAGCCCGTCTCAAGTGCGAACTACAAATATAGCAAAATTCCTGCACAACAGCCAATGGCCTGGATATTGATATTTACTCCGACGCCGCCCCGCAAAGGCGGAAAAGATATAAAACAATTTAACAGATAGGAGAATAACAATATGTTACCAGCAAGAAAATTTTACGGCAGGAACTTCATGCCTGACTTTTTCAACGACTTCTTCGGGAATATGACTCTCGACGGAAGCAATGCAAAATCACCGGCAGTCAACGTAGTGGAAGACGACAAGAGGTATACACTTGAAGTCGCTGCACCGGGAATGTCAAAAGATGACGTCAAAGTCCACCTCAACAGGGACGGCAATCTCGTGATCGAATTCGAAAAGAAATGCGAGTGCCAGGAGGAGAAGAAAGGCAAATATATCCGCAAGGAGTTCTCATGTTCAAGGTTCCATCAGACCCTTATCCTTCCGGACAATGTCGACAGAGAAGAAATAAAGGCAAATGTTGAGAACGGCATCCTGTTCGTCGACCTCCCGAAACTTCAAAACGCGAAGATAGAAGAGGAAAAACGCGTAATTGAGGTAAAGTGATTACGGATCAAAGATTTATGCTGCGGGAAGGGTCTCCTTTCCGCAGTTTTTCATTTCAGGACAGTAAAAAAATCGCCAAAAAGCGCGAAAAAATTTGGAGATATGAAAAAAATGCGTACCTTTGCATCCGCGTTCAAGGAAAACGCATAAAGTCTGAACAAATGGTGCGGTAGTTCAGCTGGTTAGAATACCGGCCTGTCACGCCGGGGGTCGCGGGTTCGAGTCCCGTCCGCACCGCAAAAGCCTTGGAGATTTTCTCCGAGGCTTTTTTGTTTTTATTATCGCATCTTACAAGAAAATAATTATCTTTGTAAGATATGAAAGGTACTTATGTTTTTCTCGCAGACGGATTCGAGGTCTCAGAAGCCCTCACAACCGTCAATATGCTCCGCAGAGGCGGAGTCAATGTCAAGACTGTCTCGATATATGACGACAGGATCGTGACAAGTTCGAACAGGATTCCTGTAATCGCCGATATGGCATTCGGAGAGTTCAAAGCCTCGACAACATTCGGTGCATGTCTCCCTACAGATGTCATGATCTTCCCGGGAGGAATGCCTGGCTCATCAAATCTCGCAGCTTTCGGCAAACTCATGGACATAATGAAAGACCACTACGCTGAAGGAGGCACCGTTGCCGCAATCTGCGCAGCTCCAAGCGTGGTTCTCAGCCTTCTTCCTGACCTTGAAGGCAGGAAGATGACCTGTTATGACGGCTTCGAAGAGGCTCTTCAGGCCAAGGGTGCGGAATACGTCAGGGAAGGAGTCGTCAAGGACGGCAACATCATCACCGGACGCGGACCCGGCTGGGCCGTAGAGTTCGGTCTGGCGATTCTGGCTCATGTAAAGGGACAGGAGACAGCCGACAAGGTCAAGGCCGGCCTGATGCTGTAGAAAGACCCTTTCTTTTGATAAAAGACTAAAACCTATCCTAATATGTTGAAATTCAAGAACAAGACCGTCCTTATCACGGGCGGCGGCAGCGGTATTGGCGAGGCCATGGCCTACCAGTATGCCGGGAAAGGCACCAATGTCATCCTTACAGGACGACGCATCGAGACTCTTGAAAAGGTGCAGAAGAAGTGCATCGAGCTCGGAGTCAAGGCCTGGTGCAAGACCGTAGATGTTGAAAAGCCCGAATCTATAGAAGAGCTCGCAGCCTGGGTGAAGTCTGAAGGACATCTGATCGATTTCCTTTTCCTCAACGCAGGTATCTCACAGCGTGCGCTCACGCTTGAAACAGACATCAGCGTCGACCGCAGGCTTATGGAAGTGAATTATTTCGGAGGGATATATCTCGTGAAATGTCTCAAGGACATGTTCATCGAAAGAGGCGTCCATATCGGCGTAGTTTCCTCAGTTTCAGGAGTATTCGGTTTCCCTGTACGCTCAGCATACTGCGCATCGAAGCATGCCATTCACGGCTTCTACGAGACCATAGCCCTCGAATACCCCCAGATAAAGACCACGATCATCATCCCTGGCCGCATCCATACGGATGTATCTAAGAACGCCCTTGACGGAAGCGGCAAGGCTACCGGTGTCATGGATCCCGGTCAGGCGAACGGCTACGATGTGAACAAATGTGCCAGAGTGGCGATAAAGGCCATTGCAAGATGCAGGCACCAGAAGGTCATCGGAGGCTTCGACACCATAATGGTGCCGTTCTATAAATATGTGCCATGGCTTTTCCGCCTGATAGCACGCAATGTTTCAGCAAGATAACAAGACAGTAATATGAGCAAGAGAAAAGTGATCTGCGGAGTTCAGCAGGTCGGAATAGGAGTAAGAAGTGTCGAAGAGTCGTGGGCATGGTACAAGGATGTGTTCGGCTTCGACCTCAAGATGTTCGGTGATGTGGGTGTTGCCGAGAGGATGCTTCCATATACAGGAGGCAAGCCGCAGCCGAGATATGCCATCCTGGTACTCAATCTCCGCGGAGGAGGCGGATTCGAGGTATGGGAGCCACGCGGACGCGAGCTCAACTACATTCAGTTCACCCCTGAGTTCGGAGACTATGGAATCTTCGCCTGCAAGGTAAAGTCTCGCAACGTGCGCGCCGCTTACGAGGAGATGAAGAAGAAAGGCGTGAACATTCTCACAAGTCCGGCTGCAAATCCGGCAGGAAAGGAGCATTTCTTCGTCATGGACCCATGGAACAACATCTTCGATGTAGAGGCAGACGACTACTGCTTCATCGATGAAGACAAGAATACCGGAGGAAACAACGGAGCCACCCTCGGTGTATCCGACATGGACAAGTCAATAAAGTTCTACGGTTCGATCATGGACTATGACAAGGTGGAATATGATGTCACAGACACTTTCGACGACCTCAAAGGAGTTCCCGGCGGACAGTACAAGCTCCGCAGAGTCATGCTGACACGTTCGAAGCCTATCGAAGGCCCTCTCAGCCAGATCATGGGTACTTCACACATTGAACTTGTACAGAGGATCGACGAGGAAGGAGTTCCTGCTCCACGCAAGCTCTATGAGGGCCGTCTCTGGGGAGATCCGGGCTTCATCCACCTTTGCTTCGACATCCGTAACATGGAAGAGATCCGTAAGGCAGCAGCAACATTCGGACATGAATTCGTATGCGACGGAGGCCGCGACTTCAAGATGGGAGAGGCCAACGGCCACTTCACCTACATTGAAGACCCTGACGGAACACTCATCGAATTTGTAGAGACATTCAAGATCCCTATTCTCAAGAAGTTAGGCATCTACCTCCACCTCGAGAACCGCGACGACAGCAAGCCGCTTCCGAGCTGGATCCTCAAATGCCTCCGCTTCATGAAGAGCTGATGATGAATACCATAAAGGTTGGACTTAAATGAAATGAACCCCGAAAGTCAGACAGAAACTTTCGGGGTTCATTTCTCTTCCTGTGCAACTCACGGAATCGCGAATACCATTAACGTACAACGTCCCAATCCGGAAGTGACCTGAGGGTTTCGAGGCGGAAAGCACCCGGCCATGCGACAAGCCAGTCGTTTATACGATTATTCGGACGATAGCTCCAATCGCACTCGAAGAATGCTTCATTCTGGCTTCCTACAGGACGGATACGGCCATTGATTTCGAGAGTTCCGTCAGATACGAACTGACAGCCGTTTGTCCACACTGCCAATGCTTTTTCACGCCACATATCATTTCCAGTAAGTTCGGCAAGCTTCAACCATTCGGCCACCCACATGATCGCATATACGTCAAGATGATGATGCTGGGTTGATACGGATGTCGCACCAAAGGTATTATATCCATAACGTGCTGCATCTTCCTCCGAAGCATAATCGGCCTTGTAGTGCCACAGCCATGTAGAGAGGTAATGGGAAACATTCTCAGCCTTATCTATATATCTGCGGTCGCCTGTAGCCTCGTAAAGCATCAAAGCAGAACGGAGAACAGGCATCGATGATTCCTTGTCTATGCACCATGTATCAAGAGCTCCGGCAGTAGTATAGCCAAGTCTCTCAAATTCACCATAGTAATAATCAAAAGCTTTCTTTGCTGATTCAAGATAGGAGGCATCGGCTGTAGCCTTATATGCACGGATCATAGGAGCAATAAGAAAAGCACCCACAGTACCTTCCCTGACATAACATTCTCCGTCCGGATACCATCCTCGGCCATACACGCCTGAGTCCTGCTGGTCAGCCTTGACGAAATCACAGATTCCAAGTGCTATCTCCCTTATCTTTCCGACACGGTCGGTAATTCCGCATTTCTGGAGAAGTTCTGCAGCCTCAAGGAAATTATATGCCGCAGTACCAATGTTGCAGGCATCTGAAACCGGTCTTTCTGCGCCATCCAGAATGTAATCATAATGGGTTATATACAAGCCGTTTTCATATATGACTTCCGGTCTTGTCCATGTATCGAGGGTCATCAGAGCCTTTTCCAATGAAGTCTCGTCTCCATTATTGATATAATCGACAAGAAGAGAATTCGCAAAAGAAGCGTTCTGACCGCACCATCCGATCTCGTATTTCCAGAACGGACGCTGACACCAACCCTTTTCCTCATATGGGGTAAGGCCGATACAGAAACCTTTGTATCCTTCTTCCTCCGCCCACAGATATTCCTTCGCATAACGCACTCCATATTCCCAGACCTTTTCCGGTGGGATTACCTCTGCATACTCCTTGTCGGAAAGTTCCCATGCCTTGTCAAGGAAAGAGGCAGGAAGATAACCGTCACCATCCTTGGTAGATACATGGATATATGCCACCAATTCTTTTGTCTCTCCCTTACGCATAGAGAATCTGCGTGCACGCCCGTCCGAATATGCATCCCTGTTGGAATAGACAAAAGGCTGCTCTTCTTCAGGGAAAATCAACGAATGGGTGACACAGGCATCCTCCGGCATAAGAGAGCATGAAAAGGCATCTTCCTCACACTCAGGCTTATCGCTCCACATAGCAACGGCAAACTCTTCACCTTCAGAATAGGTGGCACCCGGGATTGGAGTACGACGATATGAATACGTATGCCATACCCCGTCTGTCTTGAAACCCTTTGGTTCCTTTCCCCTTCCCCAATCGTTACCATCATATGTGACTGCCGGAATCATAGCGGCAAGACACTCGCTGTCATGACGGAAATCCAGGGTCAGTCGAACGGAATCAAGGTCATTCAACGCAGTGAATGTTCTCGTGATCTTCAAGGTGGACGCATCGATATGATCGACCTCATCACTATATTCAACAGAAGCGTCGGCGACTGAAATGAAACGTCCTACCGGGAC
Source organism: Bacteroidales bacterium (assembly GCA_017626355.1). GTDB lineage: Bacteria > Bacteroidota > Bacteroidia > Bacteroidales > UBA932 > Cryptobacteroides. Next base: position 152,858 of record JAGAIY010000013.1, read on the forward strand.
TCCGTCACAGCTGAGCAGTCCATCTTCGACAGAAAGACGGGAACCGTCCGTACATGCGGAAAGGAGTGCAAAAGATAAAAAAAGGATTGAAAGTTTCTTCATATGGATCTACAGATTGATTTTTGTTGTCTGACCTGGTTTTACCGTATACCTCTTTTCTTTGCCGCCTGCCGGGAGTACGGTGATTTCAAGCTTTCCATCCTCCCTTCTGTCTACTGTGACATTAAAATCAGAGCCGAAAGCCTTGATGCAGTCAAGCGACATGGTATTCCAATCGGAAGGCATGGAAGGCTTGATCTCAAATGACCTGAAGCCGACAGGACGGATACCGAAAAGGCCTTCCGTGATTACACGGCAATAAAGTCCGCTTTCGGCAGAAAGATGCCTCTGAGAGCCTTCCGGCCAAGCTTCAATCGCATACGGCACATGATCTCCAAGAAGACGTCTATGAGAATAATACTTCAGTTTTTCTGTCGCAAGATCGCTTGCACCTGCGGCATACACTCCCCTAAGTCCATAAAGAGTGGTACGGTCCCAGTATGTTGATGTGCCCTGCTGGGTAAGCAGGCCGTCCTTATGCCAGAGATATTCACTGAAAAGTGCATCAATCGTACCTTCCGCCCTATCCATGATACCCACTGTAAGAGGTATGCATATCCACGAGCGGAGAAGGTCGTTGCCATCATAGTACTGATAAGTGTCAAAGCCATACATCTCCTTTGCGAAATAACTGTCAATCGACTTTCTCAAAGATGCAGCCTGCTTTCTGTAATTTCTTGCAACAGCGGCCTCCATGCCAAGTTCTTCCGCCAGATACGCAGCACTCAAAAGAGCATCATAATATAGAGATGAGGTGCAAAGGTTCGCATCACCGCTTTCGAAACGGTTTTCCAGTTCATCAGCATCTGATGCCACGACTCCACCTTCATTGAGCTTCCTGTTGCAATATTCGAGACACCACCGGATAAGCGGCCACAACTCTCCGGCTGCTGCCATATCACTGAGAGCGAGGGCATAACGTGAAGCTCCGTAGGCGATCATGGCAGCATCGCCACGGTCACCCGCACCGTTCCATATATCCTTACCCTCTGCAATGATCGAGCTTGGGATCGGTTCCCACCGATCATTCATGAAACGCGCGAAATGCCTGAACGAATTGATTGCAGATTCGTTTCCGACAGCATAACCGAGGAAAGGGAAGAACGGATTCACATACTCAGCCTGATCGTTGGCCCAGATAGCGGCATAATAGGATTCTCCTCCCGGCGCATGCATATAACCTCCTGAAGTCTTGCAGATGCTCTCGCTTGCACGAATCTTTGCATAACGGAACATCGTATTGATTACAGGATCGGGAGTATTGAGAATCAGAGCAGAATCGATATCATCCTCAACGAATTTCCTGCGAGCCGCATATTCGGCGTCCACGTCAGCAACCAGCGGAGCAGCGGACATCCTGTACGCCTGGAATACAACGTCAAAGGTGAGGGACTCACCCTCCTCAAGCTTATACGTACCGGCTCCCTGCACAGAAGCCTGTATGACATATGAGCCATCTACGCCTTTCTCTGCAAGGGTGGTTACCTTCTGAATGAATTCGGGGATATATACCACCTTATCACCGTCATTGGTCTTGAGAACATATCTTTCGCACATGAAAGGTTTGTCAACTGAAGGAAAGATCACTCTTTCCAGCTCCATATCATCATCAAAGCTGCATACACTTCTGAACATTCCGTCTATCTCTACAAGGCGCGTCTGTTCATTATTCAAAGAACGCCCGTCCACACTGATCATAGACACGACATCCGTTGCAAAGCGATGCATGAGGCTGGCGTGGGTATTGTTCGGAACCGTGCGGAGCATCGGAAAGACCAGAGAACGTTCAAGGCCGAGCTCTCCATCTGCATCCACTCCCCAACGAAGGACAAACGCAATCTGCTCGCCACTCATTTCAATATGGTCATAATGAGGAAGCTGCGGCTTATCGACCGTCCATTGAATAGCCCCCTTTGAATTGATTTCCCATGTAGGAGCAGCTGAAAGCGGAAGAAGGGCCGCCATCAAGACCCCGAAGACTAACATGTACAAACGATTTTTCATATGTGATTAATTTAAAATGTAAGTGCAACATTGGCGAAAATCAAAGCTCAGCCTTTATCGCATTGAAAAGATTCCCGCAGCCTTCCTCCAGAAGGTCAAGCACAAGTCCGAAACCGTCAAGGCCCATATAGTAAGGATCCGGGATATATGTAATCTTATGGGTGGTCAGGTAGCTGGCCATCCTTTTAATCTTGTGGGTGGCCTCAACAGAAGGAGCCAGATGCATCAGATCCTCATAGTTCTGATCATCCATCGCTATGATGAGGTCGAAATCAAGGAAATCCAGACCGGAAACCTGACGGGACCGATGTGTCAGGCCATAACCTCTGTACATAGCCGCATTCCTCATCCTGCGGTCAGGAAGTTCTCCTCTGTGACCGCCATAGGTTCCGGCAGAATCCGCCTCGATCCTGTCCTGCATCCCGTTTTCCCTGACAATATGTTCAAAAATTCCCTGAGCCGCCGGCGACCTGCAGATGTTCCCCAGGCACACGAAAAGGACTTTGTATCTTTTTTCTGCTTCCATGATCATTTCACTATTATTCGTTCAATACGTCGTGGTACGGAGGTCAGGATCTCGTATGGAATCGTGCCGAGAATCTCCGCAAGTTCTGAGATTGTAGGATCTTCTCCGAATATTGTCACGGTATCCCCTACCTTCACATCTGTACCTGTCACATCAAGCATGCACATGTCCATGCATATGTTTCCGATTGTCGGAACCCTCTTTCCATTCACCGTAAAACATCCCTTGCCACAACTGAGATGACGGTCCACTCCATCGGCATAACCCACCGGTATGGTGGCTATCACCGTACCTTCCGGCGAGATTCTGCCATGCCTGCCATAACCTATGGTTCCGTCGTCCGGCGACAGAGTCTTGACCTGAAGCACCTTGCACTTGAATGATGCAACAGGAGACAGCTGGTTTCCAGGTATAGCGCTGACGCCATAGATACCGATGCCCAGACGCACCATATCAAACTGATACTGAGGGAACCTCTCTATTCCCGCCGAATTAAGCACATGATACAGAGGCTTGTAGCCTAATGAGTCCGAAAGCATGTCGGCATTTGCCTTGAACATTTCTATCTGACTGACAGTAAAGTCGTCACTACAAGGATCATCCGCCGCAGCAAGATGCGAATACACCGACTTAACCTTGACGCTGGTGCAGGTCTTGAGAAAATCTATGAGTTCGGGAAGTTCATCCGTCATGAAGCCCAGCCTGTGCATTCCTGTATCAAGCTTTATATGGACAGGAAAATCCGAAACTCCTCTTTTCTGCAGCACTTCGCACAGTATCCTCAAGGAATACATGTTAGGAATACCTGGTTCAAGTCCATAATTGACAATCTGCTCAAATGAATCTGTTCCGGCTGTCAGCACCATGACAGGAGACTTTATACCTGCCTGACGCAGTTCTATTCCCTCTATAGGATAGGCCACAGCAAGATAGTCCGCTCCCGCTTCTTCCATAAGGGAAGCAAACTGCACGGCACCATGACCGTATGCATTGGCCTTGACCAATACAAGAAGTTTTGTTGAAGCCTGAAGCTTCGACCTGAAATATCTGTAATTCCTGAGACATCCTTCCAGACTGATCTCCAGTCTCGAAAAGTCACTGCTTATATACATTTCTTCTGAGTTATTCTGATATTAACCTGCAAATATAGCAAATTAGTTGCAATTAAGACTTTCTTATTTCAAGCATGGTTTTTGCAGATATATGCAGCCGTCATTGAAAGCCCGTATATAGGCACATGACACGACAAAATGTCAGTTGACATTGAATATTAACGATTAAACATACGGAAAAATGAACATTTGGTTTATAATGATCCTGATAATGGTTCTCAGCTTCATAGTACAGAACATGCTGCAGAGCCGTTTCAACAAGTATTCACGCGTGGGTCTTCCTAACGGAATGTCAGGTGCCGAAGTGGCCCAGAAGATGCTCCATGACCATGGAATATATGACGTGAAGGTAGTTCCAACAAACGGAATGCTCACTGACCATTTCAACCCCCAGACAAAGACAGTAGCCCTCAGCGAAAGCGTATATGCAAGCAGAAGCGTTGCGGCAGCAGCAGTCGCGGCACATGAGTGCGGACATGCGGTCCAGCATGCAATGGGATATGCTCCTCTGAGAATGCGCAGCGCCCTTGTACCTGTGGTAAGCTTCGCTTCCAACATCGTCCAGTGGGTCCTCCTGCTCGGCGTACTCATGATCAACACCTTCCCAGGCCTTCTCTGGTTCGGAATCGCCCTGTTCGCCATGACCACTCTCTTCAGCTTCATCACACTTCCTGTAGAGATCAATGCCAGCAGCAGGGCCATATCATGGCTCACACAGACCGGAATAACCGACGGTCAGACAAGGCCGATGGCAATCGATGCGCTTAAATGGGCAGCATACACCTACGTAGTCGCAGCCCTCGGATCGCTTGCCACACTCTTCTACTACATCGGTCTGGCACGCAGGGACTGACCCCGTCCTGGAGCAGCCAGCTAAAATATTGATTCTCAACAGAATAGCTGAAAAGCCTGCCGTGAAAGTACGGCAGGCTTTTCAGCTAAATTTCTGGATATAAGACAGTTCCGAGGCGGTCTATCGGATCGACTTCAGAACCTTCGAGAGCTGGTCAGGACATGAAGTGCCACGCTTTCCGCAGGTGATGCCTTCGAGGCGGCGGATGGCCTCATCGATTGACATTCCCTTGATCAAGGCACCGATTCCCTTGGCGTTTCCTTCACATCCTCTGGTATATACCACCTTCATGATGGTATCGCCGATGATCTCGATTTCGATCTTCTTCGAGCAGACCTTCGCACTCGGAACAGCTACGATATAACGCACTCCATCCTTTACCTCATCACTTACGATCTGATAGTCATCAACCACAGATTCCGCTGTCTGCTGTGTCTGCACTGCAGTCTGATCCTGCGCATAAGCCGATGCACAGAAAACTGCAAGCACGGCTGCAATAAAAAACTTCTTCATATATATTTGATTAGAATAATGTCGGATGATTATCTTCAAGTTCCGTCAGCACCTTTTCCATTATGGCCTCGCGGAAAAAAACCGTCTTCGTCCCTACCCTGAACTTGTCGCAATACTGACTTATTGCAGCCATCTCGCTGTCATTCAGATAAATGACCTGCCTGTGCCTGCGGACAAGCGATGCTTTCTGCTTTTTTAGATATTCAGGATCTATTCCCGGAATCTGTTTCTTCTTCTTGGCCACTTTGAGTCAGGATTGGGTTTGTTGAATTTTCGGCGTCAAAGTTAATCATTTTCTGAATAAATTGACTATCTTTGTGGCCATTATGATCATTTTAAGGAACATATTAGTCCGAATTTAGGAGGGGCTCTCGAAGCATTTCCCTCCCAATCTGCAATTGACAATCTCGGTTTGTCTTGCCGTTAGGGTTCCTATCGACTCCCACCCAGGGTGGGCATTCCGTAAAAAAACAAGAGAATAATTATGAAACTGCACGAGTGCGGTTTCTGATAATATTGCGACATATGCACATTGATGTACTTGTGGCAGACAGCAGCCACGTTAAATATGCAGACGAAATCTGCGAAGAGATATTGTTATCTGCCCGCGAAAGGGGCACAGGTATAGCCAGAAGAACTCCCGAGTATGTTTCGGAAAAGATACTGGCGGGAAAGGCAGTCATAGCCATAGCCGAAGACGGCAGGTTTGCAGGGTTCTCATATATCGAGACCTGGGGAGGCAAGCAGTATGTTGCGAACTCCGGCCTCATCGTAGCCCACTCATTCAGAGGCATCGGCCTCGCCATGAGGATCAAGAGACGCATTTTCCAGCTTTCAAGGGAACTCTTCCCTGACGCTAAGATATTCAGCATCACGACAGGAGCAGCCGTAATGAAGATGAATTATGAGCTCGGATTCAGGCCGGTGACCTTTGCAGCTCTGACAGACGATCCTGAATTCTGGAAGGGATGTCAGGGTTGCCGCAATTACCAGATTCTTGAATCCAACGACCACAGGATGTGCCTTTGCACAGGCCTCCTGTATGACCCTATAGAGCATATAACTCCGGACGACCCCGCATATCCGGAACTTTCCAACCTCAAGGACGGGGAACAGAAAAAGTAAAATCAGAAAAGATAAAGATATGAGCAAGAAAGTAGTACTCGCCTTCAGCGGCGGACTGGACACATCGTTCTGTGTCCCTTACCTCAAGAACGAACATGGCTATGAAGTACATACCGTGATGGTAAATACCGGAGGTTTCTCGGAAGCCGAGGAGAAGGCCATAGAGCAGCGCGCCCTCACTCTTGGTGCGGCATCGCATAAGACAGTGAATGCGGTCGACACATATTACAGAAAAGGAATCAAGTACCTCATATACGGAAACATCCTAAAGAATGCGACCTACCCTCTTTCAGTAAGTTCAGAGCGTGTGTTCCAGGCTCTTGAAGTGCTCAGGCATGTAAAGGAACTGGGAGCTGATGCTGTAGCTCACGGAAGCACAGGTGCCGGAAATGACCAGGTACGATTCGACATCGTATTCGAAGTTCTTGCACCGGAAGTGGAGATCATCGCCCCGGTAAGGGAGCACTGCTTCACCCGTCAGTACGAGATCGACTATCTCCAGAAGCACGGCTTCGATTTCACCTGGGAGAAGGCCAAGTATTCCATCAACCAGGGACTTTGGGGAACCAGCATCGGAGGAGTGGAAACGCTTTCATCAGACGGCTACCTTCCGGAAGAGGCTTATCCTACAAAGGTAACCAAGACCCAGCCGGAGCATATCAGGATAGGTTTCCGCCATGGCGAGCCTGTTTCATTCAACGGTACTGAAATGAATCCGGTGGAAGTCATCAAGGCAGTACGTGATGCCGCCGGCCCGTTCGGAATCGGACGTGACATCCATATAGGCGACACCATCATCGGCATCAAGGGCCGTGTAGGTTTCGAGGCAGCAGCTCCGCTGGTAATAGTAAAGGCTCATCATCTCCTTGAAAAGCACACACTTACCAAGGGACAGCTCTACTGGAAGGAGCAGATTGCCGGATGGTACGGCCAGCAGATGCACGAGGCAATGTACCTTGACCCTGTCTGCAGGGACATGGAAGCGATGATGGACAACATAGAGAAGAATGTCACAGGAGAGGTTGAAGTAGCACTCATGCCTTACCATTTCTCTGTCCTCGGCTGCAGGAGCGAGCATGACCTTATGAGTTCGAAGTTCGGAGAATATGGCGAAGTGAACAAATCGTACACAGGACGTGATGTCGTAGGCTTCACCAAGGTGATCGCAAATCCTTTGAAGATATATTACAGCGTAAACGGTTCCATCGATGAGTAAGATAAGAGTTGCCATAGCAGGCGGCACCGGATACACGGGAGGAGAACTGTTCAGAATTCTCCTGAATCACCCTGAAGCAGAGATAGTTGCCGCAACCACAACCTCGTCCGAGGGTACGCCGGTTGCGTCAGTCCATCGCGACCTGATCGGAGAGACCGACCTGTGTTTCGGAAAGAGTCTGAACGATCCCGATGTCATCTTCCTCTGCCTGGGTCACGGCATTTCAAGAGAGTTCGTCGACACCCACGACATAAAGCCGGAATGCAGGATCATAGACCTCGGCAATGATTTCAGGCTCGACGGAAACTATGCCGGACGCAGTTTTGTCTACGGTCTGTGTGAAAGCGCGAGAGAAGACATCAGGAAGGCTCACGACGTTGCAAATCCGGGCTGTTTCGCCACTGCTATCCAGCTGGCCTTACTTCCGCTTGCAGCAGCAGGACTGATCAGTGATGAGATCCACGTCACTGCGGTAACAGGTTCGACAGGTGCAGGAAAGAAACCGGTGGAGACCACACATTTCAGCTACCGCAGCGACAACATATCCATATACAAGCTGTTCTCGCATCAGCATCTTGCCGAGATAAGGCAGAATATCGCCCGCGTTTCCAACGCTGCCGAACCTAAAGTGAACTTCGTTCCGCTCAGGGGCGATTTCGCAAGAGGAATATTCGCAAGCGTGTATACCAAGGCGGCGGAAGGAATGTCGCAGGAAGACTATCAGAAGCTTTATGAAGAATACTATGCGGCTTCACCTTTCGTCTTCCACAGTGCCCAGGGCATATCCATGAAGGAGGTCGTGAACACCAACAAGGGTCTCGTTCATGTGGAGCTCCACGACGGATACGTGCATATAGCCTCAGCGATAGACAATCTGGTCAAAGGAGCCGCAGGACAGGCAGTCCAGAACATGAACCTTATGTTCGGCCTTCCGGAAGACTGTGGTCTCAGACTGAAACCATCAGCATTTTAAGACATGAATCTTTTTGAAGTATATAAGCTTTGGGATATCGAGCCTGTGCGCGGACTCGATACGACTTTATGGGACAGGAACGGAGAGGTCTATACCGACCTTTACGGAGGACATGCCGTAATATCCGTAGGACACTGTCATCCTCATTATGTAAAGATGCTTTCAGAACAGCTCGGAAAGCTGGGATTCTATTCAAACGCAGTACAGAATTCCCTGCAGAGAGATCTTGCAGCCCGTCTCGGAAAGGTCTGCGGTTACGACGATTATGAGCTTTTCCTGTGCAACAGCGGAGCGGAAGCCAATGAGAACGCGCTCAAGGTGGCTTCATTCCATACCGGCAAGGCAAAAGTCCTCGCTTTCAGGAAAGCCTTCCACGGAAGGACTTCAGGAGCCGTCGCCGCCACTGACAATCCTAAGATCCAGGCCCCGTTCAATGCGACATCCAACATAGTGTTCGCCCCTCTGAACGATCTGGAAGCGGTAGAAAGAGAACTCTCAAGCGGAGATTTCGCAGCCGTCATAATCGAAGGAATACAGGGAGTGGCTGGCATATATGAGCCTGACCGCGAGTTCATGCATGGACTCAGAAGCCTCTGTGACAGATATGGATGCGTACTGATCCTCGACGAGATCCAGTCCGGATACGGACGCACGGGAAGATTCTTCGCCCACCAGCACCACGACATCCGCGCCGACATAGTGACAATGGCCAAAGGCATGGGCAACGGTTTCCCTGTCGGAGGTATCATAATAAGCCCTTCGATAAAGGCATCATACGGAATGCTCGGAACGACTTTCGGAGGCAATCACCTTGCCTGCACCGCAGCTCTTGCCGTTCTTGACATAATCGAGAACGAGCATCTCATAGAGAATGCCGCCAAGGTCGGAGAATATTTCAAGGAGGCCTTCGCCGGCGACAAAGCCATAAAGGAATATCGCGGAAAGGGACTTATGATAGGAATGGAACTCAATGACGGATATGTCGGTCTGAGAGACAGGCTGCTGTTCGAGAGACATTTCTTCACAGGAGCCGCAGGAGCACAGGTAATACGCCTTCTCCCGTCACTTACTGTATCGATGGAGACAGCTTCAAGGTTTACAGATGCATGGAAGGAGCTGACAGGACAGGTCAATTCCCTGCAGCCCGGCTTCTGTTCACAAGCATGACGCCACTGAATATCATGACGACAGCGATGAGCTTGAACACATTGAATGAATCAAGCCCCCAAAGGATGGCTACAGTCGCTGCCGTTATCGGCTGGAGATAGTTATACATAGCGACGACAGTCGGACGAAGATGCTTCTGACCCAGCGGGACTATAAGATAGCTCAGGAAGGTTCCGAACAGAAGTATATATGCGAGGCCGGCCCATTGCATAGAAGGCATAGAAGCCCATCCGACCCGGAAAAGACTTGAGAACGACAGCGGCAGAAGTATGAGGGCGCCAAAGGTGTATTTCCATTTCATAAGCGTGACAGGAGAATATTTCCTGATGACGTCCTGGAAGAACACCAGATAGACTCCATAGCTGATCTGCGAAAGAAGGCACAGAAGGTCTCCCCAGATGTTGGAGTTTCCTGATGCAGCCCCTCTGTTTCCGAAAAAGATCAGCAGCAGGGCTCCGCCAAGTCCAAGAAGGACGCCACCGGCCTTTTTCCCCGTAATGGGTTCCTTCAGGAAGATGGCAGCCATTATCATGGTCCATATGGGAAGGGTGGAAGTGCATATGGATGCATCGACAGGAGAGGTCAGGGAGACTCCTTTGATGAAGCATATCTGGTTGAATGCAGTTGAAAAGAATCCTGCACCGAAAAGCCTTATATAGTCCTTCCTATCCACTTTTTCCGCCTTGAAGAACAAAGAGGCGAGCCAGAAAAGAAGGGTTCCGCCGAAAATGCGGATATCTGTCAGAGCTGCTGAGGTAACGATTCCTCCTGCAAGGACAAACTTGGATATGGGAGCCATCACGCCCCACATCACATTGGATCCGAAAAGGGCCAGATGGCCGGTTCTCTGTTGTTTTGAAGTTGACATTATTGCAAGTCCGTTTATTCGGGCGGCAAAAATAATTATTATTTTTGGAATAATCTCATAATCCGCTAAGAATAAAAAGTTTATGCGGAAAGTTCAAGAACGAGGTAATGAGTTGGCAACTGTTCTGATTTCTACATACTTGCGTGATTTGCATTGATGTACAACTCATCTTGGAACAA
>JAGAIY010000014.1 GCA_017626355.1 Bacteroidales bacterium
TACTGTGGCGGTTATAGCGGTGAGGATCCACCTCTTCCCATTCCGAACAGAGAAGTTAAGCTCACCATCGCCGATGGTACTGCCCCACCAGGTGGGAGAGTAGGTAGCTGCCACTTTCTTATACGACACCCTGTCATCATCGATGACGGGGTGTTTTGTTATGCCCGAATTGAGGACTTTAGTCCTCAGTATAGTGAATTTGTTTGTCATTTGGCGGATTTTTTTATAGTTTTGTAAAAATTGTACTGCTATGGCAAGAATTATAATGATGACAGACTTCTCCGAGTCTTATCCCAGACGTCTTCTCATCGGTGTTGCTAAGTATGCACATGATATCGGAGAGGCATGGACTCTATGTCGTTTGAACACAACTGACAGAGATAAATATGAAACCGAGTCACTTGTCGATTATGCAAAGCGTTTTCAAGCTGATGTCATAATCGGACAGTTTCTTAAGACTGATGATCTTTCCGCATTCAAGAAAGCAGGGATTATCCCTATAGCTCAGGAATTTTCTTCAAGGAATACTACCATCATTAATATTACAGGTGAGCATCATAAGGCCGGTAGGATAGGTGCCGAATACTTCATTAACAAAGGATTCCATAATTTCGCCTACTTGGGAATGGAGGATGTAGTCTGGTCGGATGAGCGTCTTGAGGGTTTCAGACAGGCAGTACTTGAGTCCGACAAGTCATATACGTTTTCGGAATTCAAGCTCCCTCAGCCGTATATATGGCAGAATCTTGACATGACTGAACTTTCGACTTGGATAAAGTCCCTGCCTAAACCTGTAGCCATTATGGCCTGCGATGACAATCAGGCCTTTCTTGTAGTTGAAGTCTCCAGAAATCTGGCTCTGACGGAGAATGAGACCCGTCTCAGGATTCCTGATGATGTGGCTGTGCTCGGTGTAGATAACGATGAATCCATATGCAGCCTTTCCTATCCTAATCTCTCCTCAATAAATCAGGAGGTTGAGAAAGGCGGCTATGAACTTGCGCGCTATATAGATACATGTCTGAAAAATCCGAATGCGCCACAGAAGAATATAGTTGTGCCTATCGGAAATGTCATTTCCCGTCAGTCATCCGATATCTTTGTCAATGACGACCCGTCGATAGCCAAGGTTCTGCGGTATATCCATGAGAACATCGCTACAAAGATTTCAGTCAATGACATAGTCTCCGAGGTCCCTCTTTCACGAAGGCTCCTTGAATCGAGGTTCAAGAAGGAAATGGGCACATCCATATATGACTACATAATACGGATAAGAATTGAAAAGATCGCTGAGCTGCTCAGAGATGGAAAGACTGTGTCTGAAGCAGCCTTCGAACTGGGCCTGACTGATATCAAGAATGTATCCCGCTCATTCAAGAGACTCATGGGCTGTACGCCTTCTGAGTATCGGGACAGCAGGATGGTTTCTGAAGAAGAGGGCCTGCAGGGATGATATTTTGTTTTTTGAGGATATTTTAGCGCAATATGCGCACGAAACGGCAGTTAACTTATATAATTTTGTAGAAAATTAATAACCATAGATCTATTATAATACGATGAAGCGCTTTTTATTTTCGCTCCTCGCAGTCATGACTCTTGCTGGCTGTGCGGAGAATCTTGCACCTGTTGATTATGTTGATCCTATGATCGGAACGGGCTTCCATGCCCACACATATCCAGGTGCTACTGCACCTTTCGGAATGGTTCAGCTCAGCCCTGATACAAGGGTCGGCGGCTGGGATGCCTGCTCAGGCTATCATTATTCCGACAATACAATCCTCGGTTTCTCGCATACACATCTCAGCGGAACAGGTTGTGCAGACCTTTCGGACATTCTTTTCTATCCTACTGTAAAGGCTGTCAAAGCCGACGGAGATGCGTACGAATGTCCTGCACACATCTTTTCTCATGATGACGAGGTGGCAAAACCGGGCTATTATTCTGTTGAGATGGACAATGGTGCCATCATGGCTGAACTTACTGCAACTCCTCGCACAGGTGTTCACAGATACACATTCAACGAGGGTGATGTAAGAGCTATCGTCATCGACCTCAAGCACACAGTGGCGGCTCCGGACGAGACCTTCAAGAGCAGTAACTTCAAGCTCATTTCAGACACTGAGATTCAGGGTTACAAGAATACAGATGCTTTCGTTCCTGACCAGCATCAGTATTTTTCAGCTCGTTTCTCTGAGCCGTTCAAGGCTGAAATCCTTTCGGATGCCTATGCACTCCTTACCTTCTCACCTGATGTGGATGAGGTTACTGCAGCTGTATCCCTTTCAGCCGTTTCATACGAGAATGCGCAGGCAAACGGCCTTGCAGAGGTTCCTGTACTTGATTTTGACAAGGTAAAGGCTGAGGCTCATGCTGCTTGGGCAGAGGAGATGAACGATATCGTTGTAAAGGGCGGTACCAAGGCTCAGAAGATAAATTTCTACACAGCGGTCTATCACACAAAGATCTGCCCTAACCTGATGAGCGATGTAGACGGAAGCTTCCGCAGACATGACAATACCATCGGTAAGGTGGCACAGGGTAATTCATATTATTCGACTTTCTCTATCTGGGATACTTTCCGTGCATGGAATCCTCTCCAGACCATCATCAATACTGAACTTGTGGATGATATGGTATACAGCATGCTGGAGATGTACAGATATTCAGGTGAACTTCCATTGTGGCCTCTCTGCTCAGGCGAGACCAACTGTATGATCGGATATCATGCTGTTTCTGTCATCGCCGATGCATATATGAAGGGAATCAGAAACTTCGATGCAGAGTATGCTCTCGAGGCTATGGTAAAGTCTTCGAACATCAACAGAAAGGGTTCTGAACTTTATACAAAGCATGATTTCCTTCCAGCAAACAGAGCCAAGGAGTCTGTATCCATCACACTGGAATTCGTTTATGACGACTGGACTATCGCAAGAATGGCCGAGGCTCTCGGCAAGGAGGATATCGCCAAGGAGTACTACGAGCGCGCTCTCAACTATATGAATGTATTTGACGGAAGCACATGCTTCTTCAGAGGACGCAATCTCGACGGTACATGGGTGACTCCGTTCCAGCCTTCCGCTACAGGACGTGACTTTACAGAGGCTACTCCATGGCATTATCGTTTCTTCGTTCCTCACGATGTGAACGGTCTCATGAAGAACTATCCTTCAAAGGAAGCCTTCATCAAGGCTCTTGACGACCTCTTCACTCTTGAGACAGAAATGGATATCGAGGTTTCTGATGTAACAGGTCTCAAGGGCCAGTATGCTCACGGTAATGAGCCGAGCCACCATATGGCATATCTTTTCAGCTATGTCGGCCAGCCTTGGAAGACCCAGAAGTATACCCGCGAACTTCTTGATGAGATGTATACGCCTACACCTGATGGTATCATCGGTAACGAGGATGCCGGCCAGATGTCTGCATGGTATGTGCTTTCTGCTCTCGGATTCTATTCAGTATGTCCGGGCTCGAACGAGTTCGTTCTTACTACACCTCTCTTTGACGAGGCTGTGGTCAAGCTCGCAAACGGCAAGACCCTTACCATCAAGGCTGCAGGTGCTGCCAAGAAGCACTATGTCAAGGATGTTGTCCTCAATGGCAAGAAAATCGATGTCAATTACCTCACATACGACCAGATCATGAATGGCGGTGAGCTTGTATATACACTTTCTGCCGAGCCTTGCATGGAAAGAGGAACAGCTCCGGAGGCAGCTCCATATTCGCTCACTAAGGCTGATATCGTTCCTGCTCCATACACAGAGGCTCAGAGCTACCTCTTCGAGGGTGATCTTGAGGTCGAGCTGAAGGTCAATGCAGATGCTCAGATCCGTTACACTCTTGACGGCAGCGAGCCTACAGAGAAATCGCCTCTCTATGAGTCTCCTTTCACAATCACCAAGTCTTGCGTCATCAAGGCCAAGGCATTCAAGGGCGGTGTTGAGAGCCGTACAATGGTTCTCGACGCAGTCAAGGCTGAGAATATCCCTGCAGTGTCAAGGAAGCTTACTGTAAACGGAGTGAATTACGAGTACTATGAGGGAACAATGTTCAAGACAAATATGATCAGAAAGGGTACTCTCGTTGAAAAGGGTACTATGCCTGAGCCTACCATAGCCAATGCCCGTCTTACCGATCATTACGGTTATGTGTTCGAAGGATATGTGAACGTTCCTGAGGATGGTATCTGGGAGTTCATGACCAAGACTGATGACGGTAGCGTAATGTATGTGGACGGCCAGCTTGTAGTCGACAATGACGGTGGCCATGCCGAGGTTCTCGCATCCGGCCGAATCGCTCTCGCGAAGGGCTTCCACAAGTACCAGATCCTTTATTTCGAGGATTATGAAGGCGAGGCCTTCAGCTGGGGATGGAAGGCTCCGGGTCAGACCGAGTTCACTTCTGTTCCTAAGGATGTTTTGTTCTGCAGATAAGATATTATGAAAAGAATATTCGCAACATTTTTGACTTTGGCTTCTGTGCTGATAGGTATGAACCTGTCAGCGCAGGAGTATCCTGTTCTGCTCCATTCGCATAATGATTATTGGAGGCCTGCTCCATTCTGGACGGCATATTCATATAAGCTTTATTCGTATGAAGCTGATGTGTATCTTGTTGACGGTGTTGTCTGTGTCGCTCATGACAGGGAGGATATAAAACCCGAGAACAACATAGAGAGCCTTTATATAGAGCCGATGGTTTCTGTATATAAGGCCAACGGCGGCAAGCCGTGGGAGGATGCGAAGCATGGAATCCAGCTCATGGTGGATATCAAGGATGAGACGGATCCTACAATGGCGGCCCTTGTAGAGGCATTCGGAAAATATCCGGAGGTCTTTGACCGTTCTGTCAATCCATACGGTGTTCAGATTGTAATCACTGGAAACTTTCCTGATCCGGAGGACTTTGACAAGTGGCCGGCTTATATGGGAATCGATGGCCGTTTCGATGAAGAATATACTCCTGAGCAGTTTGAAAGGGTTGTCATGTTCAGTGCGCCTTTATCAGATTATGTGAGATGGAACGGTAAGGGAACGATGATTCCTGAGCAGGAAGCTGAGCTCAAGAAGGCGATAGACAAGGCTCACAGCATGAATCGTCCTGTCCGTTTCTGGGGTACGCCGGAGTATGAGACCATGTATTATACCTTCTACAATCTCGGTATAGACTTCATCAATACGGATGAACCGGAACTTGCTTCTGTCTTCTACAGGGATTATGCGAACAAGAATTTTCAGATAGGTGCTGCGTCTTCTTCGCAGGGAGGAGTTACACGCTTCGCTAATCTTGACAAGACCACAAGGGATTTCGCCGGTTTCCAGAATGATAAGCTTCAGCTTTCAAAGGGCGTAGAAGTATATGAGCCGGAATATGGCAAGACCGGAAAGAAGGTGAAGAATGTCATCTTCCTTATCGGAGACGGTTTCGGCCTCAATCAGGCGACAGCTGCGTACTATGCCAACAAGGGCGCTCTTACGATTATGAACATCAATAACATAGGCTTCCAGGTAAATAATGCTCTCGGTGCATTCACAACCGATTCAGCTGCTGCCGGAAGTGCTCTCGCCACAGGTGAAAGTCATGCGAACAGGCACATTTCTTCAACAGTTGACGGTCAGGCTATCCCGTCTCTCAGTGACTTCTTCGATGAGAAGGGTTATGCTGTAGGTGTGATGACTCTTGGAAATGTCGCAGATGCGACTCCTTCCGCTTTCTACGGACATAGCACGGAAAGGGACAATGCTGATGAGATAACCAGATATCTTCTTGACGGTAAGCTCGACCTGCTCTGCGGAAGCGGTATGCGTGAGTTCACACGCAGGAATGACGGTGTCGATTTCGTAGGCGAACTCAAGAAGGCAGGATACGCTTTCATTACTGATGCCTCACAGATCGATGAGCAGAACGGAAAGGTGATCTGCATAGATGAGAGAATGGACGAGGCAGTGGAGGAATCCACCCTTGAGTTCCTTGCTGATGCGACAAGGGATGCTATCGACCTTCTTCAGGACCAGAGCAAGAAGGGCTTCTTCCTTATGGTAGAAGGTGCGAAGATCGATTATGCCGGCCATGCCAAGAGCCTTCCGGGTTCTGTTATCGAGACTCTCAGCTTCGATCTTGCAGTCGCGGAAGCGCTCAAGTTCGCTGATGAGGACGGTGAGACCCTTGTTGTGGTGACAGGCGATCATGAGACAGGAGGTCTTGTCCTTCTTGACGGAAACGCAGAGACAGGACATATCATGGGAACTTACGTGACAAACGACCATACTCCTGCCATGCTTCCTGTCTATTCGTACGGACCGGGATCGGATAAGTTTACAGGTACATACATGAATACGGAAATAGCCCGTAGAATCAAGGAAATGATAAAATAATCAAGATATGTTCAAAAGATTTTTCATAGCATTGGCAGCTGTCGTTCTTTGCGGCCAGCTCAATGCCCAGGATCTCAAGTCAGGTCCTTATCAGCTCCCTTACAAGAATACATATGTTAAGAATGTATTTGTAGCGGAGAACCCATATCGTACTGCAGCTCCTGAAATTGTGCAGCCTAAGTCATATGAAGAGGCTAAGAAGATCCTTCCGTCTCCTGTATGGGAAGGCCATCAGCAGGAGATCGACATGTACTGGCATGCATGGAAGATTGCCATAGGCAACATCCGTCATCCGCAGGAGGGTTCAGGATTCACTGCTTCGTATCTTGATGTAGCCTATAACGGCAATATCTTCATGTGGGACTCATGCTTCATGATGCTTTTCGCAAGATACGGCTACCAGTATTTCCCATTCCAGAAGTCGCTTGACAACTTCTATGCAAAGCAGCATCCGGACGGCTTCATCTGCCGTGAGATCCGTGCAGACGGTTCTGACTGCTTCGAAAGATATGACCCTACTTCTACAGGTCCGAACCTTCTTCCATGGGTGGAGCTCGAGTATTTCCGTCAGTTCGGCGACATCGACCGTCTCCACCGTATCTTCCCTGCACTCTGCGGTTATGCAAAGTGGTGGAAGCTCAACCGTACATGGCAGAACGGAACATATTGGTCAAGCGGATGGGGTACAGGTATGGACAACATGCCTCGCGTGGACGATGAATACAGCCCTATCTACTCACATGGACATATGGTATGGCTCGATACAAACCTCCAGCAGATTCTCGTGAACGAGTCTCTTCTCCAGATCGGATTCTACATCGAGCGCTGGCAGGAGATCGAAGATATGGAGGATGAGATCAAGCATCTTACCAAGTATGTGAACGAGCAGCTCTGGAGCGATGAGACCAACTTCCTCCATGACCAGTATGCAGATGGTTCTCTTTGCCCTACAAAGGGTATCAGCGCGTTCTGGGCTCTTCAGGTGGATGCTCTCGAGAAGGACCGTCTCGACAAGATCGTGGCTCATCTCGACAACGAGGCCGAGTTCGACCGTCCTCAGCGCGTACCTTCCCTCTCTGCAGACCATAAGAAGTACAATCCTAAGGGACGTTACTGGCAGGGCGGCGTATGGCCGGGTGCTACTTATATGGTAATTGACGGACTCTACAACAAGAACTATCGTCAGAAGGCTTATGAAGTGGCTTCCGATCATTACAACGCAGTGTTCCAGGTATGGAAGGATACAGGTACATTCT
This sequence comes from Bacteroidales bacterium, assembly GCA_017626355.1. GTDB lineage: Bacteria > Bacteroidota > Bacteroidia > Bacteroidales > UBA932 > Cryptobacteroides. The sequence continues at coordinate 7,631 of JAGAIY010000014.1, forward strand.
GGGAATATTACTCACCAGAGGCAGTGGAGCCAGGCTTCATGGCAAGAAAGGATTTCGTCGGCTGGGCAGGTCTTCCGCCTATCGCCGTGTTCATAGAGTACATCCTCGGAATCCAGTCAAATTATGCTGAGAACAAGGTTGAGTGGACAGTCAACCAGCTTGAGGCTCATGGTATCGACAGGTATCCTTTCGGACCTGAAGGCACCATCGACCTTAAGGTAGCAAAGCGCTCGTCTGCTTCTGCAAGACCGGTTGTGAGCGTCAGGACAGAGCAGCCGTTCGATCTCGTTGTAAACTGGGGTGACGGACAGACAAAGACAGTACGCGTTGAAAAGAGCGGTGACTACAGACTCTAACAGGCATATAAAATAACACTATAATGACTATCGGAATAGATTTGGGCGGAACAAATGTACGTGTTGCGCTCGTAGATGACGGCAAGATACTCAAGGTAGTATCTGAGCCTACAAGATCAAAGGCTTCTCAGGAAGAAGTCCTTGAACATATAACCGGACTCATCGAGTCTGTAATTACTCCGGACGTTACCGCTATCGGTATGGGAGTGCCAGCGGTTGTGGATCTCGAGACAGGTACCGTATACGATGTGGTTGCCATTCCTTCGTGGAAGGAAGTGCCTGTAAAGGACATTCTTGAAAAGAAGTTCGGTGTCCCTGTTTCAGTGAACAATGACTGCAACTGCTTCGGACTTGGAGTGGCTCGCTATGGAGAAGCGAAGGGCTATCGTGATGTGGTGTGCGTAACTCTCGGAACAGGTGTAGGCGGCTGCCTCATCATCGACGGCAAGCTCTACAGCGGTCAGAATACAGGTGCCGGAGAAATCGGCAATATCCCTTATCTTGACAAGGACTATGAGTATTACTGCTCGAGCCGTGTCTTCGTGGGCAAGGGTACTACAGGCAAGGACCTGTTCATCAAGGCCGGAGAAGGCGATTCTGAGGCTCTTGCTCAGTGGGACGAGTTCGGAGGTCATATCGGCAAGCTGGTTTCGCTGATAATCAATGCTTATGACCCTCAGGTGATCGTCTTCGGAGGAAGCATCGCCGGTGCATTCGATTTCTTCAAGGGAGGCATGTACAAGGAACTTGAGTCGTTCCCTTACCAGAGAAGCGTGGCAAGACTCAAGATAATGACATCATCTATTGATAATGCAGCCATTCTTGGAGCTGCCTCATTGTGTCTTTAATGAAAAGATTTACTTATGCTATAGCTGCCTGTGCATTCATGATCGGATGCACAGGCACTGTCGTTTCTCCGGAAACGGTTTCGATTATTCCTGAGCCATCGTCTGTCGAAATGACGGAGGGGGCTTTCAGGCTGACAGAGAAAACTCAGGCCAATTTCCTCTATGAGGCTCCTGAGCTGGAATATGTGGCATCTGCCCTTGAAGACATCACAGAAGCTGTGTTCGGTCAGGGGGTAAAGATGAACCTTTCTTCACTGGATGCGTCCCATGGCATAAACTTCATTCTTGACGAGAATATTCCGTCAGAAGGCTACAAGCTTGAAGTGGCTGCCGAGACGATAGATATCGCCAGTTCGACGGCTGCAGGAGCATTCTATGCACTTCAGACCCTCAGGCAGCTTATGACCGCTGAGGCTTTCACTGCCGGGGATGTAAAGGCTGTGGAGATACCTGCGGTGAGGATCGAGGATGCACCTCTTCTCGGATACAGGGGAACCATGCTTGATGTAGGCCGTTATTTCTTCCCTGTCGAAGATGTGAAGTGCGTTCTTGATATCATGGCAATGCACAAGATGAACACCTTCCACTGGCATCTTACAGATGACCAGGGCTGGAGAATCGAGATCGACAAGTATCCGAAGCTGACGGAGGTGGGATCGATGCGTAAGCGTACCATCATCGGCAAGGATCCGAACGGCGAATATGACGAGAACACACCGTTCGATAATGTGCCTCATGGCGGTTTCTATACTAAGGAGCAGATACGCGAGGTCGTCGAATATGCGGCAGAACGTTTCATCACTGTGATTCCTGAGATCGAGTTCCCGGGCCATGCTGTGGCCGCCCTTGCTTCATATCCATGGCTCAGCTGTACCGGTGAGCAGTATGAAGTCCGTCAGAGCTGGGATATAGACGACCGTGTCTTCTGCCCAGGTAAGGAAACGACCTTCGAGTTCATGGAGGGCGTTCTCGCTGAGGTTGTCGAAATGTTCCCGTCCGAGTACATCCATATCGGAGGTGACGAATGTCCGACCAAGTTCTGGCAGAAATGTCCTCATTGCGCCAAAAGAATGAAGGAGGAGGGGCTTAAGACATACCGTCAGCTTCAGGGTTACGGAATCGACCGTATCGAGAAGTTCCTTGAGGCTCATGGCAGGCATATGATAGGCTGGGACGAGATTCTTGAGGCCGGTGTGACTCCTAATTCGATCGTCATGTCATGGCGCGGTACAGAAGGCGGAATCAAGGCTGCAAAGCAGGGAAACCGTGCTATCATGGCGCCGAGCACCTACTGCTATCTCGATTACTATCAGAGCGAGGACCGTGAGAATGAGCCTCTGGCATGGGGCGGTCATCTACCTCTAGAGAAAGTCTATTCATTCAATCCTTTCGAGGGCCTTTCAGAGTCCGAGAAGGACTATATCCTTGGCGTTCAGGGTAATCTCTGGACAGAGTATATACCGGAAATCAAACAGGCCCAGTACATGCTTCTTCCGCGTCTGGCCGCTTTGTGTGAAGTGGCTTGGACTTCCGATAGGGGAGGATATGATGATTTCATCGAGCGTCTTCCTGCCCTGGAGGCTCTGTATGATGCTGCCGGCTATCAGCATCGCGCGAGGTAGCTGTAATCGCAAATTGTTGATATATAATATTTTATGCTATTACGGGTGTTCCTTAAGGAACACCCGTAATAGCATAAAATGCTGATATGTAATCAGTTGTGTGTTTTAATCGTTTAGCTGAGCTTGTGGATTGCGAGGCCGCTTCTGAGCTTAGGCTCGAACCAGGTGGTCTTAGGAGGCATGATGTTGCCGGAATCGGCGATATCTACAAGCTGCTGCATCGATACAGGATAAAGTGCGAATGCAACTGCCATCTCACCGCTGTCCACCCTGCGCGAAAGTTCGTCGAGGCCACGGATGCCGCCTACGAAATCAATCCTCTTGTCTGTGCGGAGATCCTTTATTCCGAGAATCTTGTCAAGAACCAGATTTGAAAGGATTGTGACATCGAGGACACCTATCGGATCATTGTCATCATATCTGCCTTCCTTTGCAACGAGAGAATACCACTTGCCTCCAAGATACATCGAGAACTCATGGAGTCTGCCCGGCTTGTAGATCTCAGTTCCCTCTTCACGGACATCGAAATCTTCTTTCAGAGCTGCAACGAGCTGTTCAGAAGTGAGTCCGTTAAGATCCTTGACCACGCGGTTGTAGTCGATGATCTTGAGCTGGCTGTCCGGGAATACGACGGTCATGAACCAGTTGTATTCCTCCTCTCCGGTATGAGCCGGGTTCTGTGCCTTCTTTTCTGCTCCCACAAGAGCGGCTGCCGCTGTACGATGATGACCGTCAGCCACATAGAAGGCCGGAATCTCGGCAAAGACTGCTGTAATGCGGTCGATGTCTGCCTGGTCGTCTATCACCCAGAAATGGTGACCGAAGCCGTCAGCAGCAACGAAATCATACTCAGGCTCATCTGTGATATACTTGTTTACAATGGCGTCGATCTCGTCATTGTCAGGATATGAGAAGAATACCGGTTCGATGTTGGCATCCTGGATGCGTACATGGATCATACGGTCCTCTTCCTTGTCCTTGCGGGTCAGCTCGTGCTTCTTGATCTTGCCTTCTGCATAGTCATCTGTATGTGCGCATACTACGAGTCCGTACTGGGTACGTCCTTCCATGGTCTGTGCATATACATAATAATATGGCTTTTCATCCTGCACAAGCCAGCCTTTTTCCTGCCATGCCTTGAAGTTGTCGACAGCCTTGTCATATGCAGGCTGGCTGTGTTCGTCGATTATCGGGTCGAAGTCAATCTCTGGCTTTGTGATGTGGAGGAGGGATTTCTCTCCTGCCTCGGCCTTGGCTTCCACTGAGTTGAGGACGTCATAAGGTCTTGCAGCAACTTCCTCTACATACTGCTTTGGCGGACGTACCGCCGCGAATGGCTTAACTCGTACCATGGGATTTATTTGTTAACCTGGAATTTTGTGCAACCTGTTGCAAAGTAACCTACGATCTGGTTTGCTGCGGCAAGACCTGCGTTGATGTTGGCTTCGGCAGTCTCCGCACCCTGCTTCTTAGGGGTGGCGAAGATCTGCTTTGCATACTTCTCCTTGAGCTCTGCATAAGCCACAGGAGCGATGTCTGTCGCATACTTGAGGTCTGCTCTCTCTGCAAGGGCCTTGTCGAGGCCTTCCTCGCAGATGATCTCCTTACGTGCGGTGTTGATGAGGCAGCCGCCCTTAGGCATCTTCGAAAGGAGTTCATATCCTATCATGCCCTTTGTCTCAGGAGTTGCAGGGATGTTCACAGAAACGAAGTTACATTTGCTGTAAAGCTCCTCGATCGTAGGAACGGTGTTCCAGCCCTGATGCTTTTCAGCAGGCTGCGGTGCAAGCACGAGCACGTTCATTCCGAGGCCGACAGCCTTCTTCGCTACAAGCTGGCCGATGTTTCCGAAGCCCTGGATTCCGATTGTCTTTCCGCTGAGTTCGGCACCTGTTCCAGGAGTGAACTGATTGCGTGACATATATATCATGAGGCCGAGGGCAAGCTCAGCAACGGCATTGGAGTTCTGTCCGGGAGTGTTCATCGCAACGATGCCGCGCTCTGTGCATGAAGGAAGGTCAAGGTTGTCATAACCGGCTCCGGCGCGGACTACGATCTTGAGCTGCTTCGCTGCAGCCACCACGTCAGCTGTAACCTTGTCGGAACGTACAATGAGAGCGTCAGCGTCAGCTACGGCAGCGAGAAGCTGATCCTTTTCTGTATATTTTTCGAGGAGTGCAAGCTCATGGCCGGCACCTTCAACGATTTCACGTATGCCGTTCACAGCCGCTGCTGCGAAAGGCTTCTCAGTTGCTACTAATACTTTCATTTTCAATGGAGTTGGGATCCCCGGACGAGCCGGGGATTACGATTATTTCTTCAATGCTTCAAACTCCTTCATGCAGTCGACAAGAGCCTGTACGCTTTCAACAGGACATGCGTTGTAGATGGATGCACGGAAACCTCCGACAGACCTGTGGCCCTTGATTCCCACCATTCCTCTTTCCTTCGCAAAGTTCATGAACTCGTCCTGAAGATCCTCATGACCTGGAGCCATAACGAAACATACGTTCATGATAGAACGGTCTTCCTTTGCAGCCGTTCCCACGAAGAGGGAGTTGCGGTCGATCTCGTCGTAGAGGATTGCAGCCTTCTCCTTGTTGATCTTGTGGATAGCCTCGACTCCGCCGAGTTCCTTGACCCACTTGAGGGTCTCGTTCATGACGAAGATAGGGAATACAGGAGGGGTGTTGAACATTGAACCGCCGTCGATATGGGTGCGGTAGTCAAGCATTGTAGGGATATAGCGGCTTACCTTGCCGAGCACATCCTTGCGGACGATCACGAAAGTCACACCTGCAGGGCCTACATTCTTCTGGGCGCCACCATAGATGACAGCATACTTGCTCACGTCCACAGGGCGGCTCATGATGTCTGATGACATGTCAGCTACGAGCGGAACAGGGCAGTCCATGTCCTCATGGATTTCCGTACCGTAGATGGTGTTGTTGGTAGTGATGTGGAAGTAGTCGAGGTCGGCAGGAATCTCATATCCCTTAGGAATATAGTTGAATGTAGTGTCTGCCGATGATGCAACTGCATAAGCATTGCCGAGTCCCTTGGCCTCTTTCAATGCCTTCTTTGCCCATACTCCTGTCTCAAGGTATCCGGCCTTGTTCTCGAGGAGATTCATCGCAACATAAAGAAAGCCCATGCTTGCTCCGCCACCGAGGAAAAGGACCTCGTGTGTGTCAGGAATGTTGAGGAGCTCCTTCCAGAGGGCGCGGCATTCATCCATGACGGCGCTCCACTCCTTGCTTCTGTGTGAGACGCAGATCACCGGCATTCCGGTTCCTGCAAAATCCTTGAGGGCGTCGATTGCCTTGTCGACAGCCTGCTGCGGCAGGGCACATGGACCTGCATTGAAATTGTGTACTTTCTTCATTGTTATGTGGTTTTTATAGTTTTTAATTTGTTGGCCCGTAAAAGTAATGATTTATTTTAAAAAAGCCCCTTGATGCCTGAAGTTTTTTCGCAAAAATGGCATAAAAGTAAGATTTCGTCATCTTTTACAAGCGTTGTGAACCTTGTTTTGATCGGCTGGTGGTTGGTGACGCACTTCGGGTTCTGGCATTTTGCGATTCCGACAATCTCGTGCGGCATCTTGAGCACCTTCTTCTCCACGACCTTGAAATCACGGATTATGTTGACCGTCGCCTTAGGTGCTATGAGGGCAAGCTTGTTGAGCTCGTCGTCCTCGAAGAACTTGTCGGCGATCTTTATGATGCCCTTGCGTCCGTTAAGCTTGCTCGCAAGGTTGATGCCTATGGTGATCTGGTTCTCTACACCCTTGAGATTGAGGAGGTCCAGAGCCTTGTATACGTTTTCTGCAGGGATATGGTCCAGTACGGTTCCATTCTCCAATGCGCTTACTACTAATTCTTTTCTTGACATAATGATGTAGATTTCTCTTTAACGGTAACCCAGAAGATAGCTGATTATGGCCATGCGGACATAGAGTCCGTTCTCGGCCTGCTTGAAATAATATGCATAAGGTGTGTCGTCCACGTCCTGGGCAATCTCGTTCACGCGAGGAAGCGGATGCAGGATCTTCATGTTCTCCTTCACACCTCCAAGCATCTGCGCGTCAAGGCTGTATACGTCCTTCACCCTTTCATATTCCATAAGGTCCGTGAACCTTTCCTGCTGCACACGGGTCATATAGAGGATGTCGCAGTCGTTCAGATGCTCTTCCAGGGATGTGGTCTCGATGTATTCTATGCCTTTGGCATCGAGGAAGTCCTTGTATTCCTGAGGCATCATCAGTTCCTTTGGAGAGGTGAATATGAACTTAGGATTGAAATGGGACATGGCCTGAAGGAGCGAATGTGTGGTGCGTCCGTATTTCAGGTCTCCTACCATGTTGATGGTCAGTCCTTCGAGCTTTCCCTGTGTCTGGAGGATCGAATAAAGGTCAAGGAGAGTCTGTGAAGGATGCTGGTTGGCTCCATCGCCTGCATTGACCACGGGAACCGAGGCCACTTCCGAAGCGTAGCGTGAACTGCCTTCGAGCGGATGTCGCATAACGATCATGTCCACATAGTTTGAAACCATCTTGATCGTATCCTTGAGGGTTTCTCCCTTGCTCTGGCTTGTGTTTGTGGCATCGGAGAAGCCGATGACCTTTGCACCCAGACGGTTGATGGCTGTCTCGAAACTGAGCCTTGTTCTTGTTGACGGCTCGAAGAAAAGGCTGGCTATCACCTTGCCTTCAAGGAACTTCTGCTCCTTGTTCTGCTCGAATTCCTTTGCCGTCTCGAGCACATGAAGGATCTCCTCTTTGGTGAAATCCCTGATTGAAATCAAACTTTTCCTCATATGTTTAATGTTATCTGTTTTTATTTTCTTCTGTCCGGTCGGATGCATGGTGTCACAGCTCTTCTACATGGCAGCCTTCCACGTCTTCCATCCTTTCCAGGAAGGTGCCCTCAAGGGACAGGCGGACATTGGTCTCGAGACTGCACTCCATGTCGAACTTCTGGTTCTTCTGCTCCAGATTCAGGTCCTTCATCACCTTCATGATCCCGTTCATGCTCATGTATCCGAAATGTACCCTGTAGCGTCTGGATGCTATCTTCTCGATGATCTCGGCATTGGCCAGAGCATCTGCTGTCGAAGTCTTGTAGGCTCGTATGAGCCCCGGTATGCCCAGCTTTATGCCGCCGAAATACCTTATCACCACTACAAGTATGTCGCTCAGTCCGCAGGAGTCGATCTGGCCCAGGACAGGTCGTCCTGATGAACCGGAAGGCTCTCCGTCGTCATTTGCGCGGAACTTGTCCCCCTTGTATCCCAGCCTGTAGGCATAGACATGATGCCTCGCATCGTAGTACTCCTTTTTCAGGGAAGCTACGATTTCCTTTACCTCTTCTTCTGTTTCAACGGGATACGCCCGGGCAATGAAACGGCTTCCATTGTCCTTGAAAAGTCCGTCCGACGGGGCGGCGATGCTCTTGTACGAATCTTGGATTTGAGATGTATCCATACTAAATTCCAAAATTAGCATTTTTCTGAAATAAATTGAAATAAATATTTGACTTTTTACTACCTTTGGGTTCGCTTCCGGTGGATACGGGAGCGTTTTTAATCATGATTCAATCCTAACTTACTATGATACTGAAATATAGAGTTTCTCTTCCCGGAATAAAGGGTTTTGCAAGAGTATATGAGCTGAAGGATACGACTTCTCTTTATTCTTTCCATAAGCAGATGAGAGCGGATATGGATTTCCCTCAGGATCAGCTTGTGCTTTTCAAGGCGTTCGATATGCAGGGTGACGTCTCGGCAAGGTACGGCGTGTTCGATCTCGGAAGCGGAACCATTGATGACGTGACTGCAGGGCAGTGCCACAAGAAGGGCGAAGACAAGTTCGTTTATTTCTATGATACTACGAATGTAAAGAGCGTGAACGTTGCCTTCGATGGTGAAGGAGAATTCCGCAAAGGTGTCATATATCCTCTTCTTGTTGAGACCAAGGGTCCTAACCCTATCGAGTTCGAGAACGGTTATGTGGCATTCGAGGACCTTCCTGACGACAAGAAGAAGGATCCGGACGATGATGATTTCGACGATTTCGATGACGATGACCTGTCAGAGGATTCTGATGACGAGACCGAAGAGATTTACGGAGACGATGACGAAGAATAGACTGATAATCATTCTGGGCCCAACAGCTGTAGGCAAGACAGACTACAGCATCGAGGCTGCGCTCGGATATGGTTCTCCTGTCATTTCATGCGACTCACGTCAGATATATAAGGAAATGACCATAGGCACAGCCGTGCCATCTGCTGCGCAGCTTTCCGCTGTGCAGCATTATTTTATTCATTCACATACGGTTACGGAACTGTATACGGCAGGAAAATATGAGATTGAAGCTCTTGAACTCATAAACAGGCTGTTCTCGGAGGGACATGATACCCTTGTCATGGCAGGAGGTTCCGGTTTCTATGTGGATGCTCTTGTAAACGGACTAGACGATTTCCCAGAGGCGGATCTTCAGCTTCGTTCCGAGCTTACGGCCCGTCTTGCGGAAGAAGGGGTGGAGTCCCTGCGTCTTGAACTGAAGGCTCTCGATCCGGAGAGCTATGCGACAATCGATATCGCAAACGGCCAGAGGGTCGTCAGGGCGCTTGAAGTCTGTCTTATGACAGGCAGGCCCTTCTCGTCTTTCAAGACGGCTCCGGCAAAGAAACGTGATTTCGAGGTCGAGAAGATCGGTCTGACCAGACCACGCGACATCCTGTATGACCGTATAGACCGTAGAGTCCTTCAGATGATCGACGAAGGACTTGTCGATGAAGTCCGTTCATTGACGCAATATCGTGACCTGGCGGCCTTGAAGACCGTAGGTTATAAGGAGATATTCGATTATCTTGACGGAAACTGCTCCCTTGACCGCGCGGTCGAACTGATCCAGCGCAATACCCGCCGCTATGCCAAGCGGCAGCTTTCCTACTGGGGCAGGGACAAGGATATACGTTGGATGGAACTTTAGTTAGCGACTTCGCAGAGGAACTTGATGCGTACAAGGCGTACTTCCATCTCGTCGTAATCGTCTCCAAGCACTTCCATTGCCGCTTCCAGCGAGTCTGATTCAGCCTCTTCCCTGAAATATTCATAGATCTCGTCCACTACGTCGTCATCGAGGTTCTGTTCTATATAGTAGTCGAGATTGAGTTTCGTGCCGGAATATACTATTGCTTCGATTTCATTGAGAAGCTCGTCCATTTCCATTTCCTTCGAGTCCGCAATGTCGTCAAGAGGAAGCTTGCGGTCGACGCTCTGGATGATGTATACCTTGTTTACGGACTTGTTGACGATGGATTTCATCACGAAATCATCCGGTCTGACGATCTCGTTCTCCTCAACATATTTTGCTATGAGTTCAAGGAATTCCTTGCCGAACTTCCTTGCCTTTCCTTCTCCTACTCCCTGACAGTTCTTCAGCTCATCTACGGTAATAGGGTACATTATGGACATGTCTTCAAGAGAAGGGTCTCCGAAGATTACCCATGGCTGAAGCCTGCGTTTGCGGGCCACGTCCTTGCGCAGATCCTTGAGCATGGCAAGAAGCTGTTCGTCTCCTCCTCCGCCACCTCTTGCTCCGGCAGCAGGCATGTCGTCGTCATCATCCTCACCTTCGACAAATTCACGGTCTTCCGTGAGCATCAGCTCGTACGGATTCTCGAGGAATTCCATGCCTTTCGGCGTAGCTGAGATCAGGCCGTATGACTCTATGTCCTTGTGGAGCAGATGAAGAATTATTCCCTGATGGATTACAGCGTTCCAGAATCTTACCGAATGCTCCTTTCCTGCTCCGAACAGTTCCAGCTTGTCGTGCTTGTATGACTTTATTATGGAGTTGTTCTCTCCTGCAAGGACATTCGCCAGATGTTCGGTCTTGAAATGTTCCGGAAGCATGGTTATGAGCTCTATGATCATGGCCATCTCCTCGCGGCCGTCGAACTGTTTCTTTGGGTGTAGACAGTTGTCGCAGGCTCCGCAGTTCTTTTCGGTGTATTCTTCTCCGAAATAATTGAGCAGCAGCTTTCTGCGGCATGAATTTGACTCCGCATAGGCCACAGTCTCCATAAGGAGCTGCTTTCCTATCTCCTGCTCCGCAATAGGCTTGCCCTGCATGAACTTCTCCAGCTTCTGTATGTCCTTGTAGCTGTAGAAGGTTATGCACTGGCCTTCCTGGCCGTCTCTTCCGGCACGTCCGGTCTCCTGATAATACCCTTCGATACTCTTAGGTATGTCGTAGTGGATGACGAAGCGTACGTCCGGCTTGTCTATGCCCATGCCGAAGGCGATGGTCGCTACGATCACATCGACTTCCTCCATCAGGAACTTGTCCTGGTTCTCGGCTCTTGTCTTCGCATCGAGGCCGGCATGGTACGGCAGCGCCTTGATGCCGTTGATGTTCAGGAGTTCGGCCAGTTCCTCGACCTTCTTTCTGCTCAGACAGTAGATGATGCCCGACTTGCCGGGATTCTGCCTTATGTATCTGATGATGTCCCTTTTAGGGTCGGACTTGTCCCTTATTTCATAATAGAGGTTCGGACGGTTGAATGAGGATTTGAACACCGTCGCATCCGGCATTCCGAGATTCTTCAGGATGTCGCTCTGGACCTTCGGTGTGGCTGTGGCCGTCAAGGCTATTATAGGTGCGATTCCGATCTCTTCGATGATGCTGCGTATCCTTCTGTATTCCGGTCTGAAGTCATGGCCCCATTCGGAGATGCAGTGCGCTTCGTCAATGGCATAGAACGAGATCTTTATCTCCTTGAGCATGGCTATGTTCTCGGCCTTTGTGAGCGATTCCGGAGCGACATACAGGAGCTTGGTGGCTCCGGAAAGAAGGTCGTTGCGCACTTCCGTTATCTGGGCCTTGTTCAGGGATGAGTTGAGGAAATGCGCGATTCCGTCGTTCTGAGCGACGAAACCTCTGATGGCGTCGACCTGATTCTTCATGAGCGCAATCAAAGGGGAAATTACGATTGCAGTGCCTTCCATTACAAGGGCGGGAAGCTGATAGCACAGCGACTTGCCTCCGCCTGTCGGCATCAGCACAAAGGCGTTGTTCCCGTCCACCAGATGTCTTACAATGTTTTCCTGATCGGATTTGAATGAGTCGAATCCGAAGAATTCCTTAAGTTTTGAATGCAGCTCAGAAGTCTCAATTTTCATAGTATGAAAAATTAGGCTTACTAAGTTAATGATTATTTCGGAATGTACAACGATTTTTCTTCTAAAACAGATTTTTATTTCCTTGTCGAAAAAATACATTATATTTGCAGCTTGTATCAAAATTTGACACAAGTTATTTAAAAATAGAACAGAAAAGATGAAAGCAATCAAGATTCTTGCTGCTGCATTTATGGCATCTATGGTTATGTCATGCGGCACGACTCCAAAGGAGAATGTTAAAGTAGATGTAGAACTCCCTTCATCAGGTCAGGTGGACTCGGTAAGCTACCTTCTTGGTGTGAACTTCGGTTCGATGATCAAGCAGAACAACTTCGCTGAGGTGCTTGAGGAACTCAATATGACTGAGATGAAGAAGGGTATGCAGGACTTCCTCGCTGCAGAAGGTTCACCATATGATGAGAAGTTCGGCGAGCAGTTCAAGGTAAACCCTAACACAATGAACGAGCTTTTCAACAGCTTCATTTCTAAGAGACAGGAGTACATGGCTGCCGTAAACCTTGCAAAGGAGGAGGCTTTCCTTGCTGAAAACGCAAAGGAGGAAGGCGTTCAGACTACAGAGAGCGGTCTCCAGTACAGACTCATCAGCGCCGGTGACGATTATAAGGTACAGCCACAGGATACAGTATGGGTTTCATACAAGGGTACTCTTCTTGACGGTACAGTATTCGATCAGAACGATTCTACCCAGTTTGTCGCAAACCGCGTGATCAAGGGTTGGACAGAGGGTCTCGGTCTTCTCGGCGAGGGCGGTGAGGCTACATTCTTCATCCCTGCCGAGCTTGCTTACGGTCCAAGAGGCAACCGCGCGATCGGTCCTAACTCAACCCTTATCTTCGATGTGACTGTTCACAAGGTAGCTAAGTTCGTAGAGAAGAGCAAGTAATCATGGCAATGGAACTTGAGGGCAGGATTGTACGTAAACTCGCCGTACAGTCAGGCAATTCTGCAAGGGGCACATGGTCCAAGCAGGAATTCATTTTCGAGTATCAGGAAGGCAATTATCCGTCTCAGGTGTGCATGAATGTCTGGGGTGAGGAGAAGGTCAAGGATCTGGAGAAGTATCAGATCGGTGACAAGGTCAAGATTTCCTTCAATCTCAGCAGCCGTGAGTACAACGGACGTTGGTATACGGATGTAAGGGCATGGAGGATAGAGCCTGCCGGTTCGACAGGAAGCTATTCTGCTCCTACACAGGGTTATGACTATGAGACAGGAGCAGTGGCTGGCGGTGCCGGCTATGTAGGCGCTCAGGCCCCTGCACCAGCTCCGCAGGGTTATGACTATGCCGCTTCTGCAGGAAGCTATGCGGCTCCTCTTTCTGAGGACGACCTTCCGTTCTAAGACGGGTCTCCAGAAAATAAGAAAATCCATCAGTCGGTTTCCGGCTGATGGATTTTCTTGTTTATAGCGGAAGCTGGATGAGCCTGCGTTTTTCGTAGTGAGCGGTCCAGCGGAAACCGAGATGCCGCAGAAATTCCGCGAAGCAGTCGAATCTGTCTCCCGGACGCTGAGGGTCGTGCGAATCCGATCCGAGGCTGATGATCTCTCCTCCGAGCTCCCTGTACCTCATGTATACTTCCGGATCCGGCTGGGGGTGTCTTCCCTTGTAGTCCTGATAGCTTTTCGTATTGATCTCCAAGGCCTTTCCCTCGCTGATCAGATAACGGAAGATCTCATCGAAAATGTCGCTGAAATCCTTGTAAAGAACGCTTTCCTGGGGATAGGGGGCATATCTGGCTATATAGTCATAATGAGCCATGATGTCGAAGTCCTTCAGCCATGTCATCTCTCTGTAGATGGTCTCGAGATATCTTCCGTAAGCCTGCTTCCAATCCTTGTCGTCATAGTAGCCTCCGTAGTATGGATCTGTCTCCTCTATGTAGTGGACGGATGCTATGACCTGGTCGAAGCTGTGTCCGTCAAGATGCCTGCGGATCTGTGGACGGATGTCCTCATACATTCCGATCTCGATGCCTTTCAGGATCCTGAACCCGTCGGCACCCTGTGCGTCCATCATTGCCTGGACCCGGTCTATTTCGGCCTGCTGCGCCGTGATGTCGAATTCTTCAGGTACAAGATTCTCGAAGGAGGCCTTCATGGGGGCTACATAAAGGTCGCAATGATCGCTGAAGCAGATTCCCCCGAGTCCTTTGCTTCTGGCGCTGAGGGCGGATGCTTCGACAGATGTCTTCTTCCCGTCAAAGGAAAACTGGCTGTGGTTGTGGTTGTCGAACAGTCCTTTCATCAGCTGAGTCCTTCGATCTCTCCGTCAACGATGTCAATTCTCTGAGCCTGAGGGTATCTCGGCAGGCCTGGCATTCTGATGATGCTTCCTGCGATGGCCACGATCATCTCCGATCCGGTGTTTATGACAATGTCCTGGATCTCGAAGTCGAATCCCTCAGGTGCTCCGTAGGCATTCGGGTCCTGTGAGAACGAATACTGTGTCTTTGCTATGCAGACAGGGAAGTGGCAGAGTCCCATCTTCTCAGCCGCTGCAATCTTTCGTGAAGCTGCAGCCGAATAGCTGATGTTTGCCGCTCCATAGATGTTCTTTACTACGCTTTCGATCTTCTCCTTGATGCAGATGTCGTCGCTGTATGTGAACTTCAGGTCGCCTGAAGGATTGCTGTCGATAGTGTCAACTACAAGATTAGCCAGATCCACGGCGCCTTCTCCACCCTCCATGTATGCGTTGTTGAGGGCGAACGGCACTCCCATCTGTTCGCAATGGCTTCTTACCATTTCGATCTCGATCTCCGTATCCGATGCGTATCTGTTGAAGCATACGACTACAGTCTGTCCGAAGCTCCTGAGGTTCCTGATGTGCTTGTCAAGGTTGGCGAATCCTCTTCTGACTCCTTCTTCGTCAGGTTCCTTTATCTTTGAAAGTTCTGTGCCTCCGTGCATCTTGAGACCGTTGAGGGTGGCGACGAGAACTGTAAGGTCGGGCTTGAGTCCGCCCTTGCGGCATTTGATGTTGAAGAATTTCTCTGCACCGAGGTCGGCTCCGAAGCCTGCTTCGGTAATAACATAGTCACCGAAGGTCATGGCTGTCTTTGTGGCTATCAGCGAGTTGCAGCCGTGGGCTATGTTCGCGAACGGACCTCCGTGGATGAAGGCCGCTGTGCCTTCCGTTGTCTGCACGAGGTTTGGCTTCATCGCGTCGAGGAGGAGAGTGAGGATGGCTCCGGTGATGCCGAGTTCCTTGACTGTGAACGGCTTGTCGTCGAAGGTGTATCCGAGGAGGATGTTGTCTATCCTGCGCCTCATGTCAAGCGGATCCTTTGACAGGCAGAGTATGGCCATGATTTCTGATGCAGGAGTTATGTCGAAACCGGATTCCTGCGGTATGCCGTTGGCGCGTGGGCCGAGGCCGGTGACAATGTTCCTGAGAGAGCGGTCGTTTACATCGAGGACCCTCTTCCAGATTATTTCCTTCAGGGAAAAGCCTTCTTCCTGATGCTGGTAGATGTAATTGTCCAGAAGGGCGGATATCATGTTGTGGGCAGAAGTGACCGCATGGAAGTCACCTGTGAAATGAAGGTTGATCTTCTCCATAGGGAGTACCTGGGCATATCCGCCGCCGGCCGCTCCTCCTTTCATACCGAAACATGGACCAAGCGAAGGCTCGCGGAGAGCGACTACCGCCTTCTTGCCTATCTTGTTCAGACCCAGGGCGAGGCCCACCGATACTGTGGTCTTTCCGATGCCGGCCTTGGTCGCGGTTATCGCAGTCACAAGGATGAGCTTGCTTTTTGCCACTTTGTTTTCATCTATGAGGGTCGGAGGTACCTTGGCCATGTAATGACCGTACTGTTCAATGTCTTCCCTGTTGATTCCGATGCTTTCAGCAACTTCGGTAATCTTGCGCATCTTGACGCTTCTTGCTATTTCAATATCCGTTTTCATACACTATCTGTAACTTGTTCTCCACCGTAATATCCGTTGTTTACGAATGAAGTCGCGAAATTAATAAAATAATTGCTGAAAATTGCTAAATTTGCATTTTATGTGTATGATGGGACGCATGTCGCTTCCCGGATAATATCTTATTGAAATGAAAATGTTTACATTCGGTTATTCCAATAGGCTCAGCGGTCCCATGAGGGCAGTTGTGGCAATCGCTGTGGGTGTCATCATGATGGTCTACAACGAACAGGCTATGAATATCGTGGTGAAGATCATCGCCGCCCTTCTTTTCGCTTCCGGCATAGTTTCTCTTGCGGTGGGATTGAAAAAGAAGCATGACAGCACATCCAAGCTGATGAACTTCAATGCTGTGGTCGATATCATCATAGCGGCTCTGCTTTTCATCTTCAACGGTTTTGTAGCCAATCTGATAATCTATCTTATCGGTATTGTTCTCGCCGGCTTCGGACTCTTCCAGATCTTTGCGCTTCTGGGTGCGAACAGGATTACCAAGGTGGGAGGCTGGGCTTTCCTCATGCCTGTGCTTGTGACAGGCGCCGGTGTCTTCCTTCTTTTCACTCCGGAGTTCGCAAAGTCATCCATCAGCCTGATTGCAGGAATTTCACTGCTGATCTATGGAGTTTCTGAGCTTCTTTCTTCATGGAAGATGAAGAAGGCGATCGATGAGTATGAGGTCATGGATGTGAAAGGAGCGAAGGATGTCGAATACGAAAAGGTGGACGAGCAGTAGAAGATGATACCACAGGACACCGTCAACAGGATTCTCGATACGGCTCAGATAGTCGATGTGATAGGGGACTTCGTCACTTTGAGGAAACGGGGTGCCAACTATATTGCATGCTGTCCGTTCCATAATGAGAAGACTCCTTCTTTTTCGGTGTCCCCGTCCAAGGGAATATACAAGTGCTTCGGCTGCGGAAAGTCAGGTACTGCCGTCGGTTTTGTCATGGAGCATGAGAGCCTTTCCTATGCGGAGGCTCTGAGATATCTGGCGCGTAAATATCATATAGAGGTCGTTGAAAAGGAAGAAACGGCCGAGGATATAGCCCGGAGGCAGAAGAACGAGAGCCTGCTTCTTGTTTCGGAATTTGCGGGCAGGTTCTTTCAGGAGAGTCTCGGGACCCGGGAAGGTCAGGCCATAGCTTATCAGTATTTCAGGAGCAGGGGGCTGGAAGACGAGACCATACGGAAGTACGGCCTGGGCTGGGCTCCGATAGGTCGCAAAGCCTTTACCGAGGCCGCAAGGACAGCCGGATATAAGGAAGAGTTCCTGATTGAAACCGGCCTGTCGGTCAGATATGACGACGGGCGTCTTGTGGACCGTTTCCATGACAGGGTGATGTTCCCGATCCATTCGGTAAGCGGCCGTGTCATAGCGTTCGGAGGCCGTACCCTAAAGACGGACAAGAGTGTGGCGAAGTATGTCAATTCGCCTGAAACAGAGATATATGTGAAGAGCCGCTCCTTGTACGGAATATACTTCGCAAAGAGCGAGATCTCCAAGAAGGATAAATGTATTCTCGTCGAGGGTTACCTCGATGTCCTTTCGATGCATCAGCTCGGCATAACCAATGTGGTGGCTTCGAGCGGTACGTCCCTGACGGTGGAACAGATAAGGCTGATCCATAAGTTCACGGACAATGTGACTATAATATACGACGGCGACGGTGCCGGAATCCATGCGGCCCTGAGGGGTATAGATCTGGTGCTGAAGGAAGGTATGAACGTGAAGGTCGTGCTTCTTCCTGACGGTCAGGATCCTGACGACTTCGCCAAAAGGCATACGCTTGAGGAGGTGCAGGACTATATAGCGCAGAAGGAGAGGGATTTCATCGGATTCAAGGTGGACCTTCTGCTTGATGAAGCTGGAAATGACCCCCTCAAGAGGGCGGAACTCATAAACGATGTTACTGACTCGGTGGCTCTTATGCCCGATCCTGTCAAACGGGCGGTGTATGTGCGCACATGTGCGGAGAAGTTTGCCATCGACGAGCAGATTCTTCTTGAGCGTGTCAGCCGCAAGAGGGCGGATATGATCCTTTCCGAGCAGAAGCAGGCTGAAAGGGACAGGTTGAGGGCAGTGCCTCCACCGCCTTCGGACGATTATCCGGAACCTGTGACGGAACCTGTGGTGATGCCGGTCGATGACGGGCTTGTCCTGAGCGATCCGTTTCTGGCTCCGTGCGAGAAGGAACTTCTGGGATTCATTCTTGAAGACGGCTGCTCGCCTCTGAAGTTCGACAGGGATTCGAAGTACTATGATGAGGAGCAGGTGAATGTGGCGGAATTCATAGATGGGGCTCTGGCTGGCGATGTGTTCGCGAATCCTTCTTACAGAAAGGTTTATGATGAGTACTTTGCCATGTATGATGAGGGGCTGGACCAGAGGCAGATCCAGACGAGGCTTCTGAACAGCCTGGATCCTGAAGTGGTTGCAGTGGCAAAGGAACTTCTTATAGAGAAGTACCAGCTGACTGTCAAGGCTTTTGAGGATTCGCTGACTACGAATGACACCCGCCTTGTTATGTATGTGCCAAAGTGCCTGATGACATATCAATGCCGCAAGTTCGAGGTCCTGATAAAGGAACTCAGTGCGGAGCTTGCCGCTTCGGAAGATTCCGTAAGGCAGATCGAAATCTTGGGAAAGATCGAGGAATATAACCGTGCCCGCACCCGTCTTAACAACGAGCTGGGCAGAGTATGATGAAATTTTAAAATGTAACGATATATGAGCAAGAATTACAACAGAACACTTGTGACCTGTGCGCTCCCATATGCGAACGGTCCGGTCCACATCGGCCACCTTGCCGGTGTGTATGTGCCTGCAGACATCTATGTGAGATATCTGAGGATGAGAGGAGAGGATGTACTCTATGTCTGCGGATCCGATGAGCACGGAGTGCCTATCACCATCAAGGCGCAGAAGGAAGGCTGTACCCCGCAGGATATAGTGGACAGGTATCACAGGATAATAAAGGATTCGTTCACAGGTCTTGGAATCAATTTCGACATATATTCCAGGACTTCTTCAAAGACCCATCACAAGAATGCGGCAGATTTCTTCCGCAGGCTCTACGATGAGGGCAAGTTCATAGAGAAGGTGAGCGAGCAGTATTATGACGAAGAGGCAAAGACCTTTCTTGCAGACCGTTATATCACCGGTACCTGCCCTCGATGCGGTGCTGAAGGTGCCTATGGAGACCAGTGCGAGAAATGTGGAGCTACCCTCAGCCCGGATGAACTGATAAATCCTAAATCCGCCCTCAGCGGAGGCGAGCTTGTAAAGAAGGAGACCAAGCACTGGTATCTTCCTCTGGACAAATATGAGGGCTGGCTGTCGGAGTGGATCCTTGACGGTCACAAGGAGTGGAGAAGCAATGTGTACGGCCAGTGCAAGAGCTGGATCGACGGCGGTCTTCAGCCTCGTGCCGTAAGCCGTGACCTGAACTGGGGTGTCCCTGTGCCTGTGGAAGGTTCGGAGGGCAAGGTTCTGTATGTATGGTTCGATGCTCCTATCGGATATATCTCCAACACTCAGGAACTTCTTCCTCAGAGCTGGGAGAAATGGTGGAAATCGGAGGATACCAAGCTTGTCCATTTCATCGGAAAGGACAACATCGTGTTCCACTGCATCGTCTTCCCTTCAATGCTCAAGGCAGACGGAAGCTACATACTTCCGGACAATGTGCCTGCTAACGAGTTCCTTAACCTCGAAGGCGACAAGATCTCGACTTCACGCGGCTGGGCCGTATGGCTCCATGAATATCTTGAGCAGTTCCCTGGTCAGGAGGACGTGCTTCGTTACGTGCTTACCGCCAATGCTCCTGAAACCAAGGACAACGACTTCTCATGGAAGGATTTCCAGGCGCGCAACAACAGCGAGCTCGTGGCGATCCTCGGCAACTTCGTCAACCGTGCAGTGGTGCTGACCCACAAGTACTTCGAGGGCCGTGTTCCAGCCGATCTCAAGCCGGAGGCCATTGATGCGGAGACTCTTGCACAGATCCAGCCTTTGCGTGAGGCCATGGAGAAGTATCTTGACGGATACAAGTTCCGCGAGGCTCTCAAGGAGGCGATGAACATCGCACGTCTTGGAAACAAGTACCTTACCGACACCGAGCCGTGGAAGGTGGCGAAGACAGATATGGACAGGACTGCATCTATTCTCAATGTGTCTCTTCAGATCTGCGCTTCGCTTGCAATCGCCTTCGAACCGTTCCTTCCTTTCTCATCAGAAAAGCTCCGCAGCATCCTGAATGTCGGAATAACCGCCGGTGCGGACCATCGTGCAGGTGAAGAAGGATCCGTAAGCGAGAACATCTACAAGGCCGGTGAAGGAGCAGCCCTTCATACAGGACTTTCATATGACGGTCTTACCCTTTCATGGGACGACCTTGGCAAGGCTGTACTCCTGCCTGCAGGCCATCAGCTCAACCCTGCAACCCTTCTCTTCGCCAAGATAGAGGATGAGGTAGTGGATGCTCAGATCGCCCGTCTTGAGGCTATCCGTGCCGAGCGCGAGGCTGCTGCAAAGGCTGCCGAGGCCGCTGTCGTTACTCCTCAGAAGGAGGAATGCACTTTCGAGGATTTCGAGAAGATGGACATCAGGACTGCAACAGTCCTCGAAGCTGAGCGTGTTCCTAAGACGGACAAGCTCCTCAAGCTTACCATCGATACAGGCATTGACAAGAGAGTTATCGTTTCAGGTATCGCCGAGCAGTATTCTCCGGAAGAGATGGTAGGAAAGCAGATCTGCATCCTCGCCAACCTTGCTCCACGCAAGATCCGCGGCATCGAGTCCAAGGGCATGATTCTCATGGCCCGTCAGAACGACGGAAAGATGCGTTTCGTTACGCCTGCTGAGACTCTTTGCAACGGTGCTGAGATAGGTTAGTCACCATTCATCCCCGGCTTGACCGGGGATCTGAAAATACTATGATAAATACTAGTTACTATAAGGATCTGACGAAGATGAACACCTTCGGAATGAAGGTGAAGGCCCGCTGTTTCATCGAGTATGATTCTGTAGCGGATCTTGTCGACATCGAGTTCGGAGAGCTTGCCCGTCCGGTTCTTCATATCGGAGGCGGCAGCAATCTTCTATTCACTGACGATTTCAAGGGCACTGTCCTTCATTCCAGGATCGATTTCATCGAGATTCTGGACGAGGGACAGAATAACCCTGAGGGTCAGGTTCTTGTGTCGGTCGGTGCAGGGGTCGTGTTTGATGATTTCTGTGCCTGGGCCGCCAAGGAAGGCCTTTGGGGAGTGGAGAATCTTTCGCATATCCCTGGCGAGGTGGGTGCCTCTGCAGTCCAGAATATCGGCGCCTATGGAGTGGAAGTGAAGGATGTGATCCGCAAGGTATATTGCTATGATACCGTCGAGGAGGAATTTGTTCATTTCGAAGTGTCGGAGTGCGGCTATGCTTATCGTGATTCCATTTTCAAGAATCCTGAAATCAAGGGCAGATATATAGTTACTCATGTGCTCTTTGCCCTTTCTAAGCAGCCCCGGCCGATGTTGGACTATGGCCACCTCAAGGAGGCTGTCACCGAAGCGGCGGCACCTTCCTGCGGCTCTGACAATCAGAGCCTTACTCCTGCTTTAATAAGAAAAACCATAATCAGGATACGTAAGGAGAAACTTCCGGAGCCTTCGGTCATGGGAAGTGCGGGCAGTTTCTTCAAGAATCCTGTTGTTCCCATGGAGCAGTTTGTCCGTATAGAGGCGGCGGCCAAGGCGGAGCATGGGGCTGATTATAAGGTGCCTCATTATCTTCTCCCGGATGATATGGTGAAGATTCCTGCTGCATGGATGATAGAGCAATGCGGCTGGAAGGGCCGCCGCAGCGGAGGAGCGGCTGTCTATGAGAAGCAGCCTCTGGTCATCGTCAATTATACCGGTGAAGCTTATCCGGAAGAGATTGTCGGTCTTGAGCGACGTATAATGACTTCTGTCAGGGACAGGTTCGGAGTGGAGCTCTGTCCGGAAGTTGAACACATATGATAACCACATAAATCTAAACGCCATGAAAAAGTTAATTGTCACCATCTTAGGACTTGCTTTCGCAGTCAGTGCATCTGCTCAGTTCTATTATCAGGACTCGCACAATGTCGATATGCTTCGTCATGCAAGGCAGACGGCAGCGGAAAGAGTCGAGATCATTCTTCCTCAGGTAAACGGATACAATGTGTACAAGGCTGACCTGCATCTGCACACTGTGTTCTCGGATGGTTCTGTAACACCGGGATTTCGCGTGCGCGAGGCATGGAATGACGGCCTTGATATAGTGGCTTCTACCGAGCATGTCGAGTATCGTCCTCATGAAGGATATATGAGCGAGGACGTCAAGACGGATCTCAATTATTCTGTAAAGCGTTATCAGGCAGCTTCTGCAGGATATGGCATAACTGTCATTCCGGGCGCGGAGATAACACGTGACCCTCTTACCGTCGGTCATTACAATGCTCTTTTTACGGTAGACAACAATACGGTCTATGATGACGATCCGGCTCAGTCGATGCGTAATGCCAGAGCTCAGGGAGCGATAATAATGCAGAACCATCCAGGCTGGAGACGCTCGGATGTTACCATGATGGAGTTTGAGACAAAGGTTTATGGAGAAGGTCTGATCGACGGCATCGAGATCATGAACGGAACCGAGTTCTATCCGAAAGCCATAGAAAGAGCCAAGGAGAACGGTTTCTTCATGTCTGCCAATACTGATGCGCACAGCTCGACAAGCGAGACATATGGTCTTAACGGTTCATTCAGGAACATGACCCTTATCCTTGCCCATGACAAGTCTCTCGAGTCACTGAAGGAGGCCCTTCTTGCACATCGTACCCTTGCATATGCCTTTGGTACGCTCGCCGGTGAGGAGCAGCTTCTTAAGGATTTCTTCAAGGCTGCCATGGCCGTAAAGGTTCTGAATGTGGATTCAAAGGGCAGAAAGACAGTGGCCCTTACCAACATGACATCCTTCCCGTATATCCTTGATTTCGGAGGCAATCCGGTGATTGTCAATCCTTTCTGTTCCATCAGAAGAACAGTGGGGCCTGATGAGGACATCAAGTTGACAGTAGCGAACATGTGGTGTGGCGAGGACGCTCACCCGGAAGTTGTTCTTGATGTGGAATAGTCAGGGTTTGTAGTATTCTGATTGTCAGCGACTTAACTGTTTTCGGGTGTTCCTGAAGGTGCACCCGAGAAGTTGTAAGATGTTGAGGGATAGGGTGTTGGCTGACAAGAAAAATTAAAGGAAAGATATGAGTTCGTTTATTGTAGAAGGCGGGCACCGTCTGAGTGGTGTCATCAGACCGCAGGGTGCCAAGAACGAGGCCCTGCAGGTGATCAGCGCTGTGCTTCTGACTGATGAGGAAGTGACGATTTCCAATATTCCGGAGATTCTGGATGTGAAGAATCTGATTCTGCTTCTGGAGGGAATGGGAGTCAAGGTCACAAGGCATGAGAAGGGAGTATATACGTTCAAGGCCGATGAGATAGACACGGAATACATCATGAGTGTTGATTTCGTGGAAAAGTGTGCCAAGCTTCGTGGCTCGGTGATGGTGGTCGGTCCTCTTCTGACTCGTTTCGGCAGGGCTTATTTCCCTAAGCCGGGTGGAGACCAGATCGGCCGCCGCAGGGTGGATACGCATATCCTCGGATTCATGAACCTGGGTGCGGCTCAGGAATATGACACAGAAAGGAAGGCCTTCTATCTTCATGTTCCGGAAGGTAAGACGCTGGAGGGCAGATACATGCTTCTGGATGAGGCTTCCGTAACCGGAACCGCTAATATCGTGATGGCGGCTGCCTTGGCTGAAGGTGTGACTACAATCTACAATGCTGCATGTGAACCGTATCTCCAGCAGCTTTGCAAGATGCTTGTGAGGATGGGAGCCAGAATAGAGGGTATCGGTTCCAATCTGCTGACAATCACCGGTGTGAAGAAACTTGGCGGAACAGAGCACAGGATTCTTCCCGATATGATCGAAATCGGATCCTTCATAGCCCTTGCTGCCATGAACCAGAGTTCGATAACCATAAAGGATGTGGCATATGACGAGCTTGGAATGATTCCGGACGTGTTCCGCAAGCTCGGCGTGAACCTAGAGCGCAGGGGAGACGACATCTATGTGCCTGAGCAGGAGCATTATGTCATCGATTCGTTCCTTGACGGTTCCATCATGAACATTGCGGATGCTCCATGGCCCGGACTTTCGCCGGACCTTCTCAGTGTCATCCTTGTTACGGCAACCCAGTGTCAGGGAAGCGTCCTGATACATCAGAAGATGTTTGAAAGCCGCCTTTTCTTTGTTGACAAGCTCATAGACATGGGAGCCCAGATCATTCTCTGTGACCCTCACAGGGCTGTTGTCGTGGGGCATGACCATCGTTGTCAGCTGCGTGCAGGAAAGATGTCCTCTCCGGATATCCGTGCGGGAATCGCTCTTCTTATCGCTGCGATGTCGGCAAAGGGTACAAGCGTGATAAGCAATATCGATCAGATCGATCGAGGATACGAGGATATTGATGTGAGACTCAATGCTTTGGGTGCTAAAATAACAAGACAGTAACCGGTATGAAACGGATTTTGCCATTGATAATTCTGTGCTTGTCATTTCTTGAGGCAGGCGCATTCAGCTGGAAGCCTCAGTCCAATGAGGATTTGAGAAGCGACATGTTTGCTTTTGTCGAGAAATTCATCGACAGCACATCGGACAGGAAACTTGCCGGAGAACTGGAAACCTTCCTCTCTCGACAGAAGGAGATTGCAGATTCACAGCCTTATGTGTGGATCCAGCAGACCCATGATTTTGTCGACCGTCTCATGGAAAGGTATCCTGCGGAAATCTCCGATGGCGGAAACTGCAGCCTTGAAAGACGTAACCTTCTGTTGCTCAGGGATTATCCTATGCATGCGGATAATAAGCCAAAGGATGCTCCGCAAGGTCTGAAGGATGCATATGAGGCATCTGTCAGAGGACTTTATGCCGATGCCGAGGCAGAAGCTCTCCGCTGGCTTGCAGAAGGGAAAGACTCAAGGAAACTGGATATATTCAAGGTCTATAACATGGGCTTCATCTTCCGTTCGCAGGGGCAGACTGTGGGAATAGACCTGCAGTGGTCCGGAGACAGGAAGCAGATGGAGGAACTGGCTTCGTATCTTGATGTCCTGTTCATCACCCATCCTCACGGTGACCATTTCGATGGCGGGCTTCTGGAGGTCATGGTAGAGGCGGGCAAGCCTGTAGTGCTCCCATGTGATCTGTTGCCTGAGAACAGCAGCCCGTTCAAGATTGTAGTCGGTGGAGACAATCCTTATGGCAAGACGGTAGGAGGAGTGGATTTCAAGAGCATGATGGGCAATCAGGGGCCGAGGACTCCATGCAATGTGTATCTGATTACTATCGGAGGATGGAATATAGTCCATAACGGGGACAATGCTGTGCCTGAGGCAGAGGACTACCTCTCTTCAGAGAAGACAGATGTGCTCGTCTCTGCCTGCTGGAACGGAGTCAAGGACACCATGGACAAGATAAAGGCAAGTCCGGAAGGAAAGGATTGCATCTGGCTTTCAGCCCATGAAAACGAGTGGAGGCATACGGTAGACCACAGAGAGTCTTACGAAGAGCTCTTCAGGGATGAAGGCCGACTCGGAGACCCCGGCTACGACTACTTCAAAGCAGTCGTACTGGATGCTGCCGGAGACAGATTCACTTTGAAATGACCGCTATTTCTTGCGGATCAGGTTCAGGCCGTCGCGAAGGGGGAGGATCACCGACTCTACGCGGCGGTCTTCCTTTATCATGTCGTTGAAGCGGGCTATGCCGAGGGTCTGTTTGTCCTGAGGAAGCGGATCCTGGCATACTTTGCCGTCCCAAAGCACATTGTCGGCGAGAATGAGGCCGCCGGGGCGCACCATATCGAAGATGAGGTCGTAGTATTCGCAGTATTCGCGTTTGTTGGCATCCATGTACACAAGGTCATACATCCTGCCTTCTCCGGCGAACCTGCGGAGGGTCTCCTTACAATCACCGATATGCAGGTCGATCCTTTCCGAGAGGCCGGCGCGCTCGAATCCTTCGAGGATGAGATCCTCGAGTTCGTCATTTATTTCAAGGGTGTCCAGATGGCCGTCAGCAGGCATTGCGGCACCGAGACATATTGCCGAATACCCCGTGAACGTGCCGAGTTCGAGAATGTCCCTGGCTCCGCACATCTGCACGATCATCCTCATGACCTGCCCCTGGACTGCTCCTGACAGCATCCTCGCATGGTTTGTCCTGATGTGCGTCTGTTTCTCCACCCAAGCCAGAGCCTCGCTCTGAGGGGTGGCATGTCCGGCAATGTATCTGTATATCTTTTCCATCAAATGTATATTAGTCTTGAAAGATTTTCAGGAGCGAATATCCTGCGTGCCATATCCCTTACATCTTCTGCGCTGATGCCTTCGATAAGTTCCTTGGTCTCTTTGCCGCCTGTTATCCTGCCATATGCAAGCAGGCCTTTTCCCATGGACAGGCACTGTGTCTCTCCGTTGTCGCTGCTTATGGCCAGCTGGCCCAGAAGCTGTTTCTTTGCGGCCTTCATCTTCCTGTCTGTCAAGGCTTCTGCCTGAAGCTTGCCTGTTTCCTTTTCTATGGCCTTGAGACACTTTTCCAGATTGGCCTTGTCGCAGCCGAGACTGATGGCCACCAGCCCCGTGTCGGCAAACTGGGTGTATGAACATTCCACTCCATAGACCCAGCCGTTCTTTTCCCTTAGCACGTTGTTCAGTATGGAATTGCTTGCCGGACCTCCGAGAATATTGCACAGCAGAACCGTAGCCAGTCTTTCCTTCTCCTGATAAAGCGACGGAGCAAGGCCGCCTATGATGCAGTTGGCCTGATGGTTTCTCTTGTTGAGGGTCTTGTCGAAATGTTCCGGTACAGGTGGATTCAGCTCCGGAGCACAGTCCTGAACCACAGGAGCGGTACCGAAGAACCTGC
The DNA here is from genome assembly GCA_017626355.1 of Bacteroidales bacterium. GTDB lineage: Bacteria > Bacteroidota > Bacteroidia > Bacteroidales > UBA932 > Cryptobacteroides. The sequence goes on from JAGAIY010000014.1 coordinate 34,603, forward strand.
CTATGAGTCTGAGCACATCCTTCTCCATCTTCTTCTCGTCAATGTCTGCGACGATAGTGAAGGCCATCTTTCCGGGAACGAATTTCTCACCCACGAACTTCAGCAGCTCTTCTCTTGTTATCTTCTTGACGGATGCCGTAGTGCCGAGTATCGGGCCGCTAAGGGGATGGCCCTTGAATATCATTTCTTCAAAACGGTCGTATATGTCTTCCGAAGGAGTGTCCTTGTATGAGTGGATCTCATCTATGACCACACCCTTTTCTGTGTTTATCTCATGCTCGGGAAATGTCGGGCTTGTCGCCAGCTCGAACAGGAGGGAGGCTGCCTTGATGAGGTCTTCCTTCAGTACGGTGGCGTGGAAGACAATCTCTTCCTTTGTCGTGAACGCATTCAGCTCACCGCCTAAACGGTCGAGGTAACCGTTTATCACAGAAGCACTTCGCTTTGCAGTGCCTTTGAATATCGTATGTTCCGTGAAATGCGCGATCCCGCTGTGAAAGCCTCTTTCGTCACGTGTTCCGCATTTTATGCTGAGCGCACAGTATCCTACGGCCGAACCGCCTTTCCTTACTGCATACTGAAGCCCGCAATCCGCTTTTCCGCTGATCATATCCTTTACTGTCTGTTCTTAGGGCGTGGAGCTGCTATGCGCTTTATGTCTTCGGCGAGGAAGCCGGGGCCGACCTTCTTTCCGATCTTGTGCTTGCGGAAATAATAAAGTTCGTGGTTGTTGGCGTCGATGAGTATCTTGTAGCAGAATGAGCCCGGAATCGGGTTGGACGGCGCTACCACATAACTTACGAGAGTGTTGGGAGTACCGGCTTCCGCCACCTCATCAGCCTCGTCAGCCTCCATGATCTCCATTCCGCTTAAGAATTCCTCAGCACGCACATCTTCAGTTATTTCCGCACTCAGGTCCTCTTCTGCAAACACGATATCCATTTCGGAAGATTTTGAAAGGCTTGTAGCAAAATTGCTGAGACCTCCCAAGTTGCTGAAATCCTTCTCGATGGAACCGAGGGCATAGTTCTGTATGATGTCAAGCAGAGCAGGAAAATAGGTCATCTCACGGCCTGAAGGATCGTCTGCAGCGGCGAAAGGGACAGTGGCTACCTCAAGCATCTCGTCGATACCTTTCGCAGCATCTGCTCCTCCCTTTACAAGAGTCAGGAACTGGAGTCCCGGTTCCTTCTCTTTCCTGAACTGTCCCTGGGTAAGGAGAAGAAAGTAGTACTGGTCATTTCCCTTGAGGCCTTCGAATTCCTCCAAGGTACAGAATTCATATGGAGAGACCCTCCATCTTGATGATACATCTTCCTGGAAAGCTCCGTCGTAGAAGGTGTTTCCTGGGAGAACTATTTTGGTGACCTTCTGTGGAAAGTCAGCAATCTTCATCTTCTTGGTGTTTATCTGTGCCTGAGCTGAGGCGAAAACGGGCATGAGAGCCGCAGCGAGTAAAATCAAAAACTTTTTCATCTTATATCCCTTATATGTACAATCGGGCACAAAGTTACAAAATAAATGCCTATATTTGCTGAGTTTGAGAAATACATTTATGGCGCAGTACATTGTATCAGCAAGAAAGTACAGGCCTGACTCCTTCGGGACGCTCATCGGCCAGGACAATATAGCCCAGACCCTCAAGAATTCGATTCTCAGAGGTCAGCTGGCCCATGCATATCTTTTCTGTGGACCGCGAGGTGTGGGAAAGACCACCACGGCCCGTATATTTGCCAAGATGATAAACTGTTCCGATCCTACTCCGGATATGGAACCATGTGGAAAATGCGAATCATGCCAGTCTTTTGCTGAAGGCCGTTCCTACTGCATACATGAACTTGACGCAGCATCCAACAACGGTGTCGAGGATATAAAGACCCTTATGGACCAGGTGCGCATACCGCCTCAGGTGGGAAGGTACAGCGTATATATCATAGACGAGGTGCATATGCTCTCCCAGGCTGCCTTCAATGCCTTCCTGAAGACTCTGGAGGAACCGCCTGCACACGCCATATTCATTCTCGCCACCACTGAAAAACACAAGATACTTCCGACCATCCTTTCCCGTTGCCAGACCTATGACTTCAACAGGATCACTGTAGAGAATATAGTAAGAAACCTGAGGATGGTTGCCTCAAGCGAAGGCGTCTCAATAGACGACGAGTCGCTTCATGTAATAGCGCACAAGGCCGACGGCGCCATGCGCGATGCTCTGACAATCTTCGACCAGACGGTTGCTTTCTGCGGTACTGACGTCAAGTATCAGGATGTGCTCCGCAATCTTAATGTGCTCGATTACGAGTACAGTTTCTCGCTTGTGGATGCGTTCCTGAAGGGTGATTATCCTTCAGCCCTGCTCCTTTTTGACGAGGTGCTGACCAAGGGCTTCAATGCCCTGCATTTCGTCGCGGCTCTTTCATCCCATCTGCGAGACCTGATCGTAAGCAGGAGCGGCGGACTTGAAGCCCTCCTCGAACTGCCTCAGTCCCTTAAGACGAGGTATCAGGAACAGGCCGGCAGATGTCCGCTTCAGTTCCTGTATGATGCCCTGTCCATTACCACGCAATGCGAGTCCGGTTACAGGGCCAGCATCAATCCGCGTCTGCATATAGAATTTGCACTGATGCGGCTGAGTTTCCTGTGCGGAAAGATGAATGCTCCGCAACCTGTTGCAGCTCCTGTCTCGGCTCCTGCTCCTGCTCCGATGCCGGAAATGGCGCGTCAGGCAGCAGCTCCGTCAGCCCCGTCGGCTCCTTCAGCAGAGGTGCCGGCTGCACCAGCTGTTTCCGCTGTGACTGAAGAAGCTCCGCAGCGCCGTTCAAGGGCTGCCCGTGCGGCATCATCATTGTCGATGAAATCGATGATGGATTCTCCTCAGGAAAAGGCAACTGAGGCTCCGGTGGAGCAGGATGCCCCTTCTGAGGAACTTCTCAAGGCGAAATGGCCTGAACTTGCCAAGGCTTATGAGTCGAAGCCTCGTCTTGCCAGCATGCTGTCCACATCGTCCCTCGCCATAGAGGATGCGGCGGACGGGTCAAGACAGGTCACGTTCCGCGTGGTCAACGAAGCTCAGAAGGATTGGGTGGAGTCAAAGCTTCTCCACGAACTTGAAGGAAATTTCAGAAAGATCGTCGGTTCGTCCAAAGTGTACCTGCGTGTTGCAGTCGTGCCGGACGATGCGGCAGAAACGGCAAAAGTATATATGCCGAGCGATCAGGCAAAGGTGCTGATGGCTCAGAATGAGGAGGTTAAAAGCCTTGTTAAGGATCTTGAACTTGATATAAAGTAAGACTATGAAACTTAGATGTGAAAATCTGGTAAAGAAGTATGGCCCGAGAACCGTGGTGAAAGGTGTGTCGATGGAAGTTCAGCAGGGCGAAATCGTAGGCTTTCTCGGCCCGAACGGTGCGGGAAAGACCACCAGTTTCTATATGATAACCGGACTTATCGTGCCTAATGCCGGCAGAATTTATCTTGATGACGAGGATATCACCGATCTTCCTATGTTCAAGAGGTCTCAGAGGGGAGTGGGATATCTTGCCCAGGAGGCTTCAGTCTTCCGTCACATGAGCGTGGAGGACAACATCATGTCGGTCATGGAGATGTCCAAGCAGTTCACCAAGGCTGAGCGCAAGGAGAGACTTGAGTCTCTTCTGGATGAGTTCAACCTTCATAAGGTACGCAAAAGCAAGGGTATTCAGCTGTCGGGAGGTGAGCGTCGTCGTTGCGAAATCGCCCGCGCTCTTGCCATTGACCCTAAGTTCATCCTTCTTGACGAGCCTTTTGCCGGAGTCGACCCTATTGCGGTGGAAGATATCCAGTACATCATCGCCAAGCTCAAGTATAAGAACATCGGTGTCATAATCACCGACCACGATGTGGGCGAAACCCTCGCCATCATCGACAGAGCCTATCTTCTGTATGAAGGATCCATCCTTCAGAGCGGAACTCCGGAAGCTCTTGCAGCCGATGACGAGGTGCGCACGAAATATCTCGGTTCGAATTTCGTGCTCAAGCGTTCGGACGCCTTCCTTCGCGCCGAATCCGGCGGCCCGCAGCGCATCAATCAGTAAAAACACAAGAGGAGGATGGTCTTGAAGGCCATCCTCCTCTTGTATTCATATAAAGTGAAGTCTTACTTCACACGCTCACCATATGAACGGTCAGTTGTGTTCACACGGATCTTCTCACCGATGTTGATGAAGAGAGGAGCCATGATGATCGCTCCGGTCTCGAGAGTGATCTCCTTCTGCGCATTGGTAGAAGCTGTGTCACCCTTAACGGCTGGCTCTGTGTATGTAACCTCAAGCTCGACATATGTAGGGAGCTCGCAGGTAAGGCAGCGCTCCTCGTCAGCAAGGAACATCATCTCGACATGCTGGCCCTCCTTCATGAGGTCTGCATTGTCAACGAGGTCTGTATCGAGGTGGATCTGCTCATAAGTCTCCTCATGCATGAAGTTGAATCCGTCCTCATCCTTGTAAAGGAACTGGTAAGGTCTTCTCTCTACATTGATTGTCTCGATCTTTGCACCTGCAGTGAAAGTGTTCTCGAGGATACGACCGTTCTCAAGGTTTCTGAGCTTGGTCTTTACGAAAGCAGGACCCTTTCCTGGCTTTACGTGCTGGAACCATACGATAGAGCATGGCTTGCCGTTGAAGTTGAGATAAAGTCCGTTTTTGAAATCAGCTGTTGTTGCCATAAAATATGTTTTTTGTTGTTATTTGTTCATTGTCAGGCAGAAGCCATATCCGGCCTCCGTCGGAAAACGGCTGCAAAATTATAAAATTGTCCTAATCTATACAAATTTATTAGCTCAGTCGTTCACCTCTCCGTACTTTTCCTCCCAGTCGGGAACGAATCTGTTGAGGTCGAGGATGTTCTCCGCCACTTCTTCCAGAAGCCATTTAGGAGTCGAGGTCGCTCCGCATACTCCGACCCTGTCGTCTGCACGGAACCATTCCCTCTTTATCTCAGAAACGGAGTCTATGTGGTATGTTCTGATATTCAGTGATTTGCACAGGTCGCAAAGCACTTTGCCGTTCGAACTTGCCTTTCCTGCCACGAAGACGATGATGTCATGCTCGAGAGCAAACTGTGACAGCCTTTCGTGTCTTGTCGCCACCTGCGAGCAGATGGTGTTGTGGATGTTGAGCATCTTCATGCCCTTGAATCTTTCGAGAGGAAGTTCGTGGTACCTTGCCATAGCCTCTTCGAGACGGGAACATAACATGGCATATTCTGCGGGACTCTTTGTCGTCTGACTGAATATTTCAGTAGGCTGGTCAAGCTTTATGATGCCTTGCTGCACAGCTTCTTCAAGCATGGAAAGATTCTCTACGACAGCAGCGTTGCCGTCAGTCTGGCCCACAAGGCCGAGAACCTCGGCATGGCCGATCTTGCCGAAGATGATTATCTGTCCTTTCCCGTCTTCGAGATGTCTGAGATAGGCTTCGCGGATCCTCTGCTGGAGCTTAAGCACGACAGGACAGGTGCAGTCTATGATCCTGAACCCGAGTTCGGATGCCTTCCTGTATGTCTGAGGCGGCTCTCCGTGGGCCCTGATGAGCAGGACCTCCCCCTTGGCCTCCACCATTTCTTCAAGGTCTTCCTTGTCTATGGTCACAAGCCCTTGCCTGTGGAGTCTTTCGAGTTCTGAATCGTTGTGCACTATGGCACCGAGGGAATACAGACGTTTCCCTTCTCCTTCACCCTTGTCCTTCAGGAATTCTTCCGCCTTGCCTATGGCTCTTATCACGCCAGCACAGAAGCCTGAGTTCTTGTCAATATCTACCGTTATCATATCAGCATCCGAAACGTTCGGCAATAATTTTCCTTATCCAATCCATCTGGTCGTCCATGGTCATCTCTGAGTTGTCGAGCACGATGGCGTCCTTTGCCTGAGTCAGTGGCGAAACCTCACGGTGCGAGTCGATGTAATCCCTTTCCTGAAGGTTCTTCAACACGTCCTGAAGATCAGTCTTGTCCCCTTTGGCTTCCATTTCTGCCGCTCTTCTGCGAGCTCTGACCAAAGGATCTGCAGTCATGAATATCTTGAGTTCCGCATCCGGGAATACAGTCGTTCCTATGTCTCTTCCGTCCATTACGATACGTTTGTTCTTTCCGAATTCGCGCAGTTTCCTGTCGACGAAAGCGCGTACTTCCGCCACTGTCGCGATAGGACTCACCTTCGAGGCTACGGCAAGAGAGCGTATTTCCTTCTCGATGCATCTGTCACCAATATATGTGCCTTCCTTGCCGAAATGCAGGTCAAGATTCTCGAGCGCCTTGTCAAGCGCCGGGACATCTATGGTGTTGTCTTCTGAGATGAAGCCGTTCTCGATTGCGAACAAGGTGACTCCTCTGTAGAGGGCTCCTGAGTCAAGATACAGAAAAGAAAACTCGTTTGCTATGATTTTTGCAAAGGAACTTTTTCCTGTAGAAGAGTAGCCGTCAATGGCTATGATTATATCTGGTACTTGCATCTGCGGATGTTGTTGATTCAAAAAGAAAAACAAATGGTTCAAACGGAGCAAAATTATAAAATATTGTGTAAACTCCCAAAAATGTCGATATTTGTATGACGCTAACAGTAGGGTAACGTGAAATAACAGATGTTCAATAAAGAAACAAGCGATAAGACTTATGCTCCACGAATGTGGTGCAGGTAAGTCCCTTCCCCGAGGGAAGGGATTTAGGGAAGGGGTAACGTAGACATATTTTCATATTTCTGCACCCCCTTTGATAAATGTGATGAAATAACAGATGTTCAATAAAGAAACAAGCGATAAAAAATATGAAGATCCTGATAATAGATGACGAAAGGTCAATCCGTAATTCCCTTAAGGAAATTCTTGCGGATGAAGGCTATGATGTAGATGTGGCCGAGAACGGCGTGACCGGATGCGAAATGGCTGACAAAGAGAAGTACGGTGTCATTTTCTGTGACATAAAGATGCCTCAGATGGATGGAATGGAAGTACTTGACAAGCTTGCGCAGATGGGTGTGGACTCCGCTGTAGTGATGATTTCCGGTCATGGAGACATCGACACCGCTGTGGAGTGCATCAAGAAGGGAGCCTTCGACTTCATCCAGAAGCCGCTCGACCTGAACAGGATTCTTATAACAATCAAGAATGCGACAGAGAAGGTGTCTCTTGTAAAGGAAACCCGCATCCTCAAGAAGAAGGTTTATGGGCAGGAAATGGTGGGAGAGTCTGCACCGATGAAACATATAAGGGAGATGATAGACAAAGTGGCTCCTACCGATGCAAGGGTGCTGATCATAGGCTCCAACGGTACGGGAAAGGAACTTGTCGCCCGTAATCTTCACCAGAAGAGCGGACGCAGCTCGGCTCCGTATATAGAAGTCAATTGCGCCGCCATTCCTTCCGAACTTATCGAAAGTGAACTTTTCGGTCATGAGAAAGGAGCCTTCACCTCTGCGATAAAGCAGCATAAGGGCAAGTTCGAGCAGGCGGACGGAGGAACCCTTTTCCTTGACGAGATCGGTGACATGTCCCTTGCCGCTCAGGCCAAGGTGCTCCGTGTTCTTCAGGAGAAGAAGCTTTCACGAGTGGGTAGCGATAAGGATATAATGGTGGATGTCAGGGTGCTTGCCGCAACCAACAAGAATCTCAAGGAGGAGATCGCCGCTAACAGATTCAGGGAAGACCTGTATCACAGACTCAGCGTGATCGTGATAAATGTACCTGCCCTGGATGACCGTAAGGATGACATCCCGTTGCTTGTCGACCATTTCATCGGTCAGATCTGTGCCGAGACAGGCATGCAGCGCCGTGAGATCGATCCGGATGCGATGCAGCTTCTTGTCGACAAATCATGGACAGGAAACATAAGGGAACTCAGGAATGTTGTGGAAAGGCTTCTGATACTGTCAGGCAGCCGCATAACAGCAGCAGATGTAAAGGCCTACGTACTGTAGGCCTTATTTTTTGTGTCGGGGCAAGGTCACGACAAAGGATGCACCCTTGAGGGAGAATGACTTTCTGTAGCTTATCTCTCCTTCACATTTTGTTATGATGTTCCTGCAGATGGCCAGTCCGAGTCCTGTACCGGAACTCTTCGTCGTGAAGTTAGGCGTGAACAGCTTGTGCTGGTTCTCCTCTGACACGCCTGGACCGTTGTCATCGAACACGACATCGTAATAGCCTTCCTTGGTGCTGTTCCTCAGACAGATGAGCACCTTTCCTGCAATCATTTCCCCGGTTTCTTCAAATACCTCCTTCTGGTGTATCTCGACAGCCTGTATCGCGTTGGTTATCAGATTCACGAAGACACGGATCAATTGTGGCTTCGGCGCCATCACATAGGCATCAGGCATGCCTATATATGAAATGCTGATGTTTTCCTTGTTGTCGAAGATCAGCAGCTGCTCCTTCAGAGTCTTGTCAAGATCCATGAGTACCGGCTCTTCGCTATACAGCTTCGCAAAGGTTGAAAACTCGTTTGCTGTGTCGGAAAGTATGTCTATATGCTCAAGTACTACGGCAGTTACCTTGTCGAATTTCTCCTCCCAGGCTGGATTTCCGTTCTGCTTCAGCCTTATGAGCCTCTGTATCTCAAGCTTTATCGGAGTAAGCGGATTCTTGATCTCATGAGCCACCTGACGTGCCATCTCGCTCCAGGCCTTGTCCCTTTCGGCGGAGGCAAGCTTCTGTGTCGACTCCGCAAGGTCCTGAACCATCCTGTTGTAGGTGTCCACAAGAGTGGATATCTCGTCCTCCCTCTTGTATATGATGAATTCCGGATTGTGGATATCTGCCTTGGCCATCTTGTTTCCCATCTCGACCAGAGGCCGGAACATCTGGTTGACTTCATGGGTGCTGAAGAAAAGCGTGCAGATGAGCAGCAGGAGGAAGAGGTTGATTATCAGGGCTGCATGGAAGAAAGCCTCCCTTCTGAAATCATAGTTTCTTTCCGTATATGGTATGCATATGATGGCCAGCATCTCCCTGCTGTCATTGAAGACAGGAGCATAGAGCATCCAGTAGCTGTAGTCGGCTATCTTTTCCCTGTGGATGAAGTATCTCTGGTTTTCGTACCTTATGTTTCTGTAGGCCTCCTCGTTTATCCTGCTTCCGAGGATCTGCTTCTCGAAAACCTCAGGACATGTCGAGTGGAACACCTTGCCGTCAGGCGTGTATAAGGTGATGTCGGTCTTTGTGTTGTTTCCGATGTTCTCGAAAGATGCGGCTGTCTCCTGATTGACGAGATCCTGCCATGTGCGGGCCTGACGCACTCTTGATTCTATGAGGGCCTGAACTGTGCTGATCCTCGTGGACATGAGGTCGTACATGTTGGTCTCGTTCCTCTTGTATACGAATATCACGCTTATGACCGTCATGCTGAGCAGCACCAGGAACGACGACGTGAAGAGGATGGTGTTGATCCTTGTCCTGTAATAGTTCCTCTTGAAGATCGTAATCTTCTTCTCGTTCTTTATGAGGAGCATCAGTGCTCCTGCGATTATCAGGAAAAGATATGACCATGAAGTGAAATACATCATGGGACTTCTCTGCTTCCTTGATATTATGATCAGTTCCTCTTCACTGACCATGCTCATGAAGTGGACATTGTTCTTTGAACGTACTGTCTGCGATTCGTACATGTCCATCCGGCCCTTGCCGAAGCCGTCCGATACGGTCGGATAAGGATAGGTGCCTTTGTACGATACAAGGCGGTTGTCAATGTACTTGGCGTATGAGTACATCGACGGAATGTTGATCGAGCCTGGCTTTGAGAACCTTCCCAGAATGCTGTAATATCCTCTGTCCTCCCTGTTGGAGTTAGGCTCCACTGTCAGCAGCATCCTTGTTATTCCGTACTCCTGTGACCAGAAGAGAAAGGCGCCTGCATATGTACTGTGCCCGTTTCCATCTGTCAGGAAAAGGAATCTAGACCCCTCGGATATGGGGGAGCCTGCCCTCATTACATTGTTGAAGAATTCCGTCCCTTTTATGTCGTTCTCCTTGAAGATCCTGACTTCTATGAGATTGTCCTGCCTGATTCTGCTCAGGTAGTAATCTGAAATCCTGTTGAGCATGATTCCGGCCGTGTTGTCGAGGGCGGCCAGACCGGAGAGCAGCTGGTCGTTGGCTATGTTCTCCTCTACGGAACGCAGCTGGATTTCAAGTGCAAGGTTTCTGTCTACCGCCAGACGGTTTGCCCAGACGGTCACCCTGTCTCTCTCTTTCCTGAAACCGAGGGTAGAGGATGCGCAAGTGAAGTAAAGGGAGCATACGGCTGCGAAGATGATGATTCCCGTGCGGCTCAGTATGTTCAGACGTACTTTTGAACACTTCTGCAGTATCAGCGCGGCTGTCTGGAGCTGAAGCAGGATGCAGAATGCAAGACCTGTGTATGAGGCATATATCATGGCCGGATATCCGGCCGAGTCGTTCCATTTGTATGGCTCCAGATTTATGCTTGAGTTGAGGATGAGGCTCTTCAGCGTGACATGTATGTATAAGGCTATGGCAGCCGCTCCGATGACCGATGCCACGGCATACAGGCCCATTCCTGCTTTCCTATGCTTCTTCCGTATCAGTGCCATTATCCTGTTCCGCATCATGTAGATGCACAGGAAACTCATGCTTATGAATATGTTGGTTATTATGAGTATGCCTATGGAGTTCAGGTACTGTCCGTCCGCATATATGGTCGGAGAGAAGAAGTCTATCGCCCCGTTCATCTTCCGGGCCCATAGGTATGATAAGGCCATGAGGGCGGTGAGGGCCAGCGTCACCACCATGTATACCTTGAATTTCCTGTGGCTTTGCAGCAGGAGTATCATGGCGAAGGCAATGAAGAGCAGAGCCAGCCATTTCAATATGGAGTGGCTTAGGAAAGGCGTTGTGAGGCCGTTGTCGGCTATGACCTTGAATAACGGCACCCCGTCCAGTGACACATCGGCTCCTCCACTGTAGCTGAGGGGAAGTACGGAATAGCGCGCAGGCAGCCTCAGTATAGGATTGACACCGTTCTCGTTCCTGCGTATGTCGTCTATGAGGGTGTTCTTTATTTCGATGCCGGCTATGATCTTGTCATTCTTGCTGCCGTGTACCGCTTTGGTCACATACCATTTCGGGCCGATGTTGGTGTAGGCCACGTCTTCTTTGATTTCAGAAAGGGGAGAGATGATCCTGTTTCTGAGGTCTGTCATCCTCTGGAAGACAAGCTTCGAGGAAATGTCATCGTTTATGACGCTGAACTGATTGTTCCACGACAGGAGAGAGTCGTTGACGTATCTGTATATGACGATGTCTTCCGGTACCTTGCCGATGTCCGGCCATTGGTCTGTCTCCGCGTCCAGTACCTTCGATATGTAGCTGTCCATGAGCTCCATCCTCTTGACAAGCCTCTGACCGGTCGCGTCAGCAACCTTTCCGATGTCGCTTACATCGGAGTTGCCCGCCATAGATAGGACGAACATGAGGAGCGATATGGCGAAGCATATCAGCGGAAGACTTCTCATTATCTTTTTCCTGTTCATTGCCGTGTCATTCGTGATGGTAAGGTTCTCCTCTCATGATGGTGAATGCCCTGTAGATCTGCTCTGCGGCTATCGCCCTGACCATCTGGTGTGAGAAAGTCATCTTCGACAGGGATAGTTTCGAGTCCGCTCTGTCATAGACGGCCTGTGAAAAGCCGTATGCCCCGCCGATGACGAAGACGATGTCCTTGCCTGTGTATGAAATCTTGTCCTGCAACGTCTTTGCCAGTTCCACGGACGTGTACTGACGGCCTCTTTCGTCAAACAGTATCACATCGTCTCCCGGACGGATGTTCTTGAGTATGAGCTCTCCTTCCCTTGTCTTGATCTGGTCGGCCGAAAGGGAGGAAACATTCTTGAGCTCAGGAATTTCCGTGAGGACGAAAGGAATGTAGTGCTTCAGGCGTGACACATAGATGTCAAGTCCCTGTCTTACCCAGTCCCTGTCTGTCTTTCCTACTGTGAGCAGTGTGATCTTCATCGTGTTCCGTCAGTTTGTTCTTATGCAAATATAGCAAGCTGTTTTGAAATTTGAGCGAAAAAGAAAGAAAACAAACATTGGCGTGAAATTTGCAGTATTATTTCCTATCCTGTTTACAAAGATTTTGCTGATGAAAAAATGCATATTATGTTCGGTAGTGGCGTTCGTTGCCATGTTTTCAGCCTCGCCGGCCGTGGCTCAGGACAATGGCTATGATGTCTTTAACCCTATATCAAAATATCTTGGGCTCGGAGACGCGGAAAGGCTGTCTGCATGGTTCTCAGATAATCTTGAGATCACAATCTTCTCAGATTCAAATGATTCCAGCAGAAATCAGGCCAGACAGATCATGAAGTCCTTCTTCAATTCCTACACTCCGCGATCTTTCGAAATCACCCATAAGGCCGGGAGGTCAAACATGAAATATGCTCTGGGAACCTTGAATGCCGGAGGCGAAGTCTTCCTCGTGACGATATTCGTGAACTTCAAGGATTCGGGTTACAAAATTCAGCATATAAAGATTGAACAGATGGATTAGTGGTTTGGCACGAGGTTTGTTAAGTGATGGGTAACGGTTAGTTTAGTTGTTAATAATAGGGTTATGGTAAAATAAAGGGAAGTTCCTCTGAAGGACTTCCCTTTATTTTGTGTGTTTATTTCTGTCTCAGGAATATCTGCACCGGACATCCCAGGAAATCGAACTTGCTGCGCAGCTTGTTCTCGAGGAATCTCTTGTAAGGGTCTCGTATGTACTGCGGCAGGTTGCAGAAGAAAGCGAAGGATGGAGAACGCGTAGGAAGCTGGGTTATGTACTTGATCTTAATGTACTTGCCCTTCCATGCAGGTGGCGGATAGTTCTCTATCTCCGGCAGCATTTCCTCGTTTATCTTCGATGTTGAGATCTTTCTCGAATAGTTCTCGTAGACATGGGCGGCAGCATCGAGCACATCCATGATCCTCTGCTTGTTGATTACAGAGGTGAAGATGATCGGAAGATCGTTGAAAGGGGCCAGACGCTCCTTTATGGCGATAGTGTATTCCTTCATCGTGTTGCTGTCCTTCTCGATCGTATCCCACTTGTTCACGACCACGACGCAGCCCTTCCTGTTTCTCTGGATGAGATTGAAAATGGCCATGTCCTGTGACTCTATGCCGGTCTGGGCATCTATCATGAGTATGCAGACATCGGAGTGCTCTATGGCGCGGATGGACCTCATCACTGAGTAGAACTCGAGGTCTTCATGAACCTTGGTCTTCTTTCTCATTCCGGCTGTATCCACAAGCATGAATTCATGGCCGAACTTATTGTAAAGTGTTGCTATTGAATCTCTTGTGGTACCTGCAATCGGAGTGACGATGTTCCTTTCCTTGCCTAAGAGGGCGTTGGTGAGAGAAGACTTTCCGACATTCGGCTTTCCCACAATTGTGAAGTGCGGAAGCTCAGGATGCTCGTCCTGGTCCGGATCCTCCTCAGGAAGCAGGCGCACGATCTCATCTAGAAGGTCACCTGTGCCGCCTCCGTTGGCAGCCGATATGCTCCATACCTCTCCGAGGCCGAGCGAATAGAACTGGAAGGCGTCGTACATCTTCTCGCCTGAATCGATCTTGTTCACGGCCAGTACTACAGGCTTGCCGCTGCGGCGGAGAATGTCGGCGATCTCTTCGTCATAATCGGTGATGCCGGTAGCTGCCTCCACCATGAAGAGTACCACGGAAGCTTCCTCTATGGCGAGGATCACCTGCTTGCGGATCTCTTCCTCGAAGATGTCGTCAGAGTTGGAAGTATATCCACCTGTATCCACGACAGAAAATTCATGACCGCACCACTCGCATTTTCCGTAGTGCCTGTCGCGGGTCACTCCGGCTGTTTCGTCAACGATCGCCTGTCTCATTCCGACGAGGCGGTTGAATAATGTGGACTTACCCACATTTGGGCGTCCTACGATAGCTAAAAGACTCATAATCTTTGAATTAAATGTTAATATCCCGCCTCACGGCGATGATTGCCTGTCCCTATCCGGGACCGTCTATCGGCAGCCTGCGCCACAGGATGCGCAACCATCCTCGCTGCATTCCGGCTTGCCGTTCTCGTCTTTTCTGCCCCAAAGTTTCATCTCTTCCTCCTTGGCGCATTTTATCCCTCTCTTGCGCATTTCCCTGTTGTTCTCTATTTCGGTTTCGGGGAAATGCCCGTCCTTCCGGAATATGATGTTGAAGCACATTCCGAATACGCATGATGCTACGAGGACCAGAGCGGCGATGAAGATCTCCATTTTAGTTTATGAAGCTTGAACTGATTTCCTCGTAGTTGTACACCTTGTTGATGATGTTCGCGAAAATGTCGGTCATCGTGAGGACAGTTATCTTGCTCTTGTCCTTTGCAGGATCGCTGTTGAGCGGAATGGTGTCTGATACGATCACCTCCTCAAGAGCTGAGTCGGCGATTCTTTCATATGCAGGGCCGGAGAACACTGCGTGTGTCGCACATGCGCGTACGCTGAGCGCTCCCATGTCCTTCAGCACGTTCGCAGCCTTTGCAAGGGTGCCGGCTGTGTCGATCATGTCGTCCACGATGACGATGTTCTTGCCTGCTACATCGCCGATGGCTGTGATCGATGCCACGACATTGGCCTTCTCACGTGACTTGTGGCAGATCACTACCGGACATTCGAGATATCTTGCGTATGCGTTCGCCCTCTTTGCACCACCCATGTCAGGAGCGGCGATGGCGAGGTTCTCGATGTTGAGTGACTTCAGATAAGGAAGGAACACTGCGCTTGCATAGATGTGGTCTACAGGGAAGTCGAAGAAGCCCTGGATCTGATCTGCGTGGAGATCGCATGTCATCACACGGTCACATCCTGCAGCATGAAGCATGTTTGCGACAAGCTTCGCTCCGATTGAAACTCTCGGCTTGTCCTTGCGGTCCTGTCTTGCCCATCCGAAATAAGGCATGACGGCGATAACTCTGTGTGCTGACGCTCTTTTTGCTGCATCCGCCATGAGCAGAAGCTCGAAAAGATTGTCTGTAGGAGGATAGGTCGACTGTATGATGAATACAGTGGCTCCTCTGACGCTTTCGTTGAATGACGGCTGGAATTCACCGTCGCTGAATGTCAGTACGTCGGATGCGCCGAGCTCGAGACCGAGCGCTTTAGCGACCTTTACTGCAAAGTCCTTTGAGGCTCTGCATGCAAACAATTTCATTTTGTGTTCGTTGTGCATTGTATTATGTTTGAGAGGGTTAATCAGTTGTTTTCTTTCAGTGATTCCAGAACGGATCCGATGTAATCGAGGATCTCGTCCCGCCCGAGGCCTGTTTCCGAGGAACTTACAAAGATCGGAGGAAGCTCTTCCCACAATTCAAGTATCTGCTTCTTGTTCTTCTCTATCTGTGCGGCAAGCACGTTTGAGCCGCTCTTGTCCCCCTTGGTGAAGATTATGGCGAAAGGTATCTGGCTCTGACCGAGCTCGATGAGGAAGTTCATGTCCACCTGGCCGATGTCATGACGCGAGTCGATCAGCACGAAGAGCATTATCATCTCCTCGGAGAAGTTCAGGTAGTTCCTGATGACCTGCTCGAGCTTCTGCTTCGCTGTGGCGGACATCTTTGCATATCCGTATCCCGGAAGGTCGACAAGATACCACTCCCTGTTTATAAGGAAATGGTTCACAAGCCTGGTCTTTCCCGGCTTGCTCGATGTCATGGCCAGCTTCCTGTTCCTGCACAGCATGTTTATCAGCGAGGACTTTCCTACATTTGATCTGCCGATGAAGGCAAATTCAGGAAATTTCTGTTTTGGCTTCTCCGATATTCTTGTGCTGCTGCCGGCAAAAAGCGCTTCGTTAATCTTCATGGTCGGATTGATGTTGAAAATCAGTCGGCAAAGATATTAAATTTATTTGATTTCTTATGAATTCATGGTGCGCGTCACGGAAAATTTACTAAATTTGTTGCGCAACAACGAAAACGATATGGAAAAAGAATACATCGACCTTTTTGAGTTTCAGACCAGACTTAAGGAGGGGGTGGAATGTCTTTTCCCAAAACGCTTGTGGATCAGGGCGGAAGTCAGCGCGGTCAAGGCTCGTCAGGGCGGACATTGCTGGCTTGAACTGTCCCAGAGCGACCGCAGCGGCCTGGTGGCCAAGGCGTCGGCAGTCATATGGAGCTCCAGATACAGGTTCATAGCTCCTTATTTTGAGTCGGTGACCGGCTCTCCGATTCAGGAGGGTATGGTCATTCTTGTTGAAATACAGGTAAGTTACAGCCAGCTGTACGGTTTGTCCCTGATTGTGAACGACATCGATCCCGAGTATTCGCTCGGTCTGAAGGAGCTGGAACGTCAGAGGACTGTCGAGCGTCTTCAGAGGGAGGGGCTCATGGGGCTGCAGCAGGAACTTGAGCTGCCTGTGCTTCCCGGCAGGCTCGCTGTGATATCCGCGGAAGACGCTGCTGGATACAGGGATTTTACAAGGCATCTTGAAGAGAATCCGTACGGTTTCAGCTTTGATGTCACTCTGTTCCCGGCTCTGATGCAGGGCGCGGAGTGTCCGAAGTCCGTGATTTCGGCTCTCGATGCAGTGCTGGACAGCGGTGTGGACTACGATGCGGTGCTTGTCCTTCGCGGAGGCGGTGCGCGGCTGGATCTGGCGTGCTTCGATGATTATGAGATGGCGGCTGTGATAGCGCAGTATCCTGTCCCAGTCCTGACTGCCATAGGACATGACCAGGACCATCATGTGTGCGATATGGTCGCTCATGCATATTTCAAGACCCCTACGGCGCTGGCTGATGGGATCATATCGATGTTCGAGGAGGAGGATGCAAGGATTTCTTCCCTGCAGGCCCGGCTGAAGGTCGCCTGCGTCGGACGTGTAGCGGCGGCGGAGGCTGCTGTCGAGGTGATCCGAAGGCGTGTTCTCGGAGGCTTCTCCATGAAGCTTTCCGCCATGGAGTCCGCTTTGCAGCTGCTCCGCACGAGGATTCAGGCTGCAGATCCGAGGAGGGTGCTGGAGAGGGGCTATGCTCTGGTGCTGGACGGCGGAGGACGTGTGCTCAAGACCGCGTCAGGAAGGGGCCCGGGCGACAATGTTTCCGTAATGTTTGCAGACGGTACGCTTAGGTGTACGGTGAATGAAGCAGTAGAAAAATGACGGATATGGAAGAATTTGATTATGCAAAAGCCGTTGAGGAGCTTGAGGCGATAGCATCCAAGGTGGAGGATCCTCAGACGGGTATAGATGATATAGAGAAGTATATCAGGCGCTCGGAAGAGCTTGTGGAGGCATGCAGGGCTTACCTGCGGGGAGTGCGTACAAGGCTCGATTCCATGTCCTGAAACAATGATTGAAACTAAAACCATTTGATATGAGTGCAGAACCAAGAAAGAAAAAGATGATCTATGATGCCGATGAATGGCTTGTCCCTTATAAGGAGGTCATAGACAGGAGGCATGAGATGATTCTCGACGTCAAGAAGAGGATGTCTGTTGACGGTCTTCTCAGCAAGGGGATGAACAACCACATGTACTATGGCCTGCATAGGGACAGCAAGGGAGGCTGGATCTTCCGTGAGTGGGCCCCGAATGCGACCAAGATATATATGATAGGCGAGTTCAACAACTGGAAGCGCAGTGATATATATGCCCTGAAGCCGATAGGCGGAGGTAACTGGGAGATAAATCTTCCGGCCATGTTCCTCGACCACGGCATGCTCTACAAGCTTTATATTGAATGGAAGGGCGGTGGAGCTGAAAGACTTCCTGCCTATGTCACCAGAACCGTTCAGGACCCGCATACAAAGACCTTCTGTGCTCAGGTATGGGATCCCGCTCCTTATGAATGGAAGAACGGCAGGCCTGGAAAGCGTCCTCATCCCCTGATCTACGAATGCCATATAGGAATGGCGGCGGAGGAGGAGAAGGTCGGCACTTTCGAGGAGTTCCGTCTGAATGTGCTTCCTAAGGTGGCCGATCTTGGTTATGATACTCTGCAGATCATGGCCCTCCAGGAGCATCCGTACTATGGTTCTTTCGGATATCAGGTGGCTAATTTCTATGCTCTGAGCTCCCGTTTCGGTACTCCGGAGGAGTTCAAGGCTCTTGTGGACGAGGCTCATGGCATGGGTATAGCCGTGGTGATGGACATAGTGCATTCTCACTCAGTGGACAATGAGGTCGAGGGTCTCGGTATGTTCGACGGCAAGGAAGACCTGTATTTCTATACGGGCTGGCAGGGAAGGCATCCTGCCTGGGGTTCCCGCTGCTTCGATTACGGTAAGGATGAGACAAAGTATTTCCTTCTTTCGAACTGCAAGTACTGGATGGAGGAGTACCATATCGACGGTTTCCGCTTCGACGGTGTGACCAGCATGCTGTACTGGGATCATGGTCTGGAGAAGGCTTTTGTCGGTTACGACAACTATTTCAATGAAGGAGTGGACGAGAATGCTCTGACATACCTCGCTCTTGCCAACATCCTTATCCATGAAATGAACGAGGACGCCTTCACGATCGCCGAAGATGTCAGCGGAATGGCCGGCCTTGCCGCTCCGCTTGAAAAAGGCGGTATCGGT
The DNA here is from genome assembly GCA_017626355.1 of Bacteroidales bacterium. Lineage (GTDB taxonomy): Bacteria > Bacteroidota > Bacteroidia > Bacteroidales > UBA932 > Cryptobacteroides. Next base: position 53,176 of record JAGAIY010000014.1, read on the forward strand.
TTTGACTTCCGCATGAGCATGGGAGTGGCGGACAACTGGATCAAATGGATCAAGGAACTTTCGGACGACCAATGGAGCATGGGAGAAATGTGGTGGCAGCTCACCAACAAACGCGAGGATGAGAAGACCATCAGCTACGCCGAGTGCCATGATCAGGCCATGGTCGGAGACAAGACTATCGCTTTCCGTCTGATGGACAAGGAGATGTATTTCTCAATGAACAAGGATTCCCAGTCAGACGTGGTCGACAGAGGTATCTCCCTGCATAAGATGATACGTCTGGTGACTCTGGCTACATGCGGTAACGGTTACCTCAACTTCATGGGTAACGAGTTCGGCCATCCTGAATGGATCGACTTCCCTCGCGAAGGAAACGGATGGTCCTACAAGCATGCAAGGAGGCAGTGGTCTCTTGCTGAACCCGATTATCTGAGGTACAGATATTTAAGAAATTTCGACAAGGCGATGGTAGGTCTGGTGCGTCAGGAAGCCGTTCTTGATGAGAAACCGGAACTTTTTGTGCAGGATGAAGAAAAAAAGATTCTGATTTTCAAAAGAAAAAATTGTATCTTTGCGCTCAATTTCAACCCCACTGCCTCATTTACCGACTATGGCTTCGCGGCACCGGCGGGAAAATACGAGGTTGTGCTCAATACGGACGAAAACGAATTTGACGGCTTCTCCAGATTAAAGACTGGAGAGGTGCATTTTAGTGTACCGGTCAGGAGTGAGAATGGAAGCGGAAAATATGACGACAGTCTTTCGCTTTATCTGCCTAGCCGTTGTGCCGTAGTCCTTAAGAAGATAGATTAACTAATTTATTATATTATAACATATGGCTTTTCTAAAATTCAACAAGTCCGAACTGGTCAACCTTGAGTACTCGCTCAAGCGCGAGATTCTTGAGGCCAACAGGACCGGTGCCTACTGCAACACGTCCATCGTGACCTGCAACACAAGGCGCTACCACGGATTGCTTGCTGTCCCTGTAGATGAGCTTGGCGGTGGAAAGTATATGCTTCTTTCCTCTCTCGACGAGAGCCTTGTCCTCAACGGTAAGCAGTTCAATCTTGGAATCCATTGCTATGGCGATACTTATGAGCCAAGAGGCCATAAGTACATCGTTGACTTCGATGCGAATCCGGTACCGGTAGTGACCTATAAGGTCGGTGGCATCATCTTCACGAAGACCATTACCATGGCTCCTGACAACGATCAGGTCCTCATCAAGTATGAGCTTCTTGAAGCGCCTTCAAAACTTACCCTTATGCTCAAGCCATTCCTCGCATTCAGAAGCATCCACAGTCTGACAATGCAGAACTCGGATGCCTACACTGCTTATGACGAGGTGGACGGCGGTGTCTCTTTCCGCCTTTACAATGGCTTCCCTGACCTCAACCTTCAACTTTCAGGCAAATCCTCTTTCAAGTCTCAGCCTTACTGGTACACAGGAGTGACCTATTCAGACGAGTATCGTCGCGGCTTCGACTGCAGGGAGGATCTCTTTGTTCCTGGAACATTCTCTCTCGAGATGAAGAAGGGTGACTCAGTAGTATTCTCGGCTTCGGTGAACGAAGTCAATCCTAAGGGACTCAAGAGAAAGTTCACAGATACCGTAAAGAAGCTCGGAACCATCGATTCTTATCATGACCTTCTCGCTCACAATGCTGAGCTCTTCAAGGTCGAGAAGGACGGCAAGGAGCGTATCAACGCCGGTTTCTCATGGCTCGAGACTGGTCTTCTTCGTGAGACCGTGGCTTCGCTCCCAGGTCTTACTCTTTATGCAAACGGCGACTGTGATGAATTTGAAAAGATCCTTGACACTCTTATCGCAGATGAGCAGGAGCGTCTTTTCAGACGTACGACCCAGTGCGAGGCTCCTCTCAGACTGACAGATACCATCCAGCAGTACATCCGCTTCAGCGGCAGGGAAAGACAGATCTGGAAGAAGTACGGAGAGACTCTCAAGGGAATCATAGAAAGTTATGCTCCAGGCCGCAGAAAGGAAGTTGCAATGCATCCGAACGGCCTTCTCTGGACACAGATGGACGGAGTGGCTCTCTCATGGATGAACGCATATGTGCACGGCCGTCCTGTAACAGAGCGTGCCGGCTATCAGGTGGAGACCAACGCGTTCTGGTACAATGCTCTCTGCTTCGCGATCGACATGGAGAACAAGTACGGTCCTAAGAACAGCGAGTTCTCGGCAAGATGGACTTCTGTCCGTGACCTTGTCAAGGAGAACTTCCAGCCTACATTCTGGAGAGCTGACTGGGGTTATCTTGCAGACTATGTGAACAACGGATGGCAGGATCAGGCTGTAAGGCCTAACCAGCTTTTCGCAATCAGCCTCGAGTATGTGGCTGTTGACGACGAAGTCATCTCATATGTTGTAAAGACAATCAACGACGAGCTCGTTACAAAGAGAGGTCTCAGGTCTCTTTCTCCTCGTAACCCTGCCTACAGGGGCGTGTATGAGGGATCTCAGATCGACCGTGACCTTGCATACCATCAGGGATGCGCCTTCCCTGACCTTCTCGCTCCATACATCGACGTATGCTTCAAGATGATGGGTGAGACATTCTACGGAAGGGCAAGATATCTCGTAGAGGGATTCTTTGATGACATCAGCAAGCACGGTGTGGGTGCATTCTCCGAGCTTTATGACGGAGACCCTCCACATGAGCCGCACGGAGCCATTTCTTCGGCTATGAGTACTGCAGCTCTTCTGCAGATAGAATATATTATGAACCAGTATGAATAAGGAGGAAAAGAAATGAGAGTTCTGATGTTCGGATGGGAGTTCCCTCCTCATATTGCGGGAGGTCTCGGAACAGCCTGCTACGGTATGACCAAGGGTCTTGCCTACAATGATGTCGATGTTCTTTTTGTCATGCCTTCAGCCTCTGGAGACGAGGATGAGAGTGCGGTGAAGATCATCAATGCCAGCGACGTGGCTGTGGATACGGTAAGTGCTACCGTAGACGAGTTCCTCGGAAAGGTTCAGTTCGTGCATATCGGTACAAACATGATTCCTTATGTGGATCCTAACGATTTCAAGACAATGGTCGAAGAGGAGCGCAAGAGGCAGATCAAGGGTTTCCGTGTGCAGTACGGACAGAAATACAAGTTCTCCGGCAAGTACGGAGCAAACCTCATGGAAGAGGTTGCACGCTATGCAATGGTAGGTGCAACCATCGCCATGCAGTACAAGGATCAGTTCGATGTGATCCATGCTCATGACTGGCTTACCTATCTTGCAGGTATCGCTGCCAAGCAGCTTACAGGCAAACCTCTCGTAGTGCATATGCATGCGACATCATACGACCGTGCAAGCGATGATCAGGTCGATACACGTGTCGTTGACCTTGAGACAAAGGGTATGATGGCGGCAGACAAGGTAATGGCGGTGAGCGAACTCACAAGAAATATCTGTATCAATCGTTATGGAATCGACCCTGAAAAGGTTGTAGCTGTTCACAATGCCGTTGACTTCAGCGGTCGTGAGAAGCTCGAGGTCGAGAGGAATGTCAAGGAGAAGGTGGTTACCTTCCTTGGTCGTGTTACCTATCAGAAGGGCCCTGAGTACTTCATTGAGGCTGCAGCCAAGGTTCTCAAGAGATGCAACAACGTACGTTTCGTGATGGCCGGAAGCGGTGATATGCTCAACAGGTGTATCCGTCACGTCGCACGTCTCGGCATTTCCGACAAGTTCCATTTCACAGGCTTCCTCCGCGGCAAGGAGGTGCATAAGATGTTCGCTTTGTCGGATGTTTATGTAATGCCTTCTATCTCAGAGCCTTTCGGTATTTCACCGCTTGAGGCTATGCAGACAAATGTTCCTTCCATCATTTCGAAGCAGTCAGGTTGCGCCGAGATCCTCAGATATGCCCTCAAGGTTGACTTCTGGGATGTGGATGCCATGGCAGACCAGATCTACGGACTTCTCCAGTATCCTGCTATCGCGCAGCTTGCTGCACGTTGCGGATATGACGAGGTCAACAGCATCAAGTGGAATGACGTTGCCGCCAAGATAAAGGGTATATATCAGGAAGTTATTGACAAGAAATAATAAAACATATAAACACTATGAAAAAGAGTATTTGTCTGTATTTTCAGGTACATCAGCCAAACAGATTGAGACTATACAGATTCTTTGACATCGGAAAGGATTCACATTACTATGATGACTTTGCGAACAGGACCATCCTCCGCAGGGTAGCTCAGAAGTGCTACCTTCCTATGAACGCACTTCTTCTCGAGCTTATCGAGGCCAACAAGGGTGCATTCAAGGTTGCATTCTCGATTTCAGGCTCGGTTCTCGAGCAGTTCGACAGATATGCTCCTGAGGTGATCGACAGCTTCCGCAAGCTTGCAGATACAGGTTGCGTAGAGTTCCTTTCAGAGACTTATTATCACTCTCTTGCATCGCTTGCATCTCCATCGGAGTTCAAGCATCAGGTCCTCAAGCACAAGGCTGCCATCGAGCACTATTTCGGTGTGACTCCTAAGGCTTTCAGAAACACTGAGCTCATCTATTCGGACGCAATCGGTGAGATGGTATATGAAATGGGATTCAAGACCATGCTTACAGAAGGTGCAAGACACGTCCTCGGATGGAAGAGCCCTAACTTCGTATACAGCGGCGCACAGGCTCCAAGCCTCAAGCTCCTTCTCAAGAATGCTTCTCTCAGCGACGACATCGCTTTCCGTTTCTCAGACAGAAACTGGTCAGACTGGCCGCTTACAGGCGAGAAGTATCTCTCATGGATCAAGGCTGCTGCGCAGAATGACGAGATCGTGAACCTTTTCATGGATTACGAGACCTTCGGTGAGCATCAGAAGGCTTCAAGCGGAATCTTCGATTTCATGAAGTTCTTCCCTGAGGTTGTGCTTGCAGACGGTGAGTTCGAGTTTGTTACCCCGACTCAGGCTACCAAGAAGCACAGACCGGTTGCAGAGCTTGATGTTCCGGATCCTATCTCTTGGGCAGACGAGGAGCGTGACGTGACTGCATGGCTTGGAAACGAGCTTCAGAACGACGCTTTCAACAAGCTCAACGAGCAGGTGGAGAAGCTTGGTCTTCTCAACGACGAGGCTCTCTGGTCTGACTTCGGTCATCTTCAGGAAAGCGACCACTTCTATTACATGTGTACAAAGTTCTTCTCAGACGGAGCTGTCCACAAATATTTCAACCCGTATGATACTCCATATGAGGCGTTTATAAACTATATGAACGTTCTTAGTGATTTTATTTTGCGTGTTGATGATGCAATTTCCGTTTCAGATGTTAACTTTGCAGCCGCAAAAACAGCTAAGACTCCTGTAAAGAAGGCTCCGGCAAAGAAGGCAGCTCCTAAGAAGACTGTTGCCAAGAAGGCGGAACCTAAGGCTAAGAAGCCTGCAGCGAAGAAGACTGTAAAGAAATAACCTCCGTATACATACGGTGTGGGTTTTACCCTTATATATCCCCGGACGGAACCTTGAAAAGGTTCTGGCCGGGGTAAATAAATGATTAATTATTAACATGGCAAAAGAATTGATTAAACCGGATTACCTTTTCGAGGTCAGCTGGGAAGTCTGCAACAAGGTCGGAGGAATCTATACCGTGATTGCGACAAAGTCCCTCTACCTGAAGAGCGAATACAACAGGCATCATATAATGGTAGGTCCTGATGTATGGATGAATGAAGAGAGTAATCCCGATTTTATTGAAGATCCGGCACTGTACAGGTCGTGGAGGATGCTGGCTGCATCTGAAGGACTCAGGGTTCGCGTGGGAAGATGGAACGTTCCGGGAAGGCCTACAGCCATCCTTGTTGACTTCAAGCAGTTCCTTACCTGTCAGAACGAGATCCTTACCGAATTCTGGAAGAAGTTCGGAGTGGATTCTCTCACAGGAAACTGGGACTACCGTGAGTCAGCTCTCTTCGGTTATGCGGCCGGAAGGGTGATCGAGAGTTTCTACAAGTATAATCTTGACTCATCCGACAAGGTCGTGGCACAGTTCCATGAGTGGATGACCGGTTCCGGCCTCCTCTATCTTAAGTCCATCAATATACCAGTCGCTACGGTATTCACTACTCATGCGACCGTGATAGGACGATGTATTGCCGGCAACAATCTTCCTCTCTATGACGGCATCCTCGGATACGATGCTGATGAGAAGGCAAGACATTTCAATGTTGTGGCAAGACATTCGCTTGAGAAGAAGGCCGCACAGAACAGTGATATCTTCACTACTGTAAGTGATATCACGGCTCAGGAGTGCAGGCAGTTCCTCGGCAGACCAGTAGATGTAGTGACCCCTAACGGATTTGAGCCAAGCTTCACCCCTGCGACAGATGAGGAATATGAGGCTATGCGCGAATCCTCAAGAAAGAAACTCGTTGAGGTGGCTTCGGCCATGTGCGGCGAGGAAGTTCCGGAGAATGCGGTGCTCGTCGGCATCGGCGGACGTTACGAGTGGAAGAACAAGGGTATCGATGTATTCATCGATGCTCTCGACAAGCTTAACCACACGGAGTTCAAGGGTAAGTGCGTTCATGCGTTCATCATGATTCCTTCAGGACATAACGGCCCTGACAAGCAGCTCGTTTCGAAGCTTGCCGGTGCGCCTTCCAACTATGTCACAAGAACTTCGCACTACCTGATGAATCCGGAGTACGACGCCATCACAAGACGTCTTGACGAGCTCAACTTCAACAATGCGATCGGCGACAAGGTGAAGGTGTATTTCATCCCTTCATATCTAAACGGCAACGACGGCATCTTCAACAAGTCATACTACGAGCTCCTCTGCGGTCTCGACCTGACTCTGTTCCCGTCATACTACGAGCCATGGGGCTATACTCCGCTCGAGAGTCTCGCCTTCAGGATCCCTTCACTTACCACAAGCCTCGCCGGCTTCGGTCTCTGGGTGCGTACATATTACGGAAAGCCGCATCCGGGCATCACCATTCTCGACAGAAACGATTCGAACTACTTCGAGGTGGTGGATGGAGTGGCAGCGCGTGTTCAGGAGATCGCTACCATCCGCAAGGATACAAGAAAGAAATATATGAAGAATGCCAAGGAGGTATCGGAAATCGCCCTCTGGCAGAACAATATCGTATATTATAAGGAAGCTTACTCTAAAGCTTTGGAGAAATTAATATCGGTCATGGGCTCGTTCCCATCGGCCAGGAACAATAAATCTATGGAATACAGAAAATTTGAAGTAAATCAGCCAACATGGAACAGCGTGATTGTTTCACGCCATCTTCCTGATACACTCAAGGACCTTGAGACTCTTTCAAAGAATCTCTGGTGGTGCTGGAATGAATCAGCAAAGAAACTTTTTGAATCAGTAGACCCACAGGCATGGGAGGCTTCCGGTCAGAACCCTATCGCCATGCTCGACAAGGTAAGCCTCAAGAGATATCATGTTCTCGAGCAGGATACCAAGTTCCTTGCAGACCTCAAGGATGTAATGGACGAGTTCAATTCATATATGGCTCTCAAGGCAGAGCGTACTACTCCTTCAGTGGCATACTTCTGTATGGAGTACGGTCTTGACACTTCGCTCAAGATCTATTCAGGTGGTCTCGGTATCCTTGCCGGTGACTACATCAAGGAGACATCAGACATGAACACCAACCTCGTGGCTGTAGGTCTTCTCTACCGTTTCGGTTACTTCAACCAGAAGCTCACCGCTCACGGAGAGCAGGTTGCAGAGGACGTTGCACAGGACTTCAACAAGATCCCTGCAACTCCTGTACGTGACGAGAACGGAAACTGGATGACAATCAGCGTTGCTTTCCCTGGACGTAACCTCAATGCACGTCTCTGGAGAGTGGATGTAGGCCGTACAGAGCTCTATCTCCTCGATACAGACATTCCTGAGAACCTTCCTGAGGACAGGTCAATCACCTACAACCTATACGGCGGCGACTGGGAGAACCGTCTCAAGCAGGAGCTCCTTCTCGGTGTCGGCGGTATCCGCGCCCTCCGCAAGCTCGGTGTGAACCCTCAGGTTTACCACTGCAACGAGGGTCATGCTGCATTCATCGGTCTTGAAAGACTCCGTGAGCTCATCTCAGAGCAGAATCTCGAGTTCCAGGAGGCTCTCGAGGTTGTAAGGGCTTCATCACTCTTCACAACACATACTCCGGTACCTGCAGGTCACGACGCATTCGACGAAGGCCTTCTCCGCAAGTACATCGGCCACTATCCACAGCGTCTCAAGGTTGACTGGGAGACTATGATGGGTCTCGGCAAGAACAACGGTGCAGACGTGAACGAGAAGTTCTCTATGTCTATCCTCGCAGCAAACATCTCTCAGGAGGTGAACGGAGTTTCATGGCTCCACGGTGAGGTTAGCCGTGACATCCTCGGACACATGTGGCCAGGTTATCTTCCAGAGGAGCTTCACGTAAGCTACGTTACCAACGGTGTACACTATCCTACATGGACAGCACCTGAGTGGAAGGAAGTTCACGCCAAGGTATTCGGTGAGGAATTCAAGACACACCACTATGACAAGTCATGCTTCGACGGTATCTACAAGGTATCTGACGAGGAGGTATGGAACATCCGTACTTCACTCCGCAGGAAGCTCATCGACGAGGTGAAGAGAAGACTTTCTGATCCTGCAGCTGCAAACCACTACTCTCCTAAGCAGGTGGTTACAATCAAGGAGACTCTCCGTGACGATGTCCTTACCATCGGTTTCGCACGTCGTTTCGCTACATACAAGAGAGCACACCTTCTTTTCCGTGACCTCGACCGTCTCGACCAGATCGTGAACGATCCTAAGCAGCCTGTACAGTTCCTCTTCGCAGGTAAGGCTCACCCGGCAGACAAGGCAGGTCAGGACCTCATCAAGATGATCGTGGACATTTCAAAGCAGGAGCGCTTCATCGGTAAGATCGTATTCGTTCCTAACTATGATATCACAGTTGCCAAGTATCTCGTTCAGGGTGTTGACGTTTGGATGAACAACCCTACACGTCCTCTCGAGGCATCAGGTACATCAGGCGAGAAGGCTGCCATGAACGGTGTAATGCACTTCTCTGTACTCGACGGCTGGTGGGTAGAGGGCTACAAGCCAGGCGCAGGCTGGGCACTTCCTATGGAGCGTACTTACGAGGACCAGAACTATCAGGACGAGCTCGATGCAGCAACAATCTACAACATCATCGAGAACGAGATCGCTCCTACATTCTACAACAAGAGCCTCTCGACAGGCCGCTCTACAGACTGGATCGAGTACATCAAGAACTGTGTCGCTCAGGTAGCATGCAACTTCACAACCAACCGTATGCTCACTGATTACATCGACCAGTACTATGTGCCTCAGTCAAAGAGATATGACGCAGTAGTAGCTGAGGACTTCGCTCAGGCACGCGAGATCGCTGCATGGAAGAAGAGACTCCGCCGCGAGTGGAAGAACGTAGAGGTGGTATCGGTAGTGGCTCCTAACAGCGCTGTCAACAACGTAACTCTCGGAAGCGAGTTCAACGCTGAGGTGGTACTCAATATCGGTGACCTCAATGCTGAGGAGGTAGGAGTAGAGATCCTCTTCGCAACAGTTGACAACAAGGGCAGACTCCACATCCAGGAGAGCTATGAGTTCACTCCGGTAGAGTGCGCTGACGGTGTCGCTAAATATACAGCTTCAATCAACCCTGACAGATCAGGTCTCTATCAGGTGGCAGGAAGAATCTATGCAAAGAATTCTCTCCTCCCTCACAGACAGGACTTCGAGCTTGTAAGATGGTTGTAGCAACCGGCTTTTTTGACGGTGTCCATCTGGGGCACCGTCAGGTTATAAGGCAGCTCGTAGAAGCTGCAGCAGTACGCGGGGTTGAGAGCACAGTCCTTACTTTCTGGCCTCACCCCCGTAATGTGCTGCAAAAGGAAGCCCGCGATCTGAGGCTTCTGACGACTCTTCAGCAGAAGAAGGAAATCCTGCTGGAACTGGGAGTCGACCATGTTGAAGTGCTTCCTTTCACGAAGGACTTCAGTACGATGACCGTCGAGGAGTATCTTCGCGAGACGGTAATCGGCAAATATGGCGGAACAGCCATCCTGCTCGGTTACGACAACAGGATCGGATGTGATGCAAAGGATGCGGACCATGTGGCCCGTATAGCGGAATCAATGGGACTTGAGGTCATTCGCGCGGAAATGGTTCTGTCCGGCTCCGGCGTGGCGGTAAGTTCCACCAAGATCCGCGGAAGGCTTGCGGAGGGAGATGTCGCAGGAGCGGCCGATATGCTCGGATACAGATATTCGCTGCTGGGGGTCGTAGTCGCAGGAAACAGACTGGGACGTACTATAGGCTTTCCGACAGCAAACATGCAGCTGTATGAGCCTTTGAAGCTCATACCGGCCAACGGTGTGTATTTCGTCAAGGTGAAGACACTCGGGCGTGAATTGTACGGGATGTGCAACATCGGCTGCAGACCTACGGTCAGTGAAGGCAATGCCAGAACCATCGAGACCAATATCTTCGGCTTTGACGAGGATATATACGGACTCGATATGGAGATTTCCTTTGTGAAGAAGATTCGTGATGAGATACGTTTCGACTCGCTCGAGGCTCTTCAGGCACAGCTGGCCCTTGACCGTGATACCTGTCTGGGACTTATTTAAAACATGACGATATGGAAACGATCATTGGACTGCTATTCATCATTCTCCCGCTTGTATTCAAGCTGATAGAGAAGAAGTTGCAGACGTCAGGAAAGTCTGAACAGGCCGGAAAGATCCGTGAACTGGCAGAACTGTTTGAAGAATCAGATGAATCGGAAGAACTGGAGGAATCTGCGTTCGAAACTGATCCGGCACCTGCAGCAGAGCCTGTGACCGTAGTTCCGTATAAACCTGAACCGGTGAAGGTCAAGGCTCCTGAGCCTGTGAAGACCTTTGTCGAAGGTCAGAAAGCTGTCAGAAGGAAGGCTGAACCCGTACTTCTGGAAGAAAATGACACAAAGAAGAAAGAAAAGATTGACCCGAAGAAGCTTGTGATCTATTCGGAGATAATGAAGCCGAAATTTCAGGAGTAGAGGGTCTTGTTTAACTATAAATAAGTAATTATGGCACTACATTACATGACCCAGGAGGGTCTTGACAAACTTAAGAAGGACTTGGCGGAGGCGATAGCCCAGCGTCCTGTAATCTCTGCTCAGATAGCGGAGGCAAGGGATAAGGGTGACCTTTCGGAGAATGCGGAGTATGAGGCTGCAAGGGAGGCCCAGGGACTTCTTGAACTCAATATAGCAAAGCTTCAGGATCTTGTCGCGAATGCGCGCGTAATCGACGAGTCGCAGATCGGAACAGACAAGGTTCAGATGCTCAACAAGGTGAAGGTAAAGAACCTGAACACAAACCAGATCATGAACTTCACTCTAGTAGGAGAGAGCGAGGCTGATTTCATGGCAGGAAAACTCGCTGCCAAGACCCCTATCGGACAGGCGCTTATGGGCCATGGAGTAGGTGAGGTCGTTGAGGCGAAAGTGCCTGCAGGCGTAATTAAGTTTGAGATTCTTGATATTACTCTCTAAAATATGGCAACTATATTTACCAGGATAGCGAAGGGCGAGATTCCGTCATATAAAGTGGCGGAGAATGAGGATTATTATGCATTCCTCGACATCGCTCCTATGGCAAAGGGTCATACATTGGTGATCCCTAAGAACGTAGAGGACGACTATATCTTCAACCTTGATGAAAAGACATATATGGGACTCTGCGCATTTGCGCGTAAGGTGGCTCAGGCTATTGAGAAAGCAGTTCCTTGCAAGAGGGTAGGAGTAGCTGTCCTCGGTATGGAAGTGCCTCATACTCATATACATCTCGTACCTCTCAACACAGAGGCGGATATGGATTTCAGAAAGAAAAAACTGGAGCTTTCTTCGGAGGAATTCGCCGCAGTAGCTTCTTCAATCTATAATGAATATGTCAAGATTCAGTAAAATAATCGCTGCAGCTGCAATAGCGGCTGCAGTTGTTTCATGCTCCGATGCTGCAAAGGTGGCAGGAGTGGTAGAGCAGGCCGCTTCTTCTGAAGTGGTAGTCAAGCTCTTGAACGGCAACAGGATGGAAGTCCTCGACACTGTGGCTGTCGATGCTTCCGGCAAGTTCTCCTATAAGGTGGAGGTTGAGGCCGGACAGCCTGAGTTCGTATATCTTTATCATGGAGACAGGAAGATCGCTTCCCTTCTTCTTTCAAGGGGGGAGAATGTGACTGTAACTGCCGATACCCTTGGTCATTACACCGTTTTCGGCTCTGAAGAGTCTGAGAAGCTGGCTCAGGTAGAGAAGGACTATGCTGCTGTGGAGACAAGAATCAGTGCTTTGGCGGCGCAGCTTGAAGGAGCAACCGACGCACAGATCAGCAAGATCAACAAGGAGATTACCAATGAGTACATCGCATATTACAGGGACAGGGTCAGGTATGTGATGACGAACAGCAAGTCTCTGACTGTCGTACCTGTCTTCTATCAGGTTCTCGGTGAAAGCCTTCCTGTCTTCGGGCAGCTTACAGACGGTATCCATATCTCCAATGTCTGCGATTCTCTTGAGACAGTCTATCCTGATTCGAAGTACATCCGCGTCCTTAGAAAGGAGGCGCAGGCAAGAAAGGACCAGATGGAACTCAATGCACGCATCGGCGCTGCAGACGAAATCGGTTTCCCTGACATTGTCCTTCCTGACGCAAAGGGTCAGAAGGTAAGACTCAGCGATGTGGATGCAAAGGTCATCCTTCTTCAGTTCTGGACAGCATCGCAGGCCGCTCAGAAAATGTTCAATATCGATATCCTGAAGTCGATGTACGAAGACTATCATAAGAAGGGCTTCGAGATCTATCAGGTGGCCCTCGATCCTGACAAGGGAACATGGGCGAACGTCATCAAGGAACAGAATCTTCCATGGATCAACGTATGCGACGGTCTTGGATCTTCATCGCCATACACCCTCCTCTACAACATCGGCGCCCTTCCGGCAACATTCATAATTGCTGACGGCGAGCTTGTAGACGGCGAAGCCGTGGATGAAAAATCCCTCAGAAAGCTTATCGAAAAGCTCTTGAAATAATTCTGATACAAATAATGGAAATCAGCCCCGAAGACATCACAGTCTTCGGGGCTGATTTGCGGATATTTACCACATTTTCTTCTTGCTGACAGTAGCCACAAACTCTTTAAGATAGAACGGTTCGAAGTAGGCTACGTCCTTGAAATCTTCGGCGCGGAAGGCTTCAAGGGCAGGGAAGAGCATTGAGGAAGCCTTAGGCCAGCACTGGACGAAATGCGCGTTCGGATGCTTTATCACCTCGGCGCATTTACCGGCTCCGTCTCCTATGAAGAGACACGGTCCCTGTGCGAGCTGCTCTGAGAAGCTGTTTTCGTCTATGATCGCAGGTGCTGTCTCTGTAATCTGTCTTGTACCTGTCGCATCCTCGCCCTGACCGGAAGTCTCGAACACAGCAGTGTATACTTCCATCCTGCGGGCATCGATCATCGGGATTATGTATTTCATGCCCTCGGTCGAACCATCCAGGACAGCCTGTGCGGCAAGAGTGTCCAGCGTTCCGACTGCAAGCAGAGGAAGGTCGGCTCCGAAGCAAAGGCCTTTGGCGGTGGATACGCCTACACGAAGTCCGGTGTATGATCCCGGACCCATGCTGACACATACTGCATCGCAGTCCGAGACTGTCAGACCTCGTTCCTTCAGCATTTCATCAATGAATACGGCTGTCAGCGAGGCATGAGCCTTGGCCGCAGAACTTTCACGATATGAAACAATTGTCCCGCTCTCGGCCAGAGCGACCGAGCAGAGAGCTGTTGAAGTTTCTATGAGTATTATCCTTTCCATAGTCAATGTCATTTCCAGAACACGAGTTCCTTGAGATAAGGGAAAACCTTGTAGGCCAGATCTTTGAGAGGAGGGTAGAGGCTCGATTCCGCCAGAGACTCCTCACTGACGAAGTGGAAGGTGCCGTTGAGCGAATTGAAGGCCATGATCACAAGGCCGACGACAAGGGCGCATTTGAGAAAGGAGAAGAGCACTCCCAGCAGCTTGTTCACCCAGCCCAGCATCACGATCTTCAGCATGCCTTCCAGAAGTTTTCCGAGAGCGGCCAATCCGGCTATGACGCAGATAAGTATCAGAGCGAAGGCCACCAGTTGCAGGACTTCTCCCGATCCTTCTATGTACTGGGCGAGCCATCCGCTCACGGCCTCGGAGAACTGGAAGGAGAGGAAGATTCCCAGAATAAGGGAAATTATAGCTATAACCTGGGCTATGAAGCCTTTTCTGAGGCCTTGAATGAGCGCAGGTATGAAGCATATGAGAATTATGATATCCAGTATGTTCATTAGTCTTGCAAAAAATGTTTATATTTGCGGATTGAAAAAATCCTAAGGCGGGTTTCCGCCTGCAAAAATAGATAAATATTTTTAATCATATGGCATTTAAGGAGTATAAAGGTCTTGACCTTGTTGCAACAGGAAACGAGGTGCTCGACAGATGGAGAAAGAACCATGCGTTCGAAAAATCACTTGAATTGAGAGAAGGAGCCCCGGAATTCATATTCTTTGAGGGACCGCCTTCTGCCAACGGTATGCCTGGCATTCACCATGTCATGGCACGTTCCATCAAGGATGCCATCTGCCGTTACAAGACCCAGAGCGGCTACAAGGTGAACCGTCGTGCCGGCTGGGATACCCACGGTCTTCCGGTCGAGCTCGGTGTCGAGAAGATGCTCGGTATCACCAAGGAAGACATCGGTACGAAGATCACTGTCGAGGAATATAACGACGCCTGCCGCAAGGAGGTCATGAAGTACACCGCGGAGTGGGTGAACATGACCGAGCGTGTGGGATATTGGGTCGATATGGACGATCCGTACATCACCTATGATAACCGCTACATCGAAACCCTCTGGTATCTCCTCAAGAAGATATATGACAAGGGCCTTCTCTACAAGGGAAAGTCCATCCAGCCGTACTCTCCGGCAGCAGGAACAGGTCTCAGTACCCATGAGCTCAACCAGCCGGGCTGCTACCGTGATGTGAAGGATACCACAGCTGTAGCCCAGTTCTCAGTGATCCGTGACGAAAAGTCGGAGTTCCTCTTCAGCGAGGGTGTACCTGCGTATATCCTTGCATGGACGACAACTCCATGGACCCTCCCGTCGAACACAGCCCTCTGTGTCGGACCGAACATCGACTACGTGCGCGTACTTTCATTCAACCCATATACTGGCCAGCCAGCGCTTTATGTTGTGGCTCAGGCACTTGTAAATGCGCATTTCAATCCTAAGGCGGCAGAACTCGCACTCGAGGACTACAAGCCGGGCGACAAGCTCGTGCCTTTCAAGGTGCTTGACGGTGTATACAAGGGTTCGGAACTTACCGGAATACGTTATGAGCAGCTCATCCCTTGGTTCAATCCGGGTGAGGGTGCCTTCAGAGTGATCCCGGGTGATTATGTCACAACAGAGGACGGTACCGGTATCGTGCATATCGCCCCTACTTTCGGTGCAGATGACGCGAAGGTGGCAAGGCTCGCTGGCGTACCAGGTCTTCAGGTTGTGGACCGCAACGGCGACCTTCAGGCCCAGGTGGATCTCTGCGGACGTTTCTTCCGTGTCGAGGATCTTGACCCTGAATATGCGGCTGCCAACATGTCGGAGGACTACAAGGAGTGGGCAGGCCGTTATGTGAAGAATGCCTATGACGCAGAACTTCCGGCAGATGCTCCGACCCTCGATGTCGACCTTTGTGTGATGCTCAAGCAGCAGAACAAGGCCTTCAGGATCGAGAAGCATACCCATAACTATCCTCACTGCTGGCGTACTGACAAGCCGGTTCTCTACTACCCTCTGAACTCATGGTTCATCAAGACTACGGCAGTCCGTGAGAGGATGATGGAGCTTAATGACCAGATCACATGGAAGCCGGAGTCTACCGGAACAGGACGTTTCGGCAAGTGGCTTGAGAATATCCAGGACTGGAATCTTTCAAGAAGCCGTTACTGGGGTACACCTCTCCCTATCTGGCAGACTGAGGACGGAAAGGAAGCGAAGTGCATCGGTTCGATCAAGGAACTCTATGCTGAGATCGACAAGGCGGTGGCAGCGGGCTTCATGACAGAGAATCCGTTCGCAGCCAAGGGTTTCGATCCAGAGGACATGTCGAAGGAAAACTATGACAAGATCGACATCCACCGTCCGTATGTGGACAATATCTTCCTCGTTTCAGACAGCGGAAAGAAGATGGTCCGCGAACTCGACCTCATCGATGTATGGTTCGATTCAGGTGCGATGCCATATGCTCAGGAAGGTCTCCGCAACCTTGGTTCGGAGAAGTTCGGCATCACTGCAGACTTCATCGCAGAGGGTGTCGACCAGACCCGCGGATGGTTCTATACCCTCCATGCGATCAATACTATGGTGAGTGACAAGTGCGCGTTCAAGCGTGTGATTTCCAACGGATTGGTTCTTGACAAGGATGGTAACAAGATGAGTAAGCGTCTTGGCAATGCCGTCGATCCTTTCTGGGCCCTCGATACATATGGAGCCGATGCCCTCAGATGGTACATGCTTACAAACTCGCAGCCATGGGACAACCTCCGTTTCGACGCTAACGGTGTCGACGAGGTACGCCGCAAATTCTTCGGAACACTTTACAATACATATTCATTCTTCGCGCTTTACGCGAACATCGACGGTTTCGATCCGAAGGCTACGGCAGTGCCTATGGCCGAGCGTCCGGAGATCGACAGATGGGTGATCTCGCTCCTCAATACTCTTGTAAAGGATGTTACAGCCGCTTATGAGGACTATGACATCACGACAGCAGGCCGTCTCATTCAGGATTTCGTCTGCGACCACGTCAGCAACTGGTACGTACGTCTTGGCAGGAAGAGATTCTGGGGAGGTACTATGGATACAGACAAGCTTTCGGCTTATCAGACACTCTATCAGGTGCTTGTGGCAGTGGCTAAGCTTGCCGCTCCTATCGCGCCGTTCTTCATGGACCGCCTGTATCTTGACCTCGTGGAAGGCGAGTCGGAGTCAGTTCACTATGTGGCTATGCCTGCATATGACGAGACTGTAGTCGACAAGGACCTTGAGGAAAGAATGGCTTTGGCACAGAGAGCTACCTCAATGGTGCTCGCTCTTCGCCGCAAGGCCGAGATCAATGTCCGCAAGCCGCTTTCAAAGATCATAATTCCGGTTATCGACGAGCGTGTCAAGGATCAGCTTGAGCTTGTCAAGACCTTGATCCTCAATGAAGTTAATGTCAAGGAGGCTGAGTTCATTTCTGATACGACAGGTCTCATCACCAAGAAGATCAAGCCGAACTTCAAGACACTCGGAAAAATCTATGGCAAGCAGATGAAGGAGATTGCAGCGGCATTCGCTACACTTTCTCAGGAAGTTATCAATGCTGTTCAGGCTTCTGAAAATTCTGGCACGGGTTATGTTCTGAACCTTCCGTCCGGAGATGTGACTCTCAACAAGGGAGACTATGAGATTTCTTCAGAGGATATGCCGGGCTGGCTTGTTGCGACAGAAGGATCGATGACTATCGCTCTTGATGTGACCGTGACAGAGGCTCTCAAGCAGGAGGGTGTCGCACGTGAGCTTATCAACAGAATCCAGAATCTCCGCAAGAGCAGCGGATTCGATGTTACTGACAAGGTATCTGTGACAATATATGCAGACGGTCAGGACGGAGAGGAGATTGCTGCATCTCTTGCCAACTTCTCGGAGTATGTTGCGGCTCAGACTCTGGCGCTTTCTGTAGAGGCTGCTCCAGTATCGGAGGCCGGTGATGCTCCTGAAGTCGAGTGGAATGAAGGAACTATCCGTATCAAGGTGACACGTTAGGGGTCGCGATATTGAATCTATTAACTATTAAATAAATAACACTATGGCAGAAGAAATTAAGAACGGATCTGAGTTCAAGGTACGTTACAGCGATGAGGAACTCCAGGAGTTCAAGGCCATTATTCTTGAAATGCTTGAAAAGGCAAAGAAGGAATATAAGATACTTCGTGATGTGGTGACTCATGACTCGAGCAACGATATAGAGGACACATCTCCTACATTCAAGATCATGGAGGAAGGAGCGATGACCCTCTCAAAGGAGGAGGCCGGTGCACTTGCACAGCGTCAGTACAAGTTCATTCAGAATCTTGAGGCAGCCCTTATAAGAATCGAGAATAAGACTTATGGCGTATGCCGTATGACAGGTAAGCTTATCCCTAAGGAAAGGCTTCGTCTTGTTCCTCATGCGACCCTTACCGTTGAGGCTAAGGAGATGATGAACAAGAACAAATAGGCCTGTATGAAGATTTCAAAAGGAACCAAGCTTTTTATCTTAGGTGCTTTATTAGTCGTCATTGACCAGATCATCAAAGTTCTGGTCAAGACGAATATGGATCTCGGCGAGACGATTGATGTAATAGGGGACTGGTTCAAGCTTCATTTCGTCCTTAACAAGGGCATGGCTTTCGGCATGGCTTTCGGCGGTCTGGTCGGAAAGGTGCTTCTGTCGGTTTTCAGAATCGCCCTTTTCGGTGGACTTTTCTGGTGGATATCCAAGCTTGCGAAAAAGCCTGATACGCCTGTAGGAGTGCTTGTGGGACTGACCATGATCACGGCAGGAGCGATGGGAAACATCATAGACTGTTTCTTTTATGGCCTCATCTGGCCGGAAACCATCACTCCGGGCGCTCCGTTCGCCTTCATGTTCGGCCAGGTCGTGGACATGTTCTACTTCCCGCTCTTTGATTATAAGCTTCCGTGGATGGACTATCCGAGGACATTCTTCGGTGCAGTTTTCAATTTTGCGGATAGTTGTGTGACATGCGGAGCCTTCTATCTTCTCCTCTTTCAGTATAAATATTTCGCAAAAGAGGAGGAAAAGAAAAAAAATATGTAATTTTCTGCGAAAAAATTTGCAAGGAAAGATTTTTTCACTACCTTTGCAATCCCTTTCGGGAACATATTGGAGAGTTGGCAGAGTGGTCGAATGCGGCGGTCTTGAAAACCGTTGACCTTCACGGGTCCGGGGGTTCGAATCCCTCACTCTCCGCAAGAGCCTTGTAATAAGTTGATTATCAACGATTTACAAGGTTTTTCGTTTAATACCGGGACACAGCCGGGACAACAGCAACCCTCTTTGTATGACACCTTATCGGAGTTGTGCAAAGAAAAAAAAATGTCATTCTTCAAGCCAACTCCTTACCTTGATTACTTACCGCCAAAACTAACTGAATCAAAGGAATGGTATATATCCTATTCTGTCAAGGATCCTGCTACTGGCAAGATGAAGAGATTCCGGATAAAGGTTAATAGAATCAAATCTCTAAAGGAAAGAAGAATAGCTGCCAAGGTTATCATGGCAAGGATTACTGAGCAATTATCTTTGGGCTGGAATCCCATATTAGAGAAAGAAGCACCGAAAGCATATACTAGGCTTTATGATGCGATGGATTCATTCCTGAAGGTGAAAGGAAAGGAGACTGAAGCCAACTCCATGAGAAGTTATAACTCTTATATCAAGATCCTGAAGAACTGGCTACATGAATACGGATTCAAGGAAGATATGTATGCCTGTTCTTTTACGAAGTCCGTTGCACTTGACTTCATGAATGATGTCGAGGATGATGAAAGAATATCACCACGCACATATAACAATTATAGAGCCTTCTATTTCGGTTTTTTCAACTGGACTATAGAGAAGGGCTATCTTACAGTCAATCCCTTCTCAGAGATCAAGAAAAAGCCCAAAAAACTGACAAAGAAGGTCAGAAGGACTCTTACAAATGAAGAACTCCAAAGATTATTTGAACATCTTCAGGAAGAAAACAGAATGTATCTGGTAATGTGCCTTCTGTGTTACTGCTGCTTTCTGAGGCCAAAGGAAATTGCATTGCTCAAATGTGAAGATGTCGATCTGAAAAATCAGATTATCAGAGTTGATGACGGAATAGCAAAGAATGACAACACATCATTTCGCACCATTCCGGATGCAATGATGCCATTCATGAAAGATCTTGATCTGACGGTAGGAAAGCATTACCTATTTGCTGGAGGTAAAGGATATGACTTCATTCCCGGATCTCAGAAGATGTGCAGCAGGAAGATTGCTAAGTACTGGGATGATCATATAAGAGAAGCATGCAATTTCCCGATGGAAGTTCAGTTCTATAGCCTGAAAGACTCAGGCATGACAAATATGGCCGATTCTGGAGTTCCTATAACCTTTGTTAAGCAGCAAGCCGATCACAGCAGTTTAGCTGTAACTTCAATATATCTGTCTCAGAACAAGGCAAAGGCGAATGAAGAACTGAAGAAGGTGGATATAATTACAGGAAAGAAATAAGGGCACCCTTTCGGATGCCCTATGGCCAAGCTCCGGACTTGGCCGGTTGCAATCAAGACAACAAGTGTTGCCTCCGGAGATTAAAGTGTGTCAGCAGCCTTCCTGATCCTATCTGCAAGATCATATAAAGCACCTTTCAACTGCTGTAATTCTTCAGGAGTGAAATCCGTCTCTTTCCCATTCCCATCTTTGCCATCAAACTTATGATAAAGCCAGCCTGATGACTTGCCGAAATATCGGCTTGCAATCTTAGCAACATTGACATCTAAAAGAATATCCTTCAATTTGAGTTTCGCATTAGTAGCCATATTCTGAATTTTTAAGGGTGGGCTCCGAAGAGCCCTCCCTGATTAGATTCCCATTAGTTCATGGAGTAGTTGATAAATGTACCATTCAAACTCCCATTGCATTTCCATGCGACCTCTGGAGGCTTTGAAATTCCTGATTGCTTCAATCAAGTCTTTCTCTTTTTTGTTTAATCTTTTCATAGAACTTGTTGTTTGATTGCACTACAAAGATAGTACGAAAATTCGTATTTACAAAATTTTCAGTACTTTTTTTCGTATTTTTTATCAAAAAAAATCTGCCAATCTCACGACTGACAGATCCACAATTAACTAACATTAATTTATGAAATCATTTGTTCACTATGAACCTTTTTATGACCACGACTGCAAGCCATATACTGAGGCCTGCAAGTGTGAGTTTTCCCAAAGTCATCAAAAAAGACTCCCATGCAGAAAGTTGTTTCTCTACAGTTACCGTCTCTGTTATGACTTTATCCCTAATAAGATATTCTTTCTCCTGATGGATCTTTTCAGGAAGCTTCAACTCAATAGGAAGAAGAGCCTCATGCTTGTTTCTCAGTGAATGATGAAGCTTTCCCTCTTGTATATATGCATCCGAAACAGCCAGTGAAGTCTCTATATGTGAAGAGTCATCAGCAGGAAGAATGACATTTGAGGATTCAACCGGCACCGGCACTAATACGATGGAATCCCGAAATATAACGCTATCCCGGATTTCAATCCTGACAGAATCCTTTTGAGCCTCTATAGGAATCCTTCTGGCCGGGCCACATCCGACCAGAAGATATACAGCTGCTATAATCAGAATCTTTCTCATATCTGGAAACTATTTACACGATTGATCCAACCCTTTCTATATTTCTTATGACACCTTCCTGAATCAATAAGCCAGTTATAATAGCGAATCCGGCAAGCCTTCATCCGGTCAAGTGTTGTCCTACAGTCAGACACATTGAGAGCACCGAGAGTCAATGGCCCTACAATCCCATCCGGCTTCAGGCTGAAAGCTGCCTGAATCTTCCTGATGGCAATTCCTCCGGAATGGATTCTCCAATCTACCAAGAATTCAGCAATAGTCTGATTTGTGATATGATCTCCAGAACATTCATCCCAAAACGACTTCATGATGAATCTCCATTCATGATCAGGCATATTCTTCAGATCTTCTTTGGTCTTATGCTGGCCAAAGAAAGCACGATATGTGGTCAATGTTACACCACGATTTGTTGCCCCTCCGTTATCATCTGGATCATCAACCCAGCCACCTTCTATGTCGCTGAGTTTCGGAGCATATTTGTCAAAATCTGCCATTTCAATTCTTCTTTACTTCAGCCAATAGAGCTAATTTCAATGCTGTGTGTTCCATCAATTTCTTTGTTTCCGGGCAATGATGATCCACTGCTGTTGTATATGTCAGCACCAGAAGTCCTACAGGCTTATCAACACCCTCGACAACGGCCATAGCACAATGTGTGACATCATTTGACATCAGACGGTACATGAGACTTTTATCTATATTCTTCAGATCTTCCACATCTCCGGAAAAATAATCATGCTGGAATAGGTATGAACTGAAAGGAAGAAGCGACAAAGATACATCTGCATATTGGTCAGCAACAGGTCGGATATTTTCTGCAAGAGCCTCACAGGATGCAGAAGCATAATAGAATGGAAGTCCACCTGTTGAGTTGGTGCCATTGTGTAGTTCCAAGAACAGAACACGATCAGCATTAGCATCCCGGAGCAGCCTTTCACAATGCAGCTGGATTTGTGGCGTGTTATCCAGCCTCTTCTTTAGCAGTTCAGCATGTTCTTTCTCTCTGTACTTATCATAAAGTTCAAAGATCTTTTCCGGATTGAATGCAAAATAGCATACATACGACACCATCATCAGGATCAGAAGAGCCTTGATGATTTTCCATACAGAGTACTGATCGCAAATCTTCAGAACTCTTTCAAGGAATCCGAGTGATTCCTCCTGATTGTTGATTTTTGTCATGATATTACCAGTCATTAAGGTTTATAATCTGAAACTGAAAACCACCGCCCCAATTATTAGAGGAATCATCTGATGTTTCCACATAGAATGAATTTGATCCCATGTCTAGCACAGTGGCCTTTAATGGGGCTCCAGAGGATGAACCGTGTGAACGCCCCATAGGAGTCAACATAACGATATATGAATTTGATGATAATCCCCAACTTGAAGGAATGGAAATCATGTAACGACCAGTTGTAGTTGTACAGGAGACAGTAATAGTGGAACCATCAAATGTTTTATAGGTTATGGATGCAGAATTTGTTGAGCCATTTCCTGTATATTTCACAAAACCATTGGCTAAAACTCTTTGCATACGGCCATACCGACCATTAGTCTCAATGTTGCCTCTTGATAGAACTATCCATCCATAAAAGGTGGAATCTTCGCCAATTCCCAACAATTCAACATATTCACGAGAAGACATTTTAAGTTCAGTCTTCTTTAGTCCGTCTTCAAAAAAGTATTTCCCGGATTGAGCAGAAATTGATACGGCTCCTTCAGAAAGAGTACCATTATATCTGTGAGTCGTTATGGTAATCCGTCTTCCATTCTGAGAAGAATCCCACGGAAAGCCACCAGCAGCTAAAGTCCAAGCTCCACCACCCTCCATAAGTAGGTTATCATGTAATTGAGCAGCACTGTCTTCATCAGTCCAACTCCAAGCCCCATCATACCTAACAAATGGAGATCTTGATGTGCCAAAAATCTTTACATCTTGAAAATGTGCACCGATGGCTTTAAGGAATCCACCTTCTAGGATTTGAGTTTTTCCGTCAGTTGTAAAAATCTTGCGAACAATCAAACTATTAAGGAATGCTTCATTGGCACAAAGGACATCAACAAACAAGTTATCGAGTGCAGGCTGATACTCCCAATAGCCATTGCTTGTACTCTTAGTTGGAGAGTGAGTCTCAGATGCAGGATAACTTTTTATGCAGATGAAGAATTGCTGATATGTAGAATGGAATACAAGGTCATAGAAAGCCTCATCAGATGCTCCAGAGCAATATGCTTTACCAGCCTCATATATGCCCCATCTCATTTTTGCCCCTCTGGAACCATCCTGACCATCCTTGCCGTTTTTGGCTAGCCTCCGGATAACGATATGACCATTAGCAGATCCACTCATGACTACTTAACTTCAAGTTCTGAAATGACTGTGTGAGCAATTTCCTTGGCATGGGCCCTCCATGCCTGAAGATCTTTATATTCCTGAATATATTCAGCACTTTTATCTTCTGGACTTGTGCCATCTTTTACCAGCTCATAATTGGCCATGATAGCATCCTTCTCATTTGTCGGATATCTATCATTTACAATGGCACTGATGATGTCTCCATAAGACTTACCATTGACATCAATGCTTTCACAATAATACAGATCATCCGCTTTCGGTGCATCTTCTCCGGACACCTCGACTTTTTCAAAGTCAAAAAGGAGTCTCAACAACTTACCTTCAGATGTGACTCTTATGCCATTGGCTGGGAGCGAGTCAATTTGATATACAGTTCTCATTTGTGAATGGATTATGATTAATCGAAATAGTAGCTTGTTTTGCCATTACCAATGTTCTTTCTCTTGATAACAACATTTTCGACAGGAAAAATCTGTTTTCCTTCCTTTTCTGCTGCTCTTGCCCGGTTCAGAGTATCTTTCAAGCTCAAAGAACCTGTAAGGAATTTGAATTTTCCTTGTTCTGGAGATTCATCAAAAGTGAAGAGGACAGCACATCTTCCCGGCCCAAGTTTGGTGGTAATGTTATCCTCGAAATCATGTACTGTAATAGATACATTCAAGATATCCATTACTTTCTTTTCTGGCACATCAAATAGCCTTCTACCATCTTTGTCTTTAGCCTCGACTTTCCGGCTAATACCTTTGTCTGCAAAACTCATATCGTTGTTGGTTAATGTTTTCCATAAATGTTTGCAATTACCCCATTTGCACCAGCCCCAGTATGAGGCCAATACTTGTTGTCTTCGTTCCCCAAAGGTGCGTTTGGCTTTTCTTGCAAAGCGTTGCTTCATACTTTTCCGCATTCGGACATTATCCCTATAGAAGTTATATCCAAGAAAATCAATGTACCTTCCTGCGACTCCTTTGCCGTTTTCGTTTCTTTTTCCCATGCCCATTTCGAGTTGCTATTGGAGCAACAAAAGCATCAGCCTTCATGACAAATCCAAATTCTTTAGATTTTCGGTAATACTCATTGAGTTGAGCCCATGCTTCTCCTTTCGTTTTTGCCAAGCCTACGACATCATCACAATATCTGAGATAGCACTTGCATTTAACATGCTCTTTCATGTAATGATCTATAGGGCTAGAAGCAAAATTACCTAGAGGCTGGCTGGTATTTGCTCCTATTGGCAAACCTCTTTTCAGTCCTATTCCGTTCATATTCCAGAGAATCTAAAATATCCTGTTCAGGAGTATAACTCAATATCGTTATCTCCATGAGCCTGATGAAACGCCTATCCTTGAATTTCCTCTCTAGATTGGTCTTCAAAACATCATGTGGAATGCTCTGATAATACTTCTTATAGTCAGCCTTCCAGAAGAACTTATATTCAGGATTCTTCCTGAGCATCTTCTTTAACCTCTTAACCCCATAATGAAGCCCTTTTCCCGGTACACATGCAAATGAATCTGCAATAATGTTGCGATAGATATCCAACCCTATTACACGGATTATTGCATGCTGGAGAATCTTCCAAGGAAAGAAATTCTGTCTGGCAATATCCCTATCTTTTCCATTGTCGTTATGCACAATCAGTTTGGAATAAGTTACCTCAGGCCAGTCCTCTTCTAGAATCATTCTTTGAAGTTCCTTCAGATCTTCTTCTGCTCTAGCATTATGTCTCCTGATGAAGCGATTCCTCTTAGCTTTTCCACCAGCTTGTGCCATTTTATCAGCAGCTCTCAAATTATCGATGTCTGCTATCTGTTCAATGATATATCCTTTCCTCTTAGGCATTTCATCCGTTTTTCGTTACCCATTTTGCCATACACGATCTTCTTCAGATCCGATTAATTCGATTCCGCTTGCATGGAATCGATGCCCGAAGCTTTCGAGAATTAACCTACTAACATCGCTTGCTGTTTCCAGCCTTTCCGCATGATATTTTCTGACATCACAGGAGTGATCCTGTTACTTCGCACTGCATGATGCGAGGTCAAGGTGCAAGGAGCATGAGTTTTATTTCCCTGTATGGCGAGAGCCGATGTTCGAGTTCGAGTTCGACCAAGCGTTATTCGAGTTCGCATAGCCGAGGCCGGCATACGCACCGTTATTCGCATTCGCACCCCACAACACCAGCTCTTCTCCTTTCTACCTACCACCTGCACCTGTCGGCTTTCCTGCTCATGCGAGCTTGGCAGGTGGATTTTATTTTTTCACAAAATTACAATGACAATGAATCAGATATTAGGACATCTTTTTTTACACAGATGCCACAAGTTCTGCTCCTGACATAAATGTCAGTTCGCCATAATATGCAAGGCGAGAGCCGATGACCGAGGGCGAGATCGACCAAGCGTTATCCGAGGACGCATAGCCGAGGCCGGCATACGCACCGTTATGCGCACTCGCACCCCACAACACCAGCTGTCCAGTACTGTTGGCATAGTTGTAGTCACCCCAGCCGGATGTGCCACCGGCACCAAGCTTCTTTGCAAGTATATCGAAGTATTCTCCGATGATCATCTGTGAAATATAGCCCTCAGTTGTTAAGCGAGTCAGCTGCCTGTAATCTCCTTCTGGATGTGTGGCCAACTCTGAAGATGAAGGCATTCTATTACCTTCATATATGAAGATTTCTGTACCATCCTGAGCAGAATTGTTAGAGGAACCACAGTAGATCCCCTGACACATTTCCCATTGAAGCATATATGGATCCTCGATTCCCATAAGACTCACATGGCAAGCATTCTGCACAACAGTACCGGCTGAATTAGTCCATGATACCGGCACATTACCGAAACTGTCTCCAAGGCTCTTAGTTGCTCCCATAGGCCATGATAACGGAGTTTGCCAGTCAACCCAATCATTATTGGTTCCACCCACACCAGTTCCAAGTGTAGCCTGAGCTGAAGGATTGCCAAACTCAGAAAGTTGGAGCATCATCATAAACTTTCGATGATCATAATTAATCAGGCCCCAATTTTTGCCATTCACCTGAGCAGCGTTCCAGAAAGCGTTGATTGTTTTTGAACCAGCAGGAGCCACACCTGACCTTGATACCAGTGCAGATCCTGACATAGAGCCTTTGTAGGCACCGATACATGGAGCCTCAATGTAGTGCCCGGATATAGGAATCATACTCATCCAGAGATAAGGTATTCCAGCAACTTCATCTGTCTTAACAAGGTAATAAAGCCTAGGAGCACAAACCATGACATGGCCTATTGATTCATCGAGAGGTGTTCCGTCAGCAAAAATACCTCGATTGACAGTGCTTAGTTTTGCAGCCTTTCCATCATTCGTTACAAGGTAAGATCCTGACATGGATTTATATTCTTCCCACATGTCAAGATTACCAACTCTTCCCCAGACAGGGCTAGTCTGGATGGAATCTTTGATAGGTACGCCCCACGCAACTTGCCTGAGAAGCTGTTCATTTCCGGCATTGATAGATGACATTAAGTCATCAAGAGTGATTCTTCTGATCGAGCCGTCAATTTCGACCATTACGCTGTCTGTTCTCAACATTGATGAGACCTTATCAGCATTTGCAAGATTTTTTAACATAACTGTACGATTTATAAAACGATTACTGTGTACGATATACGATTACGAAATAGAGTCGAATGAACATTCAACAATGACCACAACATCATGAGAAGATCCGTCATCCTGATCTGTGTGAGATGTGTTCACCTCGATACTGCTGTTGGTCGTACTACCTAGAACAGTCCATGTGTCACCATCCATTATGGTAAATTTCCAAGTTGGATTTGTCGGATTCAATGTGGCCTTCGTAGTTGCATTGATAAGTCTGGCTGCAACTGTTACAGGCATATTGTCATTGACTGTCTTATTGGCTGAAGAAATGTATGGAGCAAGAATGATTTCATCTGCTGTATCAATGATTGATACGGCTGCTCTATAGATATAGTTTGTGTCTGACTGTGATTTGTAGAATTCGGCCACAAACAACTGAGCACCGGAAACATCCTCTCTTGTAATAGTGATTGTCTTCTGGCCGGCCTTTTCAGTCCATTCATCAGAATCTTTGTACCACTTCACATAGTAGGTTCCTTCAGATGTAGCAGCCAACCATAGCTCTGTTGCAAGCGTTGCCGTAGCATTTGTATCATCCAACTGTGTTGTGGATGCCTTGATGAAACCATAGTAAGAGGATGCTCCACCTACAACAATCTGAACATCTATGCTCTTTGACATCTGATATTCAATACCGGAAACCGTTGCAGTGCATGAGTACTGAAGAGAGTCACTGGCAAAGTTTGTCAGGCTGGCCAGATTCTTAAAGATCTTCAGAGCTCCGGTTGTCGGATTCTTGCCAAATGTACCAGTAGAGTCTAAAACATAGTCTCCGGAGGTCGAACCATTGAATTCAATCTCCACTCCGTTATATAGCCATTTGTGAGAACTGAGAATCACAGAATTATTCCTGGTACTGCTTGCATGAGGCGTAATGACCGGCCTGTTAGCCTCTATAGTCCAGCTAGGCACGACACTTCCATTTTGTTTATCTACTGTCTGATAAAGAGGCTTGCCGTTCAAGTCTAATGTGAGAAAGATGGAATCACCATTACGAAGCCTTTTGATAGTGATGCTTCCTTGTGTAGAAAAGATGCTCATATTAACTGTTAATTATGTTCAATAACTCAGATGCAGTGTTATAGATGACCCCATCAACCATATTGGCTTTTTCCTCTATGGTCAAGCCAGATAGAACAGGAGAAAAAGCAACCTCCTTTTCATTCAGTACAACCCGGCTGTCTTTTGTGATGTGCCCGGAGATTTTGATACCTAACTCCTGACACTTGTCTTTTGATGCGAGGATATATTTCATGTCAATTAAAAATTAAGATATTGCCAGATTCATCAGTGTAGATGTCAGATCCATCACTGGCAATGCAATGCACATCCTTATGTGTGGCTTTAACATATACATCAGCCCAGTCATCAGGATATTCATCCTTAACTCCAGCCTTCCGGAGGTCAAACAAAGTTGTGTCACCCTCATTGTGCTGCACATTGGTTTTTGTGGCCGTATCTGTGAACCATGTGATTTTCAATGCTCTTCCGGGACAAGGTATATTCCGACCTTCACTTTCAACCAATACTTCATCATATCTTTCCGTCTGCATTGGTAATATGCTGCTTTCATTGGTAGGAGAACATCTGAAGGCTGGTCTTACCCTCTTAACGGAAAATTGGCATTTTGCCTGTTCTTTGCCGTTTACAAACCCTTTTATCAAGTAGTCGGCCTTCTCTATCAAGCGGAGGTCGATCACTATCTGAGAAGGAGCAATAGAGATAAATTCATAGTCCGAGGATGTGATTTCGACCTGAGTATTAATGTCTGTAATCCGATAAACCTTAACTGTATATCCGGATGTCATTCGAGATTCACCGGCATACATTTCAACAGGGATAGTCCTTATATATTGATTGCCATCATAGGCACCACTCTCAGATGAAGCAATCCCATGAGCGACTTTGTATTCATGAAGATCCAAAAGGTCTATAAGTGGATTGTATCTGATGTTCCGGGATTCACCGATTGACATACCATAAGTATCTTCAGCCTGATCAACAGTGGAAAGTACCACCGGATCTGTTTTGATAGGCAATGTGACACCGAGCCTGTTATCTACCAACCGGGCTTCAAAATGTAGAGAAACCTCACTGTTTGGCAGAAGATTCTTTAGTACAGAAATACTACCTCTGGTAGAACCTACTGTGTCAATCTCATAAAGGCCTGACCAACTTGATAGAGTAGTGATTTCCTTGCCATTGACAAACCATTTCATTTCGGCCAACTGGCTGTTAGCAGAAGGATGTGGCCAACTGCCATCAGCAGCATAGGCGGTGATAATAGGTCTGATGATAGTAGGAGAAAGCAACCTATTTGGCTCGAATTCTCCGTCACTGCCATTGTAAACCTGCATCAGTGGACTATAAGCCGTATCACAAGCAATGGCCACCGCAACATTCAATGGTGCAAAGTCTCTTCTGATTCTTTTCCTATTCGTTTCCATAATCAAATAACAATAGCAGCTGATGCTGTATGATTCTCAATGTGGGCTTTAATGGTGAATGTGGTACCTGTTGCAGCAGATGTTTCACCAAGATCATTCTCTTCCATTGTGAAGCAGATGTCTATGCTGCCAAAGAATGCCTTTACTTTATCTTTGGTCAGCCAAGCTGCATCTTCAATCGGTACTCCACTGTTTCTGCTTATTTCCCAAGCCGTAACTTCTGATGTGACTTCCTGATATAAACCCTTCCAGACTTTACAGGTGATTGATGTCTTTTCGCCCCACGCCAAGAAACCATCACCATCAGTAAGAATTTCAAGCCTCAAAGGAAGATTCTCATACGGCAATAAGATTTCCTTTATCCAGTGCTTGATTGTACCGAGACTAATTTTCTTCCATTCCTGAATGTATGGAGACTGCACCAAGAACAGCAGTGAGTCTTCCATGACAGCATCAGGATAATCGACAACTCTAGGAGCTAAAAAAAAAAGATCACCTGTAGGAGATGGAACCTTAATCAGAGGCTGTTCATCTATGTCTCTGATAACATTCAACAGTTTCCCTTCAGAAGAAAGACTAAAGTTGAATGATGCAGCATTAAGATTGTCTTTGTCAGAAATCTGGATACTGGAAGCATCCAGTACAATAGATTCGACATTGGCATTGAGAATAGTCCACTGCTGTTTAGATGAAAGGAGTTCAAGAAGCCAGATTCCGGATTTGGAACCCAAATAACCGGTGTTCTGCTGCCATTGTCTTTCTGCATCCGGAGTGATGGATATCTTCTTGTTCCCTCTTTCCGCTGATTCGTGTTCTATGGCCATCGAGGAAGTTCTTGCCCCAAAGAAGGTGAATGTGTCGATACCACCAAGGCTATTCACACAGAAATATGTGTGATAATCATCTGTTGCTGACTGGAGGACATATCTCTGAATATATGTCAGTCTTATTCCTGATGTGTCTTCTACATAGATATCCACTATCCCATATAGCTCTTCTACAGAAACAGTACTGAGTACCATTACCCGGTTTAGGCTTACATTAAGGGTCACATAGTCAGATGCAGCTCCAGAATAGAGTTCGACTGTTTCTGTTGTGTCATCGGTGTGATATAACTTGGCAATGATCTTTGCGGAAGTTGTAAAATAGTATGTCAGGAACTCTGGAGAATTCCAAAGTACCGGCTTTGTCTGAGGCTGCCATGTCAACCAATTTGCCTTACAGAATTCGCTGGCCGATGAAGAAATCTTCCTGACACCACCATTGATGACAGTGAAAGTCGCTACTGCACTTCCATCTACTTTTGCAGAAAAGGAAGCCATTGCATTCGCCTGAACATGAGCAGCCGAATCAGGAAAATCCGTTACGATATATTGACCGATGACATCACGGATATCAACTTCAATCTTTTGACTGCCATCAGGGAAATATGTTTCTTCAATGATGACAGAATTCCCCTTCAGCAATGTGAAGGTGATTTCTGTAGAACTTTGAAACAAGAAACTCTTGATGTTTCCCAATAGACTCAGTGAGTCTGGTGTTTGAAGTGTTGTCATGCCACAAAATTACGACATGACAACACTAGAAAATAGGACATTAAATCTCAACAGAATTATAGATTTCTTCAAAAGTATAAGTGCCTAAATCTGTTGTCGTAACTGTACCATTCTGACGGACTGTAGCCTTAAATTGATACTCAACATTCAGCACAAGCCTTTGGCCGGCTTTGTTTGGAGAAACTAGAAATGTATCAGATCCTGATGTCGGTGAATATGTGACAGTCCTACTGGTAGAAGAACCACCGCTGCTATTTCCTTGTAGTTCCCTAGCTTTAATTGCAGCATGATCAGTTTCAAGCACCCATTTATACAGAGGCTCCGGATATGTCAGAACTTCATCATCAACAGCATCAGCAAAGTCTTTGATAAGCCGGAAAGAAGCCTTCAGGC
This sequence comes from Bacteroidales bacterium, assembly GCA_017626355.1. Taxonomy (GTDB): domain Bacteria; phylum Bacteroidota; class Bacteroidia; order Bacteroidales; family UBA932; genus Cryptobacteroides. The sequence continues at coordinate 85,091 of JAGAIY010000014.1, forward strand.
ATTTTGTCGGATTTCCAATCTGATATCGTAACTGTTCAGGTAGAAGTCTTTGACCATTCAACTGTTTCAATACATACATCTGATAGTTGATCAGTTCAGCCTGTGTAAGATCGAATTGTCCTTCAATCTTGACACTGTTATTCCGGAGGTGTTTGTTATACTGTCTGAAAAATGTATAGAACAAGCCTATGGAGGTCAGTTCAATCTTGTCACTTCTGAGTTCACCAATGTTGTCATATTTTTGTGTGGTACCATAGTAGTAATGACCGCCTTCCACATCAGAAGGCACACGACCACCACTTGAACCGGAAACAGTATAATCGACCTTTCTTGACAGGCCAGCATAATCTACAATGATTATTTCCTGCTCTTCATCTTTCTTGCTATCGTTGTAGGTGGTATTGCGGTGAATCCTATCACCGATATATGGCATTAGCATTCCATTGACAAACACCATTGGAGGCAAAAGGTCTTCTGGTGTAAACTCTTCAGATTCATCAGAATTGCTCCTATCATATTTGAAGTAGTTAGTGCCTACAGCAACTTTTTTTATGGAATTACCTCTGATTGATTGATGTGAGTGTCGCATTTCATAGAATGTTCCTGTAGAGAGTCTCAAAATAAGTCCCATCGGACTTTTATAGAACATGTCACATTCTGACATTAAACTGCATGCCTGATATTTCTCCAGCATAGCCTCAGGTGTGTCAGCAACAGGAGCTGCACCAGCCAATGATGTATCTGAAGAGAGTACAACCCTTGATGATGAACAGAAGATATAATCCAGATCTCCAATTACTAGCTTGCTAAGATCATTGTCAAATCCGGAATTAAGTATATCTTCCATGAGCACAATTTCAACAGTCTTGACAGAGGGATGTATAATGACCTGAGCATGAAACTTATCCTGCATCCATGAGAGGATTTCAGATATAGTCTTATTCGGCACAAGGTCTGAAAAATTAATCCGACCATTACAAAGCACATCAGAGCAGTTATGGAGTAGGATCAAGCCAGATAATGCTTTATTGTCTTTGAAACAATTTTTAGTAACAGTAAAACCGCACAATTCAAACATTATCTGAAAGAAACTATAGAGATTCAGGAAAGGAGCAATCCCATAACCGAAAGGCACACTTACATTGTCATCTCCTTCTTTTACGACTCTGGAATTATGTATTAGTGGCCAAATGCCATCGTTTGCATCATATTCAGGTTCGTTATTAATCTGATATGATCCATCAGAATCATTGTGATTAACTGCTACTGGAATCAGTCTCCAGAGGTCAGATTGATAGGATCCAGTATAGACCTTATCAATCCAGTTTGTTATGTTCCCATCGTAGAATTCAGAATAGTTCTTGGCACTAAACAGATCTTTGAGATTCGAGTTTTTCCATTCGGCATAGAATGTAGAATCTTCCAACCCTAAGGAACAAGATATACCGTTAGAACTGGCCGATGCAACAGCCAATATGCCTTTTTTCTGATATATTCCATGCTGTAATATAGCTGGGAATGTATTGATGTGTTTTGTGGATCTTGCCACTCTTGTAGGGAATCCAAGTCTGGCAAGATCTTCACCAGTAGCCGGGATTGTTGCACCGACTGTAGCAGCACCATTCTCAGAGAAAAATGCTGAATTCTGCTCTACTTCAAAAGAGAAGTCTTCTGGTAAAGTAAGTTCACCCTGTTCAGTGATTAGTCTCATGATTTGCTGGTAATTTTCTTCAGTTTACTATCCAATTCCTGAGCAGCATTAACATCTGAAAGTAATGTATATGCCCTGATAGGCCGTTCTACAGTAGATGCAAATTTGTCTATGGCTGCATTGAATCCTTCAAGATTAAGCCCGGTTTGCTGAACCGGTGCAGGGCCTTTGCTCTCAGATACAAATCCACCGTCAGCAAAGCCGGTTATACCAGATTTGTAGTTCCCGGATCTCCTAACGGCTTCCAATCGGGCAAAAGTGACCGGCATGGCCCTTACCATGGCTGCACTTGCAACCCATTCATTTGCATGAACGACTCCTACAGCCTCATAGTCATTACTTCTATTCTCAGTAAAGCCACCTTCACTGTAACCTGTAGGCGTTCTCTGGCCAACATCAGGAGATGAACCTGAGCCGGATGAAGAAACACTACTATTCATGATGGCATTTCTCTGAGCGACAATAAGAGCAACCTGAGCAGCTGTTGTAGCAGCAATCACACCAGCCATGATTCCTCCGGCAATAGGGCCTAACTGAGCCAAAGACTGCATGACAGCCAGTGCTCCAGCTGCCAAGGCCTGAGCGATGCTAATACCCATCTCCACATTGGCATACTTCTTCTGCACTTCCAGTTTCTGAGCCTCATATTTGGCTTCAATTTCAGCCCTTTTCTCAGCATTGTCACCAGCTGCTGCCAGTTCCTTCTGCATTTGTGCATCTAGGCTGGCTAGGTGTGCTTCCTGAATGGTCGATACAGCAGTGGCCATTTGTCCGAGAATGTCTGAAGCGACCTCAAACCCTTCCTTGTAAGGCTCCATTTGGGCTGCAAGAATCTCTTTCTGGTAGTGCTTGATACATTTGGTTCTAGCCTTCTGGTATTCCTCTTCTTTGAGAAGGTTATTTTTGTAGAGTTCATCAAGATACTTCAGTTCTGCATCCCTTTCATCTTCTAAGGCCTTAACAGGATTCAATGCTGCTTTGATTTTCTGAGCATCTTCAGACATTTGATTCCACTTATCGATGAAATCATTCATTTCATCTTCAAGCATGCTCTCTATTTCCTGATTGATCTGATCCATTTCGGTCTTGATCATATCAGATAGACCCTGAGCAACTTCCTTTTCTGCCTGGTCGAAAATATCCTGAATCTTTTTTTTCTGTTGAAGAGTCAGATCATACAGTTTTGAAAGATATTCAGTCGTATCAAGTTTGTATTTTTCCGTAATGGCAATCTTATCCTTCAGAGCATTCTCCTGAATAGTGGCTATTCTTGATTGATATTCACTCTCAGAAATTTCACCGTCAACATACGCTTTTTTGGCTATATTCTCATACTCCTTATACTTCTTTTCAGAAGCCTTGATAGCAGCCTCATAAGCCTTTTTGGTCGCTTCAGCATCTTCAGCAGCCATTTCCTTTTTCAGAGTACTGACAGTTGTGGCAATTCGAGTAGTAGTTCTGTAGAAATCAGCATCGGCATTGCTCATAGCAGCCCTAGACTTAACATAGTTATCCACTAATTCATCATTGCCAAGATCGTATCGTGTTACCAGATCAGCAACTTGCTTGACTCCATCACTGGTGTTAGATTGTAGTTCTGAGATTTCTTTCTTTAACTTAGATATTGAGTCTGCCATCCACTCTTCTGCCTCAGAATCCCTTGCTGCCATTTCTGCATATTCAAGGGCACGATTCTTCGAGGCAAGAAGAGCATTGTATTCCTGAGCTTGTCTGATGATATCCTTATTCTGGTTATACTGAACTATGAAGAATTCCAGTTCTGCATCCGTCAGTTTAGTGCGATCTTGTAAGGCCAACTTATGAGCATCATTCTCCTGCTTGGCAATTTCCTTTTTTGTTTGAGCCAGTTCCCTTTCCAGACGGATTGCCTCTTCAGCAGCTGCAAGTCTTTCAGCATCCGTTCTGGTCTGATCACGCATAATTTGCTTATTCTTCTCAATCTCTACATTATATTCTGATTCTATGAGAGTCAAGGAATTCTTTCTCTCAAAGATTTCATCAAGAATAGCCTGAACTTCTCGACCAACTTGATATGATTCTCTCATGTTGGCAATAAGTTCTTTCCAGCCCTTACCAGAGCTCAAATCAGCGATGAAGGTACCATAAGCCTGTTTCATTCCGGATGTGAACAGGCCCCATTTGTCACCCATCAACTGAGTCGTGTTGATAACATCCTCACCGAACCTTCTGAACACCTGCATTGCTCCAGCTGCAAGTGCAGTCCAGCCTATTTTCGACCAGAAACCGCCAAGAGTCTTCTGAGTGTTCCTAGTCATTCCTTGGACTTCAGACATTCTTTCTTTGACCTTTTTCAGTTGTTCAGACTTCTCGATGAACTCCTGTGTTCCCGGAGTAAGATTTTTTATCTGCTGATTTAGCCCTTTGTAAATCTTGCTGAGTTGGTTCAAACTCTGACCATTCAAGTTATTGAGCATCGCAGAATAATCCTTAGTCTCTTTCTTGATACCGGCCATTGACTTATTGACAGCATCAAGTTCCTTTCTGAATTTTGTGGCTCCGGAAGTATCACCGAGTTTTGTTGCTTCGATCATTTTCTTCCTCAGAGAGTCAGCCCTATCTTCCAATGCTCTCATAGTAGCATCAGCCTGTTCGCCATTGAGCGTAACGACACTTTCAGTATATACCTTATTTGCCATATTTATCTTTTGAGATTATGATATGCTGCATCGTTGAATTCAGAATGAGATATGCCTTCAAAGGCCCTTAATGGAAGTGTGGCTGCATTGTAACCATATCTTTCAGCCATGAGCCTTCCAAGTGTATTTATCTCTTTCAGAAATGTAGAAGAGTACCATGGTTTTACAGTTCTTTTTCCAGTTTCACCCAGCTTGACACCACGGCCAACACCCATGTCAGGGAACTTACCATAGTACAGGTAAAGAAAGGTGATCTTCTCCGGATCACCTTTGGCATCTGAGGCTACATGGGCTTCCAGTGATTTCAGAAGTTCACCAGTCGAAATGATATGTAGAGACTGAATCTTCCTGATCCAGCGTTCAATTACAATGTCAGCCCACCTCTGAGCCATTTCCATATATTCACTAGCCATCGATCAAGGAAATATCTTCGTTAAAGTTCAGAATGAGTTCCCAGCCTCTGGAGTTCGGCCCACCATATCTCTTCATGTATGATATCCTATTCGGCTGCCAGCCGGAAAGACAGTCATCATTACGGTGCTTCAGAAGTCTGCTGATAACTTTCTTGGCCAGCTGGAACATGGCTTCATATAGAGCAGCTTCATCTTCATCCCTTTCAAGAACTCCCATAATCCAAATGGATTGGCTATGGAAATCAACGGCACCTTCAACGACATGAAAATATCCCGAATCCCTGCATTCAAGAATGAAGGCTGGATATTCAACTGTTCTTACATTCTGGAGGATGTCGATGATTGCATCATATCCATTGCCCATAATGACTTGCTTGTTCCCGAAATCGGGATTAATGAGGTCATTGATGATGTGCAGCAGATTGTCTCTGTTTAGCATTGTTATAGATGTTATTGAGTGAATACATTACGGAATGAACATCGGTCTTCAGAATCTTCTCATTCTCCTGAGGCTTGTTGTCATTCATGAATGACAGCAGATCCTGCAACAGTTCAGCCTGTGTTCTATCACTGATGTTTTCTCCTGTTTCCAGCACATGAGGATATTGCTGCATCATATAATGCTTCAGTCCATTCCACCAGATTACAAGTGCTTTCCGTTCCCATGGTAGCAGTTTCCTCTTCTGACCATTTGTGAGAGATTTGGCCACTTCTTTATAATAGCCTTCATTGTTTTCTGCCATTGCTCTTAGCATAAGAGAATCAGCATAGTAGTATTTCTCGAAAGAGACACCGTATAACTTCTGGTGAATGTGTGGAAATGGGCATGGTGGGAGACCGATGCTGTCAAGAATGTATGACAGTTCTGAGCATGCAGCTTGAATGGAGGATGCTCCAATAATGTAACTCTTACCGTTATGCCTGAAGGCAAGTTTGTTGGTCATGCTCTTTGGATCATATTTTCCGGGATTATCAGGAGTCAGCCCGGTAAGTTTGCACAAGCACAAGAACAGAGTTTCTTTTCTACCTCTTGGAGTGCTCAATATGATACACACATCCTTGAAGTTGGCATAACTCATGGATTCCCAATCGGTGGGAAATTGCAGATCGATTTTAACGGCCTTTTTTGGCAGTAATTTCTTCAGGAATGTAATTATCTTCTTCATGTTAAAACATCATAAATATAGGTGAATCTGTGTGCTCTGTAGTCAATTCTTGAGACTCTGGAGCTGCTTCAAATGTAGGAAAGTTAGAAATGTTCTGTTTCATTATGCGATGTGCGATAATCGCCTGTTCAAGTCCGCTTTTACGATCTCCAAGAGCAATGGCAATAACAGCAATCTTAATGATCTTCAAAACTTTCTTTTCGATAGGTAGGAAACGCTCATTATCTCTTAACTTTTCAAGAATCTCTTCTGCATAGTCTTTGGAGATATAACTTGCGACATCAGTCATCAGAGCAACATTCATGGATCCATTCAAATCAAAGAAATCACTCCAGCATTTAGGATAAGCATCAGCTGTAATCTGGTTGTAAATGGCTAGATCCTTGAATTCCTGATATGTGAATATCAGTGAGTCAGACAGTCTTTCAAATTGTTCTGTACCCCTCCACGAAAGGCATTCTGGAGCAGTCATAAGGTGATTGATCAGGGCATCTTTGGCTCCATCAAGCTTGCTCTTGATGCTGGCTGTAAGGGCCTGAACTCTTGCCGGTGATGCTGGAGCCATCTTCTCATTGTTTGTAACGGCAAATCCGGCATCAGTCAGGATCAGATCCATATCAGGAATGTTGATAAGGAATCCCTCATAACAGATGACCCTTGTGGCAAGCTTCAGAAGGTGTTCATGTTCGCTGGATTGAGCCTCTAAAGCATCAATCAAATCTTTGCCAAGAATTTCATTCTGAAGTTTCTCCTGAGCAATCTCCAAAGAGTCGATGAATGGATCCAAGCCTCCCTTCAAAACAACAGAAGGAAGGTGCTTTCTGAAAGTCACTAAATCTTTAACAATCATGGCTAGATATTCGTGTTTGTTGATTCCTGTTTACCGGATTTATTCTGATCCAAAGTTGTGAAGATATATTCAGGGATGGTGATATAAATATCCTTATTCCACTGGTTGTATTGCTTGATAACCTTCAGAACTCTCATGACCCTATCGACAATAGGCTTCATTAGGGCTTGTTTCATCATGTAGAGCTCTCTGGCATTGGTACCACTGATCGTAGCCGAACTTTTGCCCGGAGTCGCACCAATCAAAGCAGAATGGACTCCCATTGCATAGCAGATAATGTTAGCTGTTGACTCAGTATCATCAATGTATTCTCCACCCTTCAGATCATTCTTGATAGGAATAATCTCTATCCACTTGTTTTCTGTGGCACCGTTGGCAGTAGGAGTCATCTCTTTGAGTGTCATGATGGTTTTGTTGGCGTTCTTTTCGCCAGAAAGGAAGTCAGAAAAGGCTTTCTTCTCTTTATCTATTCTTGCCTTTTTTGCAGCCTTATCATTCATGTCAATACCTTCGTTTTTGCAGATGTCCTCAAAGTATTTAGGTGATACATAGATGATATATTTAACTCCGAGCTGATTCTTCAGAATGGCTTTCTTCAGTTGTGGTACCATGCAACTATGATCATACCATCCGGAATCAAATATAGAGTACCATTCCGGCCTTGAATAATACGGTTTGCCCGGTGAAGGCATATATGCCGGATATATCAGTCTTTGTTTGGTAGCTGCTCTGATAGAAAGATCTTCCAAGGTGTTGAATTCATCAAGTACCTGAGTTTTGATAATATCCTTAGCCGTTGGATTTTCATCCCATTTGCCACAATAATAGTGAGTGTTGATAGAACCTTTGCTATCCATCATGCTCCATCGAGAAAAGACCGCCTCTTTATGTCTGATAGTCTTGATTTCTTTGGCAGTTTTATCCGGGATTAACTCCACGAAACTGTTATAGAAATAGATCATGTCGGTCAGCTGCTGGAGCACGAACAGCGGAATGTCATTTCTTTCAAAGAAATCAAACTCCTTGCCTTCAGTTACCTCTTCATATTCAGAAATTTCACCTTTCTTATTCCTAGCAAGAACCTTGATAAGTTTAGGGCCTAAACCAAAGCACAAATCTCTATTGAAACGAAGATTGGTAGAAACAATATCATTCTTGCTTATGTTGGCCAGAAGATGATTGGGCAAAAGGTTATCACAGCCCCATGGAGCGATCTTATAAGATCCGACAGTGATTGGATCCATATCGTAATCCAACCGGAAATCTGAAGAAGAATCCATCATGAGGATGGATTCAATCTCAGGAAAAAACTGAATGCCTTCTATTACTTCCATTATACAGTAACTTCTTCACCGTTAAACTCAATTATGGTCACTCTATTGACCGTTCTAATTTCTTTAGATGGGAGCAACATAAGATTTAGAGTCCTACCTTCACCATGAAATGATGTACATGTGCATCTTTCACAGCTGATGATTTCTCCACTGGTTGCAACCCATTTGATAGAGAACTCTTTCAGGAGTCCAACCATCTCATGAATTTTGCTGATATGTATCATTGACTGTTATATTTTCAACAAAGTTAAGTTTGAGTGTCATCCGAATGTAGGACAAATCTTTCTTTGGAGTGTCTATTCCCGAAAACGCTCAAAATGCTGCATATTACGCATATAGGTGTATCAAAAATCAGCAAGAATAACCAAAGTTTGCAGGAAGCTCCCAAGCCTTGCCCTATCTGGGGGATGGAAATTGCCTCATGTTTCGCGTAATATGCCGGGCTATAGTCCGGAGCCAAGACCAGAACCGAAAGCCGAATAAGGATAGAGGACATTGCCAAGGTATAGAGTGTCGAAGGCATCAGTGCCATCGGTTCTATGCTCCAGCAGATCACTTTCATTTTCCGCTAGCTTTTCACCTCCTTTAGCCTTGTGGAATCCGGATGGGGTGATAGTCGTTTCTGCTAGGTGAATGGCAATAAGAAGAGCTTCATTGTTTTCTTTGTTGAACATAGGCAAGAGGTGTTTGGCACCTCTGAAGCCATCATTGATGATGCTGTACTTCTCGCTATGTTTCATCGGTTTACCAATGAATGTGGTGGTGACAATCCACCCATGCTTATGAAACTGCTCAACAATGACAGAAGCAAAGTCATCATTGCTGACAGCATAGTTGGATCCGAGAGCCGTTGAATCATAATAGAAAACAACCTCTTTAGAAAGATGTGCCCTATAGTAATGGCAGAAGTCATCTACCAGTTCTCTCAACTTCCTTTCGTATTTAACAAAGAAACTCTTCAGAATCTTCAACTTCATACCATCTCTTTGCCCGGCTACAAGCCAATTGATATTTGCGTTATAATCGAAGGCAATAGCGATTGGTGCTTTCAGATCCAGATCACCATCCAGCAAACATCCGAGATCCTTACCCGGAGAAAGGCTATAACCAATATCCTGTAGTGGTGTGTTATTGTTGGCAATGTATGTGTGAAGATTATCCCTGAAATTCGGATAGAAGCCATCGGAAAGCCTTTCAATACGCTTGGAGAGGATAGATGTCTGGAATACTAATGGAGGAAGATCCCTCTTCATTTGCTTGATGTACTTCAGACCTACTACATCAACATTCTCAAAGGTGCTCCATTCACGATAGAACACAGCATGTGCCCGGAGCTGGTTGATTAACTTTTCCAGTCCAGACAATTTCCACTCTTTCTCTTTACCTTCTGGCCATGTGGTGTACACATGCCATCTTTCGTATAGCAAGCCCTTTATTGCATCTATGAGATCAGGAGTGGCTTTCTCTCTGTAATTAAGTAACCATCTTGCAGATTTGAGCACCGGCATATCACTGACAAAGAGAATTGAATGGTGCCAAGGGCACTCAGAAAAATATCTCCGAGTTCCACCATTGGCCGGGAATGTTTCATCCTTCAGCTTCTCAAAGTTCAATCCCTTGGCTTCATCACCGATAAGCCAATCTAGAGTCATGGAGTTTGAACCCAGTTTTACATCTTGTGATATGATGATCATCTGAGCTCCGTTATAGAAGGAGACAACATCATCATGGTTATTCAATGGAATCAGAGGCTTCTTATAGCCCAATTTCGGGCTAGGCTTTTTCCCGATCACATAGTGAATACCCTCGTACCAACCGAATTCGGCTAGACCGGATAATGCAGCAGGAAGTGTTCTGGTGTTAGCTTGCTTGTAAGAACTGGCTATGAATGCTCCGGTAGAACCAGGCATGAATTCAACATTACGCTTAATCCTGAGGCTGACAATACCAAAGGATTTGCCGAATCGCCTTCCACAGATGTCAACCTCTGTGTGTGCACCAACGATCATAGCCTCTAGTTGGGCTTTATTAAGGTATTTTTTGACACTATTGTTCATCTGGTAATCCGTCTATTTCCTGAAGGTATTTCGCTAGAAGTTTACGGCTCTTTTCTACGATATTCGGTTCTGGCTCGATGTCAACAATCCTAGGATCTGTAGAGAATGAATAGTCTTTCGGTTTAAGATCATCCCATGGCAATTCTTCTCCTTCTGGTTCATCCAGTTGATTGACCTTCACCATGGTAGCAGCAATCTTTTCAAGGGCCTTGGCTTTCTTATCATTGCCGGCCATGGCAGCAGCTGCTGCTAACTCCAATATATGATTTGCTTTGTAGCGGATAAATTCTTTATCTGACCTCTGAACCAGCCCAAAGATAACCTTGATAACAGCAATGTCATTATAGGCCTGTGCCCTTCCTATCTGATAACGGCTCATGATGTAATCACGCATCTGGCCATCAGTAAGAAGAGGATTGGATAACCAGTGAGCATAGGCTTCTTTCAACCTGTCAAGTCGAATCTGTTCCTGTACAGGTAGCTTCAAAGAAGGATTGATCAATGATTCAGAATAAAGATCCAGAATGTCTCGATTAGGATTCTTTTTAGCCATGGCATCCTAGCTCCTCCTCCAGCTGTTCCTGATTCCACTTCTCAATAAGGTTGATAGCCCATTCACAGCCCTTTTCCGCTGAATCTCTTACCTTCATTCGATATTTCTCTTGGCTTTCCAGTTTTCCGGAATAATAAGCCATAGAGACATCATCATTCGGATTGGCTACCCTTCTTCTCAATTCATCTACAGGAATCATCATAATGATAGCAATCTGTGATATAGTATATCTCAATGAAGATAGGTGCTTTATCTGCTGAAGGGCTTCATCAGATAATAGTATTATGGTGTTGTCTTCTATCATATCATTCTATATAAAAACAAAAGTAGCCAACCGGGGCTGGCTACTTAGGACACACTTAAAAATGGCTTACAAAATGTTGAGTGCCCTCAGTTTTTCTGCTACTGCATCTTTGATTATGCAGCCATGATCCAGAAGAGCCTTGACACGGATTTTGAGCTGTTCAATATCCTCAGGAGTCAAGTTCTCCTTCTTCAATTTCTTGGAGATATAAGATCTTACAGTTGTCTCTTTGAATGCAGTAGTTACTGTTTGCTGAGTCTGTTCCAAGAGGAACTTATCTATAGTGGCCCATCCGTTTCTGATTCTATCTTCAGTTTCAAGGATCTTGGCACGAAGTTGAGCCCTATCTTCATCAGTAGTGGCCATCTTCATCTTCTCATGATAAGCCCTTCTTAACTTGAAATCACCAGCGATATCATCATATACCTTCTGAAGATCTTCTGGAAGATCGCTTCTTCTAGTCTTTCTGTCATCAAAAGTCCTGAAAGTGATAGTTGAAGTATCAGCTGGTTCAGAAGTCTCCTGCTGAATTGGTGCTGATGGCATGGCAGCGACAACAGCATCTACAGGTCTATTGTATTTGATTATGAGTTCCTCTGTTTTGGCATTAGCCTTCAGATTTGGGAATCCGTTCAGTTTTTTCAGATTGTAGATAAGCCTTTCCATGTCCTTCTTTCGGCCAATCCAACTGATCAGGCTCTCATTCTTGGAGTACTTACAAAACAGGGCAAAACCCTCGTTAAAATCGAGGATTTCGCCTGTTAGGTATTTCTGTATCTCTTGGTTCATGATCAACCGGCTTTCGGTGTGAATTCGCCAGTGGCACAATCCAATTCACCATCACTGGTAACAATCTTTCCTTTGTAGATAGGAAGCGGAGTTACATCCGGGCATTCCACGGTGAATGTAATACCCTTTGCAGATCCGGCTGCATCTCCGGTATCTCCAGCAGGAGATGTGGTCGTGCGATAGTCCTGATGGCCGAGGACATGATAACGGCCAGCAGACTTGGCAATATAAACATAATCATCATTGGCAGCAGTCTTGCTGAAGCCAAGAGCCTCAGAAGTGAGATCAGGGAATGAGAATGTTCCTGAATTTGTGAACATCTTGCAGTCGATTTCGCCTGTAGGCTGGAAAGTCAACTTGCCTTTTCCCTGTGTAGAATAAAACTTATCGAACACTTTACCATCCACCAATACGAAATCTCCGGTGTATTCAGATAAGTCGGCAACTTTGCCTTCAGCTTCATGGTCATCCTCAATGGTCGGCCATGACTTGATATGCTTCTTGGCAATTCTGAAGATTGTTGAGCCGATTCCGGATGGATTGACACAACCAATCTTGAAATCAAGGTTTCCTAATTCCATAGTGCTCAGGTTTTACGGATTAAGCAGCAGCCTGTTTTGCAACCATCAGATGCTCAGGTGCAACAGATTCAAAGTTCACTCCGAAATACATACACATGAAGAACTGGAGTGCCTTAGGATTATCACACTCACGGATCTTCACCTTCTCCATCGAAGACTTCTGATCACAACCTACCAGCATATTTGGCTTGGTAGAAAGATAGATGTAATTGGAACCTTTCATACCGGCAAGAGCAACCAGCTGACAAGGATTTTCATCTGTTCCATGGAGTATATTCTTGTTGTAGGTGGTATTGTAAACAACCGCACCAAATTCAGCAAGGCACCACTTTTCATACATGCTCTTGATGGTCTTAGGAAGATACATTCTAAGTTCTTCAGCCTCCTGAAGCTCTTCAGATGCACTTTCATAGATGCTCTTCAGAACATCACCCACATTAGCCTCTGTGATTTTCTCGACATCAATGTAGTTGCCCTTTCCAGCAGCGATGTTTCCATCTGTAATTTCCTTGGCAGCGATAGTGTCGAATCCGTTGAATAGGTCGGTTGTCTTTGTGCCCTTATCATTACGCACTCCGGAGAAGATTGCCATAGCAAGTTTCTTGGCAATTCTCTTTGCCATGGCAAGAGAAAGCTTCTTGACAACATCGGCTTCCTTCCTTTCGGTAAGATCCTCGAACTGTTCACCATAGACAGTCGCAAACAACTGATATGGATCAAACTCTTCCACCACATCACCAAGGTATGTAGTGAGAGTTCTGGCGGTGAACTTTGAAGAGTCCGTTTCACCCTTCTCGCTCTTGTATGGCCTAAGTTCAGCATCGCTGTCTGCTGTTCCTACTGTTTCATCACCACGAATACCCTTCCTGAGAGTCATGTGGTTAAGTACTGTTGCCATCAATGCAGCGATTGGCATCAGCAGCACCTCTTTGCGAAATTTCGCACCAGAGTTTACAAGAATTGCATCTAATTGCATAATCTATAAGTTTTAATTGTTAATTGTTTGCAAGAAATTCCTGACAAGCAGCAAGAGCCTCTTCGTAGGTCTGAGCAGGCTTGTAGTCATCATTTTTTACTCCAGCAGGATCTTTCGTTACCTCGACTTCAGCCGGTTGTTCTTCATCCTGTCTGGCCAGAGCAGCCTGAAGTGAATTCTCCAGCTCTGTAATTCGAGCATCACGCTGGGCAATAGTTGCATCTCTTTCAGATACCTGCTGATTGAGATTGTCAATAGTAGTCTGGAGCTCTGTAGCGTTGGCTCCAGCAGCAAGTGCAGCTTCAATGTCAGTAAGCTGGCACTCCTGAAGATGGGCTGAGCCATCTTCATCACAGACAAGCCCGGTTAGAGTGGGGATGGCTGTCAAGTTTGGATAAAGATTGTTCTGTTCCATTGTTTGTTTATTAGGATTTGCAGCATCATGAAGTGTGATAACCGCATTGACCGCATCATCGAATGTACCGATGGAATCAATGAGAGTTCCAACCACATCTTTAGCGAAATAAGTTTTTCCTGTAAGCTGGTCATCAGTTACGGATGGCCTGTTTGCCTTCATATCATTGATGAATTGCTCACTGAGAGGATTCAGAAGATTTTCCTTTATGATCTGAGCATTTCCTTCCAATGCAGCTTCATAATCAGCATTCTTTTCAGTAGATGAATCGGCATATATTCGGGCCTTGATATATCCATCCTTGCTTTTATAGAACTGTGAATATCCTGACAGTTCAATCATGGTACCGATGCAACCGATACGATCCATTGGCTGGTGTGCAATGATCTTATCAGTATATGAGATTGCATAGATGCATGCAGATGCAGCCATGCCGTCAACCCATGCAACTATCGGCTTTGTCAGTTGTGTAATAGCATCGGTAAGTTCTGGTACCGAATTAGCATTGCCACCTCCGGAATCAGCAATGATGATATGACCGATGATCGAAGGATCCTGATCAGCACGAAGAAGTTCCTGACCAATCTTTCTGGTACCGGGATCGCCACATGAATTATGCTTCAGCATGGTACCTTTCAGATAGGTAACATATATTGCTTCTTCTGTCTGGCTGTTTACCTCTCTTGTATTGCCGATACGATAGTCAGAACACATCACACGGTAAGGCTCAGATGATTCCTTGATTTCCTCTATCTGGCCTTGTAGCACACCCCTTAAAAGAGGCAAAGAAACAGAGGCTGCTTCAGGTGAAATCATCCAAGCACCTCTGAGATTTTGTGTTAAATTCGATAAAACCATTCGTGTAAACTATTACAAGCACAAAGTTATGAGCCTATATCCGCTAAAATGGGGACATTATTTCGAGCATGTAAGTACACCATGCAGCGATTTCAATGAAATTGTGAAAGAGAACTCCGATGATGATATTCCAGATACCTTATCGGCATAAGAGAATTTTGGCCGGTACTCCTGAGAGCCTACTATGTAGGATATTCCAGAAACTAAGGTGATTTTGAAAATATGCCTTTTTCTCAAAAGCATCTGAAGCAAATCTCTATACTCTTCCTTATTCCTCCTGACTGAAGCACTGAAAGTGAAATCTGAGTATTTCCCATTTTCATCATCCAACCAGTTTTCCAAAAAATCTCCTGTTTCCGGTGTAAAAGGGAGTTTTTTCAGGTCGGATAATAGAAAATCTGAAAAATTGACCGATGATCCGGCTGGAAGTGAACTATAATCCCTGACATTTTGTGCTGGAATGTATTCTATATTCCTGATTCCTAATCTCATATTTTGGCTTATTTAAGTGTTTGTTTTTTAGGACATTAACCGAACTAAAAAAAGATTGGAAGAGCATTGTTTTCGGGATTTTTTTGACGGTACCGATACCAATCCTTCATTAGTCTGCTAAGAAGCTTATTATCGATAGGTAGATTGTAATCAAGAAGGAAAGATGTAATGCAGTTCAAAATCTTCACCTTCTGATCATTCCTGTTGCATGCAACCATGTAGATACGAAAGGCTGCTCTAAACTGATTCTCCAAATATCTCTTGATGGCTTCCTGACCAGAGTCAGAAATGTAACATCTGTAAATTGAATTGATATGAATCTCTTTCCCGGCTGGAATAGAGTAGCAGTTATCTGTATGGCTATATAGCAGTTCAATGGATATGTACTCTTCCTTGTCCTGAAGAGTATGATAATCCGCTGGTAGTAGATCAAGATTCTGCTTGACAATGGCCCATAAGTTTGTGCGTTTGTCAAGCCTTATTGTGTCAGATCCATAAGTGCCAATAACCCATTGACGGATGAAACTGCCAACTTTTATATCTACAGTGTTGTTCATGGTGCAAAGTTATTTTAGGTGTTATGATTATTCTTTGACATATACAGGAAGGCCATTATCTATCATGTATCGTAGTGCCTCAATAGTACTGGGCCTGACATAATCTGTGTAGTAATCTCCAGCATCCGGCCCCAATTGAACCTTATACAAAACAGCCCGGCCTCTGATCAGGTCAGATCTAGTTGCAGGTCTCATTCCGGAGGGAACAAATGTATAGTGCCATATTGGGAGTGAACGCCCATCCATCGCTACTCCGAATTCCAGTTTATGAGGCTCTTTCTTATCCATGATTACCTTACTAATAATTTGTGGCTTTTTTGCTGACAAGTTGACGCCAAGTCTGTAACTTATTGTGTATCATTGCTTTATTTGGGGTCAACTTTCAAAAATCAACTTGACTCCATTTTTGAAAGAAAAGTGGTAAGTGCTTGATTTTCAACGGGGTCAACTTGAAATGCATGTGTCCGATTGTGGTGCCTATTTTGGTCAGCACAAAACGACTTGACTCCAAGTTGACTCCAAAGTTGACTCCGTTAAATTATTGTATATCATTACTTTTCTTTATTGAGGGTCAGAAGGTCAGTAAATTATTATATTACTTATGTACAAATCATTTTCGGACTTTGATTGGCTCGAAAAAAAAGTGGCCAGTGTCGGCCACTTCATCATTCGTTACCAAATATCGGCTGCTCCGGATCCTCCACCCCTCCAGAGTCCACTCCATTTAGAATCAAGTTGACCGGTAGTGTTTCAGATTTCATCGTGTCTATATAGAAATAATACTTTTCTTGGCCTTTCTCTTTCTTCCTGATGTCATTCCTGCTCTTTTCATTAGCAGTCAACAGAAGGCAGTCCGGATTGAAAGTCCATTCCTTATAAGCACAATAATCAATGAGTTTCTTTTTGAAGGTTTGGATCTTGATCATATCAGCAGCTGCTTTACTGAGGATAGACTTGTAATCCTCAAACGCCTTATGCTTATCTACAAGAGTATTCAGTTTGTCATCAGAGAAATAATCTTCAGCCCACCAGAGGAATTCATCTGTCATGGCCTTCTGGAGATTTCGCTGCATGATCTTCTTCATCGGAGGCTGGATTCTCACACGGATCTTCTTCCATGCTGCTATGCAGTTGAACATGAATGTGTAGAAACGATTCATTTCTTCTGGAGTGTAATCCTGAATCAGGTTCTTACCATACTTTGTTAGTGGAGATCGCTCAATAAGGCCACGCTGTTTGTTGTCGGAATGGTAGTAGTCCGAGAACGCTGCAAACCAAATACGCCTATTCAGTGAATTGTCAAAATTCTTGATTGCATGATTGGATGTGAAGGCTATCTTAGGAGAATCGGCATAGTCCAGTACGAAAGCTGGAGCATGCTTCACATTCACGACCATTTTTCCGGTGATCATATTCATAAACTTATGCAGATTCAGTTTACTGTTCAAGTCATCCATGAAGACAGTATCTGTCACGCCTCTTTCCACACCTTGCAGCAGGAACTGCATTTTATCATCTTCCATCATCTGAGCATCGATATACAACTGTCTTCTGAGCTGTTCGATGGAGTTGAAGAATAATGATTTTCCGGTACCACCAAGATGTTCACCGTCTTCAGCCTGTTCCATTTCCATTGCATATACAGCATAAGGCTGACCGGCATTCTTGTGTTTGCTGAGCATATAGCCCAGAGCCATAACCTTGCTGATGAAGTTCAGATTGACCTCAGATTCTTCCTCTTCAGTCAATGGATATCCGGATTCCTCCTTTCTCCAGTAGTATCTTCCAGTGTCATAGATGTATTCCATGAATGTACAGTCATGCCTGAGCATATCCAGCCGGTATCGCCTGACATCCTCTACAGCGTCAAGTTGCCTACTTATAGTAGCATATTGGGGGGATGTGGGGGAAATTGACCGTCTTTGATGCAGCAGCGCTGCATACCCCTCAGTATAATTAATGTCGAAAAATGACCCCTCCGGAGTATAATCATGGTCAATGATTTTCGTGGAGTACACCATATAAGGACAGTCAGAACTTTTGATCTTCTCAATGCCGTTGGCAGATACTCTGATAACACAGTTCTTGAAGAAGAAGTAATCAGAGCCTTCATCAAAGGCCTTGAAATTTGGCTCGATCATCTTCAGTTTTTCCAGACTGCTCTTAGAAATCTGTTTGCTTCGATGAATGGTGTTGGCCAAGGCCTGTGAATAGTACTGAGGGTGTGTCTTGATGTATTCCAGAAGATAGCCAGAACATGTGGCCGTAATAGCATCATCATCAATGAGAGTAACCACATTGTCGATGATTCGGCAATAAGTGTAACCCTTTGCATTCGTACTGGTAGCAATGCGATGGAAGCCAGAAGCCTGAAGGAAAGAATATAACTGCTCGTTATTGATGTCATATCCGGAGAAACCTCCTTGCTTATTATACTTCTCCTGCCAGAACTTCAGCCCTCCGGCCAGCTTTACCAGCTCTTTGAAAAGATAATGAGGATTTTGGTTTTCTGGCCTTCTGAAGTGCACAAAGAAATCTTTGGCATCCTTACATGGCTTGCCGTTTCTTGTGCGGAATCTGGCCAGTTCTGCTGGCAAAGAAATGATATTTATATCCAGATACCTGAGAGCAATCTTCAATGAATGAGCAATGCCTGTTTCATCGAGATCGTACAGAATATATATTTTCTTGGCCAACTTCTGCAACAGGCTGAATTCATATTCTGTCATTTCGGCTGTTTCAGAATTTAACCAGCATACATGATATCCGGCGCAATGCACATTCAAGGCATCTGATGGGCCGGAACAGATAATGAGTTCCTGCCATGTGGTATCAACAGTTTCTGATTGTTCATCATCAGGATCCGCCATAACTTTACCCGGATATATACCCTGTTCCGCTTTGGCATAAGCCTCGATGAAAGCTTTTTCTCCGAAAAAGAACTTATCCGGCTTGCCTCCGACATAAAGGAATCGGAGATCTCCCAAAGGCTGATATAGTTTGCCCCATGTGCCATAATCGTAATAAAATATAGGATAGTTCTCGTTAGAACATATCTGCCAGCTATCACCCTTGTTATTGGCAGCTGTGATATAAGAATCTACAGGCTTCAGGCACAAGTCTTCACAAACCTCTGGAGTTATCTTGTAACCCAAGATGGCCAGCTCTTTCTCTGTGAACTGGCCGGATTCCCGGAGTTGGACTGTTAGCTGTTCCTGAGCCGGTACCTTCTTCATTTCCGGCTTTGGCTTCTCACTGATGACCTTCTTTCCATCGAGAAGCGATGGAGCAAACTTGGCTGCTATCCATTCCAAAGCAGATTTGAAATCTAGGCCCTGTTCTTTCATTACCAGGCTGACAGCATTATATGCCTTCGTGTCAGATCCTCCCTTGTCCTGAAGAAGCCAATTGCCATCCTCCTGCTGGAACACAGTGCAGGAAGGATTTTTGTCATCATGCCTTATCTTGAAGTTTCTGGATCCTCCTTTGCCGAAACATGGAGAACTCTGAGGAAAATAATGCAGAATGACTGTTTTACCGCCTTCAGTAGCAGCATATATATCTTCAACTCTAATCATAAATGGTGCGTTCTAGTATTCGGTAAATAGATTGTAACCTTCCAAGTCTTTTAGCAATTTCAGCATCAATAATTGTTTTCTTCTGTTCATCCTTGGCCCGTGGGCTGCATCTTACATCGGATGATCCGGCTGTAAGATTCCTGTAATAATCCTGTAGATGCTGGATGGCATCTTTCAAAAGGAACATATCATTAAGAGACAGATCAACTATGGAAAACCTGCCATTATTGTCTTTGTCAGCAAACATGGTCTTATGATCTTGAATTTGGGAATAGTTCTGCAAGTGGAATAGTCTTGCTGTATATCTTGATTACATGCTTCTGAATGTTCATCTGATACAACAATCGAGGTGTTCTGGTACCTGTGATGTAGGCATACGCTGTTGATGGTGCAACACCATCAGCAATAATCTTAGCCTGAAGCTGTCTTTTCTGGATAGCTGTTCCTGATTCTACAATGTCTTTCAATGTATTCATATTCATCAATGTTTATCTTTCTTACCATTTTGATACTTTCTGCACATAGCATCCTGAGGACATTCCGTAAGATGTCTGATGTCAAACCGGTGGATTCCGGGATAATTACAGCCGATGCTCCAGCTTCCATCCCTGTAGTGGATTCTCCAAGAGTACCGACATTTCCGGCATCGAGGAAACATATCCTTGACTTTCAATGTCGGTACTATCCAGCTGGCATTATGACCAGAGCCAGTCATAATAAAGTTCAGGGAACATTCGGCCTACATATACGGCCAGATCCTCCGATTTTAATGCAAGGCGAGAGCCGAGGCTCGAGTACGAGACCGACCAAGCGTTATACGAGTGCGCAAAGCCGAGGCCGGCAAATTCATCAGGCAGAAGATTGTCGTAGTTATCTACATACATCTGAATATTCTTCTTTCTGAGGTCTTCAGACATGTTCTCAATTTCATGCTTTGAATATACGAAGTGCCATGGCCACCATGCAATCTTACCGCATAGAGGTGTGAATTTCCAACCTTCGTTAATAGCCTCAATGATGATTTCCAACTGCAATCCGGCTTTCATCCTCTTATCTGTGAGGTCTGATGCAATCAGTTGAAGCCTGTTGTCTGTTTCTGGCAGATTCAGCAGTTTGCAAGCATCCTCGAAAGTCGTTACTTTGTCTTTGATGCTCAGAGGCTCCATAAGAGCTTTCTTGCCGAATGTTTTCTCCATAAATGCTTTTGCCTCCGGAGTTACGGAGTCATGGCCACTGTTGTAGGCCAGCCTTGCTTGTGCTAATGCACGATAATAATTTGTTTTGCTCATATCAAAAAGTATTAATGGTGTTGTTATTGGCAGCTCTGAAGACGGCCAGGCCTTCAGAGCCCGGAGCCAGCGATAACTCCAATGAGTACTAAAACCTAAACCATTCGCTGATACTCAAAACGGCTTAATAATGTTTGGGAATAGCATTGAATTCTTCTAGTGTTATTTCGCCTCTGTTTAATTGTGTAAGTAATTGCCTACCATACTTGACACCTTCCTCATAGCATGATTGCTTATAGGCTGAAGCTTCTTCTCTGGCAGCATCACGGATGGCATTTTCATGTCTCCATAAAGCAAGCCCCTCTTCCATAATGCCATCAAGGAGGTCTTTAAGTCCTTCAGCCACAAATCGTGGCACATAGTAACTGTCAGATGATGTGCATCCATCCCTAGAACCAAGGAACATAACCCCTTTGTGGCCGATTGTTTTTGCCTCAGGTATTGAAATCTTTCTTAAGAAGTCATCGGCAAGTCTATTTAATTTGGCCGTTCTGAAAGAATACCAAGTGACAAATACAAGTACATATTCGTGTGGTTCGATTTCGTGTATTCTTGCTTTGTTCAGAAGGCGTTTACACTCAGGGCATAAACTATCTTTTGATTCTCTGGTAATTTCTTCGCCTGTTCGCCCACAACCGGGGCATGGCACTTTCCCTTCATAATATCTCATAATCTAAAAATCATTAATGCAGTGTACCGTATCAGGATCTTCTGCTATATCTTCACTGTAGCAATGGCTACATATCGTTTCTGTTTCATCTGCCCACCAGCAATACCCATGTTCTGGATGATAACAGGGATTCTCCATGGTGCAGCCACATACCCGGCATACGCCTTTTATCTCTGTACTCATGACTCTAAATAATCCATTATTTCATCCTGTACGGATTCCATTGAACTTGATATTCCCTCCAAAGTACTTATGCCTTCATACATGGCATTGCCTTTTTCAGACTCTTGCAACTGTTCTGGCATATTATCATAAGCCTCCTGTTCCTCTTCAATAATGGCATCGAACTCTTCTCTAAGAGCCTCGATCTGATCACAGATGTTCTGTATCCTTTTTCTTCTATTCTTGTTCATTTTTCTTTACCTTAAATTCATAAACATATACATACGGATTTTGCTCCCATGATCCTTTTTCGGAGACAGCATCGAACAATGATGCAAAAGCCTCCCTAGGAGAATGATGCAAGTGATATTTGTGATAATATCGTATGCATCCGCTTTCCTCATGGATCCTGATACCTTCTTTCAGACACTCTTCATCTGTGATGTCCTGAAGGCGTTCTACCCTTACATTTGTGATCTCGATGTAATGTGGCATCCATTCAGCCTTGACAAACATAGGATTGTTCCATCCGGATAGCTGCTTAAGATGTGCCTCCATTTCGGCCCACGAATATGACTTGAATTCTTCCAGAGACTTGATGAAGGCCACACATTCACGATAAGGCTGTGCAACTGCTATTTTGTCACCGATCTTATATGCAGCATCCCGGAGCAGATATGACTTCAAGGACTCAAAGGAAAACTTGTTTACGCCCCATTTTATGCAGGTTTTGAAAGGGACAATCCTTCTGGTCATGGTCTTCACTCCCATTACAACAGATACGGTCAGGAAGTGAGTATTGTTAAACAATATCTTTTTCATAACTATTCCAAATAAGCGATTGTGAGACCTTCAAGAACTTCTTTCTGATGGGCAATTGCTGCTTCTAGATTCTTTGGATCCAACTTTTCAGCAAGAAATTCTTCTCTGATAGAAGGGGCTAACTGAGTCCGGGCATAGTTCCTGAACCAACCTTCAGGATCTTTCAAGAAATTCTTCACTCTCTGTAGCATACTGGCGTAATCACCTTTTCCGACAAGATCCATTCTTCCAAAGTAATAATCACCATTGATTGAGCATGCAACATATACCCTTGCACTGACTCTTTGAGAAATGACTTTGCCGGATTCATCCACCACCTGATAAATGGCCTTAGGAGCACCGACACGCTGAGTCTTTATAAGTTTGTATTTCATAATGTGTAATGTTAGTTTCTTGTTAAAAAGGAGCCGGAGACCGGCACGGCTCCTTCGTTACAGTGAGAGAGAATCACATCCGGCCTCTGTAAACCTCACAATCATCACTACTCTCATCCTTGAACTTGCTGAAGATCCAGCAGATGGCCAGTGTTGGATAATGCCAATAAGCGAAATCTGCTAATCCCATTGCTGCTTGAACAGCATTCACAGCCAGTGCTCCGGCTATGATGAAGCCAAACACCTTCCAGATGTCTGACATTAAATTGTTGATTTGTACCATGATTCTCTCTCATTTTAGTTAAACTTTAATTATATTTGCGTGTTTTCATTTGTAGATACTTTGTATTTCGTTTGTAGAACTTTTGCAAATATAAAGAAACTTTCGATTTCAACAAAGAAAATCGAAAGTATTTTGTGAATTATTTTTATCTCGAATTGAAAAATGACTGATTTAGAAAGAGTTATAAAAATAGTGGACTGGCTTATCTTTGAGAAGGTAGTTAAGTCTAGAAGAGAATTGGCTGAAGTTTTGGGATATACAGAGTCTTCAATGTCTCAGATTTTGAATGGTAAGGTTACTTTATCCGAAAGATTTATAAAGAAACTTTCGACAATTGATGACAGAATAAATGAAGACTGGATAAGGCATGAATCCGGGAACATGCTCAAAACAACTCAAGTGATAACAAATGAGTCCGGTGTGCTGATCAATGGAGACAACACCAACAGCCCGATTGACAACCGACATTATTATTCAGATTCACCAGATGTCCTCCGGGCTCAGATAGAACTTCTCGATGAACGCATCAAAGAGAAGGATGCTCAGATCAAAGAGAAGGATGCTCAGATCAAAGAGAAGGATGCTCAGATCAAATCATTACTAGACATTATATCAAAATTTAATTCGTAGCCTTATGTATCAAGCGACTATCCCGGATAGAGAATATCCTATGTCATTTGTGGCCATAGATTTTGAAACGGCCACAACATCAGGTATGGCTTGCCAACTGGGAGTGATCGAGGTGAAGGATGGTGAGATTATTAATGAGGTCAAGTTCCTGATCAGACCTCCTATGAATAGATATGATGACCAGTGTATGAATGTTCATCACATCACACCGGATCAGACTGAAGAGGCAATGACATTTGAAGAATTATGGCCAGAAATCAGGCCGTATTTTGAAAATAGAGTAGTGGTAGCACACAATGCTTCTTTTGATTCCAGCATCCTGATGAAGAATGTATGGCATTATGGGCTGGAGTGCATAAAAGTTCAGGAATGGATTTGCACATGTTGCGATCTGGGAAAAGCAACCCTTCATAGTGCATGCCGATTCTTTGATATTCCATTCTTCAATCATCATGATGCTTTAGCCGATGCAAGAGCATCAGCGATGCTTTATCTGAAGTATATGCAGATGGCCGGTCAGACTGTTGATATTCCAAAGATCAGAGAGTCAAAGTTTCATTCCCTTTCTTCAGATGTGAAGAAGCAGGATCTGGAGCACTGTCAGAATCGAGACACAATCTTCTATAATAAGAAGGTTGTTATCACTGGGGTGTTCGACTCCTATCCGGATAGGGAACAGCTTGCCCAGATGCTGAAAGAGTATGGAGCAGACATAAATGGCAGCATTTCCAAGAGAACAGATCTGGTTCTGATTGGTCGTGGAGCAGGCCCCAAGAAGCTTCAAACCATTGAAAAAATCAATGGGGGGGGGTGGAAATATACACTGTATTCACGAACCAGAATTGCTTGAAATTCTGGCAAATATAAAGTGCGGAGAGTGAAAATCTCTCCGCACTTGCCGGGACAAAATCGGGACAAAATGCCCTGTTTTTTAGTAGTTTTTTGAAAATAGTGTGTCTGATTATGAAGCTATTATGCCAAACCGAGGCAAATGTGAGAATCCCTCTCTCTCCGCAAATGAAAGCAAAAATGGCATCAAGTTTACTTGAATGCCATTTTTCGTTTTCATTTGCATCTCTCCGCCGCAGGCGGAGGGGATGTGCGACTGAAAAGAGCAAATCCCGGAGAGTGAGGGATTCTCCGCTCAGGCCTTCCCTTTTGCATCGCCCCGCCGCAGGCGGAAGGGATGTGCGACAGAAAGGAGCAAATCCCTCAGAATAAGATCTCCCCCCCAAAAAAAAGACCCCATGCCCACCAAAGAAATAGAAAGAAAATTCAAAGTGACCGGCGACTACCGCCCCTACATAAGCAGATCCTACAGAATCTGCCAGGGATACCTCAGCTCAGTGCCGGAACGAACCGTCCGCGTACGCATTAAAGGCGACAGGGGCTATATTACGGTAAAAGGCATCAGCAGCGAAAGCGGAATGTCCCGCTATGAGTGGGAGAAGGAAATCCCGGCTGACGAGGCCTTGGATCTTCTGAAGCTGTGCGAACCGGGGAAACTTATTGACAAAACCCGCCACATTGTCGAAATTCCGGCAGAAAACAGCCCTCAGGGCCATGCAGGCGTCTTCGAGGTAGATGAGTTCCATGGCGGTAATGAAGGTCTTGTAATCGCCGAAATCGAGCTCTCTTCCGAGGATGAAGAATTCGTCCGCCCTCAGTGGCTCGGTGAAGAGGTCACTGGGGACGGACGGTACTATAATTCCTATCTTTCTTCCCACCCTTACAAGGAGTGGAAGGATTCTGCTATTCTTTGAGGAATGCAGCGTCGAAGGCGATGGCAGATGGCTCGAAATCGACCTGCCTGATGTAGCGCTGGGCCTCAGCCGCGCCATGATTCCTGTCCATGCCGCTGTCTTCCCATTCTATAGAGAGCGGGCCGTTGTATGCTATGCGGTTAAGCTCGCGGATGATCTCCTCGAACTTGATTCTGCCGCGGCCTACGCTTCTGAAATCCCAGTAGCGGTCTCTGTGGCCGAATGGAAGGTGACCTCCGAATACTCCTGCCTTTACCGGCCTGTCGCTCCACCATACATCCTTGCAGTGGACATGGAAGATACGGTCGGCAAAGATGCGGATGAATTCAAGATAATCCACTCCCTGATATCCCATATGGCTCGGATCGTAGTTGAATCCGAAGGCCGGATGATGGCCGACAGCGTCGAGGATCATCTCTGCTGAGGCTATGTCGAAGGCTATTTCCGTCGGATGTACTTCGAGGGCGAAACGAACCCCCATCTCCTGATAGCTGTCCAGAACCGGTATCATCCTGCGTGCAACTTCCTTGAAGCCCTCGCTGATAGTATCCGGATTCATCGGTGGGAAAGCATACAGCATATGCCAGATAGGGCTGCCTGTGAAGCCGATGACCGTCTTGGTGCCGAGCATGGCCGCAGCCTTTCCTGTCTTGATCATTTCTTCTGCCGCTCTCTGTCTCACGCCTTCAGGGTCTCCGTCGCCCCAGATGTGGGCAGGGAGTATTGTCTTGTGTCTGAAGTCGATAGGGTCGCAGACACATTGGCCGACTGCATGGTTCGAGATTCCATGAAGCTCGAGACCGTGTGCTGCGAGGGTATCCAAGATCTCCTTGCAGTATTCCGGGCTGAGCCTGTCGAGGTTGAGGTGATTGTCGTTGCATGCCAGCTCAAGACCGTCGTATCCGTATTCCTTTGCCTTTGCGCAGAGCTGTTCCAGAGGCATGTCTCCGAACTGTACTGTACATAAAACTATCTTACGTGCCATATTCCAGTAATTATGCGGTTCCTATTCTACCCATTTGATCCATTTGCTTTCCTGCTCGTGTCCAGAAGTGATGACGGTCTCGATGAACTGCATTCCTCTCACTCCGTCCTCGATTCCAGGGAAGTCGAGCCATTCGGCCTTAGGCTCTTCACCTGCCCTGACTGCTCTTACGGTGTTGGCGAAATTCCGGTATATGTTGGCGAAGGCTTCGATATATCCTTCCGGATGGCCTCCCGGAGTCCTTGTGTTGGCCTTTGCGAAATAGCCCATGTAGCCGTTTCCTGTGTTGACAAGCTCGGCAGGACGGTCAGTCCACTTTACGATGAGGGTGTTAGGGTCCATCTGACGCCATTCAATGCCGCCTTTTTCTCCATATATCCTGATTTTCAGCGGATTCTCTTCGCCTGCGCATACCTGTGACGCGATCAGGACACCGCTTGCTCCGCCCTCGAAACGCAGAAGTGCTGCTCCGTCGTCATCGAGGCGTCTGCCTTCTACATAAGTGTTTACGTCAGCGCACATTTCCGTACATTTCAGGCCTGAAATGTACTCTGCCAGGTGTAGGGCGTGAGTGCCTATGTCTCCCATGCATCCGGCCTTTCCTGAACGTGAAGGGTCTGTTCTCCAGCCGGCATTGCTGGCAGGGTCGAGCTCTGCAGGTCCAGAAAGCCAGCCCTGCGGATATTCTGTGTATATCTTGCGTATCTTTCCGAAGTCTCCTCGTGCGATGCGCTCCCTGGCCTCCTTTACAGCCGGATATCCGGAATATGTGTGGGTGAGGGCAAGGACTCTTCCTGTCTTTCTGACAATCTCCCTAAGTTCCTTGGCTTCTTCAAGAGAGTAGGTGATAGGCTTGTCAAGTACTACATCGAAGCCGTTTTCCAAAGCCAGCTTGGCAGGTGCGAAATGGAGGTGGTTCGGAGTCACTATGGAAATGAAGTCCATTCTCTGGCTCTCAGGGAGCTGAGCTTCCTTTTCGATCATTTCCTGGAATGTGCTGTAGATCCTGTCATCGTCGAGCATCAGTTCTCTTCCTGATTCCAGCGATTTCTCCGGTTTGCTGCTGAAGCAGCCGCATACGAGTTCTATCTGATTGTCCATCAGTGCCGCGCAGCGATGAATAGCGCCGATGAAGGCTCCCTTGCCTCCGCCGAACATTCCCATTCTAAGTTTACGTGTCATATCTTTAGTTTTAGTGTGTGTTTATGAGTATTTTCTCGGATATCTCAGGAGTATTGCCATAATGGCGCAGATACCCATGATGAAAGGGTAGTAAAGGTGCTGGATTATCGAAATCATGGATATTCCTGCAAGGCCTCCTGCCATAAGCAGCTGGGCTCCGTATGGGATCAGTCCCTGGACGAGACATGAAAATGTGTCAAGGATGCTTGCGGTCTTGCGCGGGTCAAGCCCATACCGTTCCGTAATGTCCTTGGCTATCCTGCCTGTCGTGATGATGGCGATGGTGTTGTTTGCAGTGCAGAGGTTTGCAAGTGCGACAAGTCCGGCTATGCTCAGTTCGGCACCGCGTTTCCCGTTGATCTTCCTTGTAAGTCCGTTCACGATGAAGTCAAGTCCGCCGTTGACCCTTATCAGTTCGAGCATTCCGCCGGCCAGCATGGTCACGATTATAAGGTCTCCCATGCCGCTTATTCCTTTGCCGACGGATTCAAGGAAGCCGCTCCAGCCGAAACAGCCTGTAGAAAAGCCAATCAAGGCATTGACTGCCAGTCCTGTAGCCAGTACGACGGAAACATTCACTCCTGACAAGGCGAATGCTATGACCAATATGTAAGGTATCAGTTTTATCCAGTCGATGGGCCCTGTTTCTGGTACGGTATCTACTGAAGCTCCCATGAATATGTACAGGCCTGTCACGATGATGGCTGCCGGCAGGACTATCCTGATGTTGACCTTGAACTTGTCACTCATGGAGCAGTCCTGGGTTCTTGTCGCTGCGATCGTGGTATCCGATATGAATGAGAGGTTGTCGCCGAAGAAGGATCCTCCGACTATGATGGCAGTGATGAAGGCCAGATCGGCACTGCTGCCTCCTGCCATTTCCTGGGCTATTCCGGCTCCGACGGGGACGAGGGCGACAATCGTGCCGACGCTCGTTCCTATGGACATGGAAATGAAGCATGACGCCAGGAACAGACCTGCATAGACGAGCTTGCCCGGCAGGATCCTCATCGCTATGTTGACGGTCGCATCTATGGCTCCGATATCCTTGGCTGTGGCTGCAAAGGCTCCTGCAAGCACGAATATCCATATCATCAGA
The DNA here is from genome assembly GCA_017626355.1 of Bacteroidales bacterium. GTDB lineage: Bacteria > Bacteroidota > Bacteroidia > Bacteroidales > UBA932 > Cryptobacteroides. The sequence goes on from JAGAIY010000014.1 coordinate 113,662, forward strand.
AGCACATTGCTGTTGCCTGCACCTTCGGAAAAGGTGGCGATCCTCTCCTCGAGAGTCTTGCCCCTACATATGAGCACAGCATATATCGATGCAACCAGAAAGGCTGATGAAATCGGAATCTTATAGAAGTCGTGCGCTATTACGGATGAGACCAGATATACGCACAGGAACACTATCAGGGGGCTGAGGGCCAGCCAGCCGTTCATATGTCTGCCGGATTTGATACCCATGTCATTCTTTTTAATTCTTGCAAAGTTAGCTCAAAAACACTATTTTCGCAAAATCATTCTGAATTAGAAAACTCTACAATCAATTATCAATATGGCAAATAACGGTAAATACAAGTGGGAGTTCGACAATATCGGCGGAGCCTCACGTGTAAAGATAACTTCCGGTCAGGACATAGCGCATCTTTCGGAACTTGACCTGAAGATGTGGACAGTCCTTTCGTGTCCGGTCACAGGTCTGGAAATCGATGACAAGAGTCTCGCATACATGGATTGTGATGCGGATGGCAAGATCCGTGTGAACGATGTCATCTGTATCTCGAAGTGGGCTACAGGGGCTCTGAAAGACCCGGATTACCTGCTTGAAGGCAAGGATCATATAGATCTCGGGATGTTCGATAAGGACAATGAGGCAGGACTCAAGCTCTACAATGCGTCAACTCAGATACTTTCTAACCTGGGAAAGGAGGAGAGTGTGATCTCTCTTGCCGATACTGCCGATGTGGCGGCTATTTTCGCTAAGACAAGGTTCAACGGTGACGGTATAATCACTGAGGCATCTTCTGATGATGCTGATGACAAGGCTGCAATCGCTGCGGCGGTGAAGGTCTTCGGCGGAGTAGCAGACAGAAGCGGTGCAGCCGGTGTGAATGCAGAGATGGTGGAGAATCTTTACAAGGCGGCAGGGGAGTACCTTGCATGGCAGGATGCAGCTGTACAGGCTCCGTTCGGAGATAAGACCGAGGCTGCTCTTGAGGCATATGGCGCCCTCGATGCCAAGGTTAAGGACTTCTTCATGCGCTCGCGCCTTGCTGCCTTCTCTCCAGACAGCACGGCAGCTCTTGATGTGCAGACATCACGTATTGAGGCCATCAGTGCCGACAATCTGTCGACTAAGGCGGACGAAATCGCTTCTTACCCTCTCGTGCGTATAACAGGAAAGGCTGAAATAGATCTTTCTGAGGCGGTAAACCCTGCGTGGGCAGCTCATTTTGAGACACTTAAGGCTGTGGCCGTCCCTTCCGGAAAGAAGGTTCTGACTGAGGCTGACTGGGCTGCTATCGGAGCGGAATTTGCCGCATATACTGCATGGAAGGCTGCCAAGGCAGGTGTTGCAGTCGAACCTCTCGGTCTTGATGCCGTAAGGGAGCTGGCAGGCAAGGACAGGAAGGCAGCTCTTCTGGATCTTATCGCTCAGGACGCAGCTCTCGCTGAGGAAGCTGCAAATATTGTGAATGTGGATAAGTTCCTTCATGTATGCCGTGACTTCTATCGTCTTCTTCGTAATTTCGTGACTCTTAACGACTTCTATACGAAGGACAAGAAGGTTTCCGCGATATTCCAGTCAGGAAGGCTCATCATCGATCAGAGGGAGTGCCGCTTCTGTATGCCTGTTACAGATATGGCAAAGCATAATGCCTCGGCTGCTTCCAGCGGAATGTTCCTTGTATATTGTGACTGCACGACCAAGACCAAACCCGGCAAACTGCCTATAGTAGCAGCTGTGACTGTCGGTGAAATCGGAGATCTTATAGTCGGAAAGAATGCTGTGTATTATGATAATTCCGGTCTTGAATGGGATGCCGTAATTACCAAGGTTGTGGATAATCCTATCAGTGTAGCCCAGGCCTTCTGGTCTCCTTACAGGAGAATGGCTAAGGCTGTCGAGAACCTTATCAGCAAGAATGCCGCTGACAAGGATGCCAAGATGATGACAGAAGCTACAGCCAAGATAAATGCTGCACCGGCAGCCGCTCCTGCGGATCCGGCAGCGAAACCTGCTGCAGCTCAGCCTTTTGACATTGGAAAGTTCGCCGGAATCTTTGCTGCCTTAGGAATGGCTGTCGGAATGATCGGAACGGCTCTGGCCTCGCTTGCAAAGGGTATCTTCGCGCTCAAGTGGTGGCAGCTCGTCCTGGCTTTCGTGGGTATAATGCTTGTCATCTCAGGCCCGGCCATGGTTATGGCATGGCTCAAGCTCCGTCGTCGCAACATCGCACCTCTGCTCAATGCAAACGGTTGGGCGGTCAATGCTGCATCCAAGATCAGCATACCTTTCGGTGAGACCCTTACCGATTCAGTGAAGTTCCCTAAGATGAAGCTCAAGGATCCGTATGCGAAGGCTGGTCTTGCACCTTGGAAGAAATGGGTCATAGCTCTTGCCGCTCTCATTGTGGTAGCCTGTGGTCTCTGGCTCTTTAACCTTCTTGCATGGGCAGGGCTTCGTTCACCGCTTCCACGTTACGCAGAGCCTTGTACAGTAGAATGCTGCATTTCCGATGCACCGGCTTGTACCGGAACCTGTGCGGACTGTGACGCTGCCTGTGAAACTGCCGCCGTCCCTGTGCAGTAATCATAGATATTTTACATATCATCATACCTATCAGCAGCAGGAGCCTTTCTCCTGCTGCTTTTTTTTTGTTCCTTCGATTCAGCTTTCGCACCTGCAACATATTGTCCTTATAATCAACAACTTACCGTATAAGCCTGCCGCCCCTGACATGCAGGCTTTTAGCGCATCTCCTTGAATCCCAGCATCTTACGCAGCAGTCTTTTTCTCGTTCTGCCTCGGCTGGAACCATTCACAGTTCCTCTGAGGGGTTCAGTTGTTGGATCTCCGGGGGATCAGTCATGTTTTCTCACATTGATGAATCCTATCTTCTGTCTTTGTCGCGGTAGAAATATACCGCTCCAGTAAACACAGTCGTTAAGTTGGATCTCACACCGCAGATGAACTGTAAAATTAAGCCCCCAGAAGTCCAATTCGGATATCTGAGGGCTCTATAAAACAATCAAGGCTCCCGATTGGGAGCCTTGAAAGTATTGAGAGTAATATTAGTACTTGAGAGTAATCTTTGAAGCCGGAGCTACGCAGTTAACAATCTCACCGGCACCCAACAAGTCACTAAAGTCAAATGTACAAGTTGTACTAGTGTAATTTGAATAATAGATAGGATATGACTGTCTACCAGCTATACTACCATATGGACTCCACTGGAACACCATAATTACACCTGAGGTCTCACTTGATGCAATAACTTCATCTATCTGGAAGAACTGTGACTGATTAAGATAATATCCTGATTCATCCACGTCTGTAGTAGTTGCATCATCTTCATAATATACTCCAAACACGAATGGATTCGGGAGTTTAAAGTCAGATAAGCCCATACCTGCGAAAATTGCGTTCATATCAGTAACATTAAAATCAATCATACCAGGATAAGTTCCTGACATCGTTGGCCATGACTGATATGTCCACTGTGTTCCTACTGGGTTAGGGAATGCCGCAGATGGAGTATCATCATCATCAATAGCATTTTTAGTGAATACGACCTTGGCTACAACTGACTTCGCATTCTTACCGAAGTTGTCATAGATGTAGTTAAGAACTACAGGAACCTGGAATTCAACATCTCCCTGAATTGTAGCAGACTCTTCTGTAAGGATAATTGTACCATACTTGTTATCTGCTGTTGCCTCAGCAGCATTGATGAAGTCGAAGTCAATCTCAGAAGTAACATCTGTAGAACCGATGAACGCCTTAATATTAGACTCGTCTACTGACACTGACATACCATAAGTGTTGAAGAAGTCAGCATCTGTAAGTTCAACCTTAGTAACTACATTTGTAGCATTCAAAGTTGCCTTGTAGCCCTTCCAAAGATTAGCAAGGTCATCTGCAACATACTTGTTGTAAACATCGTTACCGAACTTGTCAACGATTGAGAGAGCACCTACTATGTTACCCTTAGTTACAACACCGTTCTCAATCTTAACCTTAACTACATCGTCAGCTGTGAATGTAAGGAGTTCAGGAATAACGAGAGTTATATCAAATGATGCAAATACATCGTCATCATCAGCTGTACCATCATTGTCTGCATCAATAAGAGTCTTGGATACGAGTGCAATTTCATAAACAGCCTCTGTAAGATCAGTCTCCCAAAGAACAGGACATTTCGAAGTAGGATTAAGCTTCTGTGATGTCATATACTCAAGACCACTCCATTTTGCGTAACCATATTCATCTGCAAATGCAGGACGGTCCGCGTTAGTATAAAGCACGTCATTGCCGTTAGCATCTACATAATTTACGAGATACTCTTCCTCTTCTTCATCGTAGAGAGTTGTCTTAAGAGTATATCTGATGTAGAAGTCATTCTCAAGATCCTCAGGGATAGTTACATTAACGTAATTTCTCAGATCAATTGCATTGAGAGTATATGCTGTTGAAGTACCTGTTACACCGTTTGTAATAGGAAGCTTAACAGTTCCGTCAAGTTCTACCTTCTTGTCAGCAGTTACATAAGCTGTAGAAGGTACGAATGTGATAGTAGGCTTCTTAGTTACGATAGTAGCAGTGTAAGTGAACTGAACACCGTATACAACCTTAACAACCTTCACCTCAATAGTGTTGTTGTACTTGGTAAGACCGTCGAGTGTGAGAGTAGTCTTCTCCTTGGTGTTGTCACCTGTACCCTCCTTATTGATAGCGAGAACAGCTGTTTCAGTTGTATTAGCCTGACCGTCAACCTTGATAGTTGTAGTTGCACCAGCGAAGAGAGTAGCTACATCCTGATCCTTGATAGACTTGAACTTGTTGTCAACAGCCTGGATGTGAGCGATAGACTGGGTAGCAGGAGTAAGATCCTTGATTACCATTTCCTTCTCAAGAGCAGCGTTGATTTCGAATGGCTGGCCATTGTTGAGATCAATAGTCTTGTCAGCTGGCATTGCACCGAGTTTAACGTTGAATGCTACAGTGTAGTCAACGCCACCCTTAGTAACGACACCTGAGAATGCGTAAGTTGCAGGAGCAGCCTGTGCATAAGTCATAGCGCTATTAACAGCACCGTTATCGAATGTAAGAGTTACAGCCTTCTTAGAAAGTGCAGTTACAGTTGCTGTAGCCTTTTCTTTGTGCTCTACATTATTAGCATCCTTCCACTTCCACTCTGCTGTAGGAACCTTAGTCCAAGTTGCACCATCAAGGAATGCACCAAAGTCAGTGATGTCAGCTGAAGTAAGTACGTCAACCTCCTGAGCAGGAACGACAGCCTCGTCACCCTCACTATATGCCCATGCCTTCTCAACATCAGCAAATACAACAGAAGCCTGCTTCTCGATAACGATATAGTTAGTAGTCAATGACAAGTGAGGAGTAGCTCCTGATGTGGTAGCTGTCTGACCATTTACATATACATTTACAGTTACGTCTGTATTATAGTTTACAAGTTCCTCATCTTCTGCAACATCCTTGACATTAGCGAACTTAGCAGTTGTTGTAAGGTCAGTTCCTGTTACAGTGAATGGGTTTTCTGCAGCAGCTGTAATCTCTGTTCTAGTTGTATTGTTGTCGCTGTAATACTTTGCAGTACGTCCATAAGCAACCTTAACCTCCTGACCGAAGAATTCAGTAGCCTCAGCAACTGTCATTGGCTCACCGTCAACGTCAACGCGAACCTCATAGTTAGTAAAGAGGTTGCGAGTAGAAGAAGAAGCAAGGTTCCATGAAACCTTTACCTGATCGCCTGTTGCAGGTGATGTAACGAACTCCTCATCCTCTGTATTATACCACTTAACGAGGTTGTATACAGACTGATATGGAGCAGCTTCGTTTGCAAGAACGCCAGTATAAGCACTCTGTACATATGTACCAGCATCGAGGATCTCAGGCTCATCACCGAGGAGGAGTGAGATCATTCTTGGTGACGCTACATTGAGAGCAAGAGCGACTGTAGTATCGTCGTTGTTCTTGTTGTCAGTAAGTGCCTTATAAGCAGCAGACTTGTCGTTCTTAGGAATGTGTGCATAAACAACAACGCGACCTGTTGCAGGGTCTGCAGAAAGAACCTGAGCCTTGAAGTACTCAGCCGCATCAGCCTTAGTTACAGGAACAGTTGAGAATGCTGCATTCTCTGAAGTGATAGCAGAAGCAAGACCCTTAGGTGACACCTCATATGTCATCTTAACGAGGAGGTCAGTATACTTTGTAGAGTTGCCAGAGCCGAATGTATAACCCTGAGCTGTTGCAAGTCCATCGAGTGTCTCAGGAACATAAACAACGCTCTGGATCTGGTTGGTGAGTGCTGAAAGCACGTTACCTACAGCAACGAGAGCCTCGTTTACAGCCTTTACGCTTGCCATAACGTCCTCGAACTGCTCCTTGAGACCGTCGATGTCGTTAGTGTTGGTCTCGACAGCTGTAGTGAGGTTAGTCACTGCGTAAGTGAGCTGTGCGATGTCCTCCTTGAAGTCATCTGTGAGGAGTCCGAGATCCTTGAGGTTCTTCTCGTAGTTAGCGAGAGTGTTCTGGAGAACTGAGAGCTCAGTCTTGAGATCCTCGATAGCCATCTCGTGGTTCTCAATTGAACCGTTGAGGTTTGTGATTGCGTAA
>JAGAIY010000015.1 GCA_017626355.1 Bacteroidales bacterium
AACGGCAGTATTTCTTCTTTCTAACCTCTACTGTAGGAGGGTTGAGATAACGGATTTCATTGTTCTGTGCCATAATTCTTGTCCTCCTTATTATTTGTTAGCCTGTTTGTTAGCCCTTCTCTTCTCAGCGTATGCAACTGCATGCTTGTCCATTGCGAAAGTGAGGAATCGCATGATTCTCTCGTCGCGACGATACTGAGTCTCGAGCTTAGCGATCACCTGAGTGTCAGCCTTGAACTCGATGAGATAATAGAATCCTGTTGTCTTCTTCTGGATTGGGTAAGCGAGCTGCTTGAGACCCCAGTCCTCTTCGTACACGATTTCACCGCCCTTAGCAACGATGTAATCTACGTACTTCTTTACCGCTTCCTTCATCTGAGCCTCAGACAAAACGGGAGTTGCAATGAAAACGGTTTCGTACTGTTTGATCATTTTTGTTTGTAATTAATTGTTAAATAATAAATTGCGCCCACCTGAAGGCACAAGACCTCACAAATGGGCTGCAAATATAGCTATAATATTTCTAATAAACAAATGGTTCCCCTTATTAATCTGCAACTTTATTCACAGCATGACAGCAGGTTACAGTACGATACGGGTTGAATAAGTGTCGGCATGAGCAGCTGCCTTACCATCAACATATACTGTCAATCCCGGCTCACATCCATAATGATCTCCTGTCCTGTCATAGACAACAGATATTTCCTTTCCGGCACAATACAGGCGCGACAGCGAGAACCAGTCCCACTCCCCTTCCGGAATAAGCGGTTCAATCACGATGCTGCCGTCAAGCTGCGGCTGCACTCCCACAAGTCCGCTGATTATAAGGTCGCAGAAACTTGAATGATTATAATCCTTTCCTCTTTCGACGTATTGGTAATCACTCCTGCGCAGCAACATTTTCCTTGCTATCCACTCTCCTGTAAAAGGATCCAGATTCTCATCTATCCAGCATACAGTCTGTCCGAGCTCATTTACAAGCCTATGGCTGTAGCTATAGGTCTGAAGAGTTTCGAAATATGCCGCTTTGGTTATATAGGCACTTTCTCCATCCCTGTGCAGAGTCCTTGCAAGGGCTGTAAGGGTCTGAGCGGTAGCAAAAGGCCAGCTCGGACCATTCCACTGACATTCATGACCGGAATATACAACCTTGAACCCCTCGGCACGCTGCTCCGCCGTAGTAGGGCCATACTGAGCCTTGAAACCCTGCGGATCTGTAAGCTGGAGCCATGCATCATTACGCTCCGGCTCAGGAATGCCGAACATCCACGGAACATAACCATGAAGTTCCCTTGCGGGAGAGAATGACATATTTCCGAAACGAGGTATAACCTTGTAGAATCGTGCGGATTCATCCCAAAGTCTGTCATTCACAATGGATGCAATCTTCTCTGACTCACTCATATAATATTCCTGATCGTCGGTATATCCAAGCAAAGAAGCTATCTTGGCCAGAGCGATGGCATCCGCATACATATAGCTGTTTATTGTAGCCCTGTATCCGGAATCATCGTTTGACAGTCCTCCCGAGATCGAGACCTCCATTCCATCTGCACCATCATACTGCCAGAACATACCGGCATCCTCATCCCATCTGCGGTCATACCATCTGGAATACATTATTTTCAGATCTTCATACGTTTCCCTCAGAAGCTGCAGATTCTGATGCACCTTATAGAATTCCAGATATGAATATGCAGAAGGAAAACTGTAGGTCTTTGCGTCATTCTTATATCTGCACCAGTGGTGAGCATAGTCACTGAGATATGTAGCATCCTTAAGCCATCTTCCCTCGACAAAGTGATGCATGGCAGGACAGCATATGGCATTATGAGTACCAGCCCATGATACTTCCGGAAGGAACTCAGTAATGACATAACCGTCTACAGTCTGCTTTATATGCTTACGGAAAGTCCACCAGCGGAAATACCAGGTCTTCTCCATTTCCTTGTCAGGGCATTCGAAGACCGGTATATTCTCCCGCATGAAATCAGCTGCCGCTACATTTGAGAAAGCCTGGACATACATCTGTTTGTCAGCCGCATTGAATTCCTCAACATAGCTGACTATCAGGCTGTCTTCTGCACTGAGTACCTCCGGAGCATCCCCAGTAGGTGGGTCACCCTTCTCAAGACAAGCTGAAATAAGGAAGACTCCTGCCAGAAACACTATGGTGGAAACTATGATATATCTTTTCATATGACTATTCTTGTAGAATAATCATTGACATGTGCAACCTTCTTTCCATCAAGATAAACTGTAAGACCTGGCTTTACACCATACTTCTCTCCAGTCTTGTCATAGACAACAGAAACCTCCTTGCCTGCGCATGGAATGCGGCTGAGAGAGAACCAGTCCCACTCCCCTTCCGGAAGCAGAGGCTCGATCACTATGCTGCCGTCAAGCTGAGGCTGAACACCGATAAGTCCCGATATCACGATGTCGCAGAAAGACGAATGGTTATAGTCCTTTCCCCTCTCCTTGTACTGATGTCCGCTCTCGATGAGCATCTTTCTTGCTATCCACTCACCGGTGAACGGATCCTGGTTTTCATCGATCCAGCACACTGTCTGACCATCCTCGTTCACCCTTCTGTGACAGTTGCTGTAGGTCTGAAGGGTTTCAAAGAACATATCCTTGGTCACAGCCGCACCCTCGCCGTCTCTATGAAGAGTCCTTGCAAGTGCCGTAAGGGTCTGAGCCGTTGCAAACGGCCAGCTCGGACCGTTCCACTGGCATGCATGTCCCTCATATATAACCTTGAAGCCCTCGGCACGCTGCTCGGCAGTAGTCGGTCCGTAAGGAGCCTTGAAGCCCTGGGGATCTGTCAGCTGGAGCCATGCGTCATTACGGTCTGCATCAGGAATTCCGAACATCCAAGGCACATATCCATGCTGTTCTCTTGCATGAGAGAAAGACATGTCGAGATGGCGCGGAATCACCTTGTAGAAACGAGCGGATTCATCCCAGAGGCGATCGTTCACAATAGACTTCATCTTTGCGGCTTCCTCCTGGAAATACTTCACGTCCTCATCCTTGCCGAGCATCTGGGCGATAGTCGCCAGAGCCACAGCATCGGCATACATATAACTGTTAAGGGTAACTCGGTATCCTGTAGCATCCTTGTTGAGACCGCCCGAGACAGAGACCTCCATTCCGTCATATCCGTCCAGTTGCCAGAACATCTTCACCTCATCGTCCCAACGCTTAGGATACCACATATGATATATGGTCTTAAGGTCCTCGTATGACTCGGCTATGAGTTCCATGCAAGGATGGGCCTTATGGAATTCAAGGAAAGAATATGCTATAGGATAGCTGTACTTGCTTGCATCCTCCTTCTCACGGCACCAGTGACGGGCGTAGTCAAGAAGATACTTAGGGTCTCTGAGCCATCTTCCTTCCGAGAACTGGTGCATTGCAGGGCAGTTGATGGCATTGTACTTGCCGGCCCAGCCTACTTCCGGAAGGAACTCGGTGATTATGTAACCCTCTGGAGTGGCCTTCACATGCTTGCGGTAAGTCCACCAGCGGAAATAATATGTCTTCTCAAGTTCCTTGTCCGGACACTCGAAGTAAGGTACATTGTCAGTAAGGAACTGTGCCGCCTCGGAATTGTCATATTCCTGGATGTAAAGTTCCTCATCTGTCGCATTGAATGAAGCGACATATTCGGTTATCAGATTACATCCAGCAGCATCCATAGCCTTATGGACAGTCTTGTCACTGCAGCTTGTAATTGCAGCTGCCAACATCAGTAATGATATAATTCTCTTCATCAGTATTGGTTTTAACATTGTCTTTTTACTACTGCTATTTCAGCCAATGCTTCTTGAGCCAAGTTCTTACAGGCTCGTCAAATGTCTTGAGGGCTCCATATGCCAGAGCTATCGATATCACATAGACTGATATGAACACACCTATATGCATCCACATCGGAGCATCGGGATAATTCCTGATCCATCTGAACTGCATCATAGCCACAGGATAATGGACGATGTAAAGAGGATAGGAAATGTCCCCAAGGAATCGGCAGAGCTTCGCGGTCCACTCCCTGGTCATGTTCCCGCCTGCGCCTGCCAGCACTATCAGAGGAAACAGGAACCACACTGCGAGACACTGGTAAAGTCCGTCAGCCACTCCCACCTTTCCTCCTATGCACGGCATGCAGAGAATGACAACGATGGCCAAAGAACACCAGAAGAAGCTGTTCTTTATACGGATAGGACTTCCGCTGATATTCTCAGGCGTGATGCGTCCCGACAGAAGCCTTGCTATAAGAAGGCCGCATACATAAGGATAGATGAGCCTTACGAAACCTGTATACATATGCTGTCCGTTGAGTATCCAGCCTCCTGTCAGATTGAACTGCTGCTTGTGGAAGAGTCCGAAGACATCCCAGCCGAGAGCTACATCCATGGTGAAGAAGGCGCTCACGACACAGACCGCGGCAAGACCCACGGTAGGCAAGCGTCTGAACAGGAATGCATAGAGGACATTGCCCCAATACTCGAACATCAGCGACCAGCTCGGGCCGTTGAAGCTTGTTATCTCTCCCCAGCCTCGTATATCGATACCTCTTCCCGTAGGGATCATGAGAAGGTCAGTCAATATGCAGGCGAAGAACAGGATCCAGCCCGTGTTCTCCAGCGCCGCCTTGGAATAGTAGCCCTGGAAGAAATAGAACGCCGCTCCTATCAGAACCGAAAAGACAACCATCGGGTGAAGCCTGGTAAGACGTCTCTTGAAAAACTCCCACGTACTCATCCTGCCCCAACGGTCATCATATGCATAACCTGTCACAAAACCGCTGAGCACGAAGAAGAAATCTACAGCGAGATAACCATGATTGATGATCTGCGAGGCATAGTCAGGCCCTCTGTAGGTCTCCATCATATGGAAACCCACTACAATCAAGGCAGCCACGCCACGCAATCCGTCAAGGATCTCGTAACGTGGCTTTGTAACAAATGTGGAAGCCATAGGCTATCTTACAGGGAATTCTGCAATTCTGAGAGTAGTACAGCCATATGGGATCAGTTCGATCACAGCCTCTTCGCCGACATCCTTGCCCTGCTGAGTGAAGAACGGTATCTGGCAGGCAGAGCCGCGTGCGGCAGTCCAGTTGAGAAGTTCCTTTGCAGTGCAGCGTATGACGAGCGGAGCATTCTCAAGATTCCATGGATACTTGGTCCTGTCTGTGTCCACACGCACAAGTTCAAACGCTGAAGGGAAGTTCTCAGGCTTGAGGGAAGCACGGGTAAGACACCAGTTCCACTTGGTAGGAGAAGTGACTTCATAATAATACTCTCCGTATCTTGTGTGAAGTTCTGGTTCCATTTCCTTACGCTCCCATTTCTCTTCCATCCTGAGGGCATATACAAGCGGTCCGCGCTCGATCACCGCAGCATTGTCATACCATCTGCTGCATTCGATCTGCATAGGAAGCTCGATTGTCACTACATCACCCTTTGCCCAGTTCCTTCTGAGAGTAACCATGCAGCCCGGTGTCATAGTCTGGTCAACAGCCTCGCCGTTCACCTTCACGACAGGAGCCTCGCACCACTCAGGGATACGGAACTTGATAGGGAAATATGCGCCCTTCACCTTCTTGTCAGGGAAGTTGACCGTAAGCTTGATATTCTCGTCGAACGGATAGAAAGTCTCTTCCTTGACCTCAACCTTGACACCGTCAGCGACTGTCGCTGTCACAGAAGAAGGTGCGAACACCATTGCTGCAAGACCCTTGTCATCAGTAGCATACCAGAGGTTCTGAGTGAACTTAGGCCAGCCCTGATGCATGTTTGTGGTGCAGCACGGATATCCTGTAAGAAGGCCGAACACCTGGTCTGTGTCGTCATGAGGAGTAGAGAATGATCTGTATGAGTTGCGTGTACACTCGATCTGGTTTGTCTGCTGGAAATACTGACGAGCCATGTAGTCGTCGGTAGCCTGAGTCGGAAGAGCATTGTAAGCTACTCTCTCAAGGTAGTCAGCCCACTGGGTATCGCCTGTTATACGCATCATATTCTCAAGAGAGAACATCATCTCAACAGCTGTACAGAGCTCAGATCCGCGGTTAGGGTCACCATAGTTGAGAAGTTCATCTCCTGCCCAGAGACCGGTAGGGAGTCCGATATGCTTCCTGATTACCTTGCCGCCATTCTCCATAGCCTGAAGCTGCCTTACCTCCTTGCTCTGCTGGTACCAGATGACAGGCTCCTTGTAGCCCTGACCAAGGTTCACGCAGTGAAGCCGGTTAGGTGTACGGAGGATCTCGCCGTCATAGAAGTACTCTGTCCAAGGGGTGCTCTGCTCATGAATAAGCTTTCCGAGGTCGAGAAGATACTCCTCGCCTGTAAGATTGTAGAACCAATGGACGATCTCAAGATTGTCACCGCCTCTCTGTGCTCCCCAGAATGTCCAGTTATCAAGCGGATACTCCGGAAGCATCTTGAGCTGATAACGGAAATACTTGTCGAGGAAAGGAATCACACGTGGATCCTGAGTAGCCATGTAATGCTGCTTGATGATCTTGAGCGCAACCATCTTCGGCCACCAGTCATGAGAGTTGTCACGCTGGAGTCCCGGCTCCGGTCCGCGGTCTGTATCAGGGCCGAAATATCCATCCTCCTTCTGAGAGCCAAGAATAGCCTCCACCCAAACATTGGCCTTGTCGATAAGAGCCTGGTCATTGAGTATGTATGCAAGCGGAAGAAGGCCGTCAATCCAATACGGTCCCCTCTCCCATGCGTCGCCGTCACCACCGAGCCACGCATTCCTCTTTCCTACCACATTAGGATAGTACTCATCGAGATGGCCGGTAAGACCAGTACGCTGAGCCTCGAGCTGAAGCTGAAGCCAACCCTCAGCCTTGATGTCTCCAAGCGGAAGCTCCATGTATCTGCTTTCAAGCAAAGGAGCCCTGTTCGCGATATAGTCCTGAGCGGCAGCAGAGGTTATAAGTAAAGCAAATGAACTGATTATTAGTAATATACGCTTCATATACATTAGTTTGTGTTAATTGGTTAGTCAAGAGGTACCCATACCTTCATTCCACCAGCTTCCCTGTTATCCCAGGTATAGTAAGGAATGTAGTTGAGGGTATTGTCGGCTGTCCTGGCTGTGATGGTCACGACACCTCTGAGGAAATCAGGTCTGAACTCGGTAGTGAACTGAGCATCCTCGGATATTCTGAGCGAATCGAAATCCACCTTGTTGTCCGCCTCCTCGATACAATATACGAGAGGACCGCGCTGGACAGCACGCTTTCCTTCGTTCTCCTTCACGCGAGGGTCAGCTGCAACGACTTCGACAGGCATATCAAGATTGAGTTCCACAGTATCATCATTCTTCCACTTACGCTCAATCACAGCATATCCCTTCTCTACAGGAGCCTCTACAGGCTGTCCGTTCACAGCAAGAGTATAGCTGCTGCACCAGTCAGGAATCCTGAGACGGATCTGAGTCTTGACAGGAGATTTTGTTCCGACGGTAAGAGCGATAGCGCCATCCCAAGGATAGTCTGTCTTCTGGGTAAGGGTAACATCCTTTCCTGCGACCTTCACTTCAGCAGTGTTGCCCATATAAAGATTCACCCAGACCGCATTGTCAGACACTCCGTAGATATAGTTTCCGATAGAAGGGAGGAAACGGCAGATCTGGCTCGGGCAGCATGCACAGCCGTACCAAGGCTTTCTGTGATGATTGCCTACAGACTCGAGAGGATTCACATAGAAGAATGTATCACCCTCAAGAGAAATACCGGCAAGAGCGCCGTTATACATCGAGCGTTCCATCACATCCGCATACTTGCTGTCTCCGGTGAACTGATTCATGCGCCAGTTCCAGAGCACCATTCCTACAGAAGCACAGGTCTCACAGTATGCAGTAAGGTTAGGAAGGCTGTAATCTTCAGTAAAGCCCTCATTATGAGCAGACTGACCGATACCTCCGGTTATATACATGTTTCTGAGGACCACATCGTCCCAAAGACGGTTGAGGGCATCGATATAGCCCTGGTCACCAGTATAGGCTGCAACATCAGCCATACCGCAGTAAAGATACATCGCACGTACGGCATGACCGGCAATCTCACACATGTCACGCACCGGAGCATCATCCTGATAATAGACAGGATTCCATTTTCTGGCTGCCTCGCCCTGGCTTACACTGTGCGAACCATATCCATGTCCTCTCTGGTCGAGAAGCCACTCCGAGAATTCGAGATACTTCTTATCCCCCGTAGCCTGATAAAGCTTCACGAGAGCAAGTTCTATTTCCTCGTGACCTGGGACCCAGTTGCGTTTGCCAGGGCCGAAGATGGTCATCATATGGTCAGCCATCCTGATACATACGTCCAGAAGCTTGCGTTTTCCGGTAACATTGTAATATGCGACACCTGCCTCGATCATATGACCGGCACAATACATCTCATGCTTGTCCATATTGTCCCAGCGCTTGTCAAGACCTGTAAGGGTATAGAAGGTGTTGATATAGCCATCCTCCTCCTGAGCGGCTGCGAATTTGTCGATCCACTCGTCGCACTTCGCCTCGAGCACAGGATCAGGAATATTCTGAAGCGAATATGCCATGCCCTCGAGAGCCTTGTATACATCCGAATCGTCAAAGAAGATTCCCGAATGCTCGCCCTGCTTGAGAGCGGCATTCTCAAAGTTCCTGATGCGTCCTGTCTGGTTCTCTATCTGATCGATGCATACACCCATGGTCACATCCTTGTGGCTTTGCAGTCTCGGAGTCCAGAAACCATCTTCGATAAGGACATCAGAAAAATTGACAGGAGTTATCATCTTGACCTCATCTGTCCCGGCCCCGGCAGAACATCCGGAGAATGCAGCCATGATGACAGCAGCCATGGCCATGAAAGAAAATTTCTTATCCATCTCTAAACTTGACTTTAGCAAATTATGCCTATGACACCGGCATGCCGTTGCCATAGGCATAAGATTTTCAGAAAACTTCAATCTTACTTGTAGTTAGGATTCTGCTCAAGACCTGGGTTAGGAGTACGTGCGCTCTCTGGAATAGGATAGAGGGCTGTATAGTCTCCAAGTGACTTGTGAGATACCCAGTTCTTCTTTGTGAAGACACCGAATCTGATACAACGTGATCTGTTACCGAACTCCCAAGCGAACTCCCACTTGTACTCATCGTACATACGGCCGAGGACTACAGGCGATGTGTCACCCTTGTCAAGAGTTGCACCATAGTCAGAAGTATAGTAACCGTACTGCTGTGCAGTATTCTCCTTGAGCTGTGCGTCAGTAACCGCTGCCTTAGCAGGATTATCCTTGAATGCACGTGCGCGAACCTGTGAAACGAGGTCACCTGCACCTGACTTGCCGAGACGGAGAAGACACTCAGCCTTGGTAAGAAGGATCTCTGCATAACGGAAGATAGGCTGGTCGTTGTCAAGGTTGCCCGGAGTATCAGGGAGAACCTCGAACTTGTTCATTCTGTAACCTTCCCACTCCATTGTGAAGTTACCGCTCTGGATCTCCTTAGTGTAAGCAAGATCATTGAAGACTCCGTCAACAGCATCATAGATACACTTGATAGGCTCGTCTGTACCATACTTGTACTGAGTACCTATAAGGAAGCTGTCCTCAAGACGGCTGTCGTCCTCGTCATATGTTGCAGCGAACTCAGGAACGGCCATAGCACAACCTGAACCCCAAGGAGTTGAAGCGATGTTGAAAGCAGCCTTTACAGGAGCACCCCATGAGAAGAGGTGGAGGCAGAATCCGGTAGCAAGAGACTGATCGAAAGGAATAGTGAAGATGACCTCCTTATTAGCCGCCATCTTGCCCTGATCAGCAAGGAAGTTGTCCCTGAAGTTTGGAGAAAGCTGGAACTTGCCGCTGTTGATGATGGCGTCGCATGCATCGATTGCAGCCTGCCACTGTGCTGTGCCTGTGTAAACCTCAGCATTGACATAAGTTCTTGCAAGGAGAGCATAGGCAGCCCACTTGTTCATGAGACCGTACTGAACACCGCCCTGAACATCAGAGAGGTCAGGAATAGCCTCAGTAGTCTCCTTCACGACAAAGTCATAGATTTCCTTACGTGAAACCTTAACCGGAAGTTCCTGAGTAGGAGCTGTCACGAGCGGAGCATCTCCCCAGTTGTCGAGAACAACCCAATAATAGTATGCACGGAGGGCACGAAGCTCAGCGATTGCAGCCTTGAGAGTTGCGTCATCAAGTCCGAGCTGATTGATCTCCATCTGAGAGAGAGCATTGTTACAGAGACCGATACCCTTCCAGGTAGCATTCCATGCAGACTGGATCTCACCCTGCTCAGAGTTCCAAGAGTGATAGTGCATACGGCGATAACGTCCACCGTCATCCCAACCTGTAGAGTTAGGCGGCATCACGAGCATATCTGTAGTAGTGTTGTCCATTGCCCAGAGACCGGTATGGCTCATGTAGCTTCTCATAGGAGTATAGCACGCACCGACAACAGGTCTGAGGTCCTTCGGAGAGTACTGGTAAGAACTCTGCGTCAGTGAACTGTACACATTTTCGGTCAGATCCGTACACGCTGATACGGCAAATGCACCAATGATTGAAATAGTCAATAATATCTTTTTCATAACGCAGTCAAATTAGAACTTAAGAGAAACACCGAATGTATAAGATCTTGTAGCAGGATAACGATAGTAGTCATCGATACCAGGAGCAAGGCCTGTCACCGAGAGCTCAGGATCGATACCTGAGTATCCTGTAATTGTCGCTACGTTGCGAAGAGTTGTAAAGATGCGGAGGTTGTTGATGTGCTTGCTGTTGAACTTGAAAGTATAACCGAAAGTTATGTTGTCGATCTTCCAGTAGTCACCGTCTTCCACATAGTAGCTTACATACTGGCAAGGCTGGTCGTCAGCAAGGACTGCCTTTCCGTAAACCTTGTCAAATGCACTCTTGAGCACGTTACCACGGGTAAGCATTGTAGGAGCCGCCCACTTCATTGCTGTAAGGTTGAGGATCTCGAAGCCGAATGCTCCACGCATAGAGATTGCGAGATCGAAGCCCTTCCAACTGAAGTTGTTGTTCCAGTTGAGGTAGTGAGCAGGGATACCGTTACCGAGAATCTGCTTGTCAGTAGGCTGCTGCTCGCTGATAGGCTTTGGCTTTCCATCTTCACCCTCGATGATCCAGTGACCTGTCTCGTCGATGTCTACACTCTTGAAGCCCCAGAAGTTACCAAGAGGCTGACCCACCTTAAGACGGTGTGTAGACTGCTGCATAGGCTCACCTGTAGCTCCCTGATCTGAGTAGTCAGATGCGAGGAAGTTGTCATTCGAAAGGCTGAGGAGTTCGTTCACATTGTGTGAATAGTTGACCGAAGTTGTCCATACGAAATCCTTGTTTGCAATCACGTCTGCGCTGATACCTACCTCGATACCGCTGTTGAGGATAGATCCTGCATTAGCAGTCATTGAAGAGTAGATGTACGGAGGAGTCGCCACTGTGTAGTCCCAAAGGAGGTCGATGGTCTTTCTGCGATACCAGTCGATTGTTCCTGTGATTCTCTCACCGAGGAAACCGAAGTCGAGACCTACGTTCCACTCGTGCTTACGCTCCCAACGGAGGTTAGGGTTGGCGTTCTTGTTAGGCATGAGAGTCTGGATGAAGCCACCGTTATAGTAACCGTTGGTTCCGAATGAGAGAGTATTGAGTGACATGTAGCGTGATGAAGGCTCAGTACCTGTCTCACCGTAACCTGCACGGATCTTGAGTGTGCTGACAGCGTCCACATCCTTGAGGAATGACTCCTGCTTCATGTTCCAAGCTGCTGAAGCCGACCAGAAGTTACCCCACTTGTTGTTCTCTCCGAACTTGGT
Source organism: Bacteroidales bacterium (assembly GCA_017626355.1). Classification (GTDB taxonomy): domain Bacteria; phylum Bacteroidota; class Bacteroidia; order Bacteroidales; family UBA932; genus Cryptobacteroides. Next base: position 11,864 of record JAGAIY010000015.1, read on the forward strand.
AGAACCCTCACGACGGAATGAAGCTGAGAACATGTACCTGCCTGCGTAGTTATAGTTCAGACGGCCGAAGAAACCGATGAGCGAATCCTCTTCCTTGGTTGAGCTCATGTTCATGTAACCGCTCTTGTAACCAGCGTTGATCTGAGTACCTGAACCCATGTTGTTGTAGAGATAGTCATCAACAGCAAAGTTAGAGTTCTGCATCCAGTAGTTCTGGTAGTTGTTGTTCAGGTAAGAGTAACCGGCGAGGATTGTGTAATTGTGATCCTCAAGGAATGAGCTCTTCCACTGTGCAGTGATTTCCATCATCTTCTGCTCGCTGCGCTGTGTACCGCGTGATGCGAAACCGTTCTTAGGAGTACGCTTGTTGTAAGAGTGATTCTTGGTCTGATAATGTCCCTGTATCTGGTTGTAGATGTTGTCAGAGAACAATGCCTTGAAATCAAGACCGCGGATCGGAGTGAAAGTGATGTTACCCTGCATACGGAGCATAGTAGCCTCAGTGTCACCCTCTGTCTCATTGAGAACAGATACCGGGTTGTAGTAATCTGTAATACCTGTATTCTCCGAGTAAGAACCGTCTGGCTGATAAACAGGAGTTGTAGGGTTGTAGTTGATGTTTGAATAAACAGATGTGTTGAACGAACCACCGTCAGTACCATTGTGATACTTCATTCTGAAACCGTTCACCGAAGCATTGATCTTCAACATATCGTTGAACATTCTGTGGGTAACCTCGATTCTTGGGAACATCATCTGGTTGTCAGATCTCTTGATGATACCTTCCATGTCGCGATACTCGAATGAAGCAACGTAGTTAGTCTGCTTTGTACCACCGCGGAGGCTGATGTTGTAAGTCTGAGAAAGCGGAGTACGGGTGATCTCGTCAAGCCAGTTTGTGTTTCCACCTTCATCACGATAACCTACGTGACCCTTTGCAAGAGTACGATACTCGTCAGCTGTCATGTACGGAAGCGCACGTGTGATCTGCTGAGTGGTCACATATGCATTGAAATCAACAGTCGGCTTCATCTCGCCCTGAGCATTCTTGGTTGTGATCACGATCACACCGTTTGTACCGCGGGTACCGTAGATAGCCGCTGCAGATCCGTCCTTGAGGACATCGATCGACTCGATGTCATCAGGAGATACCTGATCGAGCTTTCCAGGGATACCGTCGATGAGCACGAGCGGAGAAGTGGAAGCCTTGAGGGTTGTTGCACCACGGAGAGAGATCTGAGTGCTTGATACAGGGTTTCCGTCAGGGGTGTTCACCACCAGACCAGGAACCTTACCCTTGATAAGCTCAGCTGCATTCGAGCTTGGAGTCTTGATGAAGTCCTCGCTCTTTACAGATGAAATAGCTGAAGCGACCTCAGTCTTCTTCATTGTACCATATCCGACTACGACTGTCTCCTGGAGCATCTGTGAATCCTCCTCGAGAACTACGTTGTAGACAGAAGCGTTAGTAAGAACGAGCTCTACAGTCTCGTAACCGAGGCTGGCAACCTCGAGAACCTTGGTGTCGGCCGGAACCATCATAGAGAAAGTTCCGTCAACATCAGTTACGGTACCGATCGTTCTGTTTGCCTGAGAAACGACAGAAGCACCTGGAACCGGAAGTCCCGCTTCATCTGTCACAAGGCCGGAAACCTGCCTTTTGTTCGTCTGCTGCATTGCAGCAGCATCAGTCGCCGCATAAGCCGATCCTAAAAAGGAAATGCTCATACATGCTACGAACAGCATTGATAAAATTCGTTTCATTGGTTTTAAATTAGTGTTAATAAATATGGTTAGTGTTGTCATTAAACTTCAAATGAACAGTATCATTTTTAACAAAACTTTGCAAAGTAAACCAATTTATCTTCAAAATGCAATAAAATTGTCCTCAAAATGCACGCAAACGTCAAAATTCCATAAAAAATTCCCCGAAAGCCTGAAAAAATCCAAGCTTTCGGGGAATTTTCGTTTCAAATTATAAGTCTTACTTCACAGGAATATTCGCAAGCACAGCCTGGAGGAATTCCCAGCATTTCGCCACTGAAGGGATGTTCGCACGCTCGTCAGGAGAATGCGGGCTCATGAGGGTAGGACCGCATGAAACCATGTCCCAGTGCGGATATGCTCCGCTGAGGATACCGCACTCGAGTCCTGCATGGATAGCCATTACAGCAGGCTCTTTTCCATAGAGGTCATTGTAGACCTTCTTCATTGTGGCAAGGATGGCCGAATCAGGGTTCGGAGCCCAGCCTGAATATCCGCCTGCGAAAGAAGTTTCGATGCCTGCAAGGCTGAACACAGCTTCAAACTTCTGTGCAAGAGCATCCTTCGCAGTGTCAACAGAACTTCTCATGAGAGTCTTCACAGAGAATTCTCCTCCCTCGATCCTTACCATCGCAAGGTTGTTCGAAGTCTCTACGAGGCCAGGCATTTCGCTGCTCATGCGCTCCACTCCGTCAGGACACGCAAGCACGGCGCGAACGAAACGGAGGGCATCAGCCTCAGGAACATACCTGCATTCGTCGCCACCGCAGCAGCACTCGCCTTCCGCACACTCATAAGGCTTGAAGATGAACTCGGAATCAGGATCGGTACCTGCATATTCAGCCTTGATTTCAGAAGATACCTTCGCGAACACAGCCTGAGCCTGCTCCACCTTGTCAGCAGGGACATAAACTGTAACGAAAGCCTCACGCGGGATAGCGTTTCTGAGCGTACCTCCCTCAAAATCAAGAAGTTTTACATCAGCCTCCGTCATGAGCGCATAAAGCACACGTGCAGCGACCTTGTTCGCATTACCTCTGTACAATATGATATCCATGCCTGAATGGCCGCCCTTGAAGCCCTTGACTGCAAGAGACCAGCATTCCCATGACTTATCGTAATCTGCTGGAACGTAAGTCGCATGAGCGGATGCATCGAGACCTCCGGCACAGCCTACATAAAGCTCGCCTTCTGTCTCTGAATCGAGATTGATAAGGATATCGCCCTGAAGGATGCCCGGCTTGAGAGCATTGGCACCTGTCATTCCGGTCTCCTCATCGACTGTGATGAGAAGCTCGATCGGGCCATGCTTGAGATTGTCAGACTCGAGGACCGCCATACCCATGGCCACGCCGATACCGTTGTCGGCACCGAGAGTCGTACCCTTTGCCTTGACCCATTCTCCGTCAATCCATGTCTGGATAGGGTCCTTCTCGAAATCATGCACGGTGTCGTTGTTCTTCTGAGGCACCATATCTATATGGCCCTGAAGAATCACACCCTTCATGTTCTCGCAACCAGGAGTGGCAGGCTTGCGGATGACGATGTTTCCGATTTCGTCCTTGATTGTCTCAAGGCCATGCTCCTTGCCCCAGTTGTACATATATTCAACAGCAAGTTCCTCATGCTTTGACGGACGAGGGATCTGTGTAAGCGCATAGAAGTTCTTCCATACGATCTGCGGATCTAATTCTTTAATGGTCATAGTGTATCAAATATTTTAAAATCTGTTAATCAAGTATCACATTCAGAGGAAGAGAGCCCTCACGTCCGAGCTGGTATACAGGCATACGGCTCTGAAGAAGGAGGTTGGTTCCGTCCATAAGCTTCACTGTACATACTGCCGGAATGCGGTAGTGAGCCACCTCTCCCCTCGCGCTCTTGAGCATATCGGCCGAAACGGATGGATCGGCAACTTCCTGAACGACGATCTCCATCACAACCGGCTTGCCGGAAAGGTTGTCTGAAGGCACGAGACCTGCTGTATCCGAAAGACGGAACGCCACATACATCTGGCTCTCCTGATCTGCCTGAGGCACCACATCGAACCTCATCTTCTGGGTCTGGAAGTCAGAATATCCCACGAAAAGGGTCATGTACTCCTGCTCGAGACGTGTCAGTTCCTCGATGGCAGCACCCATGGCCTCGCCGCTGTATGTAGCATCAGTATCACCGGTCACGATACGGAGACGCTGCTCACGGAGTTCAAGTATCATGCGTGCAGTCTCCGCCGCCTTCTGCTCCTGAGACTTCTCCACTACCATATTCTGCTGGACCGACACCTTGTTGTAAGCCGATTCTGTCCTGGCGTTCCTGTAGAGGGTTGCAGACTCGGATGTAAGGTTGGACGAGACTCCCTTGCCTGAGAAGTCACCGCTTACCTTCGTAGGGAACCTCCAGATGGAGCTGTCTCCGAAATTAGCGTCCGAGAAAGAGACAAGACCGCAGGTCGAAAGCTTGAGGAAGGTTCCGTCTATGTCGCCTTTCCTTACATTCACAGAGTATCTTCTGCTGTGATCCGCCTCGACAAGCGGAGTCATGCTGATCTGTGTAAGCTGGACAGTAGTCTCATCCTTCTGACGGGCCTTGATGCCGAGATATTTCTCAGCGAACCTGGCGTACGGACCGACATGGAACTTCTCCTGCACTGCCTCGACGTCAAGAGTGATGGTCGTAGACGGGAGTGAATAGGTCACAAGCCCCTGAGGATCAGACTTCTTCTGAGCCATAGCCAACTGCGGTGCCACAGCGAGGGCGATAGCTAAAAACAACTTTGTCGTATTCTTCATATCCTTTAATTTTTTTGTTATTTCCATCTGTTATGGCTCCACAGCCAGTTGTGCGGAGTCTCGTTAATCTCTTCTTCAAGAAGATCGTAATACTTTCTCATGATCTCCTCCGGAGTCGATTCGGAAGCATTGCGGCAGATCGGGATCAGGGTCATTTCATACCGTCCCCTTTCCACCTGCTTCATCTTCATATACATCACGGAATGCGAAAGTCTGCAGGCCACTCCGACGCTTCCCAGCATGGCCATCGTATCCTGATGCATGAATTTTCCGATAGGATGAGGGCCGGATTTATAATAAGGTGCCTGATCGGTCGGGTAGATATATACCCTCTTCTCATTCCTGTGCTGGATCGAATAACGGAGGATGCTGGACGATTCGACTTCACATTCCGTACCGACATCGACAAGAGGAGCTATGCGGTTCAAGGCGAACACTCTGTCAAAAACATGATTCTTCAGTTTCTTGTAGACCACGGTTATATCCTTCTCCTCAAAACAGATCTTCCCGCCTGTAGCCGTCCTGTACCCCAGGAAACCTCCCATAAGCTCCCAGTTGCCGCAGTGCGTGCTCAAGACCGTCATGCTGGGAGAACTGTCATACATTTCCGATATCTCCTCCGGATTCATTACTGTAACGATACCGTTTTTGCGGAGCCTTTCATAACAGCTGCCGCCGAACCATATGGCCTCTGCAAATATCTCTCCGAAATGCTTGTAGAAGTCCTTGTAGATTTTCTTGAGTTCCCTGTATTTCAACTGAGGGAAAGACCTCGAAAGGTTCTTCCACACGACTCCTGACCTGTAATGCATGACATTCATGGCAAGCCACGCAAGGATGTCCCCCATGAAGTAATGGAACTTCAGAGGGAGCTTCGAAAGCAGGACCATAAGTCCTCTTATCAGGCTTACCGCAAAGCTTTTCATACTCTATTACAATATTCAAACAAGCAAATATAATAATTTTTCTTATCTTTGTCGGCTGACATGACGAAATTCAAATCAATAACCTAATAAAATCAGAATCAATTATGTTTAAAGGACATCCAAAAGGACTCTTGGCAGCAGCTCTCAGCAACATGGGCGAACGCTTCGGCTACTACATCATGAACGCCGTTCTCGTGTTGTTCCTCTGCTCTAAGTTCGGTCTTGGCGAAGGCCCTGCAGGAACTATCTACTCATTCTTTTATGCCGGAATCTATCTTCTGAGCCTTGTCGGCGGCATCATCGCTGACCGTACTCAGAATTACAAGGGTACAATCAAATCCGGTCTCATCATCATGGCGTCAGGATATGTACTTCTTTCGATTCCTATCCTCGCCACATCAGGAAACATCGGCTGGCTTCTTCCGCTGACATGTTTCGCTCTTTTCCTCATCGCATTCGGTAACGGTCTCTTCAAGGGCAACCTCCAGGCAATCGTAGGTCAGATGTATGACAATTTCGAGGCAGAGGCGGCTAAGAAGGGTCCTCAGGCACTTGCAGAGGCAAAGGAAAAGCGTGACTCAGGTTTCCAGATATTCTATGTATTCATCAACGTCGGCGGCCTCATCGCTCCTTTCGTGGCTCCGCTTCTCCGTTCATGGTGGCTCGAAACCAACGGCATGGTATATAATGCACAGCTCCCTGCACTCTGCCACGAGTTCATCAATAATGCGGCAGGCATGGGCGCACAGGCAATGGAGAACCTTCAGACAATGATGGCGGCTGCAGGCGGAAATATCGCCGACATGGCGGCATCATGCCAGAATTACCTCAAGATCTTCAACGAGGGTATCCACTACTCGTTCATCGCTTCTGTAGCAGCTATGTGCATTTCACTTGTGATCTTCTTCCTTTCACAGAAGAAATTCCCTACACCTGCAAAGAAGGAGGCTGTAAAGGGTGTAGAATATACAGCGGAAGAGAAGGCGGCTATGGCAAAGGAAATCAAGCAGCGTATGTATGCTCTCTTTGCAGTGCTCGGAATCGTGATCTTCTTCTGGTTCTCATTCCATCAGAACGGAATGTCGCTTTCATTCTTTGCACGTGACTTTGTCGACTCGTCAGCAGTTGCACCAGAGGTATGGCAGGCTATCAACCCATTCTTCGTGATTGTCCTCACTCCGGTGATCATGGCGATCTTTGCAGCTCTTGCACGTCGCGGAATGGAGATTTCAACTCCTAAGAAGATCGGTATCGGTATGCTCATCGCAGGTCTCGCATTCGTATTCCTCGCAGTGTTCTCAATGCTCAAGGGATACCCTTCAGCCAATGCATACAAGGCTCTCCCTATAGCAGAGCAGATGGCAGACAAGGCTCACTGGTGGGTACTTATCGCAACATATTTCTTCCTCACTGTAGCTGAGCTCTTCATCTCGCCTCTCGGACTTTCATTCGTATCGAAGGTGGCTCCCAAGAGCATGCTCGGTCTTTGCCAGGGACTCTGGCTCGGCGCCACAGCGATCGGAAACCTCTTCCTTTTCCTTGGTCCGCTCATGTACAACGCATGGCCGATCTGGCAGTGCTGGACAGTATTTGCTGTGGTATGCTTCATCTCTATGGGCGTAATGTTCGGTATGGTGAAGTGGCTTGAAAAGGTTACTAAGTAGCAAATCATAAAACAGAAATAAAATGTTCAAAGGTCAACCAAAAGGACTCTTTGCCCTTGCGCTCGCCAATACAGGTGAGCGCTTCGGCTATTACACTATGCTGGCCATCTTCCTTCTTTTCATACAGGCGAAGTTCGGTTTCAGCGCCGCTGCGGCAACGCAGATTTATGGAATCTTCCTTGCAGGAGTTTATTTCATGCCTTTCTTCGGCGGTATCCTTGCCGACAAGATCGGTTACGGAAAGTGCGTAACCATCGGTATCGGCGTGATGTTCCTCGGATATCTCTGCCTTGCGATTCCTACCGCTCCGGACATCACCGGAAAGATCATGATGTTCGGTGCGCTCACCTTGATCGCAATCGGTACGGGTCTCTTCAAGGGTAATCTCCAGGTAATGGTAGGTAACCTCTACGACGACCCTAAGTATTCATCAAGACGTGACGCTGCATTCAGCCTGTTCTACATGGCCATCAACGTAGGTTCGATGTTCGCACCTTCAATGGCAAAGGCCATGACAAACTGGTCGCTCAGCAAGTATGATCTCGTTTACAATGCCAATGTTCCTGCACTCGCACACCAGATGATGGACGGAACCATCACTCCTGAAAACCTTGCAAACCTCCAGGGCATCGCAGCAACAATGCCGGGAGCAGCAGGCATGGACATGGCAGCATTCGCACCATACTATATCGAAAGGCTTTCTACCGCATACAACGGAGGTTTCGCAGTAGCATGCGTTTCACTCATCCTTTCCGTACTCATCTACTACGGATGCCGCTCATGGTTCAAGCACGCTGATGTAAACGCAAAGCAGGCAAAGGCGGCAAATCCGGCAGCAGAGGTAGAGCTCACACCGGCACAGACAAAGAGCCGTATCGGAGCCCTCATCTTCGTATTCGCAGTGGTCATCTTCTTCTGGATGGCATTCCACCAGAACGGCGCTACAATGACCCTCTTCGCCCGTGACTACACAGCAAGCAGCACTACAGGTATCCTCAGGATCGGATTCAACATCTGGTGTCTCGCCCTCATCGCACTTTCGGTCTATACCCTCTTCAACGTATTCCAGGCTGAGACAAAGAAGGCTAAGATCACTTCATGTGCAATCACTGCCGGCCTCTGGGCACTCGCAGCTGTCCTCTACATGAGAATGCCGGAGACTGTAGGCATCCAGCCATCAGACTTCCAGCAGTTCAATCCGTTCTACGTGGTAGCCCTCACACCGGTATCACTCGCCATCTTCAGCGCACTTGCAAAGAAGGGCAAGGAACCGTCAGCACCTCGTAAGATCGGTCTCGGAATGCTCGTGGCAGCAGCAGGCTTCCTCATCCTCACACTCGGCTCATTCGGTCTCGCATCTCCTAAGGAGCTCGGCGGAACAGTAAGCCCTGACCTCGTATCACCAACATGGCTCATCTCAACATACCTCGTGCTCACATTTGCAGAGCTTCTCCTTTCACCTATGGGTATCTCATTCGTGTCGAAGGTAGCTCCTCCTAAGTACAAAGGTATGATGATGGGAGGCTGGTTCGCAGCTACAGCCATCGGAAACTACCTTGTAACAGTTCCTGGCCTCCTCTGGATGAAGATTCCGCTCTGGTCGATCTGGGTTGTGCTCATCGCCATCTGCGTCCTCGCAGGTGTATTCATGTTCGCCAACATGAAGCGTATCGAGTCAGCAACAGAATAACATGTCATATATGCAAAAAACGGTCGGCTGCAATGTGCAGCCGACCATTTTTTGTATATTTGCAATTCTATGGAAACTTCATTGAAGGAAACTCTTATAGCTTGGGCGGAGGAGTATAATGACCCGAAATACTTTCAGGAGGATCCGATAATCTTCCCGACCGGTTTTGCCAGCAGATATGCCGAAGGAGAAGCTTCGTTGGCTGATATAGAGATATCTGCCCTGCTTTCGGCCCATCTGGCCTGGGGACGTCGTGCAATGATCGTGCGTGATTGCGGAAGGATGTTCGATGAAATGTGCTGGAAGCCGTATGAATACGTGATGAACGGAGAATACCGCAACGAGAATGTCAGCCTGCACAGGACCATAAAATGGAGCGAATTCGCAGCCATATGCGGAAGGCTTAAGGAGATTTACTCGGTCACCGACAGTCTGGAAGGTCTTTCCGACACTGATTTCCGCTGCCGCGTGTTCGGACAGAAGGAAGACAGGAGAGCTCCGAACAAGAAAATAAGCATGATGCGCAGATGGCTGGTACGCAATGACGGCAAGGTCGACCTTGGAGTCTGGAAGAATTCGGACAAGAAGGAACTGATTCTTCCGCTGGATGTGCATGTATATGCCCAGGCTACGGAACTTGGACTTACCGGGCGCAGACAGAAGGATATAGTTACAGCCAGAGAAATAACAGATGCCTTCAGGGAAATATGGCCCGAAGACCCATGCATGGGAGATTTCGCCCTATTCGGATATGGGGTAAACAACCAATAGGATATTTGTCTAACAGCTAGAAACGACAAAACAGAATATGCCTAGACTATATATAATATCAGGATGCAACGGTGCAGGCAAGACCACGGCGTCATATACAATGCTGCCGGAAATGCTTGATTGCAGCGAATTTGTAAACTCTGACGAGTTTGCAAAAGGACTCTCGCCATTCAATCCCGAAAAGGCTTCGATCCAGGCCAGCAGATACATGATCATGAAGATCCGATACCTCCTCAAGAGGCAGCAGGACTTCGGCATAGAGACAACTTTGGCCACACGCACCCTGCTCAAAACCATACGGATAGCCCAGGAGGCCGGGTACACCGTAACCCTTCTGTATTTCTGGCTGAATTCCCCTGAACTAGCAGTGGAAAGGGTTGCGGCAAGGGTTGGCACCGGAGGACACGACATTCCGGAAGAAACGATAAGGAGAAGATACCGTGTGGGAATCGACTACTTCTTCCATGACTACGCCCCTATCTGCGAGAGATGGATCCTGGCAGACAATTCGCAGATTCCGTTCAGGGTAATTGCGGAAGGTTCGAAGAACGACCTTATCAACATAAAGGACGAGGCGACATATGAACAGATAAGGAAGGTCGCCCTCGAAAGACACGATGCCGTCCTGAAGGAACAGCAGGAGCATAAAATGAACAGAACACATGAATGACATACAATACTATCTGGACACATTCGAGGTAAGTGTGCCGCAGCTTGAGAGGCTTACGGCTACAGCCCTGGCCCGTGGCGGCGACTTCGCTGACCTCTATTTCGAATACACGACTTTCTTCAACCTGCTGCTGAAGGACGGGACAGTCTCAGCCGGAGGCTTCCACACGGACTTCGGCGTAGGAATCAGGGTGCTCAAAGGAGAAAAGACAGGATATGCCTACTCAGAAAACACCGCCATGCCCGACATGCTCAAGGCAGCAGAAGCAGCCTCTGCAATAGCCCTCGGAGCGGATTCCGGCAGGGCATATGCGGCTGTATGCGACAGAAAAGTGGATTGCTATCCATCGACAACAAGCTGGAGAGAGAAGGAAGCGGATGCGTTTCTCCCGTTCATCAGGGATCTGGAACAGGAGATATTTTCCAAGGACAGCAGGATAGTGAAGGTCATAATCCGGCTCTCGGATTCCGTCAGTGACGTGATGATGTTCAATTCTCTCGGAGAGCTTACAGCCGACACACGTCCGATGGGAAGCGTCACCGCCACCGCCGTCTTCGAACAGAACGGAAGGACGGAGAACAGGAGCGTGTCGAGAAGCTTCAGGAAAGGAGCCGAGATGATATGTGAGGAACTGAGGCATGAGATGGCCGAAGAGGTAGTCAGGGGCATAGACGACCGTTTTGAGGCAACAAGGCCGAAAGGAGGCAGGATGAGCGTCGTGATGGGTGCAGGAGCATCTGGCATTCTGCTCCACGAGGCCATGGGTCATGCCTTCGAGGCCGATTTCAACCGCAAGGGCCAATCCATATTCTCGGACAGGATGGGACAGAAGGTCTGCCCCGAGAGCGTAAGCGTTGTAGATGACGGAACCCTTACATATAACAGAGGATCAGGGAATTACGATGACGAAGGAGTTCCCGGAGAAAAGACATATATGGTCAGGGACGGCATCCTGACATCGTACCTGCACGACAGGATAAGCGCAGCCTGGTACGGACTTCAGTCAACCGGCAACGGAAGAAGGGAGAATTTCAGATACAACCCGATTCCGAGGATGAGGGCCACTTACATGGAGAACGGTACGGTAGCTCCGGAAGACATCACAGCCTCGGTAAGGCATGGAATATACGTGGACGAATTCTCGAACGGACAGGTAAAGATCGGTGAGGGTGACTTCACTTTCTTCGTCAAGAGCGGATACCTGATCGAGGACGGAAAGCTGACAGCCCCGGTAAAGGATATAAACATAATAGGAAACGGACCTCAGGCGCTTGCTGACATTCTTGCAGTAGGCAACGACCTGAAGATAGACAACGGAACATGGACCTGCGGCAAGGAACAGAGCGTTCCCGTATCATGCGGCATGCCGACTGTCCTGATAGGAAACCTGACGGTAGGAGGAGAATGACATGCTTACAGAAAAGGAAATACAGACAGCGAGAGACTGCATCCGCTATGCGATGGAGGCTGGTGCGGACGGAGCGCGCGCCACACTGAACAAAAGCGTCATGGACGGATGTGCGATGTTCAACGGTTCGCTCGACAAGGTGACACATTCGGCGGACAGATCCATATACATGTATCTCTTTGCAGACGGAAGATACGGCACATTCTCGACCAACAGACTGGAACCCAAGGAGTTGGAATCTTTCATAAGAAAAGCCTTGGCTATGGTCAGAATGCTCGGTGAAGACACATGCCGGCAGCTTCCTCAGCCTGAAAGGACGGCAAAGGATGCTGTCACAGGAAGAGAGCTGGGCCTATACGACTGTGCCTACGAAGACATGGACATAAACAGAAGGCTTGAAAACGCACGAGAGCTGGCAATCTACGGCAAGGAAACATGCTGCGGCGATGGCTGGAAGCTCATATCCGAAGACTGCGAATATTCCGACACCATGGACGACAGCTTCACCGTCGATTCTCAAGGCTTCGAAGGCAGACATACGGAGACGGCCTTCACCTGCTTCTCCGAAATGACCATAGAAAGCGATTCCGGAGAGAAATACAGCGGACACTGGTGGGAGTCTTCATCCCGACACGACAGACTTGAAATATCAGCTTGCGGACGCATGGCCCTCGAGAGGGCTGTGAGACAGATGAACCCTAAGAAGAGAAAATCCGGAAGGTACAGGATGGTGGTGGAGAGCACTGTCGCCACAAGACTCGTATCCCCTTTGTTCTCAGCACTTAACGCCTCTGCAATCCAGCAGAAGATGTCTTTCCTCGCGGACACAGCCGGAAAGGATGTATTCTCCGAGGGGCTCACCATAAAGGATATGGCAAGGACAGCCGGCAAACCGGGATCGAGACTTTTCGACACCGAAGGAGTGGCGACCAGAGACTGCGACATAATCAGGAACGGAAAGGTCATGCAGTACTTCGTCAACACCTATATGGCCAACAAGACGGGCTTCGAACCTACGGTGGAAGACATATCCCGACCTTGCCTCATGCCTTTTGTAAAGGGAAAAGATTGGACTTCAGAAGAAAAAGAATTATCTTTGAATGCGATTTTGCGTCTTTGCGGCAACGGCATACTTGTCACAGGCTTCAACGGAGGAAACTGCAACCCTGCGACAGGTGATTTCTCTTTCGGTATAGAAGGGTTCGCGTTCAGCAGAGGCCGGATCGTGCATCCTGTCAGGGAGATGCTCATAACAGGCAACATGGTGACACTGTGGAAGAGCCTCATCGCGGCAGGAAACGATGCGAGGGAATGCACCAGATGGCAGGTCCCTTCACTGGCGTTCGAAGACGTTTCGTTCTCCGCTTAGGTATTATGACAAATTGAACAACAAACATTTAGAAAGATATGAAGATTGGACAGAACATGGTAGTGGAATTCTGCTACGAACTTGAAGTGGACGGCCAGGTTGTCGACCACACAACCAAGGAAAGACCGCTTGACTACATACACGGAACAGGAAGTCTCCTTCCTAAACTCGAGGAGCATATCGAAGGCATGGAGCCTGGAGCCGTTTTCGATGTAACTCTTTCACCGGCAGACGGATACGGCGAGATCGACCCACAGAGGATCATCGACCTTCCGAAAGCTGCCTTCGAGGTAAACGGCGAGATTCGCGAAGACCTTCTCGTGCCGGGCAACACGATTCCGATGATGAACAGCATGGGAGGCGTGATACCGGGAGTTGTTCTCGAGGTTACAGCCGACTCTGTCAAGATGGACCTTAACCACCAGATGGCAGGCAAGACCCTCCATTTCAAGGGAGAGGTGCTTTCTGTACGCGAAGCCACTGAAAAGGAACTCACGGAAGGCCTTCACGGAGAGTATGTGCACAGCTGCGGATGCGGCGGATGTCACGGCCATGACGGCGACTGCGGCGGTTGCGAAGGCGGCCAGTGCGGTAACGGCGAAGGCTGCGGTTGCGCATGAGAACTGCGGTCGTCATACTGAACTGGAACACAAGAAGCTTTCTTGAAAGATTCCTGCCCGGCCTGATCAGCTCACTCAGAGGAGATGCACAGGCCGAAGTGATTGTTGCGGACAACGCCTCGGATGACGGATCCGCAGCTTTCATGAAAGCATCTTTTCCAGAGGTAAGAACGATCGTATTCGACACTAATCTGGGTTTCACGGGAGGCTACAACAAGGCTTTCGAGGAAATCTGCACCAAAGGAGGCGACGAGGCCCCCGAGTACTTCCTTCTGATGAATTCCGACATCGAAGTGGAAGAAGGATGGCTTGAGCCTCTCGTCAATTGGATGGACACACATCCTGAATGCGGAGCCTGCGCCCCGAAGCTGCGCAGCTGGCAGGACAGAGAAATGTTCGAATATGCCGGAGCAGCCGGAGGATATATCGACAGTTTCGGTTATCCTTTCTGTCGCGGAAGAGTGATGGGAAAGGTGGAGAAGGATCTCGGCCAGTATGACCAGATGAATCCTTATGTGTTCTGGGCCAGCGGTGCATGCCTGATGATAAGGAGCAGTGTATTCGCCGAACTCGGAGGGCTGGACGAGAGGTTTTTCGCACATATGGAAGAGATCGACCTGTGCTGGAGAATGCAGTTTGCCGGTTACAATGTATGCGTTGTGCCGGATTCTGTGGCCTACCATGTCGGAGGAGGGACATTGCCGTCCTCTTCCCCATTCAAGCTCTACCTCAACTACCGCAACAACCTCCTGATGCTGGACAACAATCTCGCAAAGACATATGCCCTGCTGCACAACCGCAACAATGCCGATTCGCAGCTTTCCGCAGAGAAAGGTGTTCTGGAAGCAGGCAAGATGGTCAGGATCAGAATGATGATGGACCTGATGTCAGCTTCCGTGTATCTTCTGACCCTGCGGTTCAAGGCTTTCGGAGCTGTTGTCAGGGCCCATCGGGATTTCCGCAGGATGAGAACGAAGCCGGATGTATGCAGGATAAAGAAATTCCTGCTGGACAATCCGAAGGCAGCGGTCTCGCATATCTATGGGAAATGGATTGTCCTGCAGTCTCTGATGCACAGGAAAGATACCTTTGCCGGAATACATGAAACAGACTTCTTTAAGTTTTAGATAAATGAGAATTGTTATAGCAGGTGCAGGAGAAGTTGGTTCCCACCTTGCCAAGATGCTCAGCAACGAATCCAACGACATAACGGTGATCGACTCGAGTCCGAAGAGACTCAATGCCTTGAGTGCCACAGCCGATGTCATCACAGTGGAAGGTAATCCGTCAGCCATAAAGGTACTGATGGAAGCCGGTGTTGACAAGGCGGATCTGTTCATCGCAGTGAATCCGTCCGAGTCACAGGATGTGAACATAGTAAGCGCAATGCTTGCCAAGAAACTTGGCAGCAAGAAGGTTACGGCCCGTATCAACAACGAGGAGTACCTCACCTACGAGAACAAGTTCCTTTTCACTGAAATGGGAATAGATCTTCTGTTCTATCCAGAGAAGATTGCCGCCGGAGAAATAGCCGAACTGCTGAAGAGGACCGCATCGACCAACTCCATGGACTTTGCGAGAGGAAAGCTGCAGATAGCTGTATTCAAGCTTGAGGAAGACTCCCCTGTCCTTGGTATGAACATGCTGGAATTCAGCGAGTTTGCAGCCAAGGACGGCCAGAAGTTCAGGGTTGTTGCAATTGCCAGGGGCGATGACACCATAATCCCGAAGGTGGATACCAAATTCAAGTACCACGACCTGGTCTTCATCATTTCCACCCGAAACGGAATGGATGCGCTTCTGGGCTATCTCGGGAAAAGGGACATCGAAGTCAACAGTCTCATGATCCTGGGAGGTAGTCCTACGGCTGAGATTCTTGCAAAGCAGATGTCAAAGCAGCTGGATACCATCAAGATCATAGAGATGAACAAGGACAAATGCATCGACCTGTCCGAGAGGCTGCCGGACAATGTGATAGTTGTCAACGGAGACGGACGCAACTCCGACTTCCTCATGGAGGAATCCATCAAGGAGTATGATGCATTCGTGGCTGTCACCAACAATTCGGAGACCAATATCCTCGCGAGTGTGGCCGCAAAAAGTCTCGGCGTGGCCAGGACTATCGCAGAAGTCGAGAACATAGAATACATAAGGCTTGCGGAGAGCATGGGTGTGGATGCAGTGATAAACAAGAAGCTGATAACTGCAGGAAGGATATTCAAGTTCACTCTCAGCAGCAAGGTCAGATTCATCAAGTACATGAGCGGAACCAAAGCCGAGGTTCTAGAGTACATCGTGGCTCCTGACACAGCCATAACAAAGAAGCCTCTCAAGGATATGGCTTTCCCGCGCAATGCGATCGTAGGAGGCATAATCAGGGGCAACGAGTCGTTCATTGCAGTGGGCGATTCGCATATTCAGGCTTATGACAGGGTGGCGGTGTTTGCTTTGCCGGAGGCTGTCAAGGAGGTGGATAAATTCTTCAGATAATCGGATGGCGAGTTATTTACAGATTGAGAATATTTCCAAGAGTTACGGGCCAAAGGTCCTGTTCGAGAAGATCGGATTCAATATAAATGAGGGCGACAAGATCGCTCTCATCGCTCCTAACGGCACCGGCAAGACCTCTCTGATGAGGATCCTGGCCGGAAAGGACAAGTCGGATTCAGGCGGAAAGATCATGTTCCTCAAGGACATCAGGATAGCCTTTCTGGAACAGGAATATGAATTCGACCCGGAGAAGTCCATCTTCGACCAGATCATGTCATCAAGCACGGAATTCACACGCGGGCTCGATCAGGAGCATATCTGGGAATACGAACGCAGGGTG
Organism: Bacteroidales bacterium; assembly: GCA_017626355.1. GTDB lineage: Bacteria > Bacteroidota > Bacteroidia > Bacteroidales > UBA932 > Cryptobacteroides. The sequence goes on from JAGAIY010000015.1 coordinate 28,365, forward strand.
ATAAAGTTCCTGACCAACTTCAATCTCAACAACCCCGACCAGCTGATGAAGGAACTTTCGGGAGGAGAGGTCAAAAGGGTCGCACTGACGCAGATGTTGGCTTCCGAGGCCGACTTCTTTATCATGGACGAGCCGACCAACCACCTCGACATCGACGCCATTGAATTTCTCGAGGGCTTTCTCGGCCGTTCGCGATGCACCCTTCTCATGGTCACTCACGACAGATATTTCCTCGACAGGGTCTGCAACACCGTCATGGAAATGGATCATGGCGCCATCTATACATATAAAGGCAATTACCAGAACTATCTCGAGAAAAGGGAGGAAAGAATAGCCAACTACAATGCGGAAACGGACAAGGTGCGCAACATCCTGCGCAGGGAGCTTGAATGGATACGCAGCACTCCATGTGCACGTACCGGAAAGGCCAGATACAGGATCAACGCCTTCTACGACCTAAAGGACAGAGCCTCGCAGGTCTATACCCAGAAGCAGGTAAGCATGGAGGCCATGAAGGGAGCTACAAGACTCGGAACCAAGATAGTGAACTGCAAGAATGTCAGCTTCTATTACGGAGACAAATGCTATCTTGACGGCTTCACATACAATTTCCAGAGATATGAGAAAGTGGGAATCGTAGGACGCAACGGTGCAGGCAAGTCCACCTTCCTCAATCTGATCACCGGCAACTATACTCCTGACATGGTTACGGAAATGGCTGAATACAAGCCGGTTGCATCTCAGAACGGTCCGGGTGTCATGACCGGAACAATCGAACGGGGAGAGTCTCTGAAGGTAGGATATTACCACCAGAGCGGAATGGCGTTCAACCCTGACGACACCGTCCTCGACATAGTGAACGACACATGGCTTCTGAACCGTTTCCTCTTCCCTCACGAAATGCTCAACAACAAGATCGAGAAGCTCAGCGGAGGAGAGAAGCGCAGACTCTATCTCCTGACCATCCTCATGCAGCAGCCGAACCTGCTCATTCTTGACGAGCCTACCAACGACCTCGACATCGTCACCCTCAACATATTGGAAGAATATCTCAAGGAATTCGGAGGCTCCCTCATAATCGTATCCCATGACAGGCATTTCCTTGACAAGCTCGTCGACCATCTCTTCATCTTCTGCGGAGACGGTCTGGTGAAGGATTTTGTCGGCAGCTACAGCGAATACCGCGAGTTCATCAAGGAATATGAAGCGGAGCAGCGCTCCCAGGCACGCGCTCAGGAAAAGGCGGAAAAGGAAAAAGCCGCAAAAGAGGCAGCGAAGAACCAGCCTGCGACAAGCGAGCCCGTCAGGAAAAAGAAACTCAGCTACAAGGAACAGCGTGAACTGGAACAGCTTGAGAAGGATCTCGATTCACTTGCCGCCGAGAAAGCGGAGCTGGAAGCACAGCTCAACAGCGGCAGCCTGCCTTACGACAAGCTGCAGACTGTATCCGAGCGCATAGGCAGGATTCTGGAGGAGACAGACGAAAAAGAGCTCCGTCTTCTGGAGCTCTATGAAAATCTTTAGAATATTCTGGTCTGTTCAAGCACCCTGTCCGGGTAGTTGGAGATGATTGCATCGACCTTAAGGTCCAGCATCTTCTTTATATCCTCAGGTTCATCGACAGTCCATGGGACAATCTTCATTCCTTTCTCACGGCACTTCTTCACAAGTTCCTCAGTGACAATGGAATAATGAGGACTAAGCCACTCCGGAGCGATATCAAGCTTCTCCATGAACTTATCGAAGTCCGGCTCTTCCGAGCCCACAAGATATGAAAGAATGAACTCAGGATATCTTTCCTTCATGTACTCAAGCGCCCTGACATCGAAGCTCTGGACTACAAGCCTGTCGCCAAGCTGCTTCGAATGGAGCAGAAGCGCGCATGACCTTACGAAAGAATCATAAGTAGGCCAGTTTATGCTCTCTCCGTCAGCATTTCTGGATTTGATCTCGACATTATATCTGACAGGAGACAGACCGTTTTCCTTCGTATAGTTCTCGACAAAGTCGATAAGGTCAGATGCCAGAGGCAGATCCAGCTCGCTGTATGGCTTGGCATATATGTATCCGCCCGATTTCAGATATGGGTCGTGTGAAACAACCACCTGACCGTCCTTGCTTACATGCAGGTCGAACTCAAGAGTATTGACACCCAGGTCAAGAGCGTTCTTCATAGCCTCGATGCTATTCTCCGGCTTAAGGCCCGCGCCACCCCTATGTGCCTGGACATCAACATAGTCCTTCATATCATAAGTATATACCCAAGTCTGGCCGAAACGGCTCTGTACCGATATCATGACCTGCTTCGCATACTGGCTCGGAGTTGCCGCGAAATAGTGACAGTTCGCAGTGACCGGCTCCAGCCCGCCCATATGGACACCGTCCTGATACCATTCGACCTTCCACTGAGGATCCCAGTCCCACACATTGACCACCACGCTGTTAGGATGCATCAGAGTCTGTCCCATACCATACATCTCAGCCTGATGGTCTTTCGGCTGACCGACAGATTTGTAATACCATGTAAGTCTGTCATCCTTCTTGGTAAACACCTTATATCCGCGAGGGGTTCCGTCTGTACAATGCTCCGAATCCCACCATGAGCCGCAGATTGCCGCCACATTATGCTCGACAATATCCCTGTCATACTCGAAGAAATTGTTCATATGGGTATGGCCGGAGATGAAATGAACCTCGTGACCATGGACAAGACCTATCAGGTCGTGGGAATTGATGATCTTGCGCCGTCCCTGATCCCAGTGCAGGATAGGAGAATGCTGGGCTATATAGAGATCCGCCGCCTCTGGAAGAAGAGACTCCAGTCCCTTCACCCACGAAAGGACATGCGAGGCATAACCTTCCTGATATTTCTTCTGCGTATCATAGATTATGTTGTCAAGGACAATGACGACATCCTTACCTATAAAGAAGGCATAATTCTCCGGGCCCATGGCCTTTCTGTAGGCAGCAGAAGCCTGGACATCACCCTTGGCATCGGCATCATGGTCATGATTGCCTGCGACAGGATAGAAAGGAATGCCGGTACGGAGGATCTCAGCCTTATACTTATCAAGCATATCAAACGAATCCCAGCAGATGTCGCCAAGAGCAAGACCGACCTTAAATCCGCCAAGGCCCTTCACAGTCTCGCAGATATCAGCCATAGGTTCTGCCGCGAATTGTGCAAGATGCTTGTCGTTACGCAACTGAGGATCGGCAATGGCCACGATGGAATACTCCTCGGAAGGCTCTGTCCTTGTAAGTTCGAAATGGAACCTGTCATTGCCCTGCGCCGTCTGATAGAAGGCAGGGATACCTGTAGACCAGTCTGCCACATAGCCGGACGGAGTCACGATGTACACGAATTCGGCATTATCCTCGATCTCGAACTTGAACTTACCGCTCTTAGTCTGCGTGAAGTTCCTGCCATCGGTCACTATGACTCCTGAAAGCTTCTCTTCACCGCACATCACGGTTCCTGTCACCTTTCTGGCATCGGCAACTGACGAAACTGCAGCAAGTGCCAGAATAAAAGCAAATATTTTCCTCATACTAAACTACTTGAAATTGCAATTCAGCAAAACTAATCAAAATATTCTTCATGCGACATAGATTGCGTTGAAAATTCTTCAAAAAAGTAATAACCGAAGAACAATCCTGCCAATTTGTCAGTTTTTTTCAGATGGCAGATTATTTGCTATCTTTGCAGGCCGTCCGGAAACCAGTATTCCGGCTGACATGATATGCTTATTACACTGACAATAGCTGTCATCATAGCTCTAGTATTAGGAAAGATAACATTTAAGGAGATAAAAGGATATGTCAACAAACTCAGAGGAAAAAGACATCAAGGAAACACCGCAGCCGACAGAGGAGACAGTTGCACAGGAACAGGCTCAGGAAGAGAAGAAGGAGGAAAAGAAGGGGTTCCTGAAGAAAGATGCGAAAAAGGAGAAGATAGCCCAGCTGGAAAAGCAGGTGGAGCAGCTTAATGACAAGATAGCCAAGGATAAGGACGACTATATCAGGCTCATGGCAGAGTTCGACAACTTCCGCAGACGCACATCGCAGGAGAAGCTCGAACTTGTAAGCATGGCTTCCACAGACACTATCAAGGGCCTCCTCCCTGTACTTGACGACTGCGAAAGGGCTCTCAATGTACTGAAAGAGTCGACAGACAGCGATGCCGCAAAGGAAGGAACAGAGCTTATCTACCATAAGCTGATGTCTTATCTCCAGAGCAAAGGTCTTGCTGTGATAGAAGCCGCAGGCCAGCCGTTCGACACAGATCTGCATGAGGCTGTGGCCCAGTTCCCTGTACAGGAAGAGGAGCAGAAAGGAAAGGTATTCGATGTCGTTCAGACAGGTTATACACTCAACGGAAAGGTCATCCGCTTCGCTAAAGTGGTTGTAGGAATATAAAGATATGGCAAAAAGAGATTACTATGAAGTGCTGGGCGTAGACAAGAACGCTTCGGCAGACGACATAAAGAAGGCCTACAGGAAGATGGCCATCAAGTATCATCCGGACAAGAATCCGGGTGACAAGGAGGCTGAAGAGAAGTTCAAGGAAGCGGCAGAGGCCTATTCCGTACTGAGCGACGCCGACAAGAAGGCACGATACGACCAGTTCGGACATGCAGGCGTTGAAGGAGCCGGCCCTGACTTCAGCGGCGGATTCGGCAACCTCAACGACATCCTCAACGACCTCTTCGGAGGAGCGTTCGGAGGCGGATTCGGAGGTTTCAGCGGATTTGGCGGCGGATTCGGAGGACAGAGAGGCCAGAGACAGCAGAGAGTATATAGAGGACGCGACATACGCGTGCGCGTGAAGCTGACACTCGAAGAGATCGCCAAGGGCGTCGAGAAGGAGATAAGCATCGAAAAGAATGTACCTTGTACGGAATGCGGGGGCAAAGGAGCGAAGAACAGTTCTGACATAAAGTCATGTCCTGCCTGCAACGGAACCGGCCAGGTACAGAGGGTCGTGAATTCATTCCTCGGCCAGACTGTGACCTATTCGACCTGTCAGCAGTGCGGTGGTGAAGGCAAGATCATCAGCAATCCATGCCGCAGCTGCAACGGAACCGGACTTGTACGCAAGCGCGAGACAATAAAGGTAAAGATACCGGCAGGTGTGGAAGCCGGCATGCAGCTCACTCTCCAGGGCGAAGGCCACGCAGCCAAGAACAACGGAATAAACGGAGACCTTCTGGTCGTGATCGAAGAGCAGGAGCATCCTAACCTCAAGAGAGAGGGCAACAACCTTTACTATACGAAGATCGTATCGGTAGTGGATGCGATGCTCGGAGCTGAGGTCAGCATTCCTTGCCTTGACGGAGACTACAAGATAAAGATCGACCCGGGCACGCAGTCAGGAGAAGTCGTAAGGCTCCGCGGCCGAGGCCTGCCTTCGGTAAACGGTTACGGCGGAACAGGCGACCTTTATGTGAAGATTGCGGTATGGATACCGAAGAAACTCAGCAAGGACGAGAAGGCAATTGTAGAGAGTCTGCGTGAGAAAGAGTCATTCCAGCCTAACCCGACAAAGGAAGACAAGAGCTTTTTTGACAGATTGAAGGATCTTTTTTGAAATTTTGTAAAAGTTTTTTCAAAAAAGTTTGCAGGTTAAAAAATTATTCCTACCTTTGCAATCCCAAAATCAAAGCAACCTCTTGCGACGGGTGAAAAAGAGCGCAATGTTGCCACAAATTAAATTTAATACAGAAATGGATCTTATTAAAGTAGTAGAGCAGGCATTCGCAAACGAGAAAGTAGCCAGCTACCCGAAATTCAAGGCCGGTGACACAATCACCGTAACATACAGAATCAAGGAGGGTGACAAGGAGAGACTTCAGAAGTTCAGAGGAACAGTTATCCAGCTTCGTGGAGCATCAGCAAACACCAGAACATTCACAGTACGCAAGGTTGCAAGCGGTGTAGGTGTTGAGAGAATCTTCCCATTCGAGTCACCATTCATTGAGTCAATCGAGCTCAACAAAGTCGGTAAAGTTCGTCGCGCACGTATCTTCTACCTCCGCGAACTCTCAGGTAAGAAGGCTCGTATCAAGGAGAAGAAGGTCGCAACAAAGAACAACGACTAAAGACATAGCAGCTTAGCTGCAAACGGCTCCGTAGCTCAACTGAATAGAGCATCTGACTACGGATCAGAAGGTTACAGGTTTGAATCCTGTCGGAGTCACTAAAATCGGCATTCCAGATATCTGGGATGCTGATTTTCTTTTACAGAGATTTCCGCAGGTTCCTGACTATCATCAGGACAAGAGATTTGTAAACATACGCGGGCATCCGAATCACTTTATATGCATATAGGTATAATTATCCTTCAGATCCGTCAGATGGTATGACAGAGGGTGGAGGGCTGGATTTTCATATCCCTTATGGAAGACTGCCGCCAGTTCTTCACCCCCCGTCTGACATATGAACTCACCGTCTTCATCGAGGGTAAGCAGATGAAACGTGATTTCCGGAGTATAAAAGTCCTCATATGCATAATACTCAGACGGATCATCACGCAGAACTTTCTCTGTCACGTAAGTATGGATATTCGCATGTGAGCAGTCAGCTTCCGCCAGGAGGATCATGAAATTGCCATATTCAATCCTATCTATGATGCAGACAGGCTCTGCGGAATTTTCCAGCTTCGCAATCAACTCTTCAGGATGTTCCCTGTCGGAGATCACCTCTCTTCTGGCGACCTGAACCTTAAGCAGCACGATTCCGCAGAAGGAGTCGAACTTACCGTCGGGGCGGCCTGTCAGGGCAGCGAAGTCACATCCGAAATTTGTCAGGCCGAGGTTTCTGAGCTGTTCAAGATCATAATAAGGATAGAGTTCCCTGCCATTATAGCGGTTACTTACTCCAGATGACATCTTAAGTGTATCCGCCTCATAGTATAAGTCATCAATAAAACGGACCTTGTCTATGGATTCCGCCTCGGCATAGACGGCCGCACCTAATTTTATTCTGTCCTTGACATCACCGGCAGGAAAGAGACTGGTGAAATATCCTTCGGTCGAACCCGGTACGACAAGCCTCTCCACCGCATCAGACGGGGAAAGCACCATGCTGATATTAAACTTATGCAAGGCGTCCTGACGGGCAAAGAGCTTTTCGCAGATCTTGTCCGAGAACTCGATGATCCTATGCTGATAACGGTCGTCCCATATTTCTTTCGCCCCGACTGCACAGGGATTATACGGGAGATCTGACTGATAATCAAAGCATATCGTCCTCTCGCCATTGTTGAAATCCGCTCGGATCACAGAATAATGGACCGGCAGTATTTCCTGACCATGATAGTCCTCTCTGGATTCCTCGACCTTCCAGAGTCCGTTATGCGGCTTCAGGAATATGGTTTCATCCGGATCCGCCCAGTAGGCCCCATATACATTGAGACTGACAGGCATGGAACTTCTGTTGATGGCGGCAATCTCGACAAACTCCTGACTTGCATCATCAAAAGAGCCATAGAATTCTTCGCAACCGCATAACAGGGCGGCTGATATAAGCATGTATATTATTTTCTTCATCATTCTTCAAATAAATCATCCTTGACCCACTCCGAATGCACGACGGAATAACCGCACAGGCATCCTGCACCATTCTTTACATTAGTATATGTGAATGCCGGAGATGACAGCCCCGCCTCTGAGAAAGGATTGTTCCAACTGTCAAACTCCGAAAAAAGGTATCTGTACATTTCCTCGGAAAGCTTGAACAGAGTACACTGTACTTCTGCATCTTTCACAGTGTCCGTAGAACCACCCCATTGAGATCTATAGTTGAAACACAGGTCATATTCATCATCTTCCTCATCAGAGTCCTTCCATATGTACATAAAATCCCCTTTGAAAGACATTATGATCGGAGAATAAGCTTCAGGTTCAAGCTGAAGGTCATTATATCCTGTCGGAGGATATATCCTCTGACCTGTCACTTCTACAATCTCCGGCTTTTCAAGACCTACATATCTTTCATGTAATCCATTCCACTTCACGACCGCCGCATACCAATCATCAGTATCGGGATCATCCTTATAACGTATCTTCAGAACCCGCTGAGCATCAGCACTCCTGCATAGTTCCAGTCCGTATTCAGGGAACCTGTCGGGGATGACAGTGCTTGCCATGGCCATCTCCGTATCATCAGACTCAAATACAAGTTCTATCCTATCTCCGCTTTTGAAGGCATCAGTACGCAAAGACAGTCTTCTCTCGCCTGTCATTGACTCATCGCAGCCGACTTCCACGCCGTTGCACTTGAGCGAGTAATGAGGATTTACGAGAGTGGTATCGGCAGTTGCAAATTGCGACAGAGGCACAAGCTTGTCGATATCGATCGTCACGAGCGAGTCCGCGCAGATATAAGACCTGACAGCCGCCATAGGCTTTACATCCTTGGTGTCAAGTTCGAAAGGATACCTGCAGCCGGTCAGGGCCAGCATCAACAATATCAGTATATATTTATTCTTCATCGTTATCAGAATTTAAGGGTGTAACTGAAAGACGGGATGATCGGTATTATGCCGTATCCGACTCCATGGTATGTAAGGCCTATTATATTATCTTCGGTGAAATCGTAATATTTTTCAACCTGAGAAGCCAGAGGGTTCATACGGCAATATGCGTTATACAGACTGAGATTCCATATGCTTTCATTACCTCTTCTGGTTGTCTTATGGAAGTTGAAGCCAATGTCGAGACGATGGTAGGCAGGTACCTTCATATTATTCGGAGCAGAGTAGAATACTTCCACATCGCCTCCGAGCTCGCCATCCCAGATACCATACGACTCACAAGTCATCCATCCTCCGCTATGGTAGTTCCAGCTCGCATACATCTCGAAGCGTTTTCCGAACCTGCGTGTTGCAGTCAGGGTCAGCTTATGACGGTTGTCGTTGCGGTCCTTGTACCAATCGGGATAAAAATCCGGGAACAGCCTCTGACTCCATGAAAGCGTGTAATATGCTTCTACAGAAGTCTTTTCATCCGCCCAGATCAGACTGGTCTCAGCTCCCCATGAGCGTCCTTCACCTATCACCAGAGCTTCTTCCCAACGGGTGATCGGCGGATAAATGCCCCATCGTCCTCTGAACTCCAGAAGGTTCGACATGGTCTTGTAATATCCTTCGACACTGAAATTGATATTGTGGGGGAAATTCACATACACTCCTCCCGCGACCTGACGTGAGCGGCTGGGAGCGATCTTGGGTGTGGAAGGCATCCAGAAGTTTGTAGGAAGCTGGATATATGTCGAACTTATCAGATGACTGTTCTGAGACATTTCCGAATAAGACAGCTTCAGATCCGTATAGTCACCGCACTGGAAGCGCAATGCCGCCCTGGGTTCGATGCTGTGGTACCATTTCCCTTCTGTAGCCGTTGCAGCATATCTGAGTCCTACATTTGCTGTAAGCCAATCTGTCAGAGACATCTCGTCTTCTATATACAGGTCTGATCCGAATGACTGTCTCGGAGCAGACTGACTCTTGTCCTGGTCGAATATGGTTTCTCCGTCAAGTGTCTCGTTCTTTACTGAAAAACTGACCGGGTTATAGAACTGATATTTGAGAGCCGCTCCATACCGAAGATGATGATTCTCAGCAGGACGGTAGCTGAAGTCCGCTTTCAGGCCCAGGTCTGAAGTGCGTGATTCATTGCCGGTGGACGCATGATAGTCCTCTTCTCTGACCTGAGCAGGATCATTCTCATCTTCAGATATGGTTCTGACCTCGTCAGTCATACCGAAAAAGGAATCATACATGGTACAGTATGCTTTGAGGGATGTCTCATGACCGGGTGCGAACTTATAGTCCCAGTCGAGAGATGTGACAAGATTGCCCCACTCAATCCCCCATTTCGTCATATAATCCGTATGATATGTGCCATCAGGTTCATTGTCTGCTCCTCCGATGAGTTTCGCTGCATCACGACCGCCATAAACATTAAGAGACAGCTTGTTATCATTCGAAAACTTATGCGTGAGGTTGGCATTAAGATCCCAGAATGCATATTTGACCCTGAATTTAGTTTCATTCAGAGAACTTATGATAAGACACACAGGTTCGGTCAGGACATCGAGCCAACTGCGCCTGAGACCTATATTGAACGAAGTCTTGTCTTTCCATATCGGGCCTTCAAGCTGAAAACGTCCGTCGAGAAGTCCTATCGAGAACAGACCATGATATTCCTTGAAATCTCCCTCGCGCGTCTTCACATCCACAACAGACGACATTCTTCCGCCGTACCGTGCCGGGAAACCGCTCTTATAGAAGTCAACAGACTCCACCACATCGGAGTTGAATGAAGAAAACAATCCCAGCAGATGGCTGACCTGATACATGGGTACGCCGTCCATCAGATAGAGGTTGTCAGATCCATCTCCTCCACGGACGTACATGCCTGACATCAGTTCGGTTCCCGATGCGACACCGGGAAGCTGCTGCAGGGTCTTGATCACATCCGGGGAACTCAAAATCGAGAAGCTGCGCTTGAAGACACTACCGTCGATCTTCTGCATTCCGGTCTGAGTCCTGTTTATTTCTCTGGGAGTAAGAGCTGTGATGATCGATTCAGAGATCGTATCGTGCTGTTCTTCAATGAAGATCGTATAGTCCCTGGGCTTCTTACGTTTATCTGCCTGAGTGAGGACAACGTATTTCTTCATTATCTCGTACTCTATTCCTGTCCCGGCAAAGAGGGTCTTCAGACAGAGCTCAAGAGATGCCCGATCCTGACCGGGCATGACGGAACCGGAAGAGTCTGAGGGGCTGCGTCTGCTTTTAAGAATGTCTTCCATCGGTCTGCCGGAATACGGCACATCGATATCAATGGCCGAGTCATACACGAAATTCACATCCAATGACTGATGGATGACCTCCATTTCTGATTTGAGAGTCCTGCCCGGCTGAGCGCCTGCAGGGGCCATGGCAAAGAAAACCATAGCGGCGGTTGTTGCAATAAATAAGAGTATATGCTTCATTGTCAAGTCGTTTGGGGATCTTATCTCTTGACGATATGAACATCGAGGGCAGACTCTATGAGGCTGATGATAAGGTCAAGGTCCTCTGCGTAGAACTCTCCGTTGAGCTGCTTGTCAAGGTCTGTCGCCACAAAGGACACCTTGTAGTGCCTTGAGAGGGTTTCAAGCACCTCTCTGAGCGGAGTCCTGTCGAAGATGAATGATCCGCGCTGCCATGCTATGGAATTGACGTCGGGTTCCTCAGCTATGACCGGAACTGCATCTGACTGCGAGAGAGTCGCCTGCATTTCCTTTGTAAGAATCACTCCTTCCGAGTCAGAAGACTTTGCAAAAAGCACCTTACCTTCAGTCACATAGACCTCCTTGACAGATGAACCGGCATCGACCATGAACTTTGTACCAAGCACCCTTACGAATGCACCGTCCGCAGTTATTTCAAACGGCACAGCCTCGTCACGGGCGACTTCAAAGAAAGCCTTGCCCTCAAGGCAGGTCTTTCGAGGAGACTTCTCGCCGTAAGTCAATCGGGAGCCTGGAGACAGAGTCACTTCAGAACCGTCCGGAAGGACAAATTCCTGCATTCCGGTACTTGCCATGAGCTGGATCTGCTGTTCATTGTCACGGAAGAGGATTACACCGAGGACTATTGCAGCTGCCGCAACAATGCCTGATACCCACGGCAAGACTCTCCTGCGAGGCTTCTGCACGATGCCGTGAGCCTCATTGAAGCGCTTTACCGCTTTCCAGGTGTCGAACTTACCTTCCTGATAATGCTTCAGGACGAAGTCCATGTGTTTATCCTCAAAGTCTGACATGATTAAGATTTAAGATTCCATTAATCCGACATTATGACGGAAACGTCTTGAAAAAATACTACATTAGTGTCCACTAAATATTTATAAATAGTTCATTGAAAATACTGATAATTAGATAGTTAGGGGTCGTTTTAGGGCCGAACGGTTTTGATTTCTATATTTGCCAGCAAATCAGCTGGTTATGCATAACAAATCATACGTT